>CAWFKD010000009.1:0-97723 GCA_963816235.1 uncultured Alphaproteobacteria bacterium | reverse complement strand
CTTGTCCCAATCGTTTCCACCGCATCTTTGGGCTTCCTGGGCCTTCTGGGGGCGATCGGGGCCAGAGCTGGCGGTGCGAACGTGCTCAGAGCCACAGCGCGAGTGACTTTCTGGGGGGCATTGGCAATGGCGCTAACTGCGGGTATCGGTGCCATTGTCGGGACGGCAGTCTGAGGATGTCAGTTTGGATGCGCCCAAAGCGAAAGCGCAAGCGTAACTGCGAACGCAGGAAGAATTAGTTCTGACGGCATTCGCATTTCAGAAGCATACCGCCTGAAACAGACAGTCTCTTTCAATCGCTTGTCAGAAAAGAGCAGCCTCCACGTATGCCAAATCGCCCCGTCCCAATTGATCGACTCACCGGTCTTCACGATGCAAATCGCCAACTGACGGTCGCTGAGGTTGCCGACCGTCGCGCGCGATTCGGTTTCAACGACATTCTCGTTGCGGCACCCTCGACATGGATCGATCTGGTTCGTGATACGGCGCGCGATCCCATGATCTGGTTCCTTGTCGGCGTCAGCGCCCTGTTCACTTTACTTGGTGATTATACGGAAGCAGCAATTCTGGTGGTCGCTCTCATACCGCTGGTTGGGATGGACGCCTATCTCCATCGTCGCACACAGGCCTCAACCCAGGGTCTCGCGAAACGCCTTGCGGCGCGTGCCACCGTCTTTCGCGAGGGGACCGCAGTCACTGTTTCTGCGCGCGAAGTTGTTCCGGGTGACCTCGTTGAAGTCGCCACGGGCGAGCCTTTTCCAGCTGACGGGCTGATTGTTTTGGGCGCTGAACTTCAAGTTGACGAATCGTCTTTGACCGGCGAGGCCTATCCGGTCCGAAAACAGCCGATCTTGCGGATATCCGCTGCGCTTCGCTCTGCTGAGGCCAGGCATTGGGTGTTTGCCGGCACGCGGCTCCTTACGGGGCAGGCAAGGGTGCGCATCATCAGCACGGGAGGTGAGACGCTCTATGGTGAAATTGCCCGATCGACTCTCATAGGAGGCCATACCCGCACTCCGCTCCAGATCGCCGTTGGTCACTTGGTGGCCTTCATGCTCATGGCGGCGCTTGTGATGTGCGTGGCGTTGGCAGCGATCCGCTTGATGCAGGGCCATGGTCTCGTCGATGCCTTCCTGAGCGCGGTGACGCTCGCCGTTGCAGCGCTTCCGGAAGAGTTTCCGGTGGTCTTTACATTCTTCCTTGGGGTCGGTGTTTATCGGTTGGCTCGGCGCCAAGCGCTGGTGCGGCGTGCTGTTGCGGTGGAGAACATTGGGCGCGTGACTTGTATTTGCACTGACAAGACTGGAACGCTCACTGAGGGCAAGTTGGCGCTTTCTCATCGTGTCCCGGTGGAGAACACGTCACCTGAGGGACTTGCGTTCTGGGCGGCAGCAGCTGCGCGCGCCGACAGCGGGGATCCGCTCGATGTCGCCCTGATCAGCGCTTCGCCGGAAGCTGATTCTATTGAGCGCCTAGCCGCGTTTCCCTTTACCGAAGATCGGCGGCGCGAGACGGCAATTGTTAGATTGGCAGATGGCTCACGTATGGCTGTTGTCAAGGGAGCGCCGGAGACGGTGTTCGACATGTGCGTCGAGGCACCGGCATTGCTTGGCGAATGGCGCAAGCAAGTCACTGCCTATGCATTCAGCGGCCATAAGGTAATTGCCGCCGCCACTAAGGCACTGGATCTTGCCACTGCGTCAGAGCCGGAGCCTAATTGCGGCTATACGTTGCGTGGGCTCCTTGCGCTTGAGGATCCAATTCGCGAGGGCGTACAAGACGCGGTGACGGCCTGTCGGCAGGCTGGCATCCGCGTCATCATGATCACGGGCGATCATCCGGCTACTGCCGAGGCGATTGCACGCGATATCGGCCTACGCGGTGGGCGGCCTGTTGTCGCCTTGGCAGAAACGCTGGATGGAGATGGCAGCGGTCCTAGAGCAGAAGCCCTGCGTGAGATCGACGTCATTGCACGCGCGACGCCCTCCCAGAAGCTACTACTCGTCCGCGCCCTCCAGAGGTCGGGTGAAATCGTCGCGGTCACCGGCGATGGGGTCAATGATGTTCCCGCCCTGCAAACCGCGGATATCGGTATCGCAATGGGCGAACGCGGCACCCAAAGCGCGCGTGAAGTCGCCGCGATCGTACTGCTTGACGACAATTTTCGAACCATCGTCGGGGCAATTGCAGAAGGCCAGCAGCTGTTCCGGAATTTGCGGCTGTCTTTCGCTTACCTGTTGATGATCCACATTCCGCTGGTATTGAGCGCGGCGGCTATCCCTTTAGTGGGCCATCCACTGCTATACCTACCGATTCACATCGTGTGGCTGGAATTGATCATTCATCCGACAGCGCTACTCGTCTTCCAAGATCTCCCGACGTCATATCATTTGATGCCGACGGAGAGGGATGGCCGACCGCGTTTCTTTGCAATGCGAGGCTGGATTCTGATCGGCTTTTCCGGGTTTCTGATTGCAGCTATCATATCGATAGGCTTCGAGTATGCCCTTGGGAGCGCAAGCGACGTCGAGCACGCCCGCACTATGGCGCTTGGCGTGCTTATCGTTGCGAGTGCTACCATTACGGGCGCTCTCAGCGGCCTGAGGAACTGGACCGCAAGAATCGTTGTTGCTGGCAGCCTCGCCAGTCTTCTCCTCCTTGCTCAGGTCCCAATTCTTGCCCAATTAGTGCACCTAAGACCTCTGCATCTGCTTGATTGGGGAGTCGTGGCCGCTGCAGGAGCGGTACCGGGGTTTCTCGCGCTGATGGTCCGCGCGTCGATGCGTGAACCTCAGCGCTCCATAATCGGCTAACGAGCGCTCCGTCCCGCTGCCGGTTTCAGAAAAAGGGAAGTAAATCCATGTTCAGATCGATCCTCGTGCCCATTGATATCTCGCATAAGAGCAGCTGGCAATTTGCCATACCCGAAGCTCTCGAACTCGCTAAATCCGGCCAGAGCAGACTGACTATCATGACTGTAATCCGCGATTTGAAGGCAATGTTCGAAAGCACCTTTTTTTCCTATCAGTTGGAACAAATGGTCGCCGACGCTCGCGGCAGGCTCCAAGCGATTGTTGATACCTTTCATGAGACGGCGGTCAAACTTGAGCAGGAAGTGCGGCTCGGCAGCATCGGGCATGAAATTATCGCTACCGCGAAAGACCGGGAGGTCGACCTCATTGTCATGGCGTCGCATCGCCCCGAAATGCTGGACTACATGATCGGACCGAACGCCGCGCATGTAGCGCAGCATGCTCCATGCTCCGTGTTGGTTCTGAGAAAGTTCGCGGTGGATTAGCCGAGCTCACTCCGTCTTACGGTGTATCAATGCTTGCATTGGGCCTTGTGATCCGACCGTCTCTCCGAGCCAGCTTTGGCCAGAAGTGGGGACGCGTGACAGATCACTTTGGTTAGTATTTTGGGAACGATATTGATTTGTATCAAGGCCCTGTGCTCCAAGAAAATGGATGGCTCTTGCTGTTCTCAAACTGAAGCGGGGCGCTAAATGCGAAATGATTCTGGAAATTGGGTGTATGTTTGGGACCCATTTGTGCGTGCATTTCATTGGATCCTGGTCGTCGGGTTCGCGGTGGCATATTTCACCGGTGAAGAAATCCTTGGCGTACATGTATGGGCCGGTTATGCGGTCGGTGTGCTGATCGTGAGCCGGCTGGTCTGGGGTTTCGTTGGGCCAAGTCGTGCGCGCTTTTCCGATTTCGTCTCCGGACCGGTTACCACCCTTCTATATCTCCAGGACCTCCTTCTTTTTCGCGCAAAGCGGCACATCGGACATAGCCCCGCCGGTGGGGCAATGATTGTTCTGTTGCTACTGTTCATCTCGGCGACGGTCGCAAGTGGCCTTGTAATCTATGGAGCCGAGAAGAACGCAGGACCGCTCGCTGGACTGTTTCCGTCTTCAGCGGCTCAGCCAACGATCCAAAGCAATGTTGAGAGTGACGATGAGATTCTCGGCGAGGAGAACCGTTCAGAGAATGGTCTCGCTCGTGTAGCTAAGGAGACGCATGAGTTGTTCGCGAATCTCAGCCTTCTGCTGATCGTTTTGCACATCGGAGCTGTCATCTTCGCGAGTATCGCTCATCGTGAGAACTTGGTCCGTGCTATGTTCACCGGCTTCAAACGGCGCTAGCCTGCAACACAGTCAGAGAGATCGTTACCACCGGGCTAATCCCGCTTCGCTTGTTGCCGGCCCGCCAGACGCTCCGTCGCTCGATTCCGATGCTCGTAGACTGGGTGGGGCTGAAGAGCCGGAAGCAACCGTTCGATGCCGCTTGGGGGTCAGACAGGACGTCGATTCACGGAGATTATCGTCGGTGGTCCTATTGGCTAATTCTCAAGCAGGATGCTGATGGCCAGCTGATGGGCAGCCGATGATGAACGACAAAAATCCGGTAAATGCGATCGAACTACGCGTCGAAGAAATTTCTCAACTCTTCGACTCGTTTGATCCTTTTCCATTTCGCGAGAAGGACCTCGACAAGAACGCTGAGGAATACATCGTGAGCTGGGCGCGCGAATTGCCGAGGGGTCAGCCGATCAGAATCGTGATCCATTTTCCAGACAGCGAACTCCAGCGACAACGTGCAAAGGAGCTGCCTGATGCACTCCATCGTTTCTTTGCGTATCGCACCGGCGCAATCGGACGCAATCTTAATGAACTGTTCCGGATCGGACGTCAGTCGCTCGCGGTCGGAATCACGATCCTCGCGATCTGCCTGGCGTCCTCGCAGATTGCCAGTGGCTACCTCAGCGGCAGCGCGTTCGCGAGTCCCGTCGAGGAAAGTTTCCTGATCCTTGGTTGGGTGGCGAACTGGCGGCCGCTGGAGATTTTTCTTTACGACTGGTGGCCACTAGTGCGTCAGCGCCATCTCTATCGCCTCCTTTCGGTGGCCTCGGTCGATTCCATTCCCTATCGTCTCGAGGAGACGAAAGTCGACTAAGCCGACATTCCCTGGATAGATCGGCACGGACTGTAAGTCAGCGAGTGCAGGGCGCTGATCCGGTTTTTCTCGGACCTATGGCAGTCGATTTGGCTCTTACTTCTGGCAAAGAGATTGACTGCTTCGGGTCAAGACCGGTCAGCCTTGGAGAAAGCAACTATCTCCGGTTTGCTTCCGAAAGCGGACCTCCGATCTGCGAGTTTATGGGTAAACGGCCTAGAGAAAGCCGTCGGGATCGTTCATCCGGCCCAGGCGCTGCATTGCCGTCAGGGCCAGGCGCAGGGTTTGCGCCCGGCGCCGGCTGCCATTCATGGCCTGCGCCGGCGCTTCCCGGATTATCTCGGCGCCATAATCGTCGGCCACCATCAGCCCGCAATCCTCCGGCAGGATCTCCCGGGGAAAATCCAGCGGCACGGCGAAATAGAAGACATCGCAGAACTCCAGATATTCGGTCCATTTCTGGTCGGCGCGGTAATCGGCGACCGAACTCTTGATCTCGACGATGATGGTCTGGCCCGAAGAGTTCACCGCGATCACATCCACCCGCCGGCCGTTCAGCAGGAAGAACTCCGTCAGGGTGGCATAGCCGCGGGCGGTCAGGGAGCGGGCGATGCCGCGAGCCAGCCGTCGCGCCAGCAACTCCTGAATCGGTTCCGGGGTCGGACCGCTCTCGCCGGTCACCGCGATTCTCCGCAGGGCTTACCGCACGGCAATCTGGATGATCGCCCGAACAGACGATAGATTGCCGCCATGGCGTGGGGGAAGAACAGCAAGACGCGGCCCGGCGGCCGCTGGCGGCGCATCGTCAGGCGCACGCTGCAAGCCGTCGTCGCCTTCTTCGGCATCTCGCTGCTCATGGTGCTGTTGTACGGGTTCATGCCGGTGTTCGTCACGCCGCTGATGATCCTGCGCCTGTTCGAGGGCGAAGGCATCAGCAAGGACTGGGTCGCCTACGAAGACATCTCGCCCGAGGTGTTTCGCGCCGTCATCGCCGCCGAGGACAATCTCTATTGCCAGCATTACGGCTTCGACGTCGATGCCATCCTCGGCGCCTTCAAGAAGAACCAGCGGGGCAAGCGCATCTATGGCGGCTCGACCATCAGCCAGCAGACCGCCAAGAACGTCTTTCTTTGGCCCGGTTCCAATATCGTGACGCGGGCGCTGCGCAAGGGCTTCGAAGTCTATTTCACATCGCTGCAGGAGCTGTTCTGGGGCAAGCGCCGCATCCTGGAGGTCTATGTCAATGTCATCGAGTGGGGCCATGGCATCTATGGCGTCGAAGCTGCCGCCCAGTTCCATTTTGGGAAATCCGCCGCCGAGCTGACCAAGCGCGAGGCGTCGCTGCTGGCGGCGGTGCTGCCCAATCCCCGGCGCTGGTCCGCGGGCAAGCCGACGGGCTACATCTCCCGCCGCGCCAACAGCATCCAGCGGCGCATGGATCAGCTTCCCGCCGAGGCCGATCCCGGCTGTCCCGTCGGGCCGATCGAAGAGAAATAGGGCGCGCGGTTCAAGGCGTGTAGCCGAAGGCGGCCGCCGGAACGATCTCGAACTCGGTGCTGCCGGGACGCTGCCAATAGAGCTGCAACGTCGAGGTGCTCTTGCGCTCGAAATAGGTGACCTCCAGCTTGTACCAGCCGGCGGCCGCAATATTCAGCTCCGCATTCATCGAGAACTGGTCGGAATGGACATCCGGATCGTTGATGACGATCTTGCCGTCGATGCGCACGCGGACGCCGTCATTGGATTGGGTCGACATGAGCCAGCGGCCGGGCTGGTCGAAATTGATGAAGCCGCGGATGCGGGCGCCGATCATGTCGGCCTGGTTGCTGGTAAGCACCGTGCCGGCGCCGCTCTGATAGTCCAGCTTCGGCAGCGGTGGGCCTGGCTCGCCGTCACCCGCTTCCTCGACCTCGTCCACATGCCGGGCTTTCACATCCACATAGTTCACGGCAAGTCCCGGCTGCAGCGATCCCGCGGCCGGCGGCGGATCGGCCGGTTTCAGGTCGTCGAAGCTGGCGAAGGCCATGCCAGTAGATAGCAACATGACGGCCGCGATGGCGCAGCCCAGTGTTCCCAACCCATTCCGCATTGCGACGTCCTCTGGTCCAGTCCGGTTTCACCGCCAAGCATTGCCGTCCGCCGCGCAACGTCAAGCCCTCGCTCGGGCATGCCGGGGCACTGTTAGGCCGTGACTTGATGGTTCAGCATGACGATACTCCGATATTCCGTATTTTCGATGAAGCGATCTTGGCGACAGCCCCACCGCCCCCAGCAACACCATGACAGACAATGGCTATTTCAAGGGAGTCGCGGCGGCGATCGCGGCGACGCTGCTCTGGAGCCTGAGCGGCATCTTCACCCGGCTGATGGAATCCACGAATCCCTGGCAGCTCAACGCCTGGCGCGGGCTTTCGACCGGCCTCCTGCTGGCGGTCTATCTGGGCTTCTTCTATCGCCGCCGGCTGCCGTCGCAGCTGCGCAAGATCGAGCCGCTGGCGCTGCTGGCCTGCGCCGGCTTCTTCGCCGCAGGCTCCACCTTTTATCTCACGGCGCTCGAGGGCGCGTCGGTGGCCAACGTCTCCTGCCTGACCGCCAGCTCGCCGGTCTTTGCCGCGTTGCTGGCCTGGATCTTCCTCAGGGAACGGGGCGACGCCCGCATCTGGCTGGCGACATTCCTGGCCATCGGCGGCATCGCCGTCATCTTCATGCAGGGCGTCGCCTTCAATCAACAGAACCTCGCCGGCAATTTCATCGCCTTGCTGACGGCCTTCTGCTTCGCCGGCCAGACGGTGGCGCTGCGCCGCTATCGCTCGGTCGACATGGTGCCGGCGATCGCCGTGGGCGCAGTCGCCGTGTTCCTGATCCTGGGCGTCGCCGCCGGGAATCTGGCGATCAGTCTCCATGATCTCAAGATCGTGCTGGTGATGGGCGCGGTGCAGCTGGCGGCACCCATCGCGCTCTATGTCTATGCCGCACGCCATGTCTCGGCGATGCAGCTGTCGCTGATCTCGCTGCTGGATGTGGTGTTCAACCCGCTCTGGGCCTGGATCGGCGTCGGCGAAGTGCCGGAGACGAATTCCTTCATCGGCGGCGCTGTCATCGTCGGCGCGGTGCTGCTGACGCTGGCAAGGCGGCCGCAGCGTCAGCCGGCGGCGGCGCAGTAGAGCCGCCGTCAGGGCGTCGGCTTCGGCCCGTAATAGCCAATTAGCCGGCCTTCCCAGCCGGGCTGCGGTTCGGCATAGCAATCGGGATCGGCCAGGGTGCCGTAGCAATAGAGCGGTTCGCCGGTACTGCTCATGAGCGGCGCGCCGCTCTCTGTCCAGGACATGCCGGGAATGCCGCAGCCGGCGAAGGGCAGGAGCAGGAATAAAGTCAGGTTACGCAGGCGGAGGGGCATGTTGATTTCCGGCATGGTTTGCGGTTGTCGCTGAAGTCACCTTAGGCGCGCCAGATTTCGCCGACATTTTAACGGCGCCGCGGCGTTTATGGTAAAGAACCGGCAAAGCGCCGCTTCTGTGATCGCCGTCACCTCAGGACTTAATGCTTCATTGACGGTCCCGGGCCTAGGCTGGGCCATCGCAAGACCGGATGCAACCGGCCAAGCGGATGACAGGACAGGAGTTTCCGATGGACAGGCCGACAATCGACAACTGCCGCTGGCTGGTTCTCTGCGTTGCCTTGGCGATTCTGTCCTTTGCGCTGCCCACCGCCGCGCGGGCCGATTCCGACTGCACCGACGCCGCGGCCTGCGGCGATGCCATGGATGACGGAACGCCCGGCGACAATCAGACCGGCGATTCCGGCTCCGACCGCGACCCGCCCTCCGGCGACAAAGACAAGCCGTCCTAAGCTAAAGACCGCACGTCCGCGAAATTCCGCAAGGGAGACACCGATGCACCGCAAGACACTGGGCAACGAATTCATCGCAGCAACGGCGGCCTTCTTGTTCCTGCTCGCAGTCGCACCGGCTGCTCATGCCGATTCCAATTGCAGCAATGCCGCGGCCTGCGGCGATACGCTGGATGAGACCAATCCCGGCGACAACCAGGTCGGCGATTCCGGCTCCGAACGCGAGCCCCGCGACGATAAGCGCTCGAAATCGTAGGACGGCGCCAGTTAGAGACCAAGCTGGTCAGGGCTGCCGCTGATCCCAGCGGCGGTTCATTTCTGTTTTTAATTTCGATGTTCCAGTAAGTTAGCTGCCAAGAGCCCGTTCTGTGGGCTGGCCGGCCGCTGACCATTTCCAGCCTTCATCCAGGTTTGACTCTACGCGCCGACAGGGTTAATTTTGGTGGTATGATAGGTATACCACAACCGCTGGGCACAATCCGCCGCCGCAAGCTCTATGAGGAGGTTGCCGGCCGTCTGGAGTCCCAGATCCATGAAGGCCATTTCAACCCAGGCGACCAGCTGCCCTCCGAACGCGAGCTGATGCTGATGTATGGCGTCGGCCGGCCGGCGATCCGCGAGGCGCTATTCTCGTTGCAGCGCATGGGGCTGGTGGCGATCAACAGCGGCGAGCGCGCGCGGGTCACGCGGCCGACACCGCAGGTGATGTTCGAGACCTTGTCGGGCGCCGCGCGTCACTTGCTGGCCGGACCCGACGGTATCCGTCATTTCCAGGAAGTGCGCACTTTCTTCGAGGTTGGCCTCGCGCGACATGCGGCCGAGCACGCTACGCCAGCCGATCTCGACGAATTGCGCCAGGCGCTGGCGGCCAACGAGGCGGCAATCGGCAATGCGGCGGCGTTCGAGCGCACCGATGTGGCGTTCCACTATGTGCTGGCGCTGATGCCGCGCAACCCGATCTACATCGCCATCCATCAGGCGATCGCCGCCTGGCTGACCGAGCAGCGCCATGTCTCGCTGCAGCGCGAGGGGCAGAACGAGATCGCCTATCAGGCCCATCGCGCCGTGTTCGAGGCGATCGCCGCGCGCGATGCCGACCGCGCCGAGCGGGTGATGCGCGGCCACATGGAACAAGTCATAAAAACCTACTGGGAAATAAAAGGAAACACCGATGGGGGGATACGTGGTGATGGTGGAGTTCCGGCTTAAGCCGGGGATGTCCGAACGATTCCGCCTGATGATCAACGAAAACGCCCGCGCCTCGGTTCGTGACGAACCCGGCTGCCGGCAGTTCGATGTCGTCGTCCCCGACGGCGAGCCCGACAGCATCGTGCTCTATGAGATCTATGACGATGCGGCCGCCTTCGCCGCCCACACGAAAACCCCGCATTTCGCCAGCTTCGACCGCGATAGCGCGGCCTGCGTTGCCAGCAAGAAGGTGACGCTGGGGACGCTGGTCTTCGCAGGCGCGGACGGCTGACGCGGACTTAAACCAACAATCAACAACGGAACAGCGGCAAAAAGGCAAAATCCAGATGGCATCGGCAAAGCTCAAGGACCTGGCGAAGACCAAGAAACTCAAGGCCGGGCATTTCGTGGTCGAATTCGCGACGCCCGGCATCGGCCATATCATGAAATCGGCGGGCTGCGACTTCGTGCTGTTCGACATGGAGCATAGCGGCTTCGGCTTCGAGACGGTGAAGAGCGCCGTGCGCTACATGCAGGCGGCGGAGCTGCCGATGATCGTGCGCGTGCCGTCGAAGGAGTATCACCACATCGCCCGCGCCTGCGACATGGGGGCGGAGGGTGTGATGCTGCCCATGGTCGGCTCGGCCGATGAAGCGCGGCACATCCTGGATTGCATGAAGTACCACCCCGACGGCAAGCGCGGCGTGGCGCTGCAGGTGGCCCACGACAATTATCGCGCCGGTGCGGTCAAGGACAAGCTGGCCAACGCCAACAAGCGCACCACCTTCTTCGCGCAGATCGAAACCGCCGAGGGCGTGAAGAATGCCGAGGCCATCGCCGCGGTGCCCGGCGTCGACTGCCTGTGGGTCGGGCATTTCGATCTCAGCGTCTCCCTGGGCATCCCCGGGGAATTCGACAATGCGAAATTCACCAAGGCGATCGACAAGGTCATTGCCGCTGCCCGCAAGCATGGCAAGGCGCTGGGCCGGCTGGTGCCGACTGTGGAGGCAGGTGCCGCCCTGCACCGCGCCGGCTTTGATTTCATCTGCTATTCCGGCGATATCTGGGTGCTGCACAACGCGCTCGCCGAGGCGGTCACCCAGCTCCGTGCCGCCGCCAAGAAGAAGGGCTGAGCGATGGCCAAGGCGCCGTTCCGCGTGGTGCTGTCGGGCGATTTCAGGAAAGCCGACGGCTCGCCCACCTTCCCGGATTTCGACATCTCGCCGCTGCTGAATCAGTCCGGCCTCGATTGCCGGTATCTGGAGCGCGGCGACGAGATCCGCGCCGAACAGGTGGCCGATGCCGATGCCCTGATCCTGCTGACGCCCCGCTTCACCAAGAACAGCATCCATCCCAACGGCCGGCTGGGGGTCGTGGCGCGGTTCGGCGTCGGCTATGACAGCGTCGACGTGCCGGCCTGCACCGCGGCGGGCATCGCCGTGGTTATCACGCCCGATGGCGTGCGCCGCCCGGTCGCCGTCGCCATCCTCACCTACATCCTGGCCCTCGGCGGCAGGCTGATGGTCAAGGACCGCATCACCCGCGACGGTCCGGCGGGCTGGGCGAAGAAGACCGACCATATGGGCGTCGGGCTGATCGGCCGGACCCTCGGCTCCATCGGCATCGGCAATATCGGCGCCGAAATGTTCCGCATGGCCAAGCCACTGGACATGAAGTTCATCGCCCACGATCCCTATGCCAATGCCGAGGTGGCCACAGTCCCTGGGCATCGAGCTGGTGGGCCTGGAAGACGTGTTCCGCCGTGCCGACTTCGTGACCGTGAATTGCCCGCTGATGGACACGACGCGGCATCTGGTGAATGCCGAGCGGCTGGCGCTGATGAAGCCGACCGCCTTCCTCATCAATACCGCCCGCGGTCCCATCGTCGATCAGAAGGCGCTGACCAGGGTGCTGCAGGAACGCCGCATCGCCGGCGCCGGGCTGGACGTGCTGGAGAAAGAGCCGCCCGACGCGGACGATCCCATCCTGAAACTGGATAACGTCATCTTCGCGCCTCATGCCCTCTGCTGGACCGATCAGTGCTTTGCCGGCATCGGCGCCTGCGATGTGCGGGCGGTACTGGAGATGATGCAGGGCAAGGAGCCGACCGGCGTCGTCAACAAGGATGTCTTGGGGTTGCCGGCCTGGAGAAAGCGGCTCGAATCGTTTCGCTAGAGTTGGAAAAACGTGCAAACACCGGGACAAGGAGGCAAGATATCAGGCAACGAGAACTCAACGAATAAGGCGATGCCCGCCTGTCGGGCACGCCGGTGAGCAATGACATCAAGGGAGGACAAGATGCGCTTACCATTCAAGTTAAGTTGGCTTGCAGCGGCCACACTGGCCGTCGGATTTTCGGTTCGGCATCATGCCCAATCCGCCGCTGATCGTGCGGTCGCGGAAGCGAAGCAATATTCCGGCACGACGATCACCATCGTCTGGGAAGCCGGGCTTCAGGCTCTCGATCCCCTCAACTTCTCCGGACCGAAATGGAAGGAACTGACGGGGATCGAGGTCAAGGTGGTCGAAGTGGCGACCGCTGAGATGTTCACCAAGATCATGCAGGACTACCGGTCGGGCGCGGGCGCCTATGACGCCCTCAACGTGATCCCCGCCTGGATGCCGGACCTGGCGAACGCCGGCGCGCTCGAGCCGCTGGATTCCTATGTCGACAAGTATGGCTACCGCGACGAGCTGCAGAAGATCGCGCCCACCTATCGCGACAACCAGATGATGGTGGATGGCAAGATCTTCGGCTTCCCGGACGACGGCGATGTCTTCGTCATGTACTACCGCAAGGACATCCTGGGCGATCCGGCAAATCAGGCCGAGTTCAAGGCCAAGTACGGCCACGATCTCACGGTGCCGGCGACCTGGAAGGAATTCGACGAGGTCGGCCAGTTCCTGACCGACAAGCTGCAGCCGAATGTGTATGGCGCCGGCTTCTTCCGCCAGCCGCCCTACACCATGTTCATGTTCCAGGAGCGCTTCCGCAATGAAGGCGGCAAGTTCTTCGATAGCAACATGAAGGCCACCATCAACAGCGACGTCGGCGTCAAGGTCCTCACGGACATGCGGGAAGAGAACAAGTTCATGCCGCCGGGCGTGGAGCAGTGGGGCTTCGTCGAGAACCTCGCCGCCTTCCTCCAGGGCCAGACGGCGATGACCATCTCCTGGCCGCCCTATGGCCGCTGGGCCGCGGGCTACGGCACGGATCAGGAAGTGCTGTCCTGGGTGCCGAAATCCACCATCGCCGGCAAGGTGGGCTATGCCATGCCGCCGGGCGGACATCCGGAACTGGCCGCCGGCTTTGCCTTGTCGGTCTCTTCGACCAGCAAGAACAAGGAAGCCGCCTATCTGTTCATCCAGTGGCTGAACAGCGAGGACATCAGCATGCAGCGGGTGCAGCTGCCCTACGCCTTGCGCGATCCGTTCCGCGACTCTCACTTCACCAGCGCCGAGTATCTGTCGCGCTGGCCCGACGCGAAGGATTATCTCGCGGCGTTGAAGGCGGGATCGGAGACGGGCCTGCTGGACCTGTCGCTGCTGCAGACCGACAAGTATGAAGAGTCGCTGCGGCAGGCGATCAGCAAGCTGTGGGCCGGCGATGATCCGAAGGCGATCCTGGATGCGGCCGCTGCCGAATGGGACGCCACCACCGAGAAGATCGGCGTCGACAAGCAGAAGGCGGTTTACGACGCCTGGGCGTCCAAGTCCGGCGCCTATCCGAAGTAAGCCGAAGACTGACCGCGTTGGAACGTCCCCGGGATGACCCCGGGGGCGTTCCCGCGATCAGGCGGTTGAATTCTCTATGGCCAGCACTGCCAGCACATCCGCGATCGATCCGGCCGCCGTCATTCCCGGCCGCGCGCCGGACCGCTGGTTCAAGCATCAGCTGATCGCGCCCGCGATCTTCCTGCTGCTGCTCATCGGCCTGTTCCCGCTGATCTATTCATTGGTCGTCAGCTTCCAGCGCATCACCATGATGGAGGAGGATCACTCCTTCGCAGGGCTGGCGAATTATGCGCAGCTGTTCACCGACAAGCGGCTCTGGCAATCGCTGCTGCATACGGGCGTCATCACCGTCATCGCTTTGCCGGTCGAGCTGGTCTGCGGCCTGCTGATGGCGCAGCTCTTTCTCGAACGCATGCCCGGGCGGCAAATCTTCGTGTCGCTGTTGGTGCTGCCGACGGTCATCTCGCCCATCGTCGCGGGCGCCACCTGGCGGCTGCTGTTCGATAACAGATATGGCCCGATCAATCAGATCCTCGGCTGGTTCGCCGGCGAGCCCGTCACCGCGCTTTGGACGGTAAATCCGAATCTTGTCTATCCCGCGATCATCCTCTGCGAGATCTGGCAGTGGACGCCCTTCATGTTCCTGATCCTGCTGGCCGCCTTGTCCAATGTCGACAAATCGCTGACAGAAGCGGCGGAAATCGACGGCGCCGGCTACTGGCGCACCTTCCGCAAGATCGTGCTGCCGGCGATCTGGCCGGTGATGGCCATCGCTATCCTGATCCGCAGCCTCGATCTCGTGCGCATCTTCGATATCATCTGGGCGCTGACCCAGGGCGGCCCCGGCACCATGACCGAGACAATCTCGATCTATACCTATGTCCAGGGCTTCAATCAGTTCGAGACCTCTTACACCGCGGCAATCGCCTTCCTGGTCATTGTCCTGCTGACGGTGATCGTCACCTGGGCGATCCGGCGCATGGGGCTGGCGAAATGAGCGACGGCAGGCCGATCCATCGCCATCCCGGTTTCAGGCTCGCCTTGCGCTATGCCGCGGCGATCCTGCTGACGATCTTCTTCGTCTTCCCGGTCTATTGGCTGTTCACGATCTCCTTCAAGACGCCGGACGAGATCTTCGCCTTTCCGCCGGTCTGGTATCCGAAGAGCATCCAGTTCGGCAATTATGCGGTGCTGTTCAAGGATGGCGATGCCGAAACAGTGTGGAACAGCCTGGTGCTGTCGGCCGTCAGCACGGTCATTGCCATGTTCCTCGGCACCATGGCCGCCTACAGCCTGGTGCGGTTCAAGACCGGCGGCGAGAACCTTGCGGTCTGGATCATCTCCCAGCGCATGATGCCGCCGGTCGCCATCGTCTTCCCGGTGTTCCTGCTCTATGTCTATTTCGGCTGGGTCGACACCTATCACGGGCTGATCATCCTCTATACGGCGTTCAGCCTGCCTTACGTGATCTGGATGATGCGCGGCTATCTCGAGGACATTCCGCTGGAGCTCGAGGAAAGCGCCCTGGTGGATGGCTGCACCCGCTGGCAGGTGCTGTGGAAGGTGGTGTTTCCGATGGCGCGCACCGGCCTGTTCGCGACGGCGGTGTTCACCTTCATCTTCGCCTGGAACGACTTCCTGTTCGCCTTCGTGCTGTCGCGCACGGAAGTCGTCACCTACACGGTGCAGGTCACCCATTATTTCGGCGGACAATCCAATTTCTGGGCCAAGATCGCGGCCATGTCGGTGCTTGGCACGGTGCCGGTCTTCATCACAGTCGCGCTGTTGCAGCGCTATCTCGTGCGCGGCATCTCCATGGGCGCGGTGAAGGGATAACGGGGCAATGGCGGATCTGAGAATCACCGGACTTCACAAGCGCTATGGCGGCGTCCATGCGGTGCGCGGCATCGATCTGGAGATACCCGCCGGCGAGTTCACCGTGCTGGTGGGGCCCTCGGGCTGCGGCAAGAGCACCCTGCTGCGCACCATCGCCGGGCTGGAAGAGGCGGATGCCGGCCGCATCGAGATCGCCGGCCAGACCGTCAACCATGTGCGCCCGCGGGACCGCGACATCGCCATGGTGTTCCAGAACTACGCGCTCTACCCCTACATGAACGTGTACGAGAACATCGCCTTCGGCCTGCGCGCCCGCAAGACGCCCGACAGCGAGATCGACGGCCGGGTGAAGCGCGCCGCCGACATGCTGGGCATCGGCCAATTGCTCGAACGCCTGCCGCGTCAATTGTCCGGCGGCCAGCGCCAGCGCGTCGCCATCGGCCGCGCCATCGTGCGCAATGCCCGCCTGTTCCTGTTCGACGAGCCCTTGTCGAACCTGGACGCGCAGCTCCGCGATGAGATGCGCGGCGAGATCAAGCGGCTGCATCGCGAGATCGGCAAGACCATGATCTATGTCACCCATGACCAGATCGAGGCCATGACCCTCGCCGACCGCATCGTGCTGCTGAAGGACGGGCTGATCGAACAGGCGGGCAAGCCGCTGGATCTGTTCGAACGGCCCGCGACGAAGTTCGTCGCCGGTTTCCTCGGCTCGCCGCAGATGAATTTCATTCCCGGCGAATTGTTCAACGCCGGCGGCGGAATCGCCGTGCGGCTGGACGACGGCAAATCGCTGCCGCTGCCGCCGGCGCGGCAGATCGCAATAGCGGGCGGTAGCAAAGTGATCTTGGGACTGCGGCCTGAGCATTTAGGCCGCGCTTCAACAGCCGCGCTGCGCCCGGGCCATGTGCGTATTGCCGCCGCCGTGGACCTGGTACAACCCACGGGTTCGCGCACCTATATCAGCATCCTGCTCGGCGGCATTGCCGTGACCGCGGAAGTCGAACCCCATGAGGTGGGGCAAGCTGGCGAATCCATTGAAATCGAACTCGATATGAACAAGGCTGTCCTGATCGATCCGGCGACGGACAAGGTCATCTGACCCGGCGGTCGGGACGTCACAGCAAGGGGGTTGTCCATGGCAACGAAGTCGCCATCGCGAGCCATCAAGCTCTTCGGCACGACTGTTGTCGACAGCAAGGGGCGGGTCCTGCGCGCTGGGCCGCTTTCCGCGGTGCTGGACAACGGCCAGCTCCGCTATATCAGGGTCAACGATATCGAAGTGCTGCGCGCCATCGCCTTCCTGGTGCGGGACGAGAACTGGGGCACCTTCACGCCGGAGATCAGCAACCTGAAGGTGAAGCAGGGTAAGACCGGCTTCAGCGTCACCTATCGGGCTCGCTGCGCGGATGCGAAGCGGGCGCTGACCTACGATGCGGAGATCACCGGGGATGTGACCGACGGGCTCAAATTCAGCGCCACGGCAACGCCGGAGTCGGATTTCCTCACCAACCGCACCGGCTTTGTCGTGCTGCATCCCCTGCAGGGAGTTGCCGGCAAGCCGGTCAAGGTCATGCATGTGAACGGGCGCAGCGAGAAGTCGCGCTTTCCCAAGATCATCAATCCGGTGCAGCCCTTCTACGACATCCATGCCCTCAGTCACGAGATCGCGCCCGGCAACTGGGCGATCTGCCGCATGGAGGGCGACAGCTTCGAGATGGAGGACCACCGCAACTGGACCGACGCCTCCTTCAAGACCTATGTGCGGCCCCTGGCGGAACCCTGGCCCTACACTTTGCCGGCGGGAAAGTCCTTCGATCAGGCGGTCAGCCTGACTTTCACCCGCAAGCTGCCGAAGCCCAAGGGCCGTGGCGGCAGCAAGAAAATCGCCGTCACGCTGGGCGGCGGCGCCGGCACCATGCCGCGCATCGGCGTCGGCGTGCCCGCGGAAGAAGCCGACAACGCGATCTCGGCGGCCGACGCGCTGAAGGCCGCGGGGCTGCAGCAGCTCATCTGCCAGATCGATTGCCGCCGCGGCGATGCCACCGCGCTCTGCCGGCGCTATAAGCAGCTCGGCGATGCCACCGGCGCCGGCGTGGTGCTGGAGATCATCCTCACCGGCGCGGAATTGCCGGAGGCGGAACTGGCACGGGTAGGCGGCCAGGCGAAAGTCGCGGGGCTGCAGCCTATGGCGGTCGCGGTGTCGCCGGCGCCCGATCTGAAGGCCACGCTGCCCGGCAGCGCCGGTCCGAAAGTGGCCCCCCTGGCCGACATCTACAAGGCGGCCCGGGCCGCCTTCCCGGGCGTGCGCCTGGGCGGCGGCATGTTCTCCTACTTCACCGAGCTGAACCGCAAGCGGCCGCCGGTGGAGTTGCTGGATTATGTGACGCACACGAATGCGCCGATCGTCCATGCTGCCGACGACATTTCCGTGATGGAGACGCTGGAGGCGCTGCCCTATGTGATCGATTCCACGCGCTCCTTCATCGGCAAGAAGACGCCCTACTGGGTCGGGCCCAGCAGCATCGCCGCCCGCGACAATCCCTATGGCGCGGCGACGGCGGCCAATCCGGACAATCAGCGCATCTGCTTGGCGGACCGGGATCCCCGGCATCGCGGCCTGTTCGGCGCCGCCTGGACCCTCGGCTATATCGCCGCTTTCGCCCGCGGCGGTGTCGAGGCGGTGAACCTCGCCGCGGCGACCGGCCCGCGCGGCCTGCTCTACCGGCCGACCGATACGCCGCAGCCTTATTTCGACGATGTGAAGCGCGGCTTCTATCCGCTCTATCACGTCATCGCCGGATTGGCAGGTGCTGCGGGCAAGAAGCAGATCGCCGCCGATAGTGCGCTGCCGACGAAGGTGACAAGCGTGGCGTACCGCGACACCGCCGGGCCGGTGGTGTGGCTGGCGAATCTGACCGGCGAGAAGCAGACCGTGCAGATCAAAGGATTCAAGCCGGGGCCGGTGGCGATCTCCCAGCTTGACGAGGGCAGCTTCGCCGCGGCGACGAAGCGGCAGGATTTCCTCGGCAAGCTGATCAAGAAGGTCAAGAAGATGCCGGCCTCGATCCCGCTGCGGCCATATGCGGTGATACGCATCGCCGCGGCCTCCTGACGGATCGGCAAGGCGCGTCAGGGCCGGCAACGATGGCGGGTGAAATTCGTGGCCCGCTGCTCGGCTGCATCGCCGACGACCTGACCGGCGCCACCGATCTGGCCAACATGCTGGTGCGCGGCGGCATGCGCACGGTGCAGGTGATCGGCGTGCCGGCGAAGGGTGCGCCGCTGCCCGAGGCCGACGCCATCGTCGTGGCTCTGAAGTCGCGCACGATTCCGGCGGCGGAGGCGGTGGCGCAATCGCTAGAGGCATTTGACGCGCTCAAGCAGGCCGGCACGCGGCAGTATTTTTTCAAGTACTGCTCCACCTTCGATTCCACCGATGCCGGCAATATCGGACCGGTCGCCGACGCGCTGCTGGCGGCCTTGGGCGCCAAGTTCACCATCGCCTGTCCCGCTTTTCCGGAGAACGGCCGCACGATCTACCAGGGCCATTTGTTCGTCGGTAAGCAGTTGCTCTCGGACTCCAGCATGCGCAATCATCCGCTGACACCGATGACCGATGCGAATCTTGTGCGCGTGCTCGGCCGGCAGACGAAGGCGAAGGTCGATCTGGTGCCGCTGCCGGTCGTGCGTGAAGGTGCGACAGCGATTGCGAAGTCCTTCGAACGATTGACCGCTGAGGGCGTGACATACGCCATCGTCGATGCAACAGAAGACCGACATTTGCTGGAGATCGGCGCTGCCTGTGCCGACCTGCCATTGATCACCGGCGGCTCAGGCATCGCCCTCGGCCTGCCGGAGAAATTCCGCCGCCGCGGCCTGCTTGGGTCAGCGGCCGAAGTGGATAAGATGCCTGAGGTCGGCGGCAGTGCAGCCGTTCTCGCTGGTAGTTGCTCTGCCGCCACGCTCGGCCAGATCGAGACGTTTGCCAAATCCCATCCCGTTCTGAAGCTCGATCCCCTGGCCATTGCCGAGGGCAAGACATCTGCCGCCGATGCGCTCACCTGGGCCAAAGCCGAAGCTCGCGGCAGGGCCCGTGCTGATCTACGCCAGCGCACCGCCCGACGATGTGGCGGCCATTCAGGCCAAGCTGGGCCGGGAACGGGCCGGCACCCTGGTGGAGCAGATGCTGGCCGACATTGCCGCCGGTCTGGTGGCGATGGGCGTGCGGCGGCTGGTGGTGGCGGGCGGCGAGACGTCAGGCGCTGTGGTGCAGCGGCTCGGTGTCGCGACGCTGCGCATCGGACGGCAGATCGACCCCGGCGTGCCCTGGACCTTCAGCCTCGGCCAGCCGCGCTTGGCCCTGGCGCTGAAGTCGGGCAATTTCGGCGGTGCGGATTTCTTCGAGAAGGCCCTGGCGATGGTGCGATAACTGGGATGGTGCGATGACCACGGAAGCAACGCTGCGGGAGTCGATCGTCCGCTACGGCAAATCGATGTTCGAACGCGGCCTGACCTTCGGCAGCTCCGGCAATATCAGCGCGCGGCTGGAGGATGGCTGGCTGATGACGCCGACCAATGTGGCGCTGGACCGCCTCGATCCCGCCCGCCTCTCGCGGCTCGACGGCAACGGCAAGCTGCTGTCGGGCGATGCGCCGACCAAGGAGTCCTTCCTGCATATCGCCATGTACCGCCAGCGTCCGAACAGCGGCGCCGTGGTGCATCTCCATTCCACGCACTCCGTCGCCGTGTCCTGCCTTGCCGACGTGAATCCCGAGGACGTGTTGCCGCCGGTCACGGCCTACTACGTCATGCGCGTCGGCAGCCTGCCGCTGGTGCCGTTCCATCCGCCCGGCGATCCGACGCTGGCCGATGCGGTGGCGAAGCTGGCCGGTAAGCATCACGCGGTCTTGCTGGCCAACCATGGACCGGTGGTGGCCGGCACGTCGCTCGATGCAGCCGTTGGCGCCATCGAGGAGCTGGAGGAAACCGCGCGGCTGTTCCTGCTGCTGCGCCGGGAGAAGACCCGCTGGCTGACGCCGGCGCAGGTGGCTGACGTCAGGAGGCGCTACCCGCCCGACTGACCTACGCCGCCCATTTGCCGCCGAGCTGGTCGGCGATGTGCTGGCTGACGATCTCGTCGAAGCTCTTGTCGGCGGTGAAGCCCATGGCGGTGGCGCGCGCGGTGTCGAACTTGTACGGCCAGCCGGCGACGATGCGCTGGATATGGGCGTCCGGCTCCCAGCGGATGCGCTTCACCGGTCCGGCACCGGCGACGCGGCCCAGGCCGTCCACCATGTCGCCGATGCTGACATCGATGCCCGGCAGCGACAGGCTGCGGCTGCTGCCCCAGGCCGACGCGGGCAGCTCATAGGCGTGCAGCAAGCTGTCCAGCACCCGCCGCGGCGAGAGGATCCACATGCGGGCGGTACGCTCCACCGGGCAGACCGCCTCGGCGCCGGCCAGCGGCTCGCGGATGATGCTGCTGGCAAAGGTGGAGGCCGCCTTGTTCGGCTTGCCCGGCCGCACCACGATGGTGGGCAGGCGGAGCGCGCGGCCGTCGATGAAGCCCTTGCGGCTGTAGTCATTGACCAGCAATTCGCCCATCGCCTTCTGGATGCCGTAGGAGGTCTGGGGCGTCAGCGGCGTCTGCGTCGGTGAGCACCGGCGGCATGTCGCCGCCGAACACGGCGACGGAGGAGGAGAACACCACGCGCGGCGGCTTGGGCAGGGCGCGGCAGGCCTCCAGTACTGAGATTGTACCCTCGAGATTCACCCGCATGCCCAGATCAAAATCCGCTTCCGCCGCGGCGCTGACCACCGCCGCCAAGTGGAACACGGCGCCGACATCGCCGGCGATGACCGGCGCATCAGGGCACGGTCGGCCACATCACCGGTGACGCTACGGTACGGTGCGCGTCCCGGCGCCGGCGGCGGACCCTCGACCGCATCGAACAGGACGATCTCATCGATCTTGGCCGGCTTGCCGCCGGCATCGGGCAGTTCACCCAGTTTCGACAGGCGCTCGGCCAGTTGCTTGCCGATGAATCCGGCGCCGCCGGTGATCACAACCTTCATGCTACGCAAGTCCTCCAGGTGTCAGGCGGCCGCGGAACAGCAATATTCCGGAAGCCGTGGCAGGTCCCGGCGGATATGATAGGCGGGCATCATGACGGCACAAGGCTATACCCTCTTCGATACACCGATCGGTCCTTGCGGCGTGGCCTGGGGACCGCGGGGGCTGGCGGGCTTTCAATTGCCGGAGGCCAGTTCCGCCGAGACCCGCGCCCGCATGGGGCGGCGGTTTCCCGGCACGCCGGAGCTGGCGCCGCCGCCGGGCGTAAAGCGGGCGGTGGAGGCCATCCTGGGATTGCTGCGCGGCGAGGGTACGGACCTGACGGCCATCCCGCTGGACATGACGGGCCTGCCGGAATTCCACCGGCGGGTCTATGAGGCCACGCGGGCCATCCCGCCGGGATCCACCCTGTCCTATGGCGAGCTGGCGGCGCAGATCGGTGCACCCGGCGCCGCCCGCGCCGTGGGCCAGGCGCTGGGGCGCAATCCCTTTGCCATCGTGGTGCCCTGCCATCGGGTGCTGGCGGCAGGCGGCAAGGCGGGCGGTTTCTCCGCCAATGGCGGCCTCACCACCAAGACCCGGCTTCTGGCCATCGAGGGCGTGAAGCTGAACAAGGCGCTGCCGCTGTTCGAAGGCGATGGCGCATTCGGCTTCGATCCCGATACGGCCGTGGCCCATCTGCGGGAGGCCGACAAGGCGCTGGCCAAGATCATCGACATGGCCGGGCCGTTCCGCATGGAACTGAAGGTTGCGCCCAGCATCTTCGCCGCGCTGGCGGAGGCGATCATCTATCAGCAGCTCACCGGCAAAGCCGCGTCGACCATCCATGGCCGGGTCTGCGCCCTGTTCCCCCGCGCCAGAGCGGGCCTCGGCGCCGACCACATCCTGCGGGTCACCGACGGCAAGCTGCGGGAGGCCGGCCTGTCGCGGCCGAAGATCGCGGCGCTGCGGGACCTGGCCAAGCGCACCGCCGACGGCGAACTTCCCACCCTGGCCCAGGCCCACAAGATGGACGACGAAGCCATCATCGAGCGCCTGACCGCCGTGCGCGGCATCGGCCGCTGGACCGCCGAAATGCTGCTGATGTACCGCCTCGGCCGGCCGGACGTGCTGCCGGTGGACGATTACGGCATCCGCAAGGGTTTCGGCTTTGCCTTCAACCGCAACCGGATGCCCGAGCGCGAGCAGATGGAACGGCGCGGCCTGCGCTGGAAGCCCTACCGCACGGTGGCGAGCTGGTATCTCTGGCGCGCGGCGGAGCAGGCGGGCCGTGCAGTCCGGGCAGCGGCGGAGTAGAAGCCGCCGGATCCGGAATTCAATCCCTGCCCGGCATCGCTGCATTGGCGGTGTCATTTTTGCGTATTTTCCGCAGGGTTAAACCCGTGATCGCGCGTGACTATTGCTAAGAAACGCGATTCCTGGGGGACCCTGATTTTCGGGAACGATGCCATACAAGGGAATTGCTCCCGGAAGAACCTGCGCGGAGTGCGCAGATGGCATTCCGATAGACAATGTCCAACATCGAGGCCGTGACGGCGAGCAGTTTCATGATATCAAAACGGCTCGTGATTGTCTAGGATTATGGTCCTGGCCCGATGGAATCGTTGATTTCCACGATTGTCATCCCCGCGAATGCGGGGACCCAGGAGAAGTCAGCGCAATTGCCAAGCAATTGTCGCGGGGCGCCGCCGGCAACCCCTTTGGTCCTCGCCTGCGCGATGACAAATGGGGTGATCAACATGATGCAAATCAATGCCCAAGCCGTGTACTCATAAATTGGCAAGTCCGCTTTGCCACCAATAACCGACATGGCGCGGACATCGAATAAGGTCCGCTTTGCGCCATTTGCGGACATCTCGCTCTTGCTTGGTCCCAAAAGCAGTCGTCGACCTCCGGCAGACTCCATATGGCGATACATCCGTTTTCACGGTCGCCAACCGTGCTGTTCAGCGCCAATTGTCAGCCACTCGGCGGTCAGATAATTGAAGGACACCGGTGACGCCAATTGGCGTATGATGGTTGTAGGGATCATGCGAGGTTCGCCAATGCCTCCCCATGCCACCGTCGAGATCATCGAAGCGCAATCCGACCAGCACATGGCGCAGGCGGCGTCGCTCATTCAAGATTTCATCTCGTGGTGCCACAGGCGGTATCGCGAGCGCCCGTGGCTCGTTGACAGCTACCTTCAAATCGGCGATTTCGAGCAGGAGTTGTCGTCGCTTGCGCAGGTGTATGCACCGCCGGGTGCACTGCTGTTGGCACTCGTGGACGCTCGACCGGCAGGCTGCGTTGCCCTGCGGCCGCTCACCGACGGCATCTGCGAAATGAAGCGCATGTTCGTGCGCCCGGAACATCAAGGACTCGGCGTCGGCCGGCGATTGACGGAAGCGCTTATCGATCTGGCGCGTCGGCGTGGCTTAACCACCATGCGGCTCGACACCGGCGACCTTCAGACTGAGGCCCAGGCGCTGTACAGGTCGCTCGGATTCGCGCCGATCCGGCCCTACTACGAATGCCCGGACCGGCTCCGCAGACACCTGGTATTCATGGAGTTGGCCCTCCGGCCATTGAGCTAGGCTTCGAGCCTGCTTGCTGTTACGCCGTTGGCGCCCTGGCGCGACAGCATTCGTACTCGTCGGCCGTCTGCCACGGGTCAGGGGCCGACGTGTTAGCCGGTCCGCGCTACGTCGGCTTAGTCCCAGTAGCGGTCGAATCCCAAGGACCCGGGAGTGTCCGGAATGTGCCAATTCCCGACATCGCCCGACCCATCACTCATCGCAGACACTGAGCTTCTGACTAGAAACCTTGGATACGAGGTCGAAAGGCCGTGGTCGCGCGAATCCACAATAGGTTGAGCATAGAGCTTGATGTGAGGCTTACGTCGAGTTCACCCAGCCCAACCAGGCGTTTCATGCACGATGTTCCCGCCAACCATTGTCATCAGCGCCGTAACATCGCGGATGGCGATTTCCTCCACGCTGAGCGGATCGGCGCTAAGCACGACAAGATCGGCGAGCTTGCCGGCCTCAAGCGACCCTTTTTTCCCCTCATCGAAAGTGAGGTAAGCGTTGTTGATTGTCGCGCAGCGAAGCGCCTCGGCGCGCGTCAGCGCCTGCTCCGGTGCAATACGTTCATTGGTGACGCGATTCAGACGTGCCACCACTTCCCAGATCGGCCAGAACATCGAGATCGGCGCGTTGTCCGTGACCAGTCCGACATTGACGCCCCCATCGATCAGGTCACGCATCGGCGTGATCTCCCGGTGCTGTTCATGCGGGAGCTTCTTCTGGAGGAGGTGGCCTTCCTTGAAGATATAGCGATTGGTGTGCGGCGTGACCACCAGACCCATCCGGACGATTTTTTCGATGTCGCGCGGCGCCAGCGAGTCGATATGGCCGACGACCCAGCGTCGTCCCTTCAGCCGGATCTCGCGATCTATCTCGTCATAGAGGTCGATCAATCCCGGTGAAAGGTTGGCAAGAGCAATCGCTCGTATGTCGTTACGAGCGCAATGAAGCAATACTTCCTTGGCCTGCTCTCGCGGCAGGCTCGCATCATAGTTGAACCCGGCCCATCCGGTGTAGGGCGCCGCGCTCGCGCGCAATTCATCTGCCGGACCGCGGCCAATGCCGAACGCAAGACCGGTGACTTTGAGCCAGTCGTCACCCAGCCCCGGCTCTCCGAGCCAACCGGCCCACGCCTCCATCAATGGACCAAGTGGAGCGCCGGCTACTGTCTTCCAATTTGGGCTGAAGGCGAGCGCCATCCGCATCGTTAGCTTACCGTCCCGGTAAGCGTCCTTGTATGCGCGCAGCAATTCGTTGGCGACGCCATGTTCCTCAAACACGCTGGTCGTGCCGTACGCGTGATAGGTTTGCGCCGCTAAAGGCAAACCAAGCGCCCGATCCACGCGAGTAAATCCACCCGTCTGGCGAAACCATGTCAATTCAGCAAGGGGCTGATAGTCCCATTCCATAATCACGCCGGTCGGTTCGCCGCTAGCGTCCTTCTCAATCGTGACGGACTCGACAGGGGATTGCGTGTTGCGGGTGATGTCGGCGCGCCTCAAAGCTTCGGTGTTCGCGCAGGAGACGAGCGGCAGCGTGTGGCGCCAGAATCCCCAAATGGAGCGGATGAAGACCGGGTTGTTCGGAGCGGCCTCATCGAGTTCGTGCCGTGTGGGCCAGCGCTTTTCTGCGAGGCTCTCCGGCACATCCCAATAAAAGGGTGGATCGCCAATCGGCATTGTCACGATCCATTCGCCGGGCTTAGCCTTTTGGGCAAGGTCGGCGATCCGGCCCTGGATGTCGCGGATGGAGTGCAGGCCACCAAGGGATGGATAAACACCTTTGAGACCCTCCCGGTCCATGTGGGCGTGGCCATCGATGAGCCCCGGGATGACGGCTTTCCCTTTCAAGTCAATGATCCGCGTTCCCGAGGCGGTATGAGCCGCCATCGCCGGTTCCGGGCCGACCGCTATGATCCGATCGCCAGCAATGGCAATCGCCTGCGCGATTGTGAAAGAGGCATCGACTGTGATGATGTTTGCGTTCCTGAGAATCAGATCGGCCGGACGCGGATTGGTTGATACCGATCGTGCCTGGGTTTGCGCTTTGGCAGGAGGAGTTACGCGTGCGCCCATAGCTATTGCTCGCTCCAAATGTACCTACCTGAGATTAATTGAACTTCGTTGCCGCTGCCATAGCCACACGTGCGTACGGCGACTGCTCGGCCCGCAGAATAAGCAACCACCTTGCAGCCAATCAAATCTTGCGTCAGGAGCGCTCCGATTTGACAGTGTGCAATTGTATGAGCGGCTAAGGACGGCCCTTCGAGGGAGAGGCGCTTCCAATCAATCCGAGGGTCGCATTGGGCCAAAAGCTGCTGTCTCGGCTGGATCCTTCCTACGTCGACTGGCCCTCAATAGCGGTCAAGCTCCAACGAGCACAAGAATGTCCAAGAAGTGCCGGGAGCTGCCATTGACCGACAGCCCTGAAATACGCTGCTATTCGCGCATACTGACGACGACGTCAATCGCGCTACAGAACTTCGCACTACCTCGCCTTGTCCCAGCTCGATTCAATCAGGTTATGATTGTGCATCGATGTGTCCCCGCCCTAGTGGACCGTGGCCTCCGGCGGCGCTTCCTTGGCGCCGGTCATGAAGGCGACGGCGTCCGACATGCTGTATTGCTTCGGATCGATCACCGTCAGCCGGCGTCCCAGGCGATGGATGTGGATGCGGTCGGCCACCTCGAACACATGGGGCATGTTGTGGCTGATGAGGACGATGGGCAGCCCGCGCCGCTTCACGTCCAGGATCAGCTCCAGCACGCGGCGCGACTCCTTGACGCCCAGGGCCGCGGTCGGCTCGTCCATGATCACCACCCGGCTGCCGAAAGCGGCTGCCCGCGCCACGGCGACGCCCTGGCGCTGGCCGCCGGAGAGAGTCTCCACCGGCTGGTTGATGTTCTGGATGGTGAGCAGGCCGAGCTCGCTCAGCTTCTCCCGCGCCAGCTTCTGCATGGCGGCCTTGTCCAGCGTGCGGAACAGGCGGCCGAGCGGATTTGTCGATCGCATCTCCCGTCCGAGGAACAGATTGTCGACGATGGAAAGCGCCGGCGACAGCGCCAGGTTCTGATAGACCGTCTCGATCCCGGCCTGGCGCGCATCCATCGGCGAGCGGAAGTGGATCGGCTTGCCGTCGAGATGGATCTCGCCATGGTCGGGCGTGATGGCGCCGGTGATCGCCTTGATCAGGCTGGTCTTGCCGGCGCCGTTGTCGCCGATCACGGCGAGGATCTCGGCGGGATAGAGATCGAAATCGGCGTGGTCCAGAGCCGTGACCCGGCCATACCGCTTGACCAGGCCGCGGGCGAACAGCAGGGGAGTGCGATTTTCGGAGGTCATGCCGACACCTTTCTGAGCCATTGGTCGATCGCGACCGCTGCGATGATGAGAATGCCGACGGTGAATTCCTGCCACAGCACATCGACGCCGGAGAGCGCCAGGCCGTTGCGGAACACGCCGACGATCAGGGCGCCGATCAGCGGCCCCAGGATCGAGCCGCGGCCGCCGAACAGGCTGATGCCGCCGATCACCACGGCGGTGATGCTGTCCAGGTTCGCGGTATAGCCGGCCTGCGGGCTGACCGAGCCGATGCGGCCGATCAAGGCCCAGCCGGCGATCGAGCAGATCAGGCCGGCGATCACATAGACTGACAGCAGCAGCTTGTCCGTGCTGATGCCGGCGAGGCGGGCGGCGTCGGGATCGTCACCGATCGCATAGATGTGGCGGCCATAGGCCGTCCAATTGAGGATGTACCAGAACAGCCCGAACATCCCGAGCATCAAGAGCGAACCCACGGTGATGCGGGCGCCGAGCAACGAGAAGGCCGTTCCCGTCAATTGCAGGAACGGCGCGACCGCCTCGATATCCTGGGAGCGGATCGTCTCACTGCCGGAGTACCAGAGGTTGAGGGCAAAGAAGATGTTCCAGGTGCCGAGCGTGACGATGAAGGGCGGCAGGCGCAACCGCGTCACCAGGAAGCCATTGATCGCGCCGCAAACCACACCCACCAGCAGGCCGGCCGCGAAGGCGATCGGCAGCGGCAAGCCCATCTGGACGGCCAGTTTCCCCATCATCACGGACGAAAGAACCATGATGGCACCGACCGACAGGTCGATGCCGGCCGTCAGGATGATGAGGGATTGGGCTATCGCCACGAACCCGATGATCGTCACCTGTTGCAGGATCAGCGAGAGATTGAAGGGATGGAGAAACTTTCCACCGGCGATGATGGTGAAAAGGATCACGCCAAGCAGCAGAACGATGACGGGAATTGCCGTCGGATTGGAATGCAGGAAATGCTGCAGCCGCCTGAGCGGCGTGTTCTCGTCTTCATCGAAGCTGGCGACTTTGGTGTCACCCTGCTTCGAGACCTTCTCATAATCAGCCATCTTGGCTGAAGAATCCTGCTGCCCGGCGGCCATGTTGCCCCCCAATTAGCGGCGTTTGTTGTCGGGATCCGGGAGGAGATAGCACTGATGGCTATCTCCTCCCGGCCGGTTACCGAAGGAACAGACGATTGCCGTGCGGGATCAACCCCAGCACTTGCCGAGCGCGTCGGCAGAAGTGATAGAGGGCAGCCCGTCGACCGGCTTGTCGGTGATCAGCTCGACGCCCGTGTTGAAGAAGTCGAGACCAGGCGTGGTCTCCGGCTTCTTGCCGGATTTCGCATACTCGACGATCGCTTCAACGCCCATGGAGGCCATCAGCAGCGGGAACTGCATGGAGGTCGCGCCGATGACGCCGCCTTGCACGTTCTTCACGCCGGGGCAGCCGCCATCGACGGAGACCACCAGCACATCCTGTTCGCGGCCCACGGCCTTGAGCGCTTCATAAGCGCCGGCGGCCGCCGGTTCGTTGATGGTGTAGACCACATTCACTTCCGGGTCTTTCTGCATGAGGTTTTCCATCGCCTTGCGGCCGCCTTCCTCGTTGCCGGCGGTGACGTCATGGCCGACGATGCGGGCATCGTCTTCGTCGCCGATGTCGGAAACATCCTTCACGTCGATGCCGAAGCCCTTCATGAAGCCCTGGTCGCGCAGGACATCGACAGACACTTCATTGGGGCTGAGGTCAAGGAAAGCGATCTTGGCCGCCGCGGCCTTGTCGCCGAGCATTGTGGCGGCCCACTGGCCGATCAGCTCGCCGGCCTTGAAGTTGTCGGTGGCGAATGTCGCATCGGCGGCGTTAGCGGGCTCCAGCGGCGTGTCCAAAGCGATGACCAGGAGGCCTGCTTCGCGCGCCTTTTCGATCGCGGGAACGATCGCCTTCGAGTCGCTCGGGGTAATCAGGATTCCCTTGGCGCCGGCGGCGATCAGACTTTCGACCGCGGCAACCTGGGTCTCGTTGTCGCCATCGACCTTGCCGGCGAAGGAGCGCAGCTCGGCACCCATCTCCTTGGCCTTCGCCTCGGCGCCTTCCTTCATCTTGACGAAGAAGGGATTGGTGTCGGTCTTGGTGATCAGGCCGATGATGATGTCGTCGGCCATCGACGGCGCCGGTCCGGCCATCAGCAACAGAGAAGCGCCGAAGGCGAGGGATGTCATTTGAAGCAAACTCGATTTCACTGTGGTCCTCCTCCAGTATGTGCCGCTGCGATCTGCAGTCAGACGTTGATGCCTGTTCTTGCGAGCAACCGGTTGCAACAGAGGGACCCAATGATCAGTCTGAACCGCCGCTGTCGAACCCATGCTCTTTCCTCAGTTAACGCCCCTTCAATCGCGATGTCAATAATTAAATCACTTTGATTTAATTATTGACAATCTCGCCCGTTGCCGCCATCATCCAACAATCGGGTGAGCCAGAAATTATGTTTCTTGTTCGAATACAACGCATTAGGTAAGGCCAGAAATGTCAGTTCCGCATGATCTTCCGGGCAAGCACGACTGGACCGGCTCTGGCGCCGGGTCGGCACGTCGGGCAAACCCGACCCGCGGCACCAATCAGAGCGGAGTGCGTCTTTATAATGAGCGCCTGGCGCTGTCGCTGATCCGGCGCCATGGGCGCCTGCCGAAGGCGGAGATCGCGCGCCTGACCGGCCTCTCGGCGCAGACGGTGTCGATCATCATCAAGCAGCTCGAGGCCGACGGGCTGCTGCTGAAAGAAAAACCGAAGAAGGGCCAGATCGGCCAGCCGCCGGTGCCGCTGTCGCTGAATCCCGATGGCGCGTTTTCCGTCGGGCTGAAGATCGGCCGCCGCAGCGCCGATCTCATGCTGCTGGATCTCGCCGGCGGCGTGCGCGGCACGATGCGCTATGCCTATCGCTATCCGACGCCGCAGGACACCATGCGGCTGTTTTCCGAAGGCTTCGACATCATCACCGGCGATCTCGCGCCGGCGCAGGCGGCAAGAATCTGCGGTGTCGGCATCGCCGCACCCTTCGAGATCTGGAACTGGGAAAGCGAAGTCGGCGCCCCCCACGATGTACTGGAAGAGTGGCGCAGCTTCGACATCAGGGAGCAGATCGCCAAGACATTTGCCGGCCCGGTCTATCTCTGCAACGACGCGACCGCGGCCTGCGCTGCAGAGCTGACCTTCGGCATCGGCAACCGTTATCGCGACTATGTGTATTTCTTCGTCGGCTCTTTCGTCGGCGGCGGCATCGTGCTGAACGGCAGCCTCTATCAAGGCCGTAACGGCAATGCGGGCGCGCTGGGGTCGATGGCCGTGCCCGCGCCATCAGCCAGGGGCCGCCCGCAACAGCTGATCCGCAGCGCCTCGCTCTATGTGCTGGAAAAGAAGCTGGCGGCGCGCCATCAGGATCCCATGCTGCTGTGGCAGAACGGCAGCGGCTGGGCGAATTTCGGCGAGCCGCTGGATGAATGGATCGATGAAGCGGCGGCGGCGCTGGCGACGGCGGCGCTATCGACTGTCGCGGTGCTGGACTCCGAGGTCGTCATTGTCGATGGCGCCATGCCCGGCGCCGTCAGGCAGCGGCTTGTCACGGCTGTCAGGACCAAGCTTGGCGAATTGGACCGGCAAGGCGTATCGCCCTTTGCCATCGTCGAAGGCACCATCGGCGGCGATGCAAGGGTGATGGGCGCGGCCAGCGTGCCGCTGCTGTCGAACTTCGCGATCGACCGGGACGTGCTGTTCAAGGAGGATGCGGCCTGATGCCGGCGAGCCTGACCCGGGGAGAGCGGCGGCCATGATTCTGGTCTGCGGCGAAGCGCTGGTGGATCTGTTCGTGCTCGGCGAGAACGGCGCGCGGCTCGAGGCGGAAGCTGTCGCCGGCGGGTCGCCCTTCAATGTGGCGATCGGGCTTTCCCGGCTCGGTTGTCCCTCGGCGCTCTGCACCGGGCTCTCCACCGACCGTTTCGGCCGGCTGCTGACCGAGCTGCTGGTGAAGGAGAGCGTCAATCTCGACTATGCGATGCGGACGCCGCGGCTGACCACCATCAGCGTGGTCGCAACCGATGCGGGCGGCCAGCCGCAATATTCGTTCCATGGCGAGGGCGCCGCCGATCGCAGCATTACCGTCGCCGATCTGAAGCCCGAGCTGGCGGCCGAGATCGAAGCCGTGACCTTCGGCTCCTATACGCTGATCGTGCAGCCTGTCGCCGAAGCCTATCTGGCGCTGGCGCAGCGCGAGGCGGGACAGCGGGTGATCTTCCTCGATCCCAATATCCGGCCGACCGTCATCGGCGATCTGAAGGACTGGCCGACCCAGTTCCGCCAGTTCCTGCGCGCGGCGACCATCGTCAAGGCCAGCGAAGAGGATATCGCCACCGCCTATGGCGCGGAAGCCGCCATCGCCGATGTGGCGCGGGATTGGCTGACCCAGGGGCCTTCCTTCGTCGTGGTCACCCGCGGCGGCGCGGGCGCGGTGGCCTTCCTGGGCGACAAGACGATCGAAGTCCCCGGCCGCGATATCAAGGTGGTGGATACCGTGGGCGCCGGCGATACCTTCAGCGCCGCGCTGCTGTCGGGACTGCGCACGGCGGGCTTCCTCTCCCTGAAGCGCATCGGCGGGCTGACGGCCGAGAAGCTGGGCTCCGTGCTCAACTATGCCATCGTTGCCTCTTCCATCACCTGCAGCCGGCGCGGCGCGGACTTGCCGACCTCGGCTGATGTCGCCGCCGTCATGGCCGGCATCAAAGTACATTGAGAAGCGGAAACATGACTCAAACCATCCGCCAGAGCGGCAATGTGGAAAGCGTGCTGAACGCCCTCCGGCTGCATTGGTCCGAGGAAGCGCCGCGGGACATGCGGGCGGCTTTCGCGGCCGATTCCCAGCGCTTCCAGAATTTCTCGGCGCAGCTGGACGGGTTCCTGCTGGACTGGTCGAAATGCAATGTCAGCAAGCGCACGATGCAATTGCTGCAGCTGCTGGCCACATCGGCCGAGGTTGCCCGCAAGCGCGATGCCATGTTCTCGGGTGCTCCGATCAATTCGACCGAGAACCGCGCCGTATTGCATATCGCCCTGCGCAACCGTTCGAACCGGCCCGTCCTTGCGGACGGAAAGGATGTCATGCCGGCAGTAAATGACGTGCTGAAGCGCATGGCCGCTTTCGCCACGGGGCTGCGCGCGGGGACGATCAGCGCGGCCGGCGGCGCAAAGTTCACCGATGTGGTCAATATCGGCATCGGCGGTTCCGATCTCGGCCCGGCGATGGCGACGCTGGCGCTGGCGCCCTATCATGACGGGCCGCGGCTGCATTTCGTGTCCAATGTGGATGGGGCCCATATCGCCGATACGCTGGCGCGGCTCGATCCCGCGACCACGCTGATCATCGTCGCCTCGAAGACCTTCACGACCATCGAGACCATGACCAATGCGCAGACGGCGCGGCGCTGGATCGTCAAGCATCTCGGCGAGGCGGCGGTGGCGGCGCATTTCGCCGCGATCTCGACGGCGCTGGACAAGGTGGGCGCCTTCGGCATCGGCGCCGACCGCACCTTCGGTTTCTGGGACTGGGTCGGCGGCCGCTATTCCATCTGGTCGGCCATCGGCCTGCCGCTGATGATCGCCATCGGCGCGCAGGATTTCGGCGAGTTCCTCGATGGCGCCCATGCTCTGGATGAGCATTTCCGCACGGCGCCGTTCGACAGCAATCTGCCGGTGTTGCTGGGGCTGCTGGGGGTCTGGCATCGCAATGTCTGCGGCTATGGATCCCGGGCGGTGATCCCCTATGACCAGCGGCTGCAGCGGCTGCCGGCCTATCTGCAGCAACTCGATATGGAGTCCAACGGCAAGCGCGTCACCCGCGCGGGCGAGGCGGTGGCGGAGAAGACCGGGCCGGTTGTGTGGGGTGAGCCAGGCACCAACGGGCAGCATGCTTTCTTTCAGCTGCTGCACCAGGGCACCGATGTCATCCCCGTGGAATTCCTGATCGCGGCGGAATCCCACGAGCCCGATCTGGCAGTTCATCACAATCTGCTGGTGGCCAACTGCCTGGCGCAGTCGGCGGCGCTGATGAAGGGGCGCAACCAGGATGAGGCGGCGGCGCAACTCAAGGCGGCTGGTAAAAACGCGGCCGAGGTCGCGAGCCTGGCGCCGCACCGGGTGTTCGAAGGCAACCGCCCGACGCTGACCATCGCCTATCGCAAGCTGACGCCCTATGTGCTGGGGCAGATCATCGCGCTCTATGAGCACCGCGTGTTCGTCGAGGCGGCGATCTGGGACATCAATCCGTTCGACCAGTGGGGCGTCGAACTGGGCAAGGAATTGGCCACCGGCCTGCTGCCGGTCGTCGAAGGCCGGGCGCCTTCAGCCGGTCTCGACGGCTCGACCGCGGGCCTGATCGCCCACCTCAATCGTTTGAAGAGCTAGAAATCGACATGAACAGTCCCTACGACAGCGACCGCAACGGCAAGGGCACGGAGGCCGCATCCAAGCGCGAGGAGACAAAGTCCCCGCTGCGCCTGGCGCCGGCCCCCACGAGCCAGCCGGTGGATTTCAGCGCCGAGATCCTGCGCAAGCTGACATATGAGATCGGCAAGGATCCCATCGTCGCCCGCAATCATGACTGGCTGGCGGCGACCATCCTGGCGGTGCGCGACCATGTGATCGACCGCTGGATGGCGTCGACGCGGGACACCTATCATTCCGAGCGCAAGCGGGTCTGCTATCTGTCCCTGGAATTCCTGATCGGCCGGCTGCTGCGGGACGCCATCAGCAATCTCGGCCTGGCGGACACCGTGCGCGCGGCGCTGCAGCGGCTGGGCGTCGATCTCGATGTCATCGCCGAGCTGGAGCCCGATGCGGCGCTGGGCAATGGCGGGCTGGGGCGGCTGGCCGCCTGCTTCATGGAGAGCATGGCGACAGTGGGCATCCCCGCCTATGGCTACGGCATCCGCTACGATCACGGGCTGTTCCGGCAGAAGATCATCGACGGCTCCCAGGTCGAGCTGCCGGAGGACTGGCTGGTGCATGGCAATCCCTGGGAGTTCGAGCGCCGGGAATATTCCTACGAAATCGGCTTCGGCGGCGCCGTCGAGGCAATCACCGAGGCCGATGGCAGCGCAAAGTATGTCTGGCGGCCCAGCGAGTCGGTGCTGGCCATCGCCTTCGACACGCCGATCGTCGGCTGGCGCGGCGCGCGGGTGAATACGCTGCGCCTCTGGAGCGCCCGGGCTCTCGATCCGATCCGGCTCGACGCCTTCAACAGCGGCGACCATGTGGGCGCACTCCATGAGCGGACGCGGGCGGAGAGCATCACCCGGGTGCTTTATCCGTCCGATGCGACGCCGGCCGGGCAGGAGCTGCGGCTGCGCCAGGAATATTTCTTCACCTCGGCCTCGCTGCAGGACCTGCTGCGGCGGCACCGGCAGCAATTCAAGGACGCGCGCAATCTGGCGGACAAGGCCTCAATTCAGCTCAACGACACCCATCCGGCGATCGCCGTGGCGGAGCTGATGCGGCTGCTGATGGATACCCAGGGCGTCGAATTCGACGAGGCCTGGGACATCGTCCGCGCCACCACCTCCTATACCAATCACACGCTGCTGCCGGAGGCGCTGGAGAGCTGGCCGATCCATCTGTTCGAGCGGCTGCTGCCGCGGCATATGCAGATCGTCTATGCCATCAACAGCAAGCTGATCGAGGAGGCGCGGGCGGGCGGCCATGGCGACGGCGAAACGCTGTCGGCAGTGTCGCTGATCGGCGACCATGACGGTGGCCGGGTGCGCATGGGGCAGCTTGCCTTTGTGGGTTCTCACAAGGTGAATGGCGTGTCGGCGCTGCATACCGACCTGATGAAGGTCACGGTGTTCAAGCATCTGAACGCCCTCTATCCCGATCGCATCAACAACAAGACCAACGGCATTACGCCGCGGCGCTGGCTGCAGCAGGTGAATCCGGGCCTGACGCGGCTGCTCTGCGAGACCGTGGGCGAGCGGTTGCGGGACGATGTGGATGCGCTGAAGGAAATCGAGCGCGTGGCCGGCGATCAGGCGTTTCAGGAGCGCTTTACGCAGATCAAGCGGGCCAACAAGGTAAAGCTGGCGAACCTGATCGCGCAGCGGCTGGGCATCGCCGTGGATCCGTCGGCGCTGTTCGATGTGCAGATCAAGCGCATCCACGAATATAAGCGCCAACTGCTCAACGTGCTGGAGGCGATCGCGCAATACAATGCCATCCGCGCCCATCCCGACCGCAACTGGGTGCCGCGGGTGAAGATCTTCGCCGGCAAGGCGGCGGCCAGCTACATGCAGGCGAAGTCGATCATCAAGCTGATCAACGATGTGGGCGCGATCATCAACCGCGACCCGGCGGTGCGCGGCCTGCTGAAGGTGATCTTCATCCCCAACTACAATGTGAGCCTGGCGGAGGTGATCGTGCCGGCCGCCGATCTCTCGGAGCAGATCTCGACGGCGGGCATGGAGGCGTCGGGCACCGGCAACATGAAGTTCGCGCTGAACGGCGCGCTGACCATCGGCACCCTCGATGGCGCCAATGTGGAGATTCGGGAGCATGTGGGCGACGACAACATCGTCATCTTCGGCCTGACGGCGGAAGAGGTGGCGGAGCGCCGCCGCACCGGCCACGACCCCAGGCAGATCATCGAGCAGTCGGGCGAATTGAATGGCGTGCTGGAGGCCGTCGGCGGCGGCGTGTATTCGCCCGGCGATGCCGGCCGGTTCCGCGGCCTGGTGGACAGCCTCTATAACAGCGACTGGTTCATGGTGGCGGCCGATTTCGCCGCCTATGCCGCGGCGCAGCGCAAGGTCGACGAATTGTGGAATGACCGCGCGCTCTGGGCCGACAAGACCATCCGCAATACCGCCAATATGGGCTGGTTCTCCAGCGATCGCACGATCAGGGAATATGCCCGGGATATCTGGAATGTCCCCACGAGCTGAAAAAACAGCGCGCAAGAAGGCGGTCGCCGCGGGCACGGCGAGTGCCGCGGATATTGCTGCGATCGTCTCCGGCACCCACAACGATCCCTTCGCGGTGCTCGGCTTGCATCAGCAGGGCGGCAAGTGGGTGGCGCGCACCTTCATCGCCAATGCCGAGCGGGTCAGCGCCACGCTGTTGGACGGCACGCCGGCCGGCAAGCTGGAGCGGCGGGATTTCGCGGGATTCTTCGAGGGTGAGGTCAAGCTCACCGAGCGCCGGCCGGTCCGCTATCAGGCGGCAAACGCCACCGGCGATTGGAGCGTCGTCGATCCCTATGTCTTCGGCCCGGTGCTCGGGCCGATGGACGACTATTACGGCGCAGAGGGAACGCACCTCCGGCTCTATGACAAGCTCGGCGCCCATCTGCTTACTCATGAAGGTGTTGATGGCGTGCTCTTTGCCGTCTGGGCGCCCAATGCGCGGCGCGTGTCGGTGGTCGGGGATTTCAACAGCTGGGACGGCCGGCGCCATGTCATGCGCAAGCGCCTGGGCTCCGGCATCTGGGAGATCTTCCTGCCCGAGGTCGCCGAAGGGGCGGTCTACAAGTACGAGATCGTCGGCGGCGACGGCAAACTGCTGCCGCTGAAGAGCGATCCCTATGGCTTTGCCGCGGAGGTCAGGCCGAAGACAGCCTCCCGCGTTGCCCGCGTCGATACTTTTGCCTGGAATGACGGCGCCTACATGGCCGGGCGCGCCGCGAAGGATGCCCGCCGGGCGCCGATGTCGACCTATGAAGTTCATCTGGGATCCTGGCGCCGCCACGAGGATGGGGCGTTTCCCAGCTATGACGAGCTGGCGGAACAGCTCATTCCCTATGTCCGGGACATGGGGTTTACTCATGTGGAACTGCTGCCGGTCAGCGAGCATCCCTTCGATCCCTCCTGGGGCTATCAGCCGACCGGACTTTTCGCGCCGACGGCACGGTTTGGCGAGCCCGCCGCCTTCGCGCGTTTTGTCGACAAGGCACACGAGGCTGGGATCGGCGTAATCCTGGACTGGGTGCCCGCCCATTTCCCCACCGACGAACATGGCCTGGCGCGGTTCGACGGCACGGCGCTCTACGAGCACGAAGACCCGCGGCGCGGTTTCCATCCCGACTGGAACACGGCGATCTATAATTTCGGCCGGCGCGAGGTGGCAAGTTTCCTAATCAACAACGCGTTGTTCTGGCTCGAGCGCTATCACATCGACGGGCTGCGCGTGGATGCGGTCGCGTCCATGCTCTATCTCGACTATTCGCGCAAGGAAGGCGAATGGCTGCCCAACGAACGCGGCGGCAAGGAGAACACCGAGGCGATCGCCTTCCTGCGGCGCATGAACGAAGCCTGCTATGGCCTCCATCCTGGCATCGTCACCATCGCCGAGGAATCCACGGCCTGGCCTGGGGTCTCGCAGCCGGTGTTCGCCGGCGGGCTGGGCTTCGGTTTCAAATGGAACATGGGTTTCATGCATGACACGCTGGCCTATCTCCAGCGCGATCCCGTGCATCGCCGCCACCATCACCAGGAGATCACCTTCGGGCTGCTCTACGCCTTCTCGGAGAATTTCGTGCTGCCGCTGTCCCATGACGAGGTGGTGCATGGCAAGGGCACGCTGCTGAGCAAGATGGCCGGCGATGACTGGCAGAAGATGGCGGGCTTGCGCGCCTATTACGGCTTCATGTGGGGCTATCCCGGCAAGAAGCTGCTGTTCATGGGCCAGGAATTTGCCCAGCAGCGGGAATGGAGCGAGAGCCGCGGGCTGGACTGGCATCTGCTGGACCAGCCTGGTCATGCCGGGATGAAGACGCTGATCGCAGACCTGAACCGGCTGTATCGCGAGACACCGGCGTTGCACGCCGGGGATTGCGAGGCCGACGGCTTTGAGTGGCTCATCGTCGATGACGACGCGAACTCGGTCTATGCCTGGCTGCGCAAGGCCGGCGACGGCCAGCCGCCCCTGGCCGTGGTGACGAACTTCACGCCGGTGCCCAGGGACAATTACCGCCTGCCGCTGCCCAAGACGGGCCGCTGGCGGGAGCGGTTGAACACCGACGCGACGAACTATGGCGGCAGCGGCCGCGGCAATCTCGGCGCGATCACCGCGCGCGCCGAGCCGTCCCATGGCCAGCCGGCCAGTGCGGATATCTCGCTGCCGCCGATGGCGACAGTGATGTTCGAATATTCGGAAAGCTGATCGGAAAACCGACGGCGCTGCTTAGGAGGAGGACGTTCAGTGGCCAAATTGCAGAAGACCGCCCCGCTGGCCCGTGACGCCATGGCCTATGTTCTGGCCGGCGGCCGCGGCAGCCGCCTGATGGAGCTGACCGACCGGCGCGCCAAGCCGGCGGTGTATTTCGGCGGCAAGTCGCGCATCATCGATTTTGCGCTGTCGAATGCACTGAACTCCGGCATCCGCCGCATCGGCGTGGCGACCCAGTACAAGGCCCACAGCCTGATCCGCCATCTGCAGCGGGGCTGGAACTTCCTGCGGCCCGAACGTAACGAAAGCTTCGACATCCTGCCGGCCAGCCAGCGCGTCTCCGAAACCCAATGGTATGCGGGCACCGCCGACGCGGTGTTCCAGAACATCGACATCATCGAGAGCTATGGCCCGCGCTACATGGTGATCCTGGCCGGCGATCACATCTACAAGATGGATTACGAGCTGATGCTGCAGCACCATGTGGACAGCGGCGCCAATGTCACCGTCGGCTGCCTGGAAGTGCCGCGGATGGAAGCCGTCGGCTTCGGCGTCATGCATGTGGATGACAAGGGCACGATCAAGACCTTCCTGGAAAAGCCGAAGGACCCGCCGGGCATGCCGGACAAGCCCGACATGGCGCTGGCCTCCATGGGCATCTATGTGTTCGAGACGAAGTTCCTGTTCGAGCTGCTGCAGCGCGATGCCGCCGATCCGAAATCCAGCCATGATTTCGGCAAGGACCTGATCCCCAATGTGGTGAAGAACGGCAAGGCGGTGGCCCATCGCTTCGCCACCTCCTGCGTGCGCTCGGACCACGAAACGGAAGCGTACTGGCGCGACGTCGGCACGGTGGACGCCTATTGGGAAGCGAACATGGATCTGGCCGACGTGACGCCGGAACTCGATCTCTACGATCACAACTGGCCGATCTGGACCTATGCGGAAGTCACCCCGCCGGCGAAATTCGTCCATGACAAGGAGGGGCGCCGCGGCCAGGCGGTGTCCTCGCTGGTCTCCGGCGGCTGCATCGTCTCCGGCGCCGGGTTGCGGCGGACCGTGCTTTTCACCGGCGTACGGGTGAATTCCTTCTCGCAGATGGAAGAGGCTGTGGTCCTGCCCTATGTCAATGTCGGCCGCAATTCGATCCTGAAGCGGGTGGTCGTGGATCGCGGCGTGGAGATTCCGGAAGGACTGGTGGTGGGCGAAGATCCTGAATTGGACGCTAAGCGGTTCCGGCGCACAGATAGCGGCATCTGCCTGATCACCCAACCGATGATTGACAAGCTCTCGGCCTGACCATGCTTAAAATCCTCGCCGCCGCATCGGAGATCTTTCCGCTGGTGAAGACCGGCGGGCTGGCCGATGTCGTCGGCGCGCTGCCGGCGGCGCTGCGGCCCCACGGGGTTGCGGTCAAGACGCTGGTGCCCGGCTATCCGGCGATCCTGGCCGCGCTGGAGAACCGCACTGTGGTTCACAAGTTCGCCGAGATGTTCGGCGGGCCGGCGACATTGTTGGCGGGCGAAGCGAAGGGACTCGATCTTCTGGTGCTCGACGCGCCCCATCTCTATGGCCGGCCCGGCAATCCTTATCTCGGCCCCGACGGCAAGGACTGGCCCGACAACGCCCAGCGATTCGCCGCCTTTGCGCGCGCCGCCGCCGAGACTTGCCGTGGCACCGTACCGGCGTTCGTCCCCGATATCCTCCATGCCCATGACTGGCAGGCGGCGCTGGCGCCGGCCTATCTCAAGTTCGGCCCGGCCTGCGCGGTGAAATCCGTCGTCACCATCCATAATCTGGCGTTCCAGGGGCGATTCCCGGCGGCGATGTTCAAGTCGCTCGGCTTGCCGGCCGCGGCCTATGCCATCGACGGCGTCGAGTATTATGGCGGCGTCGGCTATCTGAAGGCCGGGCTGCAATATGCCGATGCCATCACCACCGTGAGTCCCAGCTATGCGCGGGAAATCTGCACCAAGGAAAACGGCATGGGCCTCGATGGATTGCTGCGCGTCCGGCAGAACGTGTTGAGCGGCATCGTCAACGGCATCGACACGACTGTCTGGGATCCTGCCACCGACAGCCATATCCCATCGAATTACGACGTCAAACGCCTGGCCCGGCGCGCGGTCAACAAGCGGGAGGTGGAGCGGCGCTTTGGCTTCGCGGCGAGCCACGATCTCACCTATTGCATCATCAGCCGCCTGACCGAGCAGAAGGGCATGGATCTGGTGGCGCAGACGATCGACAGGCTGGTCGGTTCCGGTGCGCGCCTGGCGCTGCTGGGTTCCGGCGATGGGAAGATGGAGGCGTCCTTCACCGCCGCGGCGAAGCGCCATCCCGGGCGGGTCGGTACTGTCATCGGCTATGACGAGGCGCTGTCCCATCTGCTGCAGGCGGGATCCGATGCGATCCTCATCCCTTCGCGCTTCGAGCCCTGCGGCCTGACGCAGCTCTATGGCCTGCGCTATGGCTGCATCCCCGTGGTGTCGCGCGTCGGCGGGCTCGCGGACACGATCATCGATGCCAACGATGCGGGAATGGCGGCGGGCGTGGCTACGGGCGTGCAGTTCGCGCCCACCGATGAACCTTCCTATGTGAATGCCCTCGCCCGGACAGCGACCCTGTTCCACGACCAGCGCCGCTGGCGCGAGATGCAGCGCTGCGGCATGCGGGCCGATGTTTCCTGGCAGCGGAGCGCAGCCCAGTACGCCGCTTTGTTCCGTGGCCTCACCGGCGCCGAAGAGGCACCGCAGGAGTTGAGCCGGGGGACAGGCCGATGATCCGTACCGTCGCGACCAGGCCTTTCGCCGGTCAGCGGCCTGGCACCTCCGGCCTGCGCAAGAAGGTGCCGGTATTCCAGGAAAAGCACTATGCCGAGAACTTCATCCAGTCGATCTTCGATACGCTCGAGGGTTTCGCCGGCAAGACGCTGGTGGTCGGCGGCGATGGGCGCTTTCTGAACCGCGAGGTGATCCAGACGCTGATCCGCATGGCAGCGGCGAATGGCTTTGGCCGCGTGCTCACGGGCCGCAACGGCCTGATGTCGACGCCGGCGGCCTCCCATGTGATCCGCAAGCACGGCGCATTCGGCGGCATCATCCTGTCGGCGAGCCATAATCCCGCCGGGCCCCACGGCGATTTCGGCATCAAGTACAATGCCGGCAATGGCGGGCCGGCGCCGGAGAAGATGACGGATGCCGTTTACGCCCGGACGCAGAATATTGCCGAGTACCGCATAGCCGATACGCCCGATGTGGATCTCGCGCGCATCGGCCAAACCAAAGTGGAATCGATGACGGTCGAGGTGATCGATCCCGTCGCCGACTACAAGGCACTGATGGAGACGCTGTTCGATTTCGACGCGATCCGCACGCTGTTCAAATCGGGCTTTCGCATGCGCTTCGACGCCATGCATGCGATCACCGGGCCCTATGCCCATGCGATCCTGGAAGATGCACTCGGGGCGCCAAAGGGGACGGTGGTCAATGGCACGCCGCTGGAGGATTTCGGCGGGCACCATCCCGATCCGAACCTGGTGCATGCGAAGGAGCTCTACGATCTCATGATGTCGCCGGCAGCGCCCGATTTCGGCGCGGCCTCCGACGGCGACGGCGACCGCAATCTCATCATCGGCCGCAGCCAGTTCGTCACGCCGTCGGACTCCCTGGCCATGCTGGCGGCGCAGGCCCATCTGGCGCCGGCCTATGCCAAGGGCCTCGCCGGTATCGCCCGCTCCATGCCCACCAGCGCCGCCGCCGACCGAGTCGCCGAGAAGCTGGGTGTCGCCTGCTTTGAAACGCCGACGGGCTGGAAATTCTTCGGCAATCTGCTGGATGCCGGGATGGCGACGATCTGCGGCGAAGAGAGCGCGGGCACCGGTTCCAACCATGTGCGGGAGAAGGATGGGCTTTGGGCGGTGTTGCTGTGGCTGAATATCCTGGCGCGGCGGCGGCAGAGCGTTGTGGACATCGTCCGCGAGCATTGGCGCTCCTACGGCCGCAACTACTATTCGCGCCATGATTATGAAGAGGTCGACGAAGCCGCGGCGCAGGGGCTGGTCAAGCATCTACGGGAGAGCTTGCCCAAGCTGAAGGGAACGACGCTTGGCGGCATCGCGGTCGGCAAGGCCGATGATTTCGCCTATGAAGACCCCGTCGATGGCTCGCGGACGACGGGGCAGGGCATCCGCATCCTGTTCGAAGACGGCTCGCGCGTCGTCTATCGCCTCTCCGGAACCGGCACCGCCGGGGCGACGCTGCGGGTCTATATCGAGCGCTATGAACGCGATCCCTCCAAGCTGGACCTGGAAACACAGGCGGCGCTGGCGCCGCTGATCGGCGTCGCCCGTTCGCTGGCGGCAATCGAATCCCGCACCGGACGGCGCGAACCTTCGGTTATCACCTGAGCCAAATGCTGGCCGCTCGCTTCGCCATCTCCACGGGCCGACCTGCGCCGCTGGGCGCGAGGATCGAATCCGGCGGTATCAACCTGGCGGTGCTGTCGCACCACGGGGAGCAAATCTGGGTCTGCATCTTCGATGAGGAGGATGACCGGGAGATCGCACGCCTGCCGCTACCGGGGCGGTCCGGCGATGTGCATCACGGTTTTATTTCCGGCGTCACTGCGGGCATGCGTTACGGGCTGCGCGCCGAAGGACCGCACGATCCGGCCCAAGGCCATCGCTTCGATCCGGCCAAGCTGCTGGTCGATCCCTACGCAATTGCGCTCGACCGGCCCTTCGCCTGGCATCCGGATCTGGCAACGCCGCGAAGCGCGGCGCGGGACACCGCGCATTTGGTGCCGAAGGCGATCGTGACCGCGCCGATGCCGCAGGCGCCGCGATCGGCGCCACGGCAGCCGGGGTTCATTTACGAGATTGCCGTCAAGGCCTTCAGTCAGCGCCATCCGGATGTGCCGCAAGCGCTGCGCGGGACGGTGGCGGCTCTGACCCATCCCCGGATGATCGAACATCTTCATCGAATCGGCGTCGACACCGTGGAGCTGATGCCGATCGCCGCCTGGATCGACGAACGTCATCTGCCGGCGCTGGGGCTATCCAATGGCTGGGGCTATAACCCCGTGACTTTCATGGCGCCCGATCCCCGCCTGGCGCCGGGGGGACTCGCCGAAGTGCGTAACGCAGTGCGGGCGCTGCAGGATGCCGGTATCCGCGTGCTGCTGGATATCGTGCTGAACCATACCGGCGAGAGCGATACGCAGGGCGCGACGTTGTCGCTGCGCGGCCTGGATAATGCGCTCTATTACCGGCATTCCGAGCAGGACCCGGGGATGCTGATCAACGACACCGGCTGCGGCAATACGCTGGCGCTGGATCGCGGGCCGGTGGTGCAGCTGGCGGCCGACACGTTGCGGCACTGGGCCGGCCAGACCGGTGTCGACGGTTTCCGCTTCGATCTCGCCACGGTGCTGGGGCGGACGGATCGGGGCTTCGACAGTCACGCGCCGCTGTTCACGGCCATTTCGCAGGATCCTCTGTTGTCTGGTCTCACCTATGTCGCCGAGCCCTGGGATATCGGCCCCGGCGGCTACCGGCTCGGGCAGTTTCCGCCCGCATGGCGGGAATGGAACGACAGATATCGCGACGATGTGCGCCGGTTCTGGCGCGGCAAGGAGAGGGCGCCGGGGAGTTCGCGACGCGCCTTGCCGGCTCGTCGGATATCTTTGCCGCCAGCGGCCGCGCACCGTCGCGCAGCATCAACTTCATCGCTGCCCATGACGGCTTCACGCTGCGCGATCTCGTATCCTACGAAGCCAAGCACAATCAGCCGAACGGCGAGGAGAATCGCGACGGCAGCAGCCATGAGATTTCCTGGAACAATGGCGCTGAAGGCCCATCCGACGACGCCGGCATGATTGAGCGCCGGCAACGGGATCAGCGTGTGCTGCTGATCACGCTGATGCTGTCGCGGGGCACGCCCATGCTGACGGCTGGCGACGAATTCGGCCGCACGCAGCGGGGCAACAACAATGCCTATGCCCAGGACAACGAGACCACATGGCTGGATTGGGCCAATGCCGATGGCGCGTTGATCGATTTCGTCTCGCAGCTGGCGCAGTTCCGCCGCGCCCATCCGGCGATATCCGCCGACCGCTTCCTGACGGGTGCGACTGTCGACGGCAGCGGGATTCCCGATGCGGCATGGCTGACGGCCGATGGCAGGCCCATGGCGGGCGAGGATTGGGGGGACAAGGAGCTATCCGTCCTCGGCCTTGCGCTATATCAGCCGCCGCTCGACGGCGCACCGGCGGATCGGCTCTGCCTATGGTTCAACAGAGGCGAGGCGGCCGCGATGGTGACGCCGCCGGAAGCTCGCGAGGGATTTTTCTGGCAACCAGTTCTCGATTCAGCGAACCGGATTGCGCCCGATGATCGAGGCGCGATTTCAGCCGGCGCCACAGTTCCCGGCCGCTCGGTGGTGGTCCTCGCGGAAGCGGCCGATGACGGCGGCAAGAACCGCAAGGCCGATGACGAGACCATCAGCCGGCTCGCGGCGGCCGCCGGAATTCAGGACGAATGGTGGCAGGTGGACGGCACCCATCACCGCGTGTCCATCGAAACGAAGCGCGCCCTGCTCAAGGCGATGCGTCTGCCGGGAGATACGCTATCAGATGCGCGGGATTCGTTGCTTTCGTTGCAGCATGGGCGCGATCTTCGAATCTTGCCGGCGGTGCAATTGCTGCAGGCCGGATCGGCGGGATCGCTGCGTCTTGCCCTGCCGGAACGTCTCGCCGGACGCTCGCTCGCGCTCGGCATCAAGAGCGAAGACGGATCGGCGCAGCGAATCACGATCGCTCCGGATCAGCTCCAGGAAATCCATCGCGCTGAATTTACCGGCGAAACGGTCCGCCATTTGCGGGTGCCGCTGCCGGCGCTGCCTGCCGGATATCACGATGCTACGCTCGAAGAATATCCAGACAAATCCTGCCGCCTCATCGTCAGCCCGCCGGCCAGCTATCTGCATAAGCGAATTGCCGATGGCGCCAGGCTGTTCGGCCTGAGCACCCATCTCTATGCGCTGCGGCACACCACGGATACGGGCATCGGCGATTTCGAAACCCTGGCACAGTTCTGCGAAGCTTCGGCGAAGCTCGGCGGGTCTTTCGCTGGTATCAATCCGCTGCACTATCTATTCCCAGGAGATCGCGAGCGCGCCAGCCCCTACCAGCCGTCGGACCGGCGCTTCATCGATCCGATCTATATCGATCTCGGTGGCGTCGATGCACTTCTGCAGTCGCCGCGGATGCGCGCGGCATTGGCGAAAACCGAGGTTGCTGTTGCGTCGCTGAGGGGCCTGCGCCATGTCGACTATCCGGCGGTGTGGGCGGTGAAGCGGGAAGCGCTGGCGGCGGCGTTCGCAGATTTCAGCGCTAGCGGCGCGGACATTCGCTGCGCCCGGAATTCGAAACCTTCAAGCGGGCCGGCGGCGAGGCGCTTCGGCTCCATGGGGTCTATCAGGCGCGGGCTGATGAAACCGGCAACACTGCCGGCCCAGACTTCCATATCTGGCTGCAATGGATCGCCGAGCGGCAGTTCGCCGCCGCAGCCGATCGTGGGCGCGCGGCTGGACTCGATCTCGGCATCTATCGCGATCTTGCACTGGGCGCTGCGCGGGACAGCGGCGAGATCTGGGCGAATCCGAATTCGTACGCAGCCGGCGTCTCCCTCGGCGCGCCGCCCGATCCGTTCGCGCGCGATGGCCAGGTGTGGCAGCTGGCGCCGTTCGAGCCGCACTCGCTTGCCGATGCAGGCTATGAACCCTTCATCGCAATGCTGCGCGCGAACATGCGCCATGCCGGCCTGCTGCGCATCGATCATATCCTCGGCTATATGCGGCAATTCTGGGTGCCCGACGGCGCGGCGGGCAAGGAGGGCGCCTATGTGACCTTCCCGCTGGATGAACTGATTGCGGTCACCGCGATCGAAAGCCATCGCGCGCGCTGCACGGTGATCGGCGAGGACCTTGGCACCGTGCCGCCGGGTCTGCGCGAACGGCTGGCGCAGGCCAATATCCTTTCCTATCGCGTGCTCTGGTGGGAGCGCGACGGCGACAGCTTTCCTGCCGCCGGAAAATTATCCGCCGCTATCGGTCAGCTGTTTGTCGTCCCACGATCTGCCGACTTTCGCCGGCTGGCGTCAGGGCCGTGACATCGAGATCCGTCGCGAGGTGGGCCAGCTCGATGACGCGTCCGCCGCCGCGAGCACAGCCGCACGTAGCAAGGAAGAAGCGGCACTGCGCCAGGCCTTGGCGCGGCAGGATATCGCTGCCGGCGACAGCGACGCCGACCTGATGACTGCCGCGCATGAATTATTGGCGGAGACGCGCTCGGCGCTGGTGCTGATCCAGGCCGACGATCTGCTGGCGGAGACTGAGCCGCTGAATGTGCCGGGAACGGACAAGGAACGGCCGAATTGGCGCCGCCGTTTGAGCGCGCCGGTCGGCGAGTTGGCCGGCCGTCCCCTGGCGAAGCAGATCGCGGCCGCCGTCAAGCGGGGCCGGAACGATGGGAAATAGCTTTGTTTACCGGCCGTTGCGGGCGGCCTGGCGGGCCACGCGGCGGATATCGGCGGGCGGAATGCCCAGCTCGAAGAGCTCGCGGTCGTCATATCGCCGCAGCTCGGTCAGGAGCCGATTGAACCGTTGCTGCTCCTGCATTCTCGACATTAAGCTTCTGATGCATTGCAACATAATTCACCTCACTTGCTACCGGAACCATATATAATCATCTGAATATGAAGAAACAATTGGCTGAGAGTCAAATGCTGCACTGCGTCAAACTGTCCCGATCCTGTCTTCCGGGCCAGCTTTAGGAAAGGAAAGACCGTGAGCGCACAATTCATTGCCGTCCCGGCCTTCGATCTCGTCGTGTTCGGCGGCACCGGCGATCTCGCCATGCGCAAGATCCTGCCCGGCCTCTATCACCGCCATTGCGACGGGCAGCTGCCGCCCGAGAGCCGCATCATCGGCGCCGCCCGCAGCGCGCTGAACCGCGATGCCTTCGTGGCGCGGGTGCGCGAGGCGCTGACTCAATTCGTCGCCGCCGCCGATCTGGATGCGGCCCGCGTCGACAGCTATCTGCGCCGCATCGATTATGTGGCCGTGGATGTGACCGCCGATGCCGGCTGGTCGGCGCTGGCGGAACGCCTGGCCGACACGGCCGAACGGGTGCGCGTCTTCTATCTGGCGACGGCGCCCAATCTGTTCGGGCCGATCTGCCAGCGGCTCGCCGGCAGCGGCGTGCTGACGCCGAAGACCCGCGTCGTGCTGGAGAAGCCGCTGGGCCACGATCTCGCCTCGGCACACGCCATCAACGATGCCGTCGGCGCCGTGTTCGAAGAGCATCAGATTTTCCGCATCGATCATTATCTCGGCAAGGAGACGGTGCAGAACCTGATGGCCTTGCGCTTCGCGAATTCATTGTTTGAGTCGCTCTGGAACCGCACCGCCATCGACCACGTGCAGATCACGGTGGCCGAGACGATCGGCGTCGAGGGCCGCGCGGCCTACTATGACGGCGCCGGCGCATTGCGCGACATGGTGCAGAACCATCTGCTGCAGCTGCTCTGCCTCGTCGCCATGGAGCCGCCGGCGGCCTTTACCGCCGATGCGGTGCGCGACGAGAAGTTGAAGGTGCTGCGGGCGCTGACCCAGATCTCCAACGGATCGCTGGCAAGCTGCGCCGCCCGCGGGCAGTATCAGGCGGGCGCCATCGGCGGCCAGCCGGTGCCCGGCTATCTCGAGGAGCTGGGCGGCGCCAACGCCAGCAACACCGAAACCTTCGTGGCGCTGAAGGCGGAAGTGGCGAACTGGCGCTGGGCCGGCGTGCCGTTCTACATGCGCACGGGCAAGCGCATGGCCGCGCGCCTGTCGGAGATCGTGGTGCAGTTCAAGACCATTCCCCATTCCATCTTCGGCGAAGGCGCCGGCGAGATCAGCCCGAACCGCCTGATCATCCGCCTGCAGCCGGACGAGGGCGTGAAACTCATGCTCATGAGCAAGGATCCAGGCCCCGGCGGCATGCGGCTCAAGCCGGTGCCGCTGAATCTCAGTTTCGCCGAAACCTTCCAGGTGCCGTTCCCCGACGCCTATGAGCGGCTGTTGCTGGATGTCATCCGCGGCAACCCCACCCTGTTCATGCGCAAGGACGAGGTGGAGGCGGCCTGGACCTGGATCGAGCCGATCCTCGATGCCTGGACCCGCAGCTCGACGACGCCGAAGGCCTACACCGCCGGAAGCTGGGGACCATCGGATGCCCAGGCGCTGATGGCGCGCGACAACAGAAGCTGGTTCGAGGATGCGGCATGACCATCACGTCCGGCATTCGGCTCCGCGAGCATCAGTTCGCGGATCTTGATGCGCTCGCCGCTTCGTTGGCGGCGGCGGTTGCCGCACAGCTGCGCGCCGCACTCGCCAAGCGGCCGTCGGCCAGCCTGGTCGTGGCCGGCGGCACGACGCCCGCGCCGTTCCTGACGCGGCTGTCGAAGACGGCCTTGGCCTGGGACCGTGTCCTGGTGACTCTCACCGACGAGCGCTGGGTCAGCACCGGCGATCCCGCCAGCAACGGCGCGATGCTGCAGCGGACATTGCTGCAGGCAGCGGCGGCGCCGGCGCAATTCGTTCCCCTCTATACCGGCGCCGTGACGCCGGAGGCCGCAATCGCCGACGCCTCGACCCGCCTCGCCGATCTGCCGCGCCCGTTCGATGCCGTGGTGCTCGGCATGGGCGAGGACGGCCACACCGCCTCGCTGTTTCCCGGCGCCGACAATCTCGCGGCGGCGCTGGCGCCGAAGAATGGTCAGCTGGTCATGGCGATCCGCGCGCCCGGCGCGCCGCAGCCGCGGCTGACCCTGACCTTGCCGGCGCTGCTGGATGCGCGAAACCTGTTCGTCCTCTTCGCCGGACCGGCCAAGCGCCGCGTCTATGAGCTGGCCTGCGGCGACGGCCCGGTGGAAGACATGCCCATCCGCGGTGTCCTGCGCGGCGCCTCCGTGCCCGTCGACGTCTACCATACAGCCTGAGGTCCACGATCATGCCCGTCCAAGAGAGAGTGGCCGACATCACCGAGCGCATCGTCAGGCGGTCCCGCAGCGACCGGCAGCGCTATCTCGATCATATCCGCGAGGCGGCGCGGCGCGGACCGCAGCGGGGCAAGCTGTCCTGCGGCAATCTCGCCCACGGCTTCGCCGCCTGTGGTGCTGCCGACAAGCAGGACCTCACCGGCGACGTCAAAGCCAACATCGCCATCGTCTCCGCCTATAACGACATGCTGAGCGCTCACCAGCCCTTCGAGCGTTTTCCCGCTGTCATCAAGCAGGCGGCGCGGGAGGCCGGTGCCGTGGCGCAGTTCGCCGGCGGTGTGCCCGCCATGTGCGATGGCGTGACCCAGGGGCAGCGGGGCATGGAGCTGTCGCTGTTCTCCCGCGATGTGGTGGCGCTGGCGACGGCGGTGGCGCTGTCCCACGACATGTTCGACGCCGCGCTCTATCTCGGCATCTGCGACAAGATCGTGCCCGGCCTGGTGATCGGCGCGCTCAGCTTCGGCCATCTGCCGGCGATCTTCGTGCCCGGCGGGCCGATGCCGTCGGGCCTGCCCAACGACGAGAAAGCGCGCGTCCGCCAGCTCTTTGCCGAAGGCAAGGTGGGCCGCGCGGAACTGCTGGCAGCAGAGAGTGCCTCCTATCACGGCCCCGGCACCTGCACCTTCTACGGCACCGCCAACACCAACCAGATGCTGATGGAGATCATGGGCCTGCATCTGCCGGGCGCGTCCTTCGTCAATCCGAATACGCCGCTGCGGGACGCGCTGACGGTGGCGGCGACCCGGCGCGTCGCCGAGATCACGGCGCTGGGCAATGAATTCACGCCTGTTGGGGAAGTGATCGACGAGCGCGCGGTGGTCAATGGCGTCGTCGGCCTGCTGGCGACCGGCGGCTCCACCAACCATACGCTGCATTTGCCGGTCATGGCGCGCGCCGCCGGAGTCCGCCTATCCTGGGATGATTTCGCCGACCTGTCCGAGGTGGTGCCGTCGCTCTGCCGCATCTATCCCAACGGCAAGGCCGATGTGAATCACTTCCATGCCGCCGGCGGCATGAGCTTCCTGATCGGCCAACTATTGGATGCTGGCCTCTTGCATGCTGATGTTCGCACCGTCGCCGGCGATGGCGGGCTGATGCGCTATCGCGCGGAGCCGGTGCTGAGTGATGGCTCTATTGTCTGGCGCGATGGGCCGCAACAGAGTCACGATCCTGCCGTGCTGGCGCCGGTGTCCGCGCCGTTCAGCGCCAATGGCGGGCTCAAATTGCTGGAAGGCAATCTGGGCCGCGCCGTCATCAAAGTATCGGCGGTGAAGCCGGAGCGCTTGATAATCGAGGCGCCGGCCCTGATCTTCAACGATCAGGACGAGCTGCAGGCGGCCTTCAAGCGCGGCGAGCTGCAGCGCGATTTTGTTGCGGTGGTGCGGTTCCAGGGTCCGAAAGCCAACGGAATGCCGGAATTGCATAAGCTGACACCGGCGCTGGGCGTGCTCATGGACAAGGGTTTCAAGGTGGCGCTGCTGACCGATGGCCGCATGTCCGGCGCCTCGGGCAAAGTGCCGGCGGCGATCCATCTGACGCCGGAGGCAGCCGATGGCGGGCCGATCGCCCGGCTGCGGGACGGCGATGTCATTCGCATCGACGCCACGACCGGCCGCCTGGAGGCGCTGGTCGCGCCGGCCGAATGGGCGGCACGGGCGCCAGCAACGGCCGATCTGTCGCACTATCACGCGGGGCTGGGCCGCGAGCTGTTCGCTGGATTCCGCGCCGGCGTCAGCGCGGCCGACAGCGGCGCCAGCGTTCTCGGCTTCCTGCCCGGCAATTGATGGGGTCACAGAGATAGCCACATGCTGATCAAGGAAATCCTCTCCCTCGGCCCGCTGATTCCCGTCGTCGTCATCGATGACGCCGACGCGGCCGTGCCGATGGCCCGGGCGCTCATCGCCGGCGGTATCCGCGTGATCGAGGTGACGCTGCGCACAGCCACGGCGCTGGCGGCGATCCGGCGCATTGCGGCGGAAGTGCCGGACGCCATCGTCGGCGCCGGTACCATCTTGCGACCGCAGCAATTCGCCGACATCGAACAAGCGGGCGCCGCCTTCGCCGTCAGCCCCGGCGCGACGCCGGAACTGCTGGCCGGCGCACGCGACTCGAAGATTCCGTTTCTTCCCGGTGCGGCCACCGCCAGCGAAGCCATGCGCCTGCTGGAATCCGGCTACACGCGGATGAAATTCTTCCCCGCGGAATCTGCCGGCGGCGCCGGCCTGCTCGCCTCGCTCGCCTCGCCGCTGCCGGAGGCGAAATTCTGTCCCACCGGCGGCATCGACCCCGCCAATGCCGAAAGCTATCTGCGCCTGCCAAACGTGGTCTGCGTCGGCAGCTCATGGCCGGTTCCCGCCGCCGCCATCCGCAGCGGGGAGTGGGACAAGATCAGGGAGCGCGCGCGAACCTGCGTGACGTTGCGGCGCCCGCCCGCCTGACATCCACGGTCGCTGCATCGCCGGGAGAATTTCATGGCCGAGCCGCTGAACTTTCTCAGTCTGTTGACCGGCTCATTCTCCAAGCCTGCGGCGGAAAATCCCACCGTGGCGATGATCGAAGCCGCCTACCGGCATCATGGGCTCGATGCGCGATACATGAATTGCGAGGTGGCGCCGGCGGATCTCGGCAATGCCGTGCGCGGCGTCCGCGCCATGGGCTGGGCATGCTGGTCAATCAGGGCGTCATCTGCATCCGGCACTGGACGGGCATCGAGCCCGATCCGGCGGTGATGCGCCGGAAGCTGGAAGAGTTTCTCGGCACCTGAAAACCCTCGGCCAGATCCCGGGCACCCTTTCTTGCCGAGAATGGGTGCCGGCGGTACTGTTTGCGGTCAGCGGCGCAGAAGACCAATGGTTCCAATGGTTCGTGAGCCTGACCTGAGCGTCAGTGGGCCGCAATCCGGACGGGGAGAAGAACCATGAAGAGAAGCGAGATCAATGCCCTGCCGCTTCAGGGCGATGTGTCGTTCCGCGAGCGCGCGGTCGAACCCGGGCGCACGGCGCTGCTGCTCATCGACCTGCAGAAGGGCGAGTACAACGACCAGATCGTGAAGGCCGAACCCCAGCACGCCTATTTCTGGGACCGTTTGGGAAAGACTGTCATCCCCAACGGCCAGAAGCTGCTGGCGGCCTGCCGTGGCGCTGGTATCGAGGTGCTGTATACGGTCGTCGAGTGCTACACGCTGGATGGCCGCGACCGGAGCCTGGACTACAAAGTATCCGGGATCTTCTTCGCCAAGGGGTCGTGGGAGGCACAGGTCTTCGACGAATTGAAGCCGCTGCCCAACGAGATCGTCATCCCCAAGATGTCCTCCAGCGTCTTCGTATCGACGAACATCGACTATGTCCTGCGCAATCTCGGTATCGAGTATCTCATGGTCGTGGGCCTGCTGACCGATCAATGCGTCGAATCCGCGGTGCGCGATGCCTGCGACGCAGGATATCTGGTCACGCTGATCGAAGATGCCTGCGCTACAAAGACCCAGGAGCGCCATGATGCAACTCTGAGGGCGATCAAAGGATATTGCCGCCAGCGCAAGACGGAGCAGGTCCTTGGCGAACTCAATCAATTGCGCAAGCAGGCGGCCGAATAGGGAGCTTCGAAAAATGATCCGGGCGCCAGGCATGGTCATGCCCTGCAGAGCTCGGGCGAACAGGCTTTGTGACGAGGGACCGGATTGAGCGCCCTCATCGCCCCGCAGCAGGCGGATTTCGACAATCCCGCGGCACCATCGCCGGCGGGCGCGGCGCCGGCGCTGGAGCTCGACCGGGTATCGATCAATTTCGGCGGCGTGCGGGCCCTCGAGAATTTTTCGCTGCGGGTCAACGGCGGCGAGATCCGCGGCTTGATCGGGCCCAACGGTTCGGGAAAGTCGACGGCATTCAACGTCATCACCGGTCTATACCGTCCGCGGGACGGCGATATCCGCGTCAGTGGCCGATCGATCACCGGCTTGCGGCCGGACCAGATTGCCAGCCGCGGCGTGGCCCGCACATTCCAGACGCTGCGCCTGTTTCACGCCATGAGCGTGATCGAGAACGTGATGCTCGGCACCCATCTGGGCGCCCGGCCGCCCTCGCCGGCATCGATCCTGCTGGGCCTGCCGGAGTCGCGCCGCTTCGAAGCCGAAGTGCGCGAGCGCAGCATGGCCGCGCTGGAGGCCCTGCAGATCGCCGACTACGCGCAGGATACCGCCGGCACGCTGCCTTATGGCGTGCAGAAACGCGTCGATCTCGCGCGCAGCCTCGTCGCCAATCCGTCGCTGCTGTTGCTCGATGAGCCGGCCGCGGGCCTGACCGGGGCCGAGAGTCAGCAGCTCATGGAGTTGATTCGCAAGCTGCATGCCGAGCGCGGATTCGCGCTGCTGCTGGTCGAACACGACATGCAATTCGTGACCGATCTGTGCCCGCGCATCACCGTCATCGATTTCGGCAAGATGCTGGCCGAGGGCACGCCGCAGGAGGTCCGCGAGAACCGCGATGTCGTCGTCGCCTATCTCGGCACCGGGGAGCTCAGCGCCGGCGCAAAGGCGGCGGGGGACGGGGCGAGCGGGGCGAAGCAGCCGGCACCCGTGCTTGAGATCAAGGATATCGGCGTGCGCTATGGCGCCGTGTCGGCGTTGCGAAGCGTCTCGCTCAGCGTCGCGGCCGGCGGCATCACCACCATCATCGGCGCCAATGGCGCGGGCAAGACGACGCTGCTGTCGACAGTGAGCGGCATCGTCGCGGCCCATCAAGGGCAGGTGCTCTATGGCGGCAATGACGTCACCCGGCTGTCCTGCGAGCAACGGGTGGCGCGCGGCATCGTCATGTGCCCGGAGGGCCGCCGGCTGTTTGCCGACATGACGGTGGAAGAGAATCTGCTGCTCGGCGCCTACAATGTCACCGACAGGAATGTCATCAGCACGGGGTTGGACCGCGTCTATGAACTGTTTCCCCGCATCGCCGGGCGGCGCAAGCAATCGGCGGGCACGCTGTCGGGCGGCGAGCAGCAGATGGTGGCGATCGGCCGCGCGCTGATGGCCGCACCGAAACTGCTGCTGCTGGACGAGCCGTCGCTGGGGCTGGCGCCCAACCTGGTCGAGCTGATCTTCGAGACCATCGCGGAGATCCGCAAGCTCGGCTGCGCCATCATGCTGGTGGAGCAGAATGCGGCGATGGCGCTGGAAGTCGCGGATTTTGGCTATGTCCTGGAAACCGGCGACGTCACGCTCTCGGGGCCGGCGAGCGAGCTGAAAGCCCGTCACGACGTCATCGAAGCCTATCTCGGGTAGCGCCGATGTCCGCACTCAGTGAACTCCTGCAGCATATCGCCAACGGCCTGGTGCTGGGATTCCTCTATGCGCTGGTCGGCATCGGGCTGAGCATGGTCTACGGCATCCTGCGCATGATCAATTTCGCCCATGGCGAAATCCTGATGGTCGGTGTGTTTCTCGCCCTGCCGGTATCGGCGCTGGGGGCACCGGCCTGGCTCGTGCTGCTTGCAGGCGTTGCCGGGGCGACACTCATGGGCCTGCTGGTGCAATGGGCGATCTACCGGCCGCTGCTGAAGTCGCCGGAGGTGACCTTGCTGGTGGCCTCCCTCGGCGTTTCGCTGCTGCTGCAGAACCTTGTGCTCATGCTGACCTCGCCCCAGCCGAAGCGTCCGGACCCGGCGCCGTTTCTCGACCAGCCGTTCCTCCTGGGAGAGATCGTTCTGCGCAACGTGGACATCGCGATCGTTGTGATTGCCCTCGCGGCCATGCTGGCGACGCATCTTTTCCTCAAGCGAACGCGCCATGGCCGGGCGCTGCGGGCGCTGGCACAGGACATGAGCGCGGCGCGCATGATGGGCGTGCATGTGCCGTTCATGGTGATGATCTGCTTTCTCATCGGCTCGGCCCTGGCGGGCGTTGCCGGCGTGCTCATCGGCTACAAGTACGGGCATTTGACGCCGCTGTCCGGTTTCCTGCCCGGCCTCAAGGGCTTTGTCGCCGCCGTGATCGGCGGCATCGGCTCATTTCCCGGCGCGGTCGTCGGCGGCCTGATCCTGGGCCTACTGGAGACGTTTCTCGTCGGCTACCTGCCCGATGCCCTGGCGCAGTATCGCGACGCCTACGTCTTCCTGGTACTGATCCTTGTATTGCTGGTGCGGCCGAGCGGGCTTTTCGGCAAAGCCGAGACCGTGAAGGTATGAGCCGATGACCCGCTCGACCTCGGCAACACTCGCGGCCCTGTTGTTTTTCATTGTCGCTGTCTGGCTGGCGCAGTCGCAGCTCAATCCCTTCTACCAGCAGATTCTCGGTCTGCTCGGCATCAACATCATCGCCACGGTGAGCCTGAACTTCGCGGCCGGATATGGCGGCATGTTTTCGCTCGGTCACCCGGCCTTCATGGCGATCGGCGGCTACGCGGCGGCAATCCTGACTTATCCGGTGGCGATGAAAGCCATGCGCATCCCCGGCTATCCCGACTGGATGCTGCAGCTGCAAATGCCGTTCCTGCCGGCACTGCTGATCGGCGGACTGGCCGCCTCTTTGGTGGCGATAGCCGTGGGCTGGCCCGTCCTGCGGCTGCGCGGCCACTATCTTGCGGTGGCGACGCTGGGCCTGACTGTCATCGTGCAGGCCGTCATCATCAATCTGGTCGATTTTACCCGCGGCTCCCTCGGGCTCTCCGGCATCCCGGGCCTCACCAATCTCTGGTGGATCGCCGGGTGCCTCCTGCTGACGGTCTATGTCGTCCACCGCCTGGTGCATTCGCGCTTCGGCCGCGCTTTGCGCGCCGTCCGCGACGACTATGTGGCGGCACAGATGTCGGGCGTGCATGTGGCCCGCACGCGCCTGATCGGCTTCACCGTCGCGGCCTTCTTCGCCGGCATCGCCGGCGGACTGCTGGGCCATCTCCTGCGCATCCTGACGCCGGGCCAATTCTCGTTTAACGCGGTATTTCTGGGCGTTGCCATGATGATCCTCGGCGGCATGGGCAGCACCACGGGCGCCATTTTGGGCGCCACGATCATGACCATCCTGCCGCAGCTCATCATCCCCTTTGAGCGCGGCGGCGATGTCCTGGGTTTCGAGATGCCGGCTCTAAATGGATTGACGCAGATCGTTACCGCGCTGATCCTGATCGGCGTCATGCTGGTGAGGCCCGCGGGGCTCGCCGGCGCCAAGGAGTTTTCGTGGCGGGCCATATTCGGCTCGCCGCGGGCAGGGAAGGGGAGCGGCTCCGTGCCAGGTGGCGCCGGCGCCGACGCATGATCGAAAGACCACCGGGAGATAACGAGGAGGCGAAACAATGAAAAGGCGAATGTTCCTGGTTGCGAGTACCGCCGTCGTCGGCGTGACGCTGCTGCCGAGAATCGGCGCGGCGGCGGATACACTGAAGATCGGATCGATCTACAGCCTGACCGGTTCCTATGCGACGATCGAGGATCCCGCGCTGAAGGGCGCCAAGCTTGCGGTCAAGCAAGTCAATGAAGCGGGTGGCGTCAAGGGACAGCAAATCGAGCTGATCCAGTATGACGGCAAGAGCACGCTGGCCGACATCGCCAATGCGGCGCAGCGCCTGGTCCACGAGGACAAGGTGACGGCGATCATCGGCGTTTGCGACTCCGGATTCTATCTGGCAAGCGCGCCGATCGCGCAGGACGCCGGCATTCCCTACCTCGATACCGGCGGCACGGTTCCCAATCTGCCGGAGCAGATCGGCGAATTCGCCCATATGATGCCGTTCGGCGATGACTATCAGGCTTATGTTGCCGCGGAATTTGCCCTGAAGGACCTGGGCGCGAAGACCGCTTTCCTGCTGCGGGATGGCGATACCGACTACACGCGCGCCATTGCGCAGTTCTTCGAGGAGCGGTTCCAGAAGGCCGGCGGCAAGGTCATTGAAGAGAGCAGCTATCATACCGGCGATACGGATTATTCCAGCCATATCACCAAGATCCGCGGCACCAGCCCGCCGCCGGATGTGATCTATGCGGCCATGAACCCCGGCGACGACGCCACCTTCGTGCGTCAGGCACGGGAGGCCGGCGTCAAGACGCCCATTATCGGCGGCGATGCCTTCGACAATCCGGACCTGGTCAAGAACGCCGGCGCCAACAACACCGCCGACGTGTATTTTACGACCCACATGGCGATGACCAATGACAACCCGCTGGTTGCCAAGTTCATCGATGCCTACAAGGCTGAATATGGGATCCCGCCGGAGAATGCATTCGCCGGCCTTGGCTACGACTCCGTGAACTTGATGGTCGACGCCATGAACAAATCGTCCGATCTCAGCTCCAAGGCGATCAATGACGCCATCTTCACCATTACTGCCTTCACCGGCGTCACCGGCAATGCGGACTTCTCCAACAAGAACCGGGCGCCGGACAAGGAAGTGACGATTATCTCGGTCAAGGATGGCCAGTTCGTGCCGATCGGCAACCGCAAGCCGGCGGCGTAATCGAGTCGGCCTTCGCGTCTTACTGCGGGGCCATGAACGAACTCCGGAGGGGCGGTTTCAAGAGCCGCCCCTCCGAGCGGTGATATAGACGACCCCGGCCGCATGCGGCCGGCTGCATCATCCGATCGGTCCGTCATGCCGCGAGCAATGGAGAGTGGCGCACCCGGCGAGATTCGAACTCACGACCTCTGCCTTCGGAGGGCAGCGCTCTATCCAGCTGAGCTACGGGTGCTATGCCCTTATCGGGACTGCCGCCGCCGATGCCGGGGCGGGTTCGGTTGGGTCTCTTCAACCTGCCGGGAACATACTGGAGACGCCGGGATCGGTAAAGGTCGCGCTGTGGCCGCCGGCTGAAGGCATGGCACGCCAATGACTTAACGAGGCTGCTCCGCCTGTCTGCCTGCCGCCGGCCCTGCTCAGTTCGTCGCCGGCGCCGTGGCAGCCCCAGCGGACTCCGGGACCTTCAGGTCATCTTCCTCGCCATCGATCACCGATTGCGCCAGACGGTCGCCACCGGAGGGCAGCGGCGCTTTGGGGTCGGCGATCCAGGCGGCGATGTCGTCCAGCACCGCTTCGGCGCCGAGATCCCGCAGCAGCATGTGATAGCCCTGGGGATAGACCGCCACCACCGGCCCGCCTTCATCCGCCGGCGGCATCCGGCGCAAGGCCGCCACCACGGCACTGTCGGGCAGCACGTCCTCGCGCGATCCGTACATGACCAGCGAGCGCCGGTCGGTCTCTGCGGCGGCCGCGGCGGCCAGGTCCATCATGTTGGTCAGGCCCCAGAGCACGTCGACCCGCGTCTCCTTGATCACCAGGGGGTCGAACCACATCGCCCGCAGCATCTCGATATTGTCCGAGGGCTGGATATGCAGCCCTTCGCCGGTCAGGGTCAGCCAGGGCACGGTATGGGCCGCGAACCACAGCGCGCCGCTCTGCACCGGCCCCTGGCTGTCGCGGCCCCAAACGGCTGGCGCCGCCAGGATATAGCCATCCGCCTGCACCGGCGGATCGGCGGTCGCCGCCGCCATGATCACAGCACCGCCCATGCTGTCGCCCAAAAGATAAAGCGGGCAGTTCGGGTTCTCGCGGCGCACCAGGTCGGCGGCGATCTGCAGGTCCTCGATCATCCGTTTTTCGCCGGCCCACATGCCGCGATGGGCGGTCTCGCCGAAACCGCGCTGATCAAAGGCATAGACGCTGATGCCCCGCGCCGTCAGGGTTTTCGCCGGCGCTTCGAACGCTTTCGAATAGTCGTTGAATCCATGGAGCGCCAGGATCACCGCCGTCGGCGCGCCCTGGGGCTTCCAGACGCGCAGCGGCAAGACAGCGCCGTCATCCATCAGCAGATGATCCGCGGCGATCTCCGGCTCCGCCGGTCCCGGCCCGGGCGGCTGCAGGCGCGGCGCGCAGGCGCCGAGGAATACCGCCAGCATGAGCAGTGCTGCTCTCATCGCGCCGCGGCGGCTGGGTCGCCGCGCGTCAGCTGCAGGAAGATGTCCTGCAGATCGGCCTCCAGCGTGGTCATGTCGGCGACCTTGAGGCCCGCCGCCTGCACCGCCGCCAATATGTCACCCATGGGCATCTCGCTCGGCCGATAGCGCAGCACCAGCCGCCGGGGGCCCTGCAGTTCCGCATGGAACCGCGTCAGCGGCGCCGGCAGCTGGGCGAGATCTTCGGCCAAAATGAATACCAATTCCTTGCTGTCCAGCCGCTGCAGCAGGTTCCGGGTGGTGTCGCAGGCGATGACCCGCCCGTGATTGATGATGGCGATCTGGTCGCAGAGCTCTTCCGCCTCCTCCAGATAGTGGGTGGTCAGCAGCACCGTGGTGCCGCTGGCGTTGAGCTGGCGCACATAGCTCCAGAGCTGCTGGCGCAATTCCACATCGACGCCGGCCGTCGGCTCGTCCAGCACCAGAACCGGCGGATTATGCACCAGCGCCTTTGCCACCATCAGCCGCCGCCGCATGCCGCCGGAGAGCGTGCGGGCGTAGGCCTCGGCCTTGTCGGAGAGGCCGACCGCGGCGAGGATCTCCTTCGTGCGCCGCTCCGCCTTCGGCACGCCATAGAGGCCGGCCTGCAGCTCCAGCAGCTCCCGCGGCGTGAAGAAGGGATCGATGTTCAGTTCCTGCGGCACCACGCCGATGGCCGAGGCGGCGCTGCGGGGATCGCGGTCCAGGTCGATGTCCCAGATCGACACCTGGCCCGAGGTCTTGATGACAAGCTGGGCCATGATGTTGATCAGCGTCGATTTGCCGGCGCCGTTCGGCCCCAGCAGCCCGAACAGGCTGCCGCGGGGAATGACGAGATCCACATCGATCAGCGCCGGCTTCTCCGGCCCCTTGCGGCCTTTGTAGGTCTTGTTGAGCCGCCGGATATCAACCGCCGCGGTGGGCAGCGCACCGGCCGCCGGCCGGGCGGCAGGAGAAATCGCGGGCGCGTCAGTCATGAATTCGACACAGGATATGGTTGATGGCGTCTGCACTTAGGCGGCATTCGCGGTTGCCGCGGAGCGGTTGCTAATTCGGGGCCTAGGCCTATCATCCGCGGCGTCGGGCGGTCAATTGCGGCCGCCCGTTGCTGTCCCCAATATCCCGGCCCGCGAGAAACCATGTCCCAGACCGCCGCACCCGATATCGCCGAAACCTTCGAAGTCGACAGCCCTATCGTGGCCTGCGACGGCGGCGACGGACCGCTGGGCCATCCCCGCGTCTATCTGAACGTCGGCAAGGAGGGGCATATTGAATGCCCCTATTGCAGCCGCCGCTATGTGCTGAAGGCGGGGGCGGCGGGCGGGCACTAGCCGTCGTTCGCGCGGCTGTCACGAAGAGTGCCGCCGATTTCCCCCATTGAGACCTGAGGTCGATTTGTGAACGCCGCCGCCAAGCCCAAACATGTCTATCTCGTCGACGGTTCCGGCTACATCTTCCGGGCCTTTCATGCGCTGCCCCCGCTGACGCGGGCCGACGGCACGCCTGTCAATGCGGTGCTCGGCTTCACGTCGATGCTGATGAAGCTGCTGGGCGATACCGATGCCGATCATATCGCCGTCATCTTCGACGCCTCGCGCGAGAGTTTCCGCAACAAGATCTATGCCGACTACAAGGCGCACCGGCCGGATCCGCCGCCCGAGCTGATTCCGCAATTCGCCCTGATCCAGCGAGGCGACACGCGCCTTCAACATGCCGGCCATCGAGATGCGCGGCTTCGAGGCCGACGATCTGATCGCCACCTATGCGCGCCAGGCGGTGGAGGCGGGCGCCGAGGTCACCATCGTGTCGTCGGACAAGGACCTGATGCAGCTGATCCGCCCGGGCATCCGCATGTTCGACCCCATGAAGAACAAGTCGATCGGCCCGGCGGAGGTGGAGGAAAAATTCGGCGTGCCGCCGGACAAAGTGGTGGAGGTGCAGGCCCTGGCCGGCGATTCCACCGACAACGTGCCGGGCGTGCCGGGCATCGGCGTGAAGACCGCGGCAGAACTGATCAAGACTTATGGCGACGTGGAGACGCTGCTCAAGCGCGCCGGCGAGATCAAGCAGCCGAAGCGCCGGGAATCGCTGCAGCAGAATGCGGAGCTGGCGCGCGTCAGCCGTGAGCTGGTGAAGCTGAAGGACGATGTGGCGGTCGAAACGCCGCTGGGCGACTTCGCCCGCCGGGAGCCCGACCGCGATACGCTGCTGGCCTTCCTGAAGTTGAATCAATTTCGCACCGTCATCGCCCGCGTCGAGAGCGGCGGTTTCAAGGTGTCGGCGGGCGCAGCAGAATCGGCGGCGCCCTCCACGGGCGGCAATGGCGCGGCGGCACCGGCGGCGGCGACTCCGGGTGCCGGTCCGGTGGATCGCTCGGCCTATGAACTCGTGCAATCGCTCGACGCCTTGGACCGCTGGATCGCGCAAGCCCATGCGGCGGGCTTTGTCGCCTTCGATACGGAGACCACCTCGCTCGATTCCGTGCGCGCCGATCTCGTCGGCATATCCTTGGCCACCGCGCCCGGCGCCGCCTGCTACATTCCCGTCGGTCATCGCGCGCCCGGCGGGCAGGGCAATTTCGATCTCGGTGACGGCAACGGCAGCACACAAAAGGAAACGCCGCCGCAGATCCCGCTGAAGCAGGCGGTGGCGCGGCTGAAGCCGCTGCTGGAGGATCCGGGCATCCTCAAGATCGGCCAGAACATCAAATACGACATGGAGATCATGGCGCGGCTGGGCGTGCGCATCGCGCCCCATGACGACACCATGCTGATCTCCTACGTGCTGGAAGGCGCGCTCCACGGCCACGGCATGGACGAGCTGTCGGAGCTGCATCTGCAGCACACGCCGATCAAGTTCAGCGACGTGGCCGGCAGCGGCAAGACCCAGATCACCTTCGACCAGGTGCCGCTGGACAAGGCGAAGGACTATTCCGCCGAGGATGCCGACGTGACGCTGCGCCTGCACCAGGTGCTGAAGCCGCGGCTCTGCGCCGAGCGGCTGGTGACCATGTACGAGACCGTCGAGCGGCCGCTGGTGCCCATCGTCGCCGACATGGAGCTGGCGGGCATCAAGGTGGACCGGGCGCAGCTCAACAAGCTGTCGAAGGATTTCTCCGACCGGCTCGCCGAGCTGGAAATCCAGATCCACAAGCTGGCGGGGCATGAGTTCAACATCGGCTCGCCGAAGCAGCTCGGCGAAGTGCTGTTCGACGAGATGGGCCTCCAGGGCGGCAAGAAGGGCAAGACCGGCGCCTATGCCACCGGCGCCGATGTGCTCGAGGATCTGGCTGCTCAAGGCCATGATCTGCCGGCCCGGGTGCTGGACTGGCGGCAGATCGCCAAGCTGAAGAGCACCTATGCCGATGCCCTGGTGGAGCAGATCAATCCTGAGACCGGCCGGGTGCATACCTCATTCGCTTTGGCCGCCACCTCGACCGGCCGGCTCAGCTCTACCGATCCGAACCTGCAGAACATTCCCGTACGCACCGAGGAGGGCCGCAAGATCCGCCGCGCCTTCGTCGCCGAGCCCGGGCATAAGCTGCTGTCGGTGGACTATTCCCAGATCGAGCTGCGCCTCGCCGCCCATGTGGCCGAGGTGGAGCCGCTGAAGCAGGCGTTCCGCGAGGGCACGGACATCCACGCGCTGACCGCGTCCCAGGTCTTCGGCGTCCCGGTGAAGGGCATGGACCCGATGGTGCGCCGCCGCGCCAAGGCGATCAATTTCGGCATCATCTACGGCATCAGCCCCTTCGGCCTGGCGCAGCAGCTCGGCATCCCCCAGGGCGAGGCCAAGGCCTATATCGAAGCCTATTTCACCAGGTATCCCGGCATCCGCGACTACATGGAGCGGATGAAAAAGCGCGCCCGGGAGATGGGCTATGTCACCACTTTGTTCGGCCGCCGCTGCCATCTGCCTGGGATCAAGGACATCAACCCGGCGCGGCGCAGCTTCATGGAGCGCGCGGCGATCAACGCGCCGCTCCAGGGCACCGCCGCCGACATCATCAAGCGGGCGATGATCCGCATCCCCGGGGCGCTGGCGGCGAAGAAGCTGAAGGCCCGCATGCTGCTGCAGGTGCATGACGAGCTGCTGTTCGAGGTGCCGGAGAAGGAGCTGGAGGCGACGTCGTCGGTGGTGAAGAAAGTGATGGAAGGCGCGCCGCTGCCCGCGCTGGAACTATCGGTGCCCCTGGTCGCCGAAACCGGCGCCGCCGACAACTGGGCGGAAGCGCATTAGGCGCAACACTCCGTCACAAAGCGTGATTTGCGTCCTCTGCCGCAGCTCGGGCAAAAGCGCGAAATGATGACTCCGAGCATCACGAAGACTGTCCTGGCGGATTCCTTTGCCGTCGTAAAAGTTGGCGCGCCGCCGCGCACCATTGCCGACATCAACGGCACGCTGGTGAAAATTGGCAAGTTCAAGGGAGCCTTTGTCTGGCATCGCCATGCCGATGAAGACGAACTGTTCTGGTGCCTCGGCGGTCGGCTGACGATTCAGTTCCGCGACCGTGACGTGAAGCTCGAAGCTGGAGAGATGATTCTCGTTCCGCGCGGCGTCGAGCATCGTAGCGTCGCCGATGAGGAGGCCCAGGTGGCGATCATCCATCCGGCGAGCACGGTGGTGCCTCAGCAAAGATAGCAAGATGCTTGTAGGGGCGACCTCGGCAAGATCGCTTTGCGATCTGCCTAGCGGTCGCCCCTACAAAATATGGATCACGCCGCCCCCAAATTCGACAACCGGTCGATCCGCGCCTCGATCGCCGGGTGGGTCGCCATCAGGGCGCTGGCGTCGGCGCTGAATTCCTTGAACGGGTTGACGATGAACATATGCTGCGTCGCCCGGTTGGCGCCGTCGAAGGGCTGGGCATTGTCATGCAGCTTCTGCAGGGCATGCATCAGCCCCAGGGGATTGCGGGTCAGCTGCACCGACGTCGCGTCGGCCAGATATTCCCGCTGCCGCGACACCGCAAAGCGCACCATCTGCGCCGCAATCGGCGCCAGGATGGCGAAGATGATCAGCACGATCATCAGGATCGCCGCCCCGCCGCCCTTGCCCTTGCCGCGCCCGCTGCTTCTGCTGCCGACGCCGAAGCGGCCGGCGCGCAGCACGCCGTCGCAGACCAGGGCGATCAACCCCACCAGGATGGCGACAGCCGTCATATAGCGCGTGTCCCAATTCAGGATATGGGACATCTCGTGGGCGATCACGCCCTGCAGCTCCTCGCGGTTGAGGTCCGTCAGCAGGCCGCGGGTGACGCCGATGACCGCACTCTCCGGTTCCATGCCGGCGGCGAAAGCATTGAGGGCGCCGGTGTTGATGACCACCACTTTCGGCTTCGGCAGGCCGGCCGCAATGGCCATCTCCTCCACCACATTGTGCAGCATCGGTTCCTGCTCGGCCGTCACTTCCTCGGCGCCGGTCAGGGACATCATCACCCGGCCGCCGGCGGCGAAGGCGACGCCGCTGGCGATCAATCCGATGCTCATCAAGGCGCCGCTGACGATCACGCCGGCGGCGCTGGGCGCCGTGAAATAGGCGGCAAGCTCAAGCTGTTCGATCTGCTCGCGGTCGGCCGAAACATAAACGTCGAAGAACAGCCCCAGCAGATAGCCGAGGATGCCCGCAAGGCCGATCAGGATGATGATCAGCCAGATTGTATTGCGCTTGTTGGCGCGCTGCGCGGCGATGAAATCGGTGCTGACCACCCGCAGCGCCGGCCGCTCGGGCGCGGGCGCTTCGGCTGGCGGCGGCTCAGCCGGCTTGGCGCCGCCCGTCTTCGAACCCCAGGGTCCTTGGTTGAGGATGGCCATGGGCATGTCCGCCATGGCGGCCGTGCCGCGGCTCAGCGGAGATCCACCTTCGGCACCGCCTTCTCAGTCTCCGGCACCTCGAAATAGGTGCCCATCTTGAAGCCGAACATGCCGGCGATGAAGTTGGACGGGAAGCTCTGCACGTTGTCGTTCAGCGAGTTGACGCTGTCATTGTAGAACTGCCGGGCGAAGGCGATCTTGTTCTCCGTGCCGCTCAGCTCTTCCATCAGCCGCGCCACGTTCTGGTTGGCCTTCAGGTCCGGATAGGCCTCGACCACGGCGAGCAGCTTGCCCAGCGCGCCCGACAGGACACCCTCGGCGGCGATCGCTTCCGCCGGCGTCGCCGCCTGGATGGCGCTGTTGCGGGCCCTGATCACCTGCTGCAGCGTCTCCTGCTCGAAGGACATATAATCCTTCACCACTTCCACCAGGTTCGGGATCAGGTCGTGACGGCGCTTGAGCTGCACGTCGATCTGCTTCCAGGCATTTTCCACCTGGTTGCGGATACCCACCAGCCGATTGTACAGCACGACGACAAACAGGCCGATGAGGACGAGTACGCCAAGCGCAATAAGCAGAACCATGGAATCCTCCTGTTCCCGCCGGGCCGGGCGGCCGAACGGGCTATGCTCTAAGGCTTAATATGCAAACAGACCGTTAAGAAGCGGAACAAATTCTTGGCCGCGCAAGGCCCTAGCCCCGGCGGCGGGCGGGCTTCCGCGGCGCCGGCTTTCGCCCACGCGCCGCTTTGCCGGGCTTGGTCTTTGCGGCGCCTGCTTTTGCGGATTTCCGGCCGGCGGACTTTGCTTTCGCCGTCTTCCCTGGCGCCGGCTCGTAGCCGTACTTCTCGCCGATGATCTCCGCCGCCTCGATCCAATGGATTCTGCCGAAGCCGGCGACGAAATGGGCCCGCGTCACCTCCAGGCGATAGACATGGAAATCGGCGAAGCCGGCATAGATCTTGGCGCCCGCATGCCGGGCCAGGAACCGCGCCTTGAGTTCTGGCTGATCCGCGCGCACCGCCCGGGCCAGGATCGACACCCGCGGCCCGGTCAGCGGATCCTTCAGGCCCGCCGTGCCGTCGATCAGCAGCGACACCCTGTTGTCGGCGGCGATGTTCTTGGCATGCTCAGAGAGGTCGGAGATGAAGAGAATCGGTGAACCGTCCTTGGCCGCCGCCATCAGCACCAGGGATGCGTAGGGCCAAGCCTGGTAAGCCGCCGACGGCAGTGACGTTGCCAGCGCCGCCCGGTCGGCGCCGCGCAACAGCTTGCGCACGAGTTCGGCGGGAGCGGCTTGAGGCTTCGCGGCCTTTGCCTTGGGTCTTGCCATGGTTCAAATAGATAGAACCACATCGCGCTTACGGCAATGCGGGACACGTGCCGTCGGCGGCGGCTAAACTGCCGCGCGGGCAGAGCCTAATTATTTTTGCTTCGACCATCAGCCGGAATCCTCCGAGCGGCACAACTATCCGGCAGCAGCGACGCTGGGCGTTTTTACCTCCCGGGAATTCGGAGCACCGCTCGAACTCGATGAACGGCATCACTACGGCGCTCGCCCGCGCGACATACTCGGCCTTCTCGCCGACCGGCGCGACATAGGAAATTGCCGCGCGCATGTCCTCGAGAGACGCGCCGCGCGCGATCATCCAGGCCGCGAGATAGTGCGATGCCAGACAGCCGCCGGCGGTGGCGACATTGCCGTGCGCGACGAAGGGAGCGTCCAGCACCCGGACGCCGGCCGCAATGACCCACGGCTTCGTCGTCAGATCGGTGCAGGCCGGCAGATCGCCGATCAGGCCCAGCTTCGCCAACAAAAGCGTGCCCGAGCATTGCGCGCCGATGAGCTGCCGAGAGGGATCGAGCTCGATCTGGGCAAGCAATGCGCTGTCGGCGGCAATCTCTCTTGTCCGAATTCCGCTACCGATGATGACGGCGTCCGCGTCGCGCGCGAACGCCAGCGGCTGCTGGCGCCGGACCGTGACGCCATTCATGGAGGTCACTTCTTCGCTGGGCGCGGTAATCTGCGCCTGCCAGCCAATCGCTTTCAGACGGTTGAGGATGGCTGCCGCAATGAACGAATCCAGCTCATTGAAGCCGTCAAAGGTCAGCACTGCGATCTGCATGGGTGTCGCTCCTCATTCGGCTACGCGCGCCGATCCTATCCGCGAAGACCCAATTATCAACAACGATTCCCGGAACCGCCCGCGCCATCGATAGCGGGCGCCGGCTTGACGACTTGCCGATTGGCGTCAAGCCGGCGCGTCGCTCGCCCAGCTGGTATTGAATTTCAGGCCGGTGCCTGGCCGTATTGTCTAAACTGGGGCTTCGCCCAGGGCCTTCAGCACCAGCCCGTGGAAATGATGCAGGCCATGCTCGCTGATGTCGGTGCGGCCGGGATCAACCACATAGCGGCCGCCCTGATAGCCCTTTGAGTGCAGTCCCCGCTGCACGCTCTCCACCAGTCCGATGTCTTCAGGCTGCAGCACCTCGTCCACATACTTGATGGCGTCCAGCTCGCAGGCCGCCGGCGTGTCCGACATGTAGAAGAAGTCGAAATGCTCGGCCACCGTCTCCGGACCGGTGGGCATGATGTGCAGCACGGTGATGTTGGGGTCGCCGGGGAATGCGGCGAAGGTGACGCTGGGATACAGCCACCAGGCGGCGAAGTTGGTCGGCCGGCCCTCGACCTCGGTGTAGTTGAAGGCCGAATTGTCCGCCCGGCCCGGCGGCGAGATATGGCTGGAATAGATGCCGTAGGTCTTGGTGCGGTACTGCTTGATGGTGATCATCTCGACAAAGGCCGGATGGGCCGGCGGGCAGTGATAGCACTCCAGGAAATTGTCGATGACGTTCTTCCAGTTGGCTTTCAGATTGTAAGTCAGCCGGTGGGCGAACTTCAGCTTCGGCAGTTCCGGCTGATAGCGCAGCATCTCCGCTTCCAGATCGCCGGTCTGGCTCCTCAGGCTGGCCGCATCCGGATCCAGATTGACGTAGACGAAACCCGCCAGCACCTCGACGCCCACCTCCTTCAGGTGGAAATCGTCGGGATTGAATTCAGCCACATGCTCGGTGCCCCGCGCCGTGCGCAGCCGCCCGTCGGCATGGTACGACCAGGCGTGATAGGGGCAGGTGATGACCCGGGCGCTGCCACAGCCCTTCAAGAGCTGGTGGGCGCGATGGGCGCAGACATTATAGAACGCGCGCAGCCGCTCATCCTTGGCTCTGATGACGAACAGCTCCTGGTCGGCGACGCGGCAGGTGACATAGTCGCCCACATTGGCGAGCTGGCTCAGATGTCCGGCGTAGTTCCAGGTCTTGTAGAAGATCTCCCGCTTCTCGCGCTCATAGATGGCCGGATCGATATAGTAGTTCGGCGGCAGCACATAGGAGCGCTCGGCATCGGCGCGATAGGGCCGCGCTTTCGGGGAACGCAGGGCGTCGTCGGGCATGGACCTGACCTCGGTTGGGCATGGCGAAAGGCCGTAGCCTGAAGGTAAGTCCGGTGCTTTTCCGCTGGCAATGGTGCCTCCGGGCACCATGGGGCGCCGCGCCTAGCTGTCCCCGGTTCCGCGGGACAGCCAGGTGACATAGAGCAGGAACAGCTCCCGCTCGCTGGTGATGTCCAGCTTGTCATAGAGCCGCCGGCGGTGGTTCTTCACCGTGCCGCGGCTGATGCCCAGGCGCTGGGCGATGGTGGCGGAGGGGTGGCCTTCGACGACCAGCTGCACGATCTCCCGCTCCCGCGGCGTCAGGTCCGGCGCGAAACGGCCGATCGCGTCTTTCGCCGGCCGCAGCGGCGTCCGGCCCACGGTCTCGATGGCATAGATCAGGCCGCCCGGCGCCAAGGGGAAATCCGCCTCCAGCCGGGCCAGATGCATCACCCGGTCATCCGGTAGCGCGGCGCTCTTGCCCACCTGTCCCGCCAGCTCCGCCACCGCCGCCTTGATCCGCCGGTCCTTCGCCTCCAGCTCGCGCCAGGTCTCGCTGGCATAGACGCGCTGGCCGCCGCGATCCACCAGCAGGGTCGGCCGCTTCGGCAGGCCGTTGGACCGTGATCCCACGCCGGTTCCCAGCTCGGCGAAGATCCGCGCCAGATGGGCGCGATACAGCCCGGCGATCGCCGGATAGACATGGCGCGCCAGCTGCTTCTCGCGGGCGCTGAACCGGCCCTTCGAGCGCTCGACGAACAGCGCGATGCTGGACCGCCCGACGCCCGGCAGGAACATGCCCATCTCGTCGGAGATCCGCGCCTGCCGGTGGAACACCCGCCGATAGGGGCTGTTGCGCCAGTCCGGCGGCGCCACGTCGGCCACCGTCACCACGCCGCCCCGCTGCCGCCGCTGCCAGTAGCTGTAGAAGGGATCGAGCAGATAGTAGCTGCTGCTGTAGATATCGATGAAATGCTGCGCCAGCCCCTCGCACACCAGATAGTCGGGCGCGGAGAAACGGGCATAGCGCACCACCATGGACATGTCGTGGCGGATCAGCCCGGCGAAAAGCTGCAGCAGCCTGGCGGTGAACTCGTCGCTGCCGATGGCGCCCGCCGCCCGGCCCAGCGCCGCCAGCCAGGCCGGATCGTCCGGCCGCCAGGCCGCGCCGCCGCTCATGGGCGCCCATTCCGCGCCGAAGCGACGGTAATTCGCCTCGGTGCGCCATATACGGCGCACCCAATGCTGCGGCGGAAATTTGCCACCGGCCCGGCATTCCCTGAAATCATGGCCCTGTCTCCAGCGCCGATGATCCAGCCCCGCCGATCCAGGTCAAGCCGTTGATTTTTGCGGGTTCCGCCGATAGGCTTTAATGAACTGGGCGGACCATCAATGGCCGCCCGCGCCGCTGCGCAGTGAAGCCGGGCCAGGCTAGCCGCCGATCACGGTCAATTGTCCGCCCGCGATCTGTCGCAGAAGCGATAATAAGGAACGGCACAGGGAGAGCTTAGCGGACCCTCATCGGGCCCCACTCGTATTACGAACGGCTGGAATCCGGCCGCATGTTTCCTGTCCGCACTTGCCCTGCTCCGGCACGGCAAGGTTCTGCGTTCAGTCACAATCAATGGGAGGCTTCAGTGTACAGAAACTGGATTTCTAGAGTATCGGCCACGGCGGCGCTGGCGCTCGTCATGGCCGGCGGCGCGCTGGCGCCGGCCCAGGCGGCCGGCATCCCCGAAAGCACCGATCCGATCAAGCTGGCGATCAATGAATGGACCGGCCAGCACATCACCACCTATGTCGCCGGCGAAGTGCTGAAGCGCATGGGCTACAATGTGGAATACACCACGGCCGGCTATCTGCCGCAGTTCGAGGCGATCCAGGACGGCACGGTGACGGCCTCCCTGGAAATCTGGTCGAACAATGTGGGCGAGGCCTATGACAAGGCCGCCGCCACCGGCACGGTGGTGAAGCTGGGCGATCTCGGCGTCGATGCCGGCGAAGCCTGGTACTATCCGAAATATGTCGAGGAGAAGTGCCCGGGCCTGCCGGACTGGCAGGCGTTCGCGAAATGCGCCGAGCTGTTCTCCACGCCGGAGACCTTCCCGCAAGGCCGCCTGCTGGACTACCCGCTGGATTGGGGCGCCCGCAATGCCGAGATCATCAAGGCGCTGAACCTGCCCTTCGTCTCCGTTCCCGGCGGCAGCGAAGGTGCTCTGGTCGCCGAGTTCAAGGCGGCGGTGGAGCGCAAGGAGCCGATCGTCATGATGTTCTGGACGCCGCACTGGCTGTTCGCCCAGGTGCCGGATGTGGGCAAGGTGGCGCTGCCGGATTTCGACCAGGCCTGCCTGGACGATCCGAAGTGGGGGCCGAATCCGGACGCGACCGGCGACTGCTTCGTGCCGAAGCCGGTCACCTTCAAGGTGGCCTGGGCCGGCGCCAAGGATAAATGGCCGGCTGCCTATCGCTTCCTGACCAGCTTCACCTTCTCGGCCGAAGACCAGATTCCCGCTGATCGAGAAGATCGACGCCAAGGGCGAAGATCTGGAGACGGTGGTGAAGGCATGGGTCGACGCCAACGAGGCGAAGTGGAAGCCGATGGCCGACGCCGCCGCAGCGAGCAACTAAGCAAGGTGGACGGGGCCGGTCGCAATAGACCGGCCCCGTCTGTATTCATGACATGAACGCGATCACCCATTCCCAAGACCGCCCGGTCAAGATCTCCTGCCGCAATGTCTGGAAGATCTATGGCGAGCGCCCCGCAGACATTTTTCGCCGAGCGCAACGGCAAGGTGCCGGATCCGGCCGCGACGCTGAAAGCCGCCCGCGACAGCAAGCATATCGCCGCGGCCGCCAACGTCTCCTTCGATGTCCATGCCGGCGAGATCTTCATCATCATGGGCCTGTCCGGCTCGGGCAAATCCACGATGGTGCGCTGCCTGTCGCGCCTCGTGGAGCCGACGGCCGGCGAGATCATGTTCGACGGCAAGGATCTGCTGCGCGCCTCGCGCCAGGAACTGACGGAGATCCGCCGCCGCAAGATGGGCATGGTGTTCCAGAATTTCGGCCTGATGCCCCATCTCAATGTCATCGACAACGTGGCCTTTCCGCTGAAGGTGCAGGGCCTGGCGCCCGAGCAGCGGCTGAAGCGCGCGGCGGAAATGGTCGAGCTGGTGGGCCTCAAGGGCCGCGAAGCCAATTTCCCCAGCCAGCTTTCCGGCGGCCAGCAGCAGCGCGTCGGCATCGCCCGCAGCCTGGCGGTGGAGCCGGAGCTGTGGTTCCTCGACGAGCCGTTCAGCGCGCTGGATCCCCTGATCCGCCGCCAGATGCAGGACGAGTTCCTGCGGCTGCAGAAGATCCTGCACAAGACCATCGTCTTCATCACCCATGATTTCCTGGAAGCGCTGCGCATCGGCGACCGTATCGCCATCATGAAGGATGGCGAGGTGGTGCAGATCGGCACGCCGTCGGAAGTGGTGATGCATCCCGCCACCGAATATGTCGCGGAGTTCACCAAGGACGTGCCGCGGGTGAAGGTGATCACCGCCGGCGACTGCATGGTGCCGGCGACCGACGTCCATATCGGCGGTACGGTGCCGCTGCATCTGACGCTGGATAATGTGCTGCCGCAATTCGTCGGCGGTGCGTCCATCCTCGCCTGCATCGACGAGACCGGCTCCGTCTGCGGCCATATCACCGCGGGCACCGTGCTGGCGGCCCTGGCCGCCAGCGAGAAGGCGGCCGCATGACCGCCGCCGCCGGCACGCCGGGCGATTTCGCCGGCTTGGCCGGACGGCGCGTCGATACCTGGCTGATTGTCTGGCTGGCGCTGGCGGCCTTCGTCGCTGTCTGCATGGGACTCGCCTATTCGGGCAGCTTGTCCTGGCTCATGGCCCTTCCCAAGGAATGGCTGCCGCCGATCGACGAGCATCTCAACTACCTGATGCGCGAGATCTTCGTCCCGGTATTCAAGCCGGTCTTCCGCGCCTTGGCGTTCGTCCTCGAGCTGTTGATGGTGTGGCTGCGCGATCTCCTGCATTGGCTGCCCTGGCCCGCGATCGTCGTCGCCACCACGATCATGGCGCACGCCGCCTCGGGCTGGCGGCTCGCTTTGTTCACCTGCCTCTCCCTCCTCTACATGGTGGTTGTCGGCTATTGGGACGAAAGCATGGTGACGCTGGCCCTGGTCGGCATTTCGATCCCGCTATCGGCCTCCATCGGCCTGTTCCTGGGATTGTGGGGCGCGCGCTCCGCCCGCGCGCGGCGAGTTCTGGAGCCGGTGCTGGACGTCATGCAGACGGTACCGACCTTCGCCTATCTGACGCCGCTGATCCTGCTGCTCGGCTACGGGCCCGTCGTCGGCCTGATCGCCAGCGCGATCTTCGCCATCCCGCCGATGGTCCGCAACGTGATGGTCAGTGTTGCCGGCGTGCCCATCAACATCGTCGAATCCGGCGATATGGCCGGCTGCACGCGGCGGCAGCTGACCTGGTGGGTGCAGGTTCCCGCCGCCATGCCGGGCATCATGCTTGGCCTCAACCAATGCGTGATGGCGGCACTCAGCATGGTGATCATCGCCTCCATCATCGGCGGCTTCGCCGACATCGGCTGGGAGGTGCTGTCGACGCTGCGCAAGGCGGAGACCGGTCCCAGCCTGCTGGCTGGTGTCGTGATCACGCTGCTGGCCATCGTGATGGATCGCATCAGCCGCGGCTTCAGCGTGCGCGCGGGAATGACGCCCAAGCCGAGGACGGGACCGCTCTGGCAGCACTACCCCCATGTGACGCTGGCCATCGCCGCGAGCGTCGTCCTCATCCTGCTGGCGCAGGTCGTCCCGGCCCTCGCCGAGTATCCCAAGGAATGGGTCGTCTATCCGGCCCAGCCCATCAACGACGCCGTCACCTATATCATCGTCAATTGGTACAAGGCGCTCGACGCGGTCAAGAACTTCACGCTGTTCGTCTACCTGCTGCCGTTGCGCATCGGCCTGCTGCATTCCGTGCGGGCCAATTACTGGGGCTTCGACATGTCGCCGACAGTGGCGGCGGTCTATGTCGCGATCCTGCTCGCCATCGCGGCCGGCGCGTGGCGGTTCTGGGGCTGGCGCGGTGTCGTGCCGGTGGTATTGCTCGGCGTGCTCTATTTCTTCGGCACGACCGGGATGCCCTGGCCGGCGTTCATGGCCGTCGCCGTGGCGCTGGCGGTCGGCGCCGGCGGCTGGCGCCTCGGCCTCTTCGCCTTCCTCGCGCTGCTGTTCATGCTCCTCGGCAATGTATGGACTGCCGCGATGTACAGCATCTATCTGATGATCGCGTCGGTCGTCACTGCATTCCTGCTGGGCGCTGCCATCGGAATCTGGGCGTCCAACAACGACCGCGTCTCATCCATCGTGGCGCCGATCAACGATACGCTGCAGACGATGCCGCAGTTCGTCTACCTCATTCCCATCGTCATGCTGTTCAAGATCGGCGACTACTCGGCCATGCTGGCCATCATCTCCTACGCCATCGTGCCGGCGATCCGCTATACGGAATACGGGTTGCGCACCGTCCCAACCCATGTGGTGGAGGCGGCGCGCGCCATCGGCTGCAGCGAAAGGCAGATCCTGTGGCAGGTGAAGCTGCCGATCGCCGTGCCGCAAATCATGCTGGGCCTCAACCAGACGATCATGCTCGGCTTCACCATGCTGGTGATCGCAGCACTGGTCGGCACGCGGGATCTGGGCCAGGAGGTGTTCGGCTCCATGACGTCGGCGAACTTCGGCGCGGCGGTGATCGCCGGCGGCTCGATCGCCCTGATGGCCATGGTTTGCGACCGTATTTTCCAGGCGCTCAGCGCCCGGCAGGCGAAGCGGCTTGGGCTGACCCTGAAGGCCTAGCCCGGATTTCGGCTCAAAAGGCCGGTTAACGGCGCGCTTTGGGCGGCTATCGGCCGATTCCGCTCAAACGCCTTGTTCCCGCCGCGGAATCCGCCGAAAAAGCGCCTTATTTCCCGCTAGCCTTGGATTAAGCCTTGAAATGGCTTAGATTCTTCTCAGCAGAGGGAACCCCCCACCGTGGCTCAGACCATCGCTCTGGTCGATGACGACCGCAACATCCTGACCTCCGTGCAGATGGCGCTGGAGGCCGAAGGCTTCGCCGTCCGCACCTATACCGACGGCTCGGAGGCGCTGCGCGGCCTCAGCCAGCAGCCCGCCGATCTCGCCGTGCTCGATATCAAGATGCCGCGCATGGACGGCATGGAGCTCCTGGAGCGGCTGCGCCGCCAGTCCGAGATGCCCGTGATCTTCCTCACCTCGAAGGATGACGAGGTGGACGAACTGATGGGCCTGCGTATGGGCGCCGACGACTACATCAAGAAGCCGTTCTCCCAGCGCCTGCTGATCGAGCGCATCCGCGTGCTGCTGCGCCGCGAGGTGGCCAACCGCGAAGGCGCGGCGCATGTTGCCGACACGCTGGCCCGCGGCGAGCTGATGCTGGACTCCGCGCGCCATCTCTGCACCTGGAAGGCGCAGCCGGTGGATCTGACGGTGACCGAGTTCCTGCTGCTGAAATCCCTGGCGTCGCGCCCCGGCCATGTGAAGAGCCGGGACCAGCTGATGGACGCCGCCTATGGCGAGCATATCTATGTCGACGACCGCACCATCGACAGCCACATCAAGCGGCTGCGCAAGAAGTTCCGCGTGCTCGACGGCGAGTTCTCGCAGATCGAGACGCTCTACGGCGTCGGCTACCGCTACAAGGACAAATAGATTCCGGGACGGATAACTACAGGCCCCGCGGCGGCGGGGCGGGTCGGGTGAACGGGCATGAGAGAGATCGCCGAACCGCGCCTCGGTGGCGAACATCTTCCCGCCGACGAGGCGCCGGCGCCGCCGAAATCGCGGCCCGGGATTAAATCCCCGCGGGTTAAGTCTGCCGAGTCGGTCGAACTAAAAGCGCCGTCGCGCGATGAGGCGCCGGATGAACCGCGCCGCCGCCGCGGCTCCGCACTCACCCGCCGCATCCTCGCCCTCAACATCCTGGCGCTGGCGATTCCCGTCGGCGGCATCCTCTATCTCGATCAGTACCGCGACTCCCTGGTGGAGACGAAGCTGGAGGCGCTGCGCACCGAAGGCCAGCTTTTCGCCGCCGCCCTGGCGGAAACCGGCGTCGTCGCCGGCACCCTGGGCGACGAGCGGCTGATGCCGGAGATCGCCCGCCTCACCATCCGGCGCATGATCGACGTCTCCGCCAATCGCGCCCGCCTGTTCGATCAGGAAGGCGCCTTGATCGCCGACAGCAAGCGCCTGGGCACGGCGGGACAGGTGGAGATGGAGGTGCTGGCACCGCCGGAAACCGAAAGCCTGGCCTCCAGCCTGATCAACGGCGCCTATGATTGGGTCACGCGCCTCATCCCCGGCGGCAAGGAATATCTGCCCTATCACGAGAGCAAGCCGTCCCAGGCCGATGACTATGCGGAATCCCTGGCGGCGCTGGGCGGCGAAGTGGGCAAGGCGGTCTATAGCGACGGCCATGGCGGGCTGGTGCTCAACGTCGCCGTGCCGGTCCAGCGCTACCGCCGGGTGCTGGGCGCGCTGCTGCTCACCGGCGACAGCGCCGATATCGACGGTGCGGTGCGCAATGTGCGGTTCGAGATCCTGCGCATCTTCGCCGCGGCGCTGGCGGTCACCACGCTGCTCTCCATGTTCCTGGCGCGCACCATCGCGCGGCCGATCCACCGCCTCGCCGATGCCGCCGAACAGGTGCGCACCGGCCATGGAAGGCAGATCGACATCCCCGATTTCTCGCGCCGCCGCGACGAAATCGGCAACCTCTCGGGCTCGCTGCGCGACATGACCGCAGCGCTGTGGCAGCGCATGGACGCGATCGAGCGCTTCGCCGCCGACGTGGCCCATGAGATCAAGAATCCGCTGACGTCGCTGCGCAGCGCCGTCGAAACCGTCTCGCGCATCGAGGATCCGCAGCAGCAGAAAAAGCTGATGGGCATCATCCTCGACGATGTGGAGCGGCTGAACCGCCTGATCAGCGACATCTCCGACGCCTCGCGCCTGGATGCCGAGCTGTCCCGCGCCGAGACCGTGCCCGTGGATATCGGGAATATGCTGAGCGCCCTGGTGGAGCTCCATGACGCCACCGCCGATGATGACTCGCCGCGCATCCAGCTCGACCTGGCGCCCTATCAGAAGTCTCAGCGTGCGCGGCATCGAAGGGCGCCTGGTGCAAGTCTGGCGCAATCTCATCAGCAACGCCGTGTCCTTCAGCCCGCCCCGCGGCCTGATCCGCATCACCGCCATGCGCGACGGCCGCCGATTGCGCGTGTCGGTGTCAGATGAAGGGCCGGGCATTCCGCCGGGCAAGCTGACGGCGATCTTCGACCGCTTTTATTCCGAGCGGCCGGCGGGCGAGAAGTTCGGCACCCATTCCGGCCTCGGCCTCTCCATCTCCAAGCAGATCGTCGAGGCCCATGGCGGCCGCCTGATCGCCGAGAACCGCGAAGACGACAGCGGCCACATCCTCGGCGCATTGTTCACGGTGACCTTGCCGGCGGCAAACTGAGCTTGTTGCTAGCCGCTTCGCCCGCGCCCGAACATTTGCGCCAGCGCCAGCAGCAGCATCGACAGCAGGATGAGACAAGTCGATATCGCCGCGATCGTCGGATCGATCTGATCCCGCAGCGCACTGAACATCCGCCGCGTCAGCGTCGCGGTCTCGCCGCCGGAGATAAAGAACGAGACCACGGACTCGTCGAATGAAGTGATGAATGCGAACAGCGCGCCCGACACGACGGAAAAGCGGATCTGCGGCAGGGTGATAGCGAGAAAGGCCCGCAGGCGATTGGCGCCCAGGCTCCGCGCCACCAGCTCCTGATTCAGGTCATAGCTCGCGAGCCCCGACAGCACGGTGATGGTCACGATGGGGATTGCCAGCACGGTGTGGGCCAAGACCAGTCCGGTGATCGTGTTGTTGATGCCGATCCAGGAATAGAGGAAGAAGGCGCCGATCCCGATCAGGATGACCGGCAGAATCAGCGGCACCGCCAGGATCACCTGCAGCAGCCGGACAAAGCGAAACTGTCCGGCATGCAGCGCATAGGCTGCGCCGGTGCCCAGGGGCGTCGCGACCAGCGTGGTCAGAATCGCGGCCTTGGCTGAAACCAGCGTCGCCTCGCGCCATTCTACGGAGCCGAAGTAGGCGTCATACCAGCGCAGCGACCAGGCCGGCGGCGGAAACTGCAGGAACGCCGAATCCGAGAACGACATGGGGATAATGATCAATGACGGCGCCATCAGGAATAACAGCACGGCGCCGCCAAGGGCATAGAGCCACAGGCGCCGCGCATGAGGAATCGGCAGGTCGGCCGCGTCGCTCATAGCAGGCCCCTCGTCGCTGCGCCGCCCGCACCGAACAGCCGGGCGAAGAGATAGAGGCACGCCAGCGTCACCAGCAGTAAAACCACGCCCAGCGCGCTGGCCGCGCCCCAATTGGCGTAGAGGCTGACCGTGGATTCCATGCGCATCGCCCACATGATCACCCGGCCGCCGCCCATCAGGGACGGCGTCACGAAGAACCCAAGGCACAGCACGAAGATCAGCACGGTCCCTGCCGCTAGCCCAGGCAGCGACAGCGGGAAGAACACCTGCCAGAACGCCGCCGAGGGACCAGCGCCCAGATTCATCGCCGCCCGGATGTAGTCGCGGTCGATAGCCCGCATCGAGGCATAGAGCGGCAGCACCAGGAACGGCAGCAGCACATGGGACATGCCGATGACCACTCCCAGGAAGTTGTGCACCAGTTGCGCCGGCTGAGAGATGAGCCCCAAACTGGTCAGCCAGTCGTTCACCACGCCGTTGCGCTGCAGGATCACCAGCCAGGCATAGGTGCGCACCAGCACCGACGTCCAGAACGGCAGGATGACGAACATCATGGCGATGCCGGCGGCGCGCCGCGGCAGTTGCGACAGCATGTAGGTGAGCGGATAGCCGAGGATGACGCACACGGCAGTCACGGCGATCGACACTTCAAAGGTCGCCTTGAAGGTCTTGATATAGGACGGCTGCTCGACCAGGCGGGTGTAGTTGACCGCGCTGAGCTGGCCGGCATCGTCGAACAGCGACAGCCAGGACAGCCAGCCGACGGGAATAAAGACAATGACCAGGGTCAGGATAATCGCCGGAGCGCAGATGCCGATCAGCAGGGCACACTCGCGGCGCTCCGCCACGCCGAGCGCGCGGCCGTTCAGCAGCGGCGCGGAATCAGAATGGTTGAGGGATGCTGCGGTCATTCGTCTTCGGCAACAACAGTGGTGTCGTCACGGCCAAGCCCAAGCCGGATCGGCTGTCCGACGCCGGGAAGCTTCGCCAGTACGTCGCTGCGTGCGAAGTTGCGGATCGCCAGTTCGCCACCCTGGGCCAGCGCCACGTAGCAGATGAAGCTGTCGCCCTGATAGATGATCTCCCGCACCATCCCCTCGAACACATTGAGCTGCGCGCCATCGCTACTGCCGTCGAGCAGCGAGAGTTTCTCCGGCCGGACCACCAGCCACCTCCGGCCGGCTCCTCCGTCCATCGGCATGCTCGGCTTGAGAAGCCTGTCGCCCAGGCGCACGGTTTGTCCTTCGACCTCCACGGGCAGCAGGCTCGATTCGCCGATGAACTCGGCGACAAAGCGGGTCTGTGGGCGGGCGTAGAGCTGCTTCGGCGTGTCCAGCTGCACGATGCGGCCCTGGTTCATGACCGCGATGCGGTCAGACATGGTGATGGCCTCCCGCTGATCGTGGGTGACATAGACTGTCGTCATTCCCAGCCGCCGGTGCAGGTGCCGGATCTCGATCTGCATCTGCTCCCGCAGCTTCTTGTCCAGCGCCGACAGGGGCTCGTCCATCAGCAGGATGAGCGGCTCGAAAACAATCGCGCGGGCCAGCGCTACGCGCTGCCGCTGTCCCCCCGACAGCTGATCGGTGCGGCGCTCGCCATAGCCGCCAAGCTGCACCAGCTCCAGCACCTTCTGCACCCGCTCGGCGGTTTCCTTCCGGTCGACCCGTCGCTGGCGCAAGGGAAAAGCGATGTTCTCGGCCACGTTCATATGAGGGAACAGCGCATAGTTCTGGAACACCATGCCGATGTTCCGCTTATGCGGCGGCGTGACGATGATCTCCTCGTCACCTACCAGGATGCTGCCGCCATTGGGCCGCACAAATCCGGCCAGGATCATCAACAGCGTCGTCTTGCCGGAGCCCGACGGGCCCAGAAGCGTGATGAATTCGCCCGGATCCACATCCAGGCTCACATCGTGGAGGACGGTCGTCCGCCCATAAAGTTTCGAGAGTCCGCGGATCCGCAGCGGCGGCGAACATCCACCCGCGACGCTTTCAGAGGTCACGATCGCTGTTCTCCCGATGGCAGAAGGGACCGGACGGCGACAAATGTTCTATCGCCGTCCGGGCTGTGCGCCAACTCAGTTGCGCCCAGGGTCTGCCTTACTGCTGCAGGAAGTCGTCGAACCGTTCCTGCGCCTCGACCAGATGGTCGGCCCAGTAGTCGAAATCCAGCAGCATCTGCTTCTTGACGTTCTCAGGAGCGGAAACGATGACGGCCTGCCGCTCGGCGGGGATCTTGCCGATCTCGAAGGCCTTCTGATTGACCGGCCCGTTGCCGATCAGCAGGGGCAGATTCGCCTGCAGATCGGGGCTCACGAACAGGGCGAGGGCCTTCATCGCCAGGTCCTTGTTCTTACTGCCCTTCGGAATGACCATGCAATCGGGGTTGAAGACGCCCTGGTCGAACGTGTAGCTGACCGGCGCCCCTTCCGCGACGAGCGTGCTGGCGCGGCCGTTCCAGATGGCAGCCATGTCCACTTCGCCGTCCTTCATCAACTGCATCGCCTGGCCGCCGGAATCCCACCACACGGAGACGTGCGGCTTGATCTTCTCCAGCGACGCAAAGGCGCGATCCAGGTCCAGCGGGTAGACCTTGTCCGGCGGCACGCCGTCGGCCAGCGCCGCAACGGTCAGCGTCTCGTTCGGGAAATTGCCAAGCGCGCGCTTGCCCGGGAACTTCTCCACGTTCCAAAAATCGGCCCAGGTCTTCGGTCCGTTCTCGCCATAGACGTTGGTGTTGTAGATCAGCACAACGGAGTAGTAGGTGATGCCAATCCAGTCCTCGCGCACCAGCTTTTCGGGGATGCCGTCGGCGTTTATCACGCTGTAGTCCAGCTTCTCGAACAGGCCCTCCTTGGTGCCGCGCGCGCATTCGTCAGCGCCGAGCTCCACCAAATCCCACTTCACCGCGTTGCCAGTTACCTGCAGACGCACATCGGCGAGGCCGCCGGTGGTGTCCTCTTTGATAGTGATGCCGAGCGCCTTCGCGGCCGGCTGGAAGAACGCTTTCGCCTGCGCTTCCTGATAGGCGCCGCCCCACGAGGCAACGGTGATGCTGTCTTGCGCCTGGGCACCGACGGCCCAGCAGGACGCCAGCACACCCATGCCGCCGAGCAGCCGGGCCAACCGTATCGATTTCATGATCGCCAACCTCCCTTTGTTCCCGTTCAATCGGGTTTCAAATTGCATACAATTTCGTACGCTACCGACGGGTCCCGTGGAAGTCAATAAACCCAAGCAATTATCTTTGTTGGACAAAACGGATTTGCTATCACGCGATTGCGTCCTCCGCCGGCATTGATAAATGCTGATTTCTCTGTATACATCGACTCTGAATTCGCCGGTCGGCAGCCGGCGAAGATGGGGGAAACATGCGGCGGAGTAGCTTACGGAGCTTCAAGAAGGGCACGCTCAAGGAATTGGTCTTCAACTCCCTGCGGCGCATGATCCAGCTCGGCGAGCTGATGCCCGGCAGCCGGCTTACGGAGATCGATCTGGCGCAAAAGCTGAAGGTCAGCCGCACGCCGCTGCGCGAAGCGCTGAACCGGCTGGAGCGGGACGGCTTGGTCACCAACAAGCCCCGGCATGGCTATTTCGTCACGGTGTTCGAGCTCAAGACGCTGGAAGACGCCTTCGAGGTCCGCGAGCTATTGGACGCGCATGCCGCCGCGCTGGCCGCGGAGAAGGTCAGCGCGGACGACAAGGCGAGGCTTCGGGCGATCGTGCGTCAGTGCGGCGAGATGGCCAAGCGCAACAATCGGCCGATGGAAGACTTGGTGGAGGAGATGCGCCTCGGCTTCGAGATCCACCGCATCATCGCCCGCGCCAGCGGCAACGACTATCTCGACAATTCACTGACCAAGATATTCGACAAGTTCCAGCACTTCGTGTGGATCGAACTGCTATGGCTGAACGAATGGGAGGTCGCGCGCCGGGAACATGCTGCCATCGTCGAGGCCGTCTGCATGGGCGATGGGGCCCGCGCGGCCGAACTGGCGCGGCTACATGTCCGCGGCTCCAAGACCAACATCGTCCGCTTCCTCCGGGCCAAGACGGCCTATCAGGCCGCCGTCGCCCGCGCCTCTTAGAAGCCGCATCGGCAAGCTGGGCCGGTGGAAGCCGCGAACAAGCGAAGCGCGCCGGCGGAGCTACATGACGCCGGCGCCGCCAACGGCCCGCCAGTGATCCATCTCGATCTGGCGCCCGTCAGGGCTTCGGCGGGCGCAGCATCAAAGGCTGGAAATGAGCATGTTCCCGCCCAGCAACGAGGTGTAGCCTTCCGGCTCGTATGACCACGGAGAGAAGGAAGGACGTCATGGCCTTGCGCAAATTCATCATCGAGCGGGACATACCGAAGGTCGGCGGCCTCGACCGCGATCAGTTGCGCGGCGCCGCCGCCAAGTCGAATGACGCCTTGCAGCAGATCGGCAAGGAGATCCAGTGGGTGGAAAGCTTCGTCGCCGCCGATAAGACCTTCTGCGTCTATCTGGCAAAGGACGAGGCGGTGATCCGCAAGCATTCGGAGCTCAGCGGATTCCCGGCGACCAAGATCACGGAAATCAAGAGGATGATTGATCCGACAACCGCGAGCTAGGCCACGCAGTCGAGCCGCGCCGCCCCATGTTCATCCAGGCCACTTGCGTCGCCATCGATGGCCGCGGCGTGCTGATCCGCGGCGCGCCGGGCAGCGGCAAGTCGGATCTCGCCTTGCGCCTGATCGATGGGGGCGCCGCGCTGGTGGCCGATGACGGTATCGAACTCCGGGTCGAAAACGGTGCGCTGCTGGCCCGTTTTCCGCCCCAGGCGCCGCCGGCGCTCAAGGGCAAGATCGAGGTGCGCGGCCTCGGCATCGTCGAGGTGGGAGCCGGCCCGGCCGTCCGGCTTGCCCTGCTGGTCGATTTGACAACCCCGGAGAGCATCGAGCGGCTGCCCGAGAATCAGGCCGAAGTCCTTATGGGAATTGAACTATTTCGCATCCGGCTGGCCCCTTTCGAGGCCTCGGCACCGACCAAAGTTCGGCTTGCGGTCCGGCAGGCCAGCCGCATAATCCGCCCCCCATGAGCCACCCCGTCATGACGGCCTCCCGCGGCAGCGCGCCCGAGACCAGCCCGCGCCGCGCCGCCGATCCGCGCCGCCTGCTGCTGGTCACCGGCCTGTCCGGCGCCGGCCATAGTTCGGCGCTGAAGGCGCTGGAGGATATGGGCTACGAAGCCGTCGACAATCTGCCGCTGTTCCTGCTGGGCGGGCTGATGGAGAATCCGGAGATGCTGGCGCGGCCGATCGCCATCGGCGTCGACAGCCGCACCCGGGATTTTTCCGTCGCCGCGTTGGAGCAGCATATGGCGCGGCTGCGGGCGCTGCCGGGCATCGAGCTGCGTCTGCTCTATCTCGATTGCAGCGACGACATCCTGCAGCGCCGCTTCAAGGAAACTCGCCGCCGCCATCCGCTGGCGTCCGACCGGCCCGTGATCGACGGCATCGCCCAGGAGCGCGCGCTGTTGGCGCCGCTGCGTCACATCGCCGATGTCGCCATCGATACCAGCGAGCTGCGCCTCGGCGATCTCAAGCAGATGCTGCTCGGCCACTTCGCCGTGGAGCAGACCCAGGCGGCGCTGTCGGTGATCTCTTTCTCCTACCGTGAAGGCCTGCCGCGGGAAGCCGACCTGGTGTTCGATGTGCGCTTCCTGCGCAATCCCCATTACGATGAAACGTTGCGGCCCCATACCGGGCGCGACGCCGCTGTCGCCGATTTCATCGAGGCCGATCCCGCCTTTGCGCCGTTCTTCGCTTCCTTGACGGCGATGCTGGCGCCGCTGCTGCCGGCCTATGACCGCGAGGGCAAGAGCTACGTCACCATCGCCATCGGCTGCACCGGCGGCCGCCACCGCTCCGTCCATCTGGCCGAACGCCTTGCCGCCTGGCTCAAGGGGCAGGGGCGCGGCGTGCATCTCCGCCACCGCGATATCGACATCGCGGGAAAGACTTCCTCAACGTCCCTCAACGACAATCCACCGGCCGCCGGTTGATCCGACGCCGCGCCGGAACGAAAAAAGGAATCGCTCAATATGATCGGAATGGTACTCGTCACCCACGGCCGCCTGGCGCAGGAATTCGTCTCCGCGCTTGAGCATGTGGTGGGGCCCCAGACCGGCATCGCCGCCATCTGCATCGGCGCCGATGACAATATGGAGCAGCGCCGCAAGGAGATCCTCAACTCCGTGGCCAAGGTGGATGACGGCGACGGCGTGGTGCTCCTGACAGACATGTTCGGCGGCACGCCCTCTAATCTCGCCATCTCCGTGCTCGACCGCGCCAATGTGGAAGTGGTCGCCGGCATCAATCTGCCGATGCTGATCAAGCTCGCGTCTTTGCGAAAAACCGCGAAATTGCAAGCCGCCGTCGCCGCCGCCCAGGACGCCGGCCGCAAATACATCAACGTCGCCTCCCAACTCCTCGCCGACGCCAGGCAGTAGCAAAGCAACCGCAGATGAACGCGGATTCTCGCCGATGAACGCAGATAAGAATCTTGGCGCGCCGCAGGCTTGTCGTTATCGCTTCCTGCAGGTAAGCCGCGCTATCAATGAAGGTTGCGGCACATCGGCGTTTATCGGCGGATATCTGCGTTCATCGGCGGTTTTCTGCTTCTTCTTCTGATATTCTGCACTCGATGCCCAACGATCAGCCGCCAGCTTCCTCAGACGCTCTCTCCCGCTGGGTGACGATCCGCAACCAGCGCGGGCTGCATGCGCGTGCGGCGGCAAAGTTCGTCAAGCTGGCCACCACATTCACCGCCGAGGTGACGGTGCAGAAAGGCGACATGACCGTTTCGGGCGCCTCGATCATGGGGCTGATGATGCTGGCCGCCGCCCCGGGCACGGAAATCGAGATTCGCACCAAGGGCGCCGCCAAGGCCGAGGCGCTTGCCGCCCTGGTCGCGCTGGTGGAGCGCCGCTTCGATGAAGAGTGAGAAGAAACGCGCCGCTGCCAAGCGCAGGACCCGCGAGCGCATCATCGACGGGCTCGGCGTGTCGCTCGGCATTGCCATCGGTCCCGCCCATGTGATGGAGGCGGGCTCCGTCGACATCCCCGAATACACGGTGGATGAGGAAAAGCTGCCGGCCGAGCTGGAGCGCTTCAAGGACGCGGTCGAGAAATCCCAGCGCCAGCTGCGCAAGCTGAAGACCAAGTCCGCCGACCTGCCGGGCGCCGCGGCCGAAGAGCTCGGCTTCCTCCTGGATGCGCGGCTGCAGATGCTGACCGGCTCCCGCGTGGTGCGCGGCGTCGAGAAGCGCATCGCCGAAACCCGCGCCAACGCCGAATCCGCCGTGCGCGCCGAGATCACCGAAGTGGCCAACAGCTTCGCCCAGCTCGAGGACGCCTATCTCGCGGCGCGCGCCGACGACATCCGCGAAGTCGGCGACCGCCTGATCCGCAACCTGACCAAGAGCCCCTACCAGGCGTTCTCGAAGCTGCCTGAGGGCAGCATCATCATCGCCGAGGAGCTGTCGCCCGCCGATACCGCGCTGATGGACCCGGCCCATGTGGGCGGCTTCGCCACCGCCATCGGCGGCTCGGAAAGCCACACCGCCATCATGGCGCGCTCCCTGGGATTGCCCGCCGTGCTCGGCCTGGCGCAGCTGGTGCTCGAGGTGCAGGTCGGCGACATCGTGATCATCGACGGCAGCGCCGGCCGCGTCATCATCCGGCCGAAGCCGGCGACGCTATCCTCATATCGCGAACGGCGGATGGAGTTCGAGCGCGCCCAGCGCCAGCTCGCCAGCCTGCGCCGCCTGCCCGCCGTCACCCGCGACGGCACCGCCGTGACGCTGCTGGCCAATGTGGAGTTGCCGCGGGAGGCCGAGCTCGCCGTGGCTGCGGGCGCCGAGGGCGTCGGCCTGCTGCGCACCGAGTTCCTCTATATGAACCGCGCCGACCTGCCGGACGAAGAGGAGCAGTACCAGGCCCTGCGCGCCCTCATGCGCGCCCTCGACGGCCGGCCGATGACCGTGCGCACCCTCGATGTCGGCGGCGACAAGCTGGCGGCGGCCCTGGCCGATCGCCACGGCCATGCCGCCAATCCGGCGCTCGGCCTGCGCGCCATCAGGTTGTCGCTGAAGGAGCCGGAACTGCTGGAGGCCCAGCTCGGCGCCATCCTGCGCGCCGGTGCGGCGGGACCGCTGCGCATCCTCCTGCCGATGATCTCCTCGGTGTCGGAACTCAAGCAAGTGCGCGAGATCCTGGTCTCGCTGGCGCGCCGGCTGAAGCGCCGCGGCGTGCGGATCGCCGATCCCTTGCCGCCGCTGGGGGTGATGATCGAGGTGCCGGGCGCGGCGCTCGCCGCCGATGCCCTGGCTCAGGTGGCCGATTTCTTCGCCATCGGCACCAACGACCTCACCATGTACACCCTGGCCATCGACCGCGGCGACGAGCAGGTGGCGCAGCTCTATAACCCGCTGCATCCGGCGGTGCTCAGGCTGATCCAGTTCGCCACCGAAGCCGCCCTTCGCGCCCGCATCCCCATCAGCGTCTGCGGCGAGATCGCCGGCGATCCGCGCTATGCCGCCCTGCTGATGGGCCTGGGCATCCGCGAGCTGTCCATGGCCGCCAATTCCCTGCCCCGCGTGAAGCAGCGCATCCGCGCCATCGATCTGCTGGCCGCCACCCGCTGCGCGCGGACCATCATGGACCAGTCCGACTCCGGCCGCATCGCCGCGCTCTTGGACGACTTCAATTCCCTGGCGTGATCCCGCGATCTGCAACCTTGAACCACAGAGGCACAGAGACACGGAGGTTCATGGAGAATAAGGCAGATTTTCTCACGCGAAGGCGCGAAGGGAATGCGGAGTTGAGTACACCAGAGAGATAGCAAGCGGCATGACTTTGTTGCGCGCTGAAGGCGCGCGAGAGATTTCGGGGGATAAGGCAAGTGCTGGTTCGCCGGCATTTCGAGTATCTGAACCCAATACTCTCATTCGCGTCTTCGCGCCTTTGCGTGCGCACCCTTGTTTTTTCTTCTCTGTGAACCTCTGTGTCTCTGTGCCTCTGTGGTTCAAGGCTGCAGGGCATGGTCTTCCCCAGTTATCCACCGGGAAATGAGGGCCAATAGCCCTCCTCTTTACGACCCCTTAACTATGTTTCCCCAAAACTAGCGGCCGGACGCAGGACGTCTGCTTTGCGATGTGGAGGCTGGAAACATGTTCTCGAGAGATAACAAGACTGTCACCCCCGAACCGACCCCGATGACGAGACTGGACCCGGCGCAGCGCAGCATCGGCAACGCCCCGCCCTCCATCATCGGCCGCGATCTCAAGATCAAGGGCGACCTGATCTGCAACGGCGACATCCAGATCGATGGCGAAGTCGAAGGCGACGTCCAGAGCAGCACCCTCACCATCGGCGAGGGCGCCAAGGTGCGCGGCACGGTTTCCAGCAACAGCGTCCGGGTCCATGGCTCGTTCAACGGCCAGCTCAAGGGCCAGTCGGTGACCCTGGCGAAGACCGCCAAGCTGGTGGGCGACGTGACGCACCAGACCCTGGGCATCGAAGCCGGCGCTCATTTCGAGGGCAAGTCCCTGCGGATCGACGGCGCCCAATCCTGACGGCGCGAGTACCGTAGCGAAGCGAACAAGGGCGACGTTCGAGGAGTGAACCTCGGAGGGGTGTCCCCGGGCTTGAATCGAGGATCGAAACCCGCTCCCGCCCGGGGTTCGACGGACATTCTCTATTTTTGAGACACCGCAAAAGGCCTAGTCTCCAGTCCGGTGCAGCTTCGACCATTCTCGGAGACCGCAAATGACTTACAGGTTCGGCCTAGCCGCTTTCGTCCTGTCTTGTTGGGCAAGTTACGCCGCTGGCGACGAAGTCGCCGCCGCCGCAACCGGGCCGATCAAGATCGCCGTATTCCCGTTCGAGATCGAGGAGTTCAGCGCGGCCGCCGAGCAAGGCTCAAGCCCCGACGAGTCCTCCTTCCTGGCGCAGTCCACGGAGGAAGCCAAACAGCAGCTCCTGCAATCGGGCCGCTACAACGTGATCGACACCGCCGGCGCCGACATCGCCGCCGCGAAAGGGCAGGGCCTGCGGAACTGCAACGGCTGCGAAGCGCCGATCGCAATGCAGCTCGGAGCCGATCAGGCCCTGATCGGCGTCGTGACCAAGATCAGCATGACCGAATATGTCGTGCAGCTTCAGGTCAGGGATGCGCGAAGCGGCGAAGTCATTTCCAAGTTTTCGACCGGCCTGCGCATGGGCGCCAACTACTCCTGGTCCCGCGGCGTCCGCTCGCTGATGAAGAACGAGATGCTGGCGACAGAGTGACCGGCTGGAGCCAACCAACCGGTCATGTTCTCTCTGAAAGACTCAACTCCGCCGCACCTGCCAGGCGAGGTACGCGATCGCAGCGCCTACGCTGATCAACTGAATTCCGAGGAGCAGCCCGATCAGCCATAGCGCCGTCACGGGAAGGCTGGCCCACAATATCGCCGAGAGAAGCATTCCCACGAGGCCGCTTGCCAGGACCCAACCCCAGTGGGGGAAAGGCCTGATGGTTAACGCGAACACCACCTTCGAGATGCCTTCGATCATGAAGAAGACGATCAGAAGCAGCGTAACCGTCAGCAGTCCCTGCGCCGGGTCGCGCAGGAACAGGAAGCCGACGAGAACGGCGAGGATGACGGAAATGAGCTGCAGCCAGAAATGCGGCACATGGCCGGCGCCGATCAGGCTGATGCCTTGCAGGACGCCACTGGCGATCAGCAGCCAACCGAGAAGCACGACCACGGCAACCGACGAAACCACGGGATAGATCACCGCCAGAACGCCGGCCACGACCAGCAGTACGCCTTGGATCAGGTACCAAAGCGAATACCGCTTCACCGTTTCCCGCATGGCGTCGCGAAAGACTTCCGCCGCCGCGTGCAAAGAGATCGACATGGCTTCCCTCCTCCAGCTCAGCTTTCACATGGTTTGAATTGCCGGCCCAGCGCGCCGCTGTGTTGCCGAGCATGCTAGTCCGGCCTGCCCCCGCTGACAATTTTGCAGCGGGCCCGGCAGCGCTGCAAAAACGAGGCTTGTGTGCAGCCGACGCCCTTGGCGGCAGCTTCAGGCGACGGCGAGTTGCCGGGATTCCCGGCGGCCGCGGTCTCGACCGCTGCGATAGTGGGGCAGGTCGATTGTTGGCGCATGAATTGGCAGGGGAACCCCGCATCTCAGGCAGGTGAATATCGTTCGCCCTGCGGAGTCGGTGGTTAGTTTGAACGCGTTGCGATTGCAGTGCTGGCAGACAAAACCCATGACGGCCTCCACTTCGTATCTAGATGACGGCTAGGGACTGCGAGCTGCCGATGCAGGCGCCTCATCCGGCCGCGGGTTCATCGGCGCTTCTTTTCTTGCGGGTGCGCTTTGGCTGAGCGGCAAGCGTGGCACTCTGGTCTTCGGCATCCCTTGCGAGGCGGAGGGATTTGAGACGGGCAATCTTTGCCGTTTCAACATCCCATCGGGTCTGCTGATACAACCGGACGTCTGCATCGATCCGCTCGCGTTTGTTAACTCGGTCTACCGTCAGAGCTTGCGATTCTTCACTCATCATTTGCTCCGCAGCACCTTGAGAAAGTCACGCTTAGTACCAGCGTCCGCGGCCGTACCAGCCGCCGCCGCCCAGCAGAAGAACGACGAGCAATATAATCAGTATCGTGGTGCTAGACATGTTTGGCTCCTATAAATCGGCCGCGAGGCGGATCATACCGCCGTCAACGGCGTGGATTCGGTTGGCAGGATTATGAGCATAGCCAATCGGCGGGCGGCGCGCTGTTCAATACTGCTCACTGCGTGTAATCGCCGCGCGCGCCCCATGCGAAGAAGAGGATGACGCAGCGCCATGATCGCGTTAGCCACATCCCGAACAAACAGGCGATGCGCGTCATGATGACCAGGTCCTACGTCCGCCAGAATAATTTTGCAGTGGATTGTTCAATATCGAACAGATTTGCCTGCAATATCGGGTGCATCCTGATAATTGTGAGGATGCGCCATGTTGCCAGTCCAGCCCCCTTCGCTAGCGCCTCTCACCGACCGCGTGTCGCATCTTCTCATTCGGCCCTTAAACTTGACCCCGTGTGAACGGAGTTCTTTTTTGCTGGCGCCGCATGGCGGCCGGTCTGCTGCGCGACGACAATCGCGCGCCGGCGATGTGTCAGAGACGCACTGAGTTTCGACAAGATGAGGCTCAGGCAGCGCTGTTGATCGGCGCCGGAGCCAAGAAAATCGGAGGTTTGTCATGGCCGCCGCATATATCGAGGAATTGCGCACGACCCGCTACCGGCAGCGGCTGGCGGCATTGCTGCGCCGCCCTTCCTGCCGCTGGATCTCGTTCGCGATCGGCGCAGCACCCATCCACCGCAGCTTTTTCGCGGAGACGGCGGCGGCGATTGAGGGGCAGCAAACCGGCGGCGCACGTTTGCGGAATGGCGTGAATCACCGGCAGGTTCAATACGGCGTGCGTCTGCGCATTGCAGAGGATGCCGAGCGGGCGTCCTACGACTCCGAACGCGACTTGCTCGTGGTCCCCAGGGAGTCCGCATTCGACACGCTCGATGGGCAACAGCATCTGCTCAGTGCATGCGTGCATGTCGGGCTCAAGATAAAGGGGCGGCACCGCCATGAGCTCGACAGCGAGTATGCGGCCCGCATCGCCGGCCACCTCTATCGATTGTTCGAGAACATTGCCGGCGGCGATTCCGAAGCCGAGGTCGCCGCGAAACTCCGGCGGCTCGAACCGGAGGCGCCGCAAGACAAGGCGTTCTACGCCGCTGCCCGGGAGATCCTGCAGCACCTGCGCGCAACCTCACTCACTGCCTTGCGAGGGCACCGCAGGCTGGAGGCGGGAAGCTTCATGAAGATCATCGGTATCGCCCAGCGCGACCGGTTGCATCACCTGCTGCAGCAAGCCGTTGTACGCACGCGGCGGATAGCGCCGAAGCCGCACTTTACCGGCGTCGCGCTTCCCTCGCGGTTCGTGGCGCTGCAGGAAATGGAGCCGGCAGTACTAACGGCCGCCTGAGGACCGCGGGGCATTGCACCGGAGTTCAGCCCGGCCGGCTAGGTGCCCGGCCGGGCTCACCTGCGACCGATTAGTGCTTTGTCGCGTGAATGATTATTGAACCAGCTGACACCTTTGGCGCATCGACGCTGATGTTTGCGGCGTTCTTCGCTATCCAATCCTTTGCCACTCTGACGCTTTCTTCGGCACCAGCCTTGTCTTGGCAAACGGTCATCGACATCCCGCCCTCACCGTCGCTGCTGCGCGCCAGTGTGTAGCTCTCAAATCCTTTGACCGCGCGCATGAGTGTTTCCACGTCTGCCTTACGCTGCTCCAACAACGAAAGCAGTTCTTTCGAACCCTTTCCAGTATAAGTTCTGACGACGACATCCATAGTGATATCCTTTTCAACTGAGTGCGTTCGCAACCCGAACGCGGGGCTTGGAGAGCATCGGTCTATGCCAATGGCTCCGGTCTTGCAGACCTGTCTCCCAGACTTGGTGAAGCCATCGACCACTTACGATGTTTCAATTGCCTGGCCTCTCAAGAAATCGGACAAATTGCCGAGGCTCGGCCGAGTTTTCGCGGAAGGGTGTCAAACCGTCGTCCATGATCCTGAATGGGCTCCGGCTTCCAACTAGGATGTCGCCTCCGTATGGCGCTGGCGCGACTCCAATCCCTCGTTTGCGAGACTGATCATCATCGCCGATAGCTTGGTGACTTCCGCCAGATATCCCGCTGTTGCCTTTTCGGCGAAGCGCCGTTGGCATTCGAAAGCGTCCTGGGGATTGCTGCAGCTGGCGAGTGCCGACCAAGCTGCCATGTCTTCCTGTAGACGACTTTGTGTGAACTGCGCGATTTCCTGCGACAGCCCATTCATCCCATTGAGCCAGCGTGCAAAGGCCCGCTGGTTGGTCTCCATCAGGAAATCGTAGCCTGGTGTCCAGCCGCTTGTTGGCGTCGTTTCCTTTGCCGGCTGCGTGTGCTTGGCATTGCGTGTCATGTCTGCCCCTCCATCTTGCGCGTGAGCCATCTAGTTTCCGAGGTCAGTGGACCGATCTGACTGCCTCTTGCGGCGGTCAGTTCGAGCGGGGACGTGCGCTATGCTGCATCGCCTGGTAAATGAACCGAGCGCCATCCCAGATTTCCATCGCGGGATACTGGGAATCGGCAAGCAGCTCGTCGGCACGTGTCCGTGCCATACTGTCCGTCTCGCACTCGACGAAACGATCTGCCGCAACGTGATTGTTCACATCGAGGAAATAGCAGCGATAGCTGGACATGGCCGCTCCATCGGGCGCGGCGTGCCCCCTGACAGGCGGCGCAGCTTTTCGCAATGTGATTCGAGAATATTTTCACACAAGGCGCTCTTATTGACCGCAAGTCGAGACAATTCGACATGCGCCCCTCCGATATCACTCGTTGGAGGCATTCGGCCCCTGCCACGGGCGCCGCGCGACTTATCCGCGCGCTATGCCACCGCATTACCGCCGATCGGCGCGGGAGCGACGCGCCGCCGCCTGTCGAGAAATCGCATTGCGGGGGTCGAGGCAATGCCATGCAAGACGATCGATCCCACGACGCAAAGGCTGACGATCGCCCATAACAGGTCATGGCTCTCGAAATTTGCGTGATTCAGGGCGTAAGCAAGATAGTAGAAGGAGCCGATGCCGCGGATTCCGAAGAAGGCGATTGCGGCCCGCTCCTCGAGGGGACCGGGTGAGCCGTAAAGACTGACAAGACCGGCCGCCGGCCGGACAACCAGAAGGAACAGAATCACTGACAGGGCGGCGGTCCAGGTGAGCGATTCCAGCAGGCCCCCGGCAATAGCCCCACCGAACATGACCAGGATCATTGTCATCAGCAGGCGCTCGGTCTGCTCGGCGAAGTCGTGCAGCCGTTCATGGTACTCATGGCGCCGCTCGATCTCGCGCAACGTGACGCCGGCGATGAAGACCGCGAGAAAGCCGTAACCATGAATGAGCTCCGCGGCGCCATAGGCAAGAAACACGATGCCGAGCGCGACGAAGCCGTCCCGGGCCCCGGCCAGGTTCTTCGACTTCGGCAATCGAAACATCAGCTGACCGAGGAGAAAGCCGGTCAACAACCCGACGCCGATGCCGGCGGCGATCTTCCACAGCACGTCGATCCCCAGCCACTCGAGCGTCCAAACTCCGGGCGCCGAACCATAGACGGCCAAGGCGATGGCAAGATTGACAAAGGGAAATGCCAGCCCGTCATTCAGCCCGGCTTCGGAGGTCAGGCTGAACCTCACCTCATCCTCTCCGCCGGACCCGGGCGGCCCCACTTGCACGTCCGACGCGAGGACCGGATCGGTCGGCGCCAGAACAGCGCCGAGCAGCAGCGCGGCGGCGGCTGAGAGCCCTATAAGCCACCATCCAAGAAAAGCGATGCCGAGGATCGACAGCGGCATGGCAACGGCCAGGAGCCGCCAGGTCGTTGCCCAGCGCCGCCGGCCCACCCTGCGGTCGATCTTCAGCCCGGCGCCCAGCAGCGCGATGATGACGACCAGTTCGCTGACCCGCTCGGTGATGACCGGCTGGTCCAGCGGGTTTAGCGCATCGCGGACGCCCGGCAGGCTGAACACCAGGAAGCCGAACAAGACGCACAGAATTGGCAGAGACAGCGGCAATTCCCTGAGGAGCAACGGCAACCAGGAGACCGCCAGGATGATCAGTCCGAGACAGGCCAGAAAGACGACGTAAGGATCCATAACTCCTCGGGAGCTCCGCGGTCGCAGGCTTCACCCGGCGCGGGCCGCGTTACTGGCCCGCTCGCCGGCCGGCGGGCCTGAGAGGCCTATTCTGGATTGAGGTTAGGGGGTAAAGCGGTTCCTTGCCACGGGGACAGGCTCCGCCGCCCGGCTGAGGTGCCTGTCCCCCATTCATTCCAGCAACACGGCGTCGTGACCAAGACTGGCATGACCGAATATGTCGTCCAGCTTCAGGTCAGGGATGCCCGAAGCGGCGAAGTCGTCTCCAAATTCTCGACCGGCCTGCGCATGGGCGCCAACTACTCCTGGTCCCGCGGCGTCCGCTCCCTGATGAAGAACGAAATGCTGGCGACGGAGTGACCGGCTGAGACCTTGGTCAATGCGCCAGCTGATCGATGTGATCCGCGAGATAGGCAGCGTCCCGGCCGACGAACGGAAGAATGGCCGAACGGAACGTGTGCATCCAGTGCAGTCCGAGGAAATAGACCCCGGGACAGGCGGTAACGCCGCGCTGCTGGACCGGCGCGCCCTTGGCATCGACAATTGGCAGCTTCACCCAGTCGAAGCTGAAGCCATATCCGCCCGCCCAGAGGATGGTGCCGACGTTCTCTTCGCGAAGATCCAGTCTGCGGATATCGTCGACACGGAGCGAAGGAAGTGGCGCTGGGACTTCTTTTTGGCCGATTTCGGAACGCATTGCCGGCGTGGCGGCCAGCTTGTCCGCCGCCTCAATGAAGTCCGCGTATCTTTGCTCGGCGGCCGCGAGCAGTTTTTCGGTGTCGCCGGCAAGCGCTAGGGTTCCATCGTTTATGCCCAGCACGTGCCCCAGCAAACTGACGCCCGCACTGCCCAGGCGATGGGGGTCGAGATCGTAGCCGCCATCCACGCCCGTCATGATTATCGTCGGCGGGTACTTTCTGTCCGGAAAGCTGTCGATGTTCACATCGAAGCGGCCCAGAGCGTCGTACCACCAGATGATGTCCTTGCCGCGGTAGCGCCGGGGCACGCGGCCGTGTCGGCCGATTGCGAGAAATACGCGCCGTCCGCTGCGCAGCAGTTCATCGGCAATCTGGCAGCCTGAATTGCCGCTGCCGACCACCAGCACGGCGCCGGGCGGCAATTCCGCCGGGTTGCGGTAATGTGTGGCGTCCGTCTGATAAACGCTGGATGGAACGGACCGGCTGTAGTCCGGGATTATCGAACGCTGGAACGGACCGGTGGCGATGACGACATGCCGTGCGGAGATTTGGCCATCCGTGGTTTCCAGCGCGTAGCCGCCGCTGCCCTCGTCGGGACTGAGGCTCGTTACTTCAACGCCGGTGCGGACCGGGGCCGCAATCTCCGCCGCATAGTCGAGGATGAAGCGCAGGACATCAGGATGATGCGTAAACCCGTCCGGGTCGGTCCCCGCATAGGGCTTCCCAGGCAACGCAAGCCAGGAATTCGGCAACTGGAAGCGCAGCGAATCCCAGCGCTCCATGCGCCAGCGCTCGGCCACCCGCCGCCGCTCGAGAATGATGTGCTCGCGGCCGCGCTGGCGCAGGTGATAGCTCATGGCCAATCCCGCTTGGCCACCGCCAACGATCACCGTATCGAACTTCTCCCGCAAGCTGCTGCCCCAAGGAGGTGCGATTGGCCCGTGGGAATGGTACTAGGTTGGTCTTGCCCCCACAACTCAGGGCGAAAAGAGGACGGTTAGTGTATATGGCCCGTGAAAGGCGAGAGCCTGATCTGCGTCGTAACCAAGATCAGCATGACCGAATATGTCGTGCAGCTTCAGGTCAGGGATGCACGCAGCGGTGAAGTCGTCTCCAAATATTCGACCGGCCTGCGCATGGGCGCCAACTACTCCTGGTCCCGCGGCGTCCGCTCGCTAATGAAGAACGAGATGCTGGCCGAATAAGCGGCCGCTTCCCTGACGAACACCCTCGCAGACCTGATCGGCATCCGTGCATCACAAGTCTAGTGCGTCGCCGTAGGCGGGCACGCAACGCCGGACGCGATGAGCACAATCAATTCGCGCCGACATGCTTGGCTAGTTTGCCGAGGGTCTGATAGCCAAACTCGACCGCGCCGAATCCAATACCGGCGTCACGCTGCTCCTTGGTCGGATGCAGCTGGCGCATGGTGAGCACACACTTGCCGTCGCTCTGCTCGTCGAATGTCACCGTGACGTGAAAGCGGGCCGGATCGTCATCCTTATCCCGTCCGTGCTCGATTTCGATCAGGCGCGGCGCCTCCACGCGCAGGAAGACCATACGGTTGTCCCATTTCGTTCCGTCAGGGCCGGTGAAGACGAAGCGCCAGCGGCCGCCCGGGCGGATGTCGCACTCCAGATTCTCCACTTTGAATCCATCCGGTCCGAACCACTGCACGATCTGCTTGGGATCGGTCCAGGCCATGAACACGCGTTCGCGCGGTGCGGCGATTACGCGACACAACACGATTTCGCGCTCGGGCGCCCACGTCGTACGGGAGTCATGGGATGCCACTGGTGTCACCTTTCGTTTCGTTTGGTTGCGAGGATTCGACGCTTGCGAGGAAGCGTTCGAGACGATCGAAGCGCGCTTGCCACGCCTGTCGGGTGTGTTCGAACCAACGGGCGGCTTCCGCCAGACGCTCGACACGCAGGTGGCACGGGCGCCGCTGGCCTTCGCGTCGGCGGGAGATAAGCCCGGCGCGCTCCAAGACCTTCAGGTGCTGCGATACGGCCGGCAGGCTCATGGCGAAGGGTTGTGCGATTTCCTGGACCGTCATGTCGCCGTCGGTCGCCAGCTTGCTCAGGATCGCAAACCGGGTCGGATCGCCGAGCGCCGCGAAGGTCTGAGTAAGTTCCTGAGAAACAAGCACGTTTTCTTATCCAAAGTTATTTAAGTAATTTCTTAAATATCAACTCTGGCACGGCCCGTCAAGCAAAAGGGCCGCGGCCGGGAACGGTCGTGGCCCTAGTCACGGGCGGAGAGATGCGGCTCTCCCCTGCAGAATGCCAAAAACGACTTCGACGCCGCTGGATATGTATTCACGTGCAAATCCGCTGCTCTAGGAGCGCGATCCTATATTTTCGTGGCGTTTGTTCCCTTAATGTTCTATGATCAGATCTCCGCATGGAACAATAAGGAACGGCATGCCTGCGACAGGCACAATTTTCGCGGCCGACCTTCGGCGCGCCAGGAACGCGGGATTCCCATGCATGGCATCGTTCCAGGAAATCAGGGTCCCCCGGAGAAAATCGGCCGATTTTCGAAATTCTCTTTCTATTCGAATTGGTTATCAGCGAATTTTCGACCTGCACCCCGGCAACAAACCCTTGGAAACAAAGAAACTCTTGCCCGGAAAGTGCGCGAAAATAGCGCTGCGTTTTTCGCGAGCGGCAGCGGCCGCGGCTGGCAAATTCGGGCCGCGCTCTTCACTCGAATTCTCCCTCCGCGCCTTTGCGGCTTCGCGTGCCTCCCGTCCGCCCGCGCAACCTTGCCTGCCCCCGGCGCGGCTGGTATCTCGAACGCCCGCCTTCGCCGAGGCTTCGGCGAGGCGAGCCCGCCGCGCCGAAGCTCCGCAGGAGCGAAGGCGGGTTTCCCCGCTATACGCCAGCCGCAGC
>CAWFKD010000008.1:0-125537 GCA_963816235.1 uncultured Alphaproteobacteria bacterium | reverse complement strand
CCGACCGGTCTTGACCCAGAGCGGACATCGGACCCGATAGAACTCCCCGACGGGGTGCTCATACAATCCCGTCCAATGCGACTTCCGAAGAGAAATCGCTCCAAATGACCGAAGAACGCACCCAACGTCGCCTTGCCGCCATCTTGGCCGCCGACGTGGTCGGCTACAGCCGCCTCATGGGTGAGGATGAGACCGGAACGCTAGTCGCGCTAAAACAACTGCGTAAAACCTTGGTCGATCCGATCATTGCAGAATACCGAGGACGCATGGTGAAGCTCATGGGCGATGGCGCCTTGATTGAGTTTGCCAGCGCGGTCGACGCTGTAGAGTGCTCGGTTGCCATTCAACGCGGCGTTGCAGAGCGCAACCTGAAGGTTCCGGACAACAAGTCGATTGTGTTTCGAATTGGAATCAATGTCGGTGACGTCATCATCGACGGAAACGACATCTATGGCGACGGTGTAAACGTCGCATCGCGGCTTGAAGAATTGGCTGATCCTGGCGGCATTTGCATTTCCGGAATGGTCTTCGATCAAGTGAAGGGAAAACTCGACGCCGGATTTGAAGATTTTGGAACGCAGCATTTGAAGAATATGGCTGACCCCATTCGCACTTATCGCGTGACGTCGGAAAGCGTTTCCCACGCGCCGCCAGCGCACTTCTCAATGCCGACGAAACCGTCGATCGCCGTCCTGCCTTTCGACAACATGTCCGATGATCACGCTCAGGAGTATTTTTCCGACGGCATTGCGGAGGATCTGACGACGGCTCTCTCGCGCTTCGAATGGCTGTTTGTCATCGCGCGGAACTCCGCCTTTACTTACAAGGGCAAGGCCGTCGACGTAAGACGGGTGGGGCGCGAGCTCGGTGTCCGCTATGTACTGGAAGGTAGCGTTCGCCGATCGGGCAATCGGGTCCGAATTAGCGCGCAGCTGATCGATGCGGCGGCCGATCGTCATGTCTGGGCGCAGCGCTATGACCGAGAGATCGGCGATCTCTTTGAATTGCAAGACGACATTGTCGCCAGCATAGCGACAACGGTTGGGCCGGAGATCACGCTCGCCGAGATCGCCCGCACAAGGGGGAAGCGACCCAACGATTTTGACGCATGGGATCATTATCTGCGTGCGCTTTCCGCCTACCACAGAATGACCAAGGAAGACGTTGATGCGGCGATCGTTGATCTCGAAAAGGCGATCCAGATCGATTCCGAGTTTGCCAACGCTCATGCCTTGCTCGGACTGTGCCATGCGCACGTCGGAATGCGCGGGTGGGTTCGTCCGGCGCGACCGGCATTCGAGAGAGCACGCCATTGGGTCGAGCAGGCTGTTCGTCTGGCACCAACCAACCCAGAAACCCAACAGTCCTTGGCGTTTGTGCTTGCCATGACCGGGCAGGCGGAAGACGCGATTAGAGTCGCGAAAACAGCGATCGACCTGAATCCCAACTTTGCTGAGGCCTACGCGGTGCTTGGTCAGCGCCCTTATGTTTTGCGGAGACGTTGAGGGAGGTTTGGCGGCTTGTCGTACGGCGGAACGCGGCAGTCCGCGCGACTCTCGAGGGACTTGGTTATATGATACAATGGGACACGGATATTTTTTCCTCGGCGACTATGAAAGAGCTATTGAGACATCGAAAAAGGGCCTTCACCAGGATCCTTCGCTGTTTGGCGCACTGATAACGTTAGCTTGTACTTACGCTCAGCTTGGCCGTAAAGACGAAGCCCAGCACTATGTGGACGAACTGCTTAGACACATTCCGCGCTATTCCTTACGTGCCTTGCGGAAGAACCCGATGTTTGTCGCTCCTGACCTGATTGAAAAGCTTGTCGACAGCATGCGGTTGGCTGGACTGCCGGAATAAGTCACTGGCGGCTCGTTCTGGCGTGGGCTTACAACTGGCCGACTGAGCGGCATCGCTCCGCTGGTCGTCACGACCGCTTCTGGCACTTCTCGGCCTTGCCGAAATCCATTCCGTGTAGTCGCTATTGGGGGAAAAGCGGACCTTGGGCAAGCCGCACTTAGCAGCCTGACTCTTGAGTACGCGACCTAGATCAATCCGCTGCGCCTGTATGCAGGAAACGCCTGTTGTCGCCTTCCAGCACCAGGCAGGTCAGGCGGCCGGTGGCGAAGGCGCCGGTGTCGATGCCGATGCGGTTCGGCCGCACATCCGGATGATCGGTGATGGTGTGGCCATGGACCACAATCTTGCCATGCTCCATCGCAGAATTCAGGAAATCGCCGCGAATCCACAGCAGATCCGCCGGAGATTGCAGCTCCATCGCCAAACCCGGGCGAATGCCGGCATGGACGAAGAGATAGTCGCCGATCACGCGGCTGAGCGGCAGGCCGCGGAGGAACTCCAGATGCCGCGACGGCACGCGGCGGGACAGCCGGTCCTGCAGACGGTTGGGTTCGAGCAATTCGCCATAGTCGAAATCGACGCCATAGGACCGCATCGTCGCCACGCCGCCATTGGCGAACCAGCCGTTGCCGGAGCTGTTGTCGTCGAGGAAGCGGAGCATGAAGTCCTCGTGATTGCCCATCAGATGGATGGCGGAGAACCCCGGCAGGGTCTGCTGCGACAGCAGGTCGATGACCCCGGCCGATTCCGGCCCGCGGTCCACATAGTCGCCGAGATAGACCAGGATGCGCGCATCCAGCGCGGCACCCTGGGCATCATCGAGGATCATCTGATGCAGACGGCTCAGCAGATCGAGCCGGCCATGGATATCGCCGATCGCGTAGACGCGAAAGCCGGAGGGAACGCTCGCACCGGCCATGTCGGCCTCTAATCGGCGGCGGCCGCAGTCGGGCCTGAGGGCTTCACGGCCCAGTGGCTCCGCCCGCCGTGATTGTCGAGATAGCTGACGAGCGCGGCGACGACCCGGCGGTCGAACGCCTTGCCGACCTGGGCCAGCAGCAGTTCCATCGCCTTGTCCACGTCCAGAGCTTCGCGATAGGCGCGGCGGCTGACCATGCCGACGAAGGCATTGGCGACGCCGACGATGCGGGCGGTGAGCAGGATCTGCTCGCCGGCGAGATCCTGGGGGAATCCGGAACCATCCCAATGGGCCTGGGCCTGGCGCAGGGTCTCCACCACAGGGCCGTCGAAATCGATGCCCTGCAGCAAGGCAGCGCTGGTCTGCACGCTCTGCCGCACCTTGGCGCGGTCGGCCTCGCTGAGTTCGCCGGTCTTGGTCAATAGCTCGGGCGCCACCAGCACCTTGCCGAAATTGAGCAGGCTGCCAGCGGTCTCCGCCGTGCCGATCTCGCGATCACCGAGACTCATCTCGGCGGCGATGGCGCGGGACAAAGCAGCGACCCGCGTCGAATGATGGGCGGCGAAGGGATCGCGGCTGTCGACCACGCCGACTAAAGTCTTGACGATGTCGCCGAGAGTGCGCGCGCGGCGCTCCCGCTCCGCCACCGCCGCCGTCACATCGTTCTCGACCACCAGCACGCCGGCGCTACGGCCGGCGGCGGCGGCGATCGGAATATGCTCGGACTGGATCACCTGCACCCCGTCGGCCCCCTCCAGGCGGTGCAGATCCTCGGCGACTTTACCGGAGGCCAAAGCCCGCTTGTTCAGCGACAGATAGCGCTTGGCCACGTCGGCGCCACGGATATGGGCGACGGATTTGCCGATCATGTCATCGGCCGCAGTGTTCGCCTCTGCCGCCGCCTGACGGTTGGCGAAGCGGTAGTTGCCCTGCTCATCCAGAATGAACACGGCGGTGGGCTGGCTGTCGGTGACCAGACGCAGCAATTGCCGCTGGTGATCGATCTCGTCCGCCAAACCCTGCAGGCGCCCCGCCGACTGCCGCGCCTGGCGCAGATTGAAATGCCGCCAGCCGGCGACCAGCAGCGCCGCCAGGAAGCAGACGGCGAACAGGACGGCGGCCACGAAGCGCCGCAGCCTGCTTTCCGCATCAGCCAGCGCTTCGTTCCGCTCGATCGTGTACATCAGCGTCCAGGGCACGGAGTCGAACCGCCGGCCGGTGACGAGGACGGCATTGCCGCGATGGTCGCGACGCTGGCCGAAACCGCCGGGGGACTCCGTGGCGAAGATCGCATCCAGCTCCGCCGTATCGGTCGCCATCCTGAGGGTCAGCGGCGGCGTGCCGTCGCGCAGCGGCGTCAGATATTCGATGACATTGCCGTCGCGGCGCACCAGCGTCGCCGTGGCGGTTTCGCTGGTTTCGCCCGGCTGCCGCAGCAAGGGGAACAGCTCGGCCGCGACTTCCTTCACGCCGATGATCGTACCGATCTGCGCGTCGGGGCCCAAGGAGCCCTGCACCGCGAAGACGGGAATGGCGAAGGCGATGCTCGGCTGCCCCGCCGCATTCTTGTAGAGATCGCGGATCTGCACCTCGCCCGGCTTCAGCGAGGCGACGAATTCCCGCAAGGGACCGGCCAGGGGCGGCAGACCGGAACTACCGACGACCATCTCGCCGCCGGCATTCAGCAGGGCGATACCGGCCGTGCCCGATGACGGCAGATTGGCCTTCACCGTCGACGCCGCGGCACCGGCGAATCCCGATTGCAGCGCCGACGCTTCCAGCAGATTGCGGATGTATTCGGTTTGCGAGTCGATGATTGAGAGCGACTCGTCATCGGTCGGCGCCATCGAGATCTGCGTGGCGTAAAGCTGCAGCGACGGATTGTCGGCCAATGCGGACAGGGTGTGCACTTGCCCATCCAGCCAGCCATTGATGGCGGCGTAGCGGGAATCGCTGACGATGCCCAGGCGCACCTGCCAGTTCCGGAGATCGCGCTGCCACTCGCTGTCCACATAGCGGATCGCCAGCCAGGCGGTCACGACCGTGAACGCGACGACGGCAATTGCGGCCAGAATGCTCCAGGTCAAGCGGCCCGGCGGCTGCAGCATGTCTCGATTCGGCTGGGGGTCCATCGCGGTCCGGCAGGGCTCAGGCGTTGCACATCTTATTATATTGAGGAATGACGCAGGGCATTTATTAACGGCGCAATGTTAACCGATCGCTAACGTTAACGTCACTTGTCCCTACATGGCCACAACCGGAAAACGTGAAATTAACCTTGCGTTAAGCGGCTGCGCCTAGCGTCGAAAGCCAAGAAATTCGGGCCAATCCAAGAAAACGGAGTCGAGCGAGGCGATGATTTTCAGCCTGCCGTTCATGCGGCGCCAGCGCCGCATTTGCGTCATTTCGGCGGCTCTCGCCGGCGTCCTGATTCTTCTCACGGGCGCCATTGCGCCGGCCGCGACCGCGGCGTCGAACACGCTGGACGTATCGATCTTCGGCACCAAGGAATTGCATTCCTCCAACCTCAACATGTTTCCGAAATGGCGAGACGCCCTGCGCCGCTTCGATACCGAGTTGAAGACCTGCAGCGGCACGACCTGCAAGGCGAAGGAATGGAATGCGTTCATCGACAGCGTGCGGACGCTGCCCCGCGAAGAGCAGGTCCGCGCCGTAAACCGGGAGATGAACGACAAGCCCTATGTCACCGATCCCGTCAATTGGCATATGGCGGACTATTGGGCGACGCCGCTGCAATTCCTGCGCAAGGATGGCGATTGCGAGGATTATGCGATCTCCAAATACATGGCGCTGAAGGCGCTGGGATTCCGCGTCGACGAAATGCGCATCGTCGTGCTGCAGGACACCAACCTGAATGTGCCCCATGCGGTGCTGGTGGTGTTCCTCGAAGGGCGCGCCCTCGTGCTCGACAACCAGGTCAACGGCATCGTGCCCGCCGACAGCATCCATCACTACCACCCGTACTATTCCATCAACGAAGACGGCTGGTGGCTGCACCGCAGCTAGAACGGCCTAGCCCCGCGGCGCGTATTTGCTGAGGATCCGCTGCAAGGTCCGGCGATGCATGCGCAGCCGCCGGGCAGTTTCCGAGACATTGTGATCGCATTGCTCATAGACCCGCTGGATATGCTCCCAGCGCACCCGGTCTGCGGTCATCGGCATTTCCGGCGGCGGCGGCAGCGCGGCGCCCCGCTGCAAAAGCGCGGCCTCGATCGCGTCGGCATCGGCCGGCTTCGACAGATAGTCGACGGCGCCCGATTTCACGGCGGCCACCGCCGAGGCGATGTTGCCGTAACCCGTGAGAACGACGATGCGCGCATCGGCGCGGGCGGCGCGGATCGCCGGCACCACCTCCAGGCCGTTGCCGTCGCCCAGCCGCAGATCCACCACCGCATAGGCCGGTTTCAGCGACGCTGCCAACTCAATGCCGCCGCGCACGCTCTCTGCCGCCGAGACGGCATAGCCGCGCCGCTCCATGGCCTGTGCCAGGCGCTGGCGGAACGGCGTGTCGTCGTCGACGATCAACAGCGTCTTGTCGCTGCCATTGCCCTTCGCCTGTGAGGATGGTGCGTCCATTTTCCCCCCGCTGTTATCGATGGGCCATCATACGGCATCGCCCTGCAACCGCGCCCGGTCCCATGTCACGGTGACCTCGCCGCCGCCATTGGCGCCGTTGGCGAAGTGAAGCCGGGCATCGGTCTGCTCCAGAAGCGTCTGCGAAATGAACACGCCAAGGCCCATGGGTTCCCCGCTGGTGGTGCGGCCCTGGACCCCGCCCGACATATAGGGCTCGCCCAGATGATCGAGAACGCCAGGGGCAAATCCCGCACCGTCATCCTTGATTGTAACCATTACCTGCCGGTCATCCCAGCCCACCAGCACGCGCACCTCCTTGCGGGCGAATTCCATGGCGTTTTGCAACAGGTTACCCAGCCCGTGGAGCAAGGCCGGGCTGGGCGGCACGGTGGGCGGCCCCAGCTTGTCGGCTCCGGGCGACATGGGGGCGGCCACCACGGTCAGCTTGACCCGGCCGATCAGGTAGGGTCCGGCGGCCGTCTCCACCAGGGCGGCAATGGGCAGCCGGTCCAGCGGCGCGCTGCCTTCCGGCCGGGTGGACAGCTCGGTGAGGATCAGGCGGCAGCGCTCGGTCTCGCTGAGCAGCAATTCCACATCGCCGCGCATGGGGTTGTCGGCGGGCAGGTCCCGCGCCAGCTCCTTGGCCACGACGGCGATGGTACCCAGCGGGCTGCCCAGCCGGTGGGCCGCCGCTGCTGCCAGCGCACCCAGGGAGGACAGCCGCTGTTCCCGGTCCAGGGCCATGTAGCTCGCGGACAGGGCCGCGGACATGCGCCGCGCCTCCTCGGCCACGCTGAAGACATAGCCGGCGATGAACACGATCGAGAGGCCGAGAGCGATGGCCAGGCCGGCGACGAACAGCGGCTCCAGCTTGAAGTCCATGTCGTTCCACGGCAGCGGCAGATGGTAGCCGGCCAGGATTGCCAGGATCGCCACGCCCAGCGCCGCCAGCGCCACGGTGCTGAACCGGGACAGGATGGTGGCGGAGACTGTGATCGGCGCCAGGATCAGCAGCGCAAAGGGATTATGCAGGCCGCCGGTGAGATAGAGCAGCGCCGCCAGCTGCAGCAGGTCGAAATCCCAGATAGGCCGCCGCCGCCCGGTCGCTGAGGCGTTCGGTGGCGCGGCGGCCCACCGTGGCCCGGATATTGACCAACACCGACGAGCCGACGATCGCCAGGGCGATGAGCAGCGGAAACTCGTAGCCCAGGCCGAAATAGGTGAAGAGCAGCGCGGACGCCTGGCCCAGGGCGGCGATCCACCTGATGGTGATCAGCGTCCGCAGGCGCACGCGGCCGCGTTCGGCGGTCAACCGCGCGTCGGCGCCGCCCCGCAGTTTCTCGGGCAGCTTCTCCGGTGCTGAGTCGATGTTGCCGGAAACGGATGCCATGGTTCGGTATGCCTGGGCCGCGTTTTCCGCAGAGCTGCTGAAAGCCTATAATGGCGCAGCTTGTAGCAGATTCCGGCGCCATGCCGCCAGCCGCGCCGGCGCCCGATTCCGGCCCGGCACTGGCCCGCCGCGGGCTTTGCCGTCATAGTGCGGCCATGCCCGAAACCGTCATCGATGTCAGCGCCTTGACCAAGCGCTTTGGCACCGTCGCCGCTGTCGACGCCATCAGTTTTTCGGTGCCGCGGGGCGCCACCGTGGCGCTGCTCGGCGGCAATGGCGCCGGCAAGACGACCACGATCTCGATGCTGCTGGGGCTGCTGCTGCCGACATCAGGCACGGTGACGGTGCTCGGCTTCGACATGCGGCGCAACCGGCGCGGCGCGCTGTCGCGAATCAATTTCTCATCGCCCTATGTCGACCTGCCCCATCGCTTGACCGTGCGGGAAAATCTGAAGGTCTATGGCATGCTCTATGGACTGGCCGACATGAATGGCCGCATCGACGAGCTGGCCGGCGATCTGCATCTCCGGGATTTCCTCGACCGGCCGGTGGGGAAACTTTCGGCCGGGCAGAAGACGCGGGTGGCATTGGCCAAGGCGCTGCTCAACCGGCCGGAGGTGCTGCTGCTGGACGAGCCGACAGCCTCCCTCGATCCCGACACCGCCGACTGGGTGCGCAGCTATCTCGAGACCTACAAGCGGGCCGAAGGTGCGGCGATCCTGCTGGCCTCCCATAACATGAGCGAAGTCGAGCGCATGTGCGACCAGGTGCTGATGATGCGGCGGGGGCAGATCGTCGACCGCGGCACGCCCGCCGAACTGCTGAGCCGTTTCGGGCGCGAGACTCTGGAAGAGGTATTCCTCGACATCGCCCGGGACCGCCGCCGGCCCGGCGCAGCGCAGGGTCATCCGCCCGGACATTCGGCGCCGACGCCGACCACCGAGGAGGCACTGGAATGAGCGAGATCGCGCTCTCCCTCCGGCGCATCGGCGCCATGATGCTGCGGCACTATTTCGTGCTGCGCGGTTCCTGGCCGCGGCTGATCGAACTGGCCTATTGGCCGACGATGCAGATGATCATCTGGGGCTTCATGACCCAGTTCCTGGCCACCAACAGCAGCTGGGTGGCGCAAGCCTTCGGCGTGCTGCTGGCGGGCGTTCTGCTGTGGGACACGCTGTTCCGCGGCCAGATCGGCTTTGCCCTGTCGTTCCTCGAGGAGATGTGGGCGCGCAATCTGGGCAATCTGTTCGTCAGCCCGCTGCGGCCGGTGGAGCATCTGATATCGATGATGCTCATGAGCATGATCCGCACGCTGATCGGCGTGCTGCCGGCGGCGCTGCTGGCGATCCCGCTCTATCACTATTCGGTCTTCTCGCTCGGCTTTCCGCTGATCGCTTTCTTCCTCAACCTGATGATGCTGAGCTGGGCCGTCGGCATGGTGGTGATCGCGCTGATCCTGCGCTTCGGCCTGGGAGCGGAGAATGCCGCCTGGTTCGTGATCTTCATGATCGCGCCTGTCAGCGCCGTGTACTATCCCGTGACCGTGCTGCCGCTATGGCTGCAGCATGTGGCCTGGGCGCTGCCCTCGACCTATGTGTTCGAGGGCATGCGGGCGATCCTGTTCACCGGCAAGTTCAACCATCAGCTGTTCTTCGGCGCTCTCGCGCTGAACGCCCTCTATCTCGCCATTGGCGCCGCGATCTATTTCTACGCCTTCCACCGCGCCCGCTATCGCGGCGCGCTGCTGCAGATCGGCGAGTAGCGCCGGCTAGACTTTGCCGCTGACCCCGGCCTCACCGAAGGTGGCCATGCCGGTGTGGCAGGCGACCGCCGCCTTCAGGATGGAAATGGCGAGCGCCGCACCTGACGCCTCGCCCAGGCGCATGTTCAGGCTCAGCAGCGGCGGCTTGCCGATGCGCGCCACCAGCCTGCCATGGCCGGGCTCCGCCGAGACATGGGCGACGACGCAGTGATCCAGCGCATGCTCGTCCATGGCGTGCAGCACCGCCGCCGCGGCCGTCGAGACGAATCCATCCAGCAGCACCGGCGTGCGCGCCATGCGCGCGGCGATCACCGCGCCGCACATCGCCGCCAGCTCATGGCCGCCCAGCCGCGCCAGGATATCAAGGGGATCGCGGGCCGCATCGCGATGCAGCGCGACGCCGGCGGCGACCACATCCTTTTTTCGCTGTAGCGCCGTGCCGGCGACGCCCGTGCCCGGCCCCACCCACTCCTCCGCTGTGCCGCCGAAGAGCGCCAGGCAGAGCGCCGCCGCACTGGTGGTGTTGGCGATGCCCATCTCGCCCAGGCAGATGACATCGAGGCCGGGCTCGACCGCCATCATGCCATAGGCCATGGCCTCGCGCGCATTCGGCATCGGACATGGCCGGCGCTTCTGTGAAGTCCTTCGTCGGCTGATCCAGCGCCATCTCATAGACGCGGAGATCCGCATCGGCGGCCTTGCAGAGCTGATTGATCGCCGCACCGCCCGAGGTGAAGTTCTGCACCATCTGCGCCGTCACGGCGGGTGGAAAGGCCGACACGCCGCGGGCGGCGACGCCATGATTGCCGGCGAAGACGGCGACGCGCGGATGATCGAGCTTCGGCGGATGATGCCCCTGCCAGGCGCAGAGCCAGGCCGACAGCGATTCGAGCCGGCCGAGCGAGCCCGCGGGCTTGGTGAGCTGCGCCTCCCGCTCCGCCGCCTTGCCGGCAGCGGCGGTATCTTCAGCGGGCAATTGCTTGAGCAGCGCGCGGATCTCATCCAGCGAGGCAGCCGGCGGTTTGTTCATGATGCTTGTTCGACCGAATTGTGCGATGTGAAGCCTGAAGCGGGAGGCAACAGTGACAGCGAACCCCGGCGATGCCGCTTTGCGTCCGCCGCCGAATATTCTATAAGCGCCGCGCGCCCTTGGAGGCAGCAATGAGCGATCAATTCGATTCAGACGACATTGATTTGCGTCCGGTGGCCTGGTGGCAGGATCTCGCATTGGCCACGATGTTCCTGACGCGCCTGCGGCTGCCGATGGGCGAATCTGCCGGCATGGCGGCGCTGAAACGCGCCAGCCGCATGTTCGCCGTCGTCGGCCTGTTCGTCGGACTCGCCGGCGGTATCGTGTATGCCATCGCGGTCGAGCTCGGCTTTGCCTCCTGGCTCGCCGCGACATTTGCGGTTGGCGCCACGATTCTGCTGACCGGCGGCTTGCATGAAGACGGCCTCGCCGACACGGCCGACGGATTCGCCGGCGGCGGCACGCGGGACGAAAAGCTCGCGATCATGCGCGACAGCCGGATCGGCAGCTTCGGCACGCTGGCGCTGATCTTCTCCGTCTTGTTCCGGGTCGCCGCGCTGGCCTCACTGGCCGATATCGGCGTCGTCATCGCCGCCCTGGTCGCCGGCCATGCCGCATCGCGCGCGGCGATGACAGCGGTCATGCATGCCCTGCCGAATGCCCGCAGCGATGGCCTTTCCGCCGGCGTCGGGCGGCCGGACCGCATGGCCGCCGGCATCGGCCTTGCCGTCGCTGCCATCGCTGCCCTGGTGCTGCTGCAAGGCGCGGGGCTGCTGGCCATTATCATCGCGGCCGCAGCCGCGGCGGGTACCGCCTGGCTGGCGCAGCGGCAGATCGGCGGCCAGACCGGCGATGTGCTGGGCGCCACCGAACAGATCGCCCAGGCCGCTTTCCTGGCAGGCCTCACCCTGGCGATATAGACTCGCAGCGATAGGGGCGAGGATTCATGGCGGCAACAGTCACGCGCTGGTGGTGGGTAAGGCATGCGCCGGTGACCGGGCATCAGGGCCGCATCTATGGCCAAGCCGACTTTCCCGCCGATTGCTCGAACCAGACCCTGTTCCAGGCGCTGGCCGCGGTTCTGCCGGCGGATGCCGTCTGGGTCACCAGCAATCTGCGGCGCACACACCAGACCGCCGAGGCGATCCTGGCGGCGATGCCCCGCGCCGAGGCGGGCATAGCCCCGGGGATCGCCCGCCCGGCCGAACACCTGATCGAGCCCGATATCGCCGAGCAGCATTTCGGCGACTGGCAGGGCCTGACCTTCGACGAGCTCTACAAGATGCGCGGCGACGAGCATTTCACCTTCTGGATCTCGCCCGCCAGCGAAGTGCCGCCCGGCGGCGAGAGCTTCGTCGAGGTGGTGAACCGGGTCGGCGGCGCCGTCCGGAGACTGAACGAGCAGTTCGCCGGCCGGCAGATCGTCGCCATCGCCCATGGCGGCTCGATTCGCGCGGCACTGGCCCATGCGCTGGCCATCGATGCCGAGCGGGTGCTGTCCTTCTCCATCGGTAATTGCTCGGTCACCCAGCTCGACCATATCTACGACCCCGACAGCGTCGATCAGGACAAGCAGGGCTGGCGCGTCAACGCCGTCAACCTGATGCCTCACCCGCCCTTCGTGCGCTAGGCCGAGTCGCCGCAGAATTGCCATAGTTTGCCGATGTCTTTACCGGCAATCCGGCCCGATTCGGGCGGCGACAAAACAGATAATGCGATGATTTGAGGAGCTCTCAGAATGTACCCGATTGCCCGCTCTTTGTTTCTGTTGCTGACCCTCGCCCTGGTGGCGGGATGCGTGCAGGACACGCCGTCGCCCACGGCGCAGCAGGAACTGGTCGACCGCGCGCGCATCTCCTTCGACAAGCTGACGACCCATCCCGACTTCACCGAGCTGCCTGACTACGTCAAGCAGGCCAAGGCGCTGCTGATCTTTCCGTCCGTGGTGAAGGGCGCCTTCGGCCTCGGCGGCGAGAGCGGCAACGGCGTTCTCGTCGCGCGCGGCCCCGGCGGCTGGAGCGATCCCGCCTTCTACCGCGTCTCTGCCGGCAGCCTCGGCATACAAGTGGGCGGCCAGGTGTCGGAAGTGATCTTCACGGTGATGAGCGACAAGGGCCTGGATGCGCTGATCAACAACCAGTTCAAGTTCGGCGGCGACATGGAAGTGGCGGCCGGCCCGGGCAAATCCCAGGGCGCCTCGACGACGCTGAACTTCGGCGCCGACATCTACAGCTTCGCCATGTCGTCGGGGCTGTTCGGCGGCGTCTCGCTCGACGGCACCGCTGTCGTGAAGCGCGACGATCTGAACGAAGGCTATTACGGCAAGGGCGCCACGCCCTATGCGATCCTGATCGAGCGGCGCTTCACCAACCCGAACACCGGCGCGCTGAAGGCATCGCTCTCGGCCTATTGATCGCGTCGGCGAGCGATTTGGTATAGCCTTCGCCGATGCCGATACTTCCGCAGACTCGAATCGCACGCCTTGTCGTCGCCGTCGCGCTGACTCTCAGCATTGCCCTGCTGGCGGTGCTGGGCTGGCGGCTGTTCGGAGAAGGCCCGGCGCCCGGCGGGATCCAACTGGGCGGACCCTTCAGCCTGACCGATCAGACCGGCAAGACGCGCACGGACCGGGATTTCCTGGGCCGGCCGATGCTCGTCTTCTTCGGCTACACCAACTGCCCCGGCCCCTGCCCGACGGCGCTGACCAACATGACGCTGGCGCTGAATGAGCTGGGCGCCGCGGCCGACAAGGTGACGCCGGTATTCGTGACCGTGGACCCGGCGCGGGACACGGTTGCGGTCATGCATGACTACATCGCCAATTTCCACCCGCGCTTCGTCGCCCTGACCGGGCCGGAAGCCGACATCCGCAAGTTGATGCGGGCTTATCGCGTGATCGGCGAGCCAGAGAGCGGCGCGGACAGCGGCGGCAACTACACCGTGATGCACTCCACCAGTATCTTCCTGATGGATGCCGAAGGCCGCTACGTCACCCACGTCTCCAACGAGGCCAACCCGGCCGATATCGCGGCGGCGATCAGGCCGTATCTTTAAGGCCCAATGGGCGCCGGCGTCACGCATTGACCCGCAGCGGTCACGGGGCGCGATAGACTCGGGTTCGGGACGCCAATACAATCCTAATCTTTGGTCGGTTTTAGGGTAGTCGGACCGTATGGTCGAACAACGCACCCAGCGCCGCCTCGCCGCCATCCTGGCCGCCGATGTGGTCGGCTACAGCCGGCTCATGGCTGCCAACGAAGTGGGCACGCTTGCCGGTCTGAAGGCCCATCGCAGGGAACTGGTCGACGGCAAGATTGAGGAGCATCAGGGCCGCATCGTCAAAGTCACCGGCGATGGCATGCTGGTCGAGTTTCCGAGCGTAGTGAACGCGGTGGCCTGTGCGGCCGAGATTCAACGGCGTATGCGCGAACGGAATGCCGATGTGCCGCAGGACCGGCGCATCGAATTCCGCATCGGCGTCAATCTCGGCGACATCATTGTCGAGGACAACGATATCTTCGGCGACGGGGTCAATGTCGCCGCGCGCATCGAGAGCATTGCCAGGCCGGGTGGAGTCGCCGTTTCAGGGTCTGTACGCGACAATGTCGGCAGCCGGCTCGACCTCACCTTCGAGGATGCCGGTGAGCAGGTGCTGAAGAACATCGAGCGGCCGGTGCGCGTCTACAATGTCGACGTCTTTCTTGGCGCCGCCCTCGCCCAGTCAGGAGCTGCCAATCAGGTAAGATCGGAACGCGCCGCGCCGGAGAGGCCGTCGATCGCGGTGCTGCCGTTCAACAACATGAGCGGCGATCCCGAACAGGAGTATTTCTCCGACGGCATCACCGAAGACATCATCACCGATCTGTCGAAGATCTCGGGGCTCTCCGTCATCGCCCGCAATTCGGTCTTCACCTACAAGGGCAAGCCCATCAAGGTGCAGCAGGCAGCCCAGGAGCTTGGCGTCAAATTCATACTCGAAGGAAGCGTCCGAAAATCCGGCCAAAGGGTGCGCATCTCCGGCCAGCTCGTGGACGGCAAGGACGGCGTCCATTTGTGGGCCGAACGTTATGACCGCGACCTGACCGACATCTTCGCTCTTCAGGATGAGATCACTCAGACCATTGTAGATCAGCTCAAGGTCAAACTGCTGCCAGAAGAGAAGAAGGTCATCGAGCAGGCGCCGACCGACAACGTCGAGGCCTATACGGACTACCTGAGGGCGCGTGAATTGTTCCACATGCGCACTAGGACCTCCCTGCAACTCGCCCGGCGATTGTTCGCCCGGGCGGTGGAATTGGACCCCCAATACGCGCGCGCCTATGCCGGCATGGCGGATTGCGATTCTTATCTCAGCCAGTGGTATGGCGACTCGATCTCGGAAGAAGAAATCCTGGCGACCACCGCCAAGGCGTTGGCCCTGGAACCCAACCTGCCGGAGGCGCATGCGGCGCGCGCCCTCGCTTTGGTCAACGCTGAGCGCCGTGCCGAAGCGGCTGCAGCCTTCGAGCGGGCGCTCAGCCTGGATCCCAATTGCCACGAAGCCAACTATTACTATGCCCGATTTTGCTACACGAATGGCGACCTCGATCAGGCCGCCAAGCACTACATTCGCGCGCTGGAGATTCAGCCCAGCGACTACAGGTCACCGCTCCTCCTGCAGACCGTGTTTCACTCGCTCGGCCGCCATGACGAGGAGCAAAAATATGTGCAACTCGGCATAAAGAGAGCCGAGGACGCACTCAGGCTGCATCCGGAAAACGCCGATCCGGCAGCGCTGGGCGCCAGCGTGTTTGCGGCCCTCGGCGAGCGCAAACGGGCAATGGAATGGTTGACACGCGCGTTGGCAATCGAGGGCGACCCCTCCAGCGTGTGGTACAACGTCGCCTGTGCCTACTCGCAGTTGGGTGAGGTCGATCGGGCCATCGATCTGCTGGAGATCTGGTTGCCGCAAGTGGGCCCCGACCAACGGCGATGGTTCAAGAACGATCGCGATCTCGATCCCATTCGCAATCACCCGCGGTTTCAGAAGCTGTTCGAGCCCGACAAATCGTGATCGCGCATCACCGGCTGCCGGCACAGGTGATGTCGCCAAATGAGCTGGGCGACAGTGTCCACCGGAAGGCCGGACTGCCGGAAGGGGAAACCGACGCCCCTTAGCCAGCAGCGCTCAGCACATGGGTCAGCACTGGATGCTCAATGCCCTTGAGCGTGAGCGTGCGGGTCGGAGAGCCGCCGGTGAGCTCCGGGGCCTGCGCTGCGCATTCGGCCGAGATCAGAATCTCGCCGGCGGCCGCCTGAGCTTCAAGCCGGGCAGCCAGATTGACCGAGCCGCCAATCGCGGTGAAGTCGCTGCGAACGGTTGAGAACTCACCGATCTCGACCGTGCCCGTATGAACGCCGACGCCAACGCCGAGTGCAATTGCCGATCCGTCATCGGTACGCTTGGCCATGGCCGCGAGGGCGGCCTTGCAACGCCGCTGAATGTCGAGGGCTGCCGTTACCGCCGCTTCGGCGTGGCGTTCGATCTTGATGGGAAAATTGAATATCGCCATCAGTCCGTCGCCCATCTGCTTGTTGACGATGCCGTCATGGGCCCAGATGCCTTGCGCGCACTGATCCTGAAAGGTGCTGACGATGTCGCTCAGTGCGACGGGGTCGATGCGGTCGGAGAGGCGGGTATAGCCGCGGATGTCCGCGAACAGGATGGTCGCATTGGCGGAAATATGCCGGTGTTTTTTGACCCGGCGGAATGCACGTTCGCAGATCGTGCAGATATTCGGATTCATCTTGCTCCGCGTGATGCCGAAAATCCGGAACGGCACGGCGAGCGGACCGCGAATCGGGATCGGCACGCTCATTTGATCCCAACAGCCGCGGCAGATCTGGGCGTGGCTGTGAGCAGGTTGATTCATCAGACGATATCCCGCGGATGGCCGGTCAGGGCGGTTCGATAGGGACCCTAGCTCATTCGCGGCCTGAGTGTGGCACTTTTCCGCACCGACCGCGAGATCGGCGCGTCCGAAAACACCGATTTCGCCCATGCCCAATTCTACCGGGATCCGGAGCGCCTGCGGCGGCGGCAAGCTTGGCTTAGAGATACTGGCTTGCCGGAATGATAGTATGCTTCTTGCTCGCTCCCGAAGGGTCCACATTGGCAAGAAGCATTTGAGGGCAGTCCGGGTATCATAGGCGTAGGAAACCACCAGAAATCCCTATCACTACGGACGGAGCACATCATGATCAGGCGAGTAAGCCAGTTTACCGGTCTCGTTCTTGTTACGGCTCTGGCGACAACAAGCGGTCGTGCCGATGAAGATGCGGCAAAGGTGACCGCGGATGCAGTACGCGCCCAGGGCTTTTCCTGCTTGGAACCCATTTCCGCCCAGCGCGATCCGGCGGCAAGCAAACCTGATGAGACAGTCTGGATTCTTGATTGCCTGGATGCGCGCTACCAGGTGCGATTCAAGGGCGATACGAAGGCGGAAATCGAGCGTCTCCAATAGGTGGGACGACATTGGGAATAATCCGGGCAACGCTGGGCAGGCCGGGTTGATAGCGGCGCTCTCAATCGGGTAGACCCGCCATGCGGAGGCCATCGAGATAGTGCGCGAAGCTTGCCGTGTCGCCGAACAGGTGGGTTTCTCGCACAAATGCTATCGAGGTGTTTGGACGCTTGACCTGCAATTGTTGGATGCAGGTTCTGGCCTCGTCGAGCCTGCCGAGCTGGGCCAGAGCCGCGATCAATACGGTGTAACGCGACCATTGGAAATTCGGCTGCTGCAGCGCGCGCCGCGCCCATTCGGCGGCTTCCTCGTAGCGCTTCAGAAAATACGCGGCATCGGCGAGCCGCACCAGGAATGATCCCATGTTCGGGTCATGCGGACTGAGTCGTATCGCCGCTGTCAGATGCGGGATGCCTTCTTCGGCGCGTCCCGAGAACACGAGCGTCGCACCCAGTCCGTAATGTGCGAGTGCCAGTGAAGGGTTCAGCTCCAATGCCGTCTTCAATTCCCGGAACGCTGCGTCATATTCGCGGCGCATATAGTAGGCCCGCCCCAAGGTACAGTGAGCGCCGGCATCCTCGGCGTCGAGCGCCACGGCCCGCAATGCGGGTGCGAGTGCTTTCTCGCGATTGTCCGAAATGGAATCTGCAAAGCCGTAGACGCCCTCGTAGTAATAAGCTTCGGCGAGCCCGGAATGTGCGGGCCCGAGCTGCGGACCCCTCGCGATTGCTTCTGCAAAATATTGGCGCGCGCACAGCAGGTCGTCCCTTGTGTATTCATAGAGGTGCGACATGCCGCGCTGGTAGAGATCCCACGCGTCGAGGTTATCTGGACGCTTGCCGGCCGAGCGCCGGCGCTCGACCTTTCCGAGCTCCGGCTCGACCGCGCCGATGATTGTCTCCGTGATCTCATCCTGCACGGCAAAAATGTCGGATAGTTCGCGATCGTAGCGCTTCGCCCAAAGCTGTCTTCCGGAGTTTCCTTCCGCCAGCTGCGCGCTGATCCGGACCCGGTCGCCGGCCTTGCGCACGCTGCCCTCGAGCACGTAGCGAACGCCGAGTTCCTGCGCAACCTGCTTAACGTCGATCGGGCGCCCCTGGTAGGCAAAGGATGAGTTCCGCGCTATGACGAACAGCCAGCGCGCGCGTGAGAGCCCGGTAATAATATCCTCTGTCATGCCGTCGGCAAAATAGTCCTGCTCGGGATCGCCGCTCATGTTCGCGAACGGCAAGACGGCGATCGAGGGCTTGTCGGGAAGCGCCAAGGCCGGCCGTGACTGCGCTGCTTCGCCGCCGAGCCGCACCCGGTAGACCCGTACCGGCCAGTCGATGTTCTTGAGCTGCTGCTCGCCGGTATCCTCGAAGGCGATATCGAGCTTGCCCCGCGCATCTTCCTGGACCCGGCCCGAAACACAGATTCCACCCGGCTCGGCGAGGCCCTCCAGACGGGCCGCCACATTCACGCCGTCGCCGTAGATGTCACCGCCGTCGACGATGATATCGCCGACATTGATGCCAACACGGAACTCGATCCGCCTCTCTTGAGGCACATCGGCATTGCGCCCATGCATGCCGCGCTGGATCTCGATGGCGCAGCGCAGCGCATCGACGACGCTCGCGAACTCAGTCAGCATGCCGTCGCCTGTCGTCTTGACGATCCGTCCCTGGTGCTCCTCGATCTTGGGATCCAGCAGCGCATGCCGATGGGCTTTCAATTGGGCAAGCGTGCCCTCTTCGTCGGCGCCCATCAGCCGGCTATAGCCGGCAATGTCGGCCGCCAGAATTGCCGTAAGCCGTCGCTGCACGCGCTCGCCAGCCATGGCACCCCTCTGTTACCCGTCAGGAGGACACTACACGCCTCCGGTTGCGAGTGACATAAGGCTAATCAGCCAGAATTCCATCACCGCTGGCCTCCACGGACGACGCGCATGGCCGCTTTTGGCGCTAAGCTGACTTTCCTGAAGGTATTAGGCGGCCGCCCTTCTCCTGCCCGCGCCCAAGCTGATAGAATGCCCTCCGGAAACGCGGGACCGCTCTATGGACGACGAACCCTTCTGGAAGACGAAACCGATGGCGGAGATGTCGCCCAGCGAGTGGGAATCGCTGTGCGACGGCTGCGGCAAATGCTGCCTGAACAAGCTGGAGTATGACGATACCGGCGAGATCGACTGGACCAATGTCGCCTGCCGGCTGTTGGACCATCAGACCTGCCGCTGCAAGAGCTATGCGATGCGCAAGGTGTTCGTGCCGGAATGCGTGTCGCTGACGCCGGACAATCTCGCCGACATCGACTGGCTGCCGCCCACCTGCGGCTATCGGCTGGTCGCCGAAGGCCGCGACCTCTATTGGTGGCATCCCCTGATCTCAGGCGATCCCGAGACCGTGCATATCGCCGGCATCTCCGGCCGCGGCCGCGTCATCAGCGAGGATGACGCCGGCGATCTGGAAGATCACGTGGTGGAATGGGTGGACACCATTCCGCCCCAGGCGAAGAAAAAGCCCCGCCGCTGACCGCCATCGGCGCCTAGTGCGCGAAGACGTTGGCCATATCCTTGAAGGTCTTGAACTCCAGCGCATTGCCGCTGGGATCCAGGAAGAACATCGTCGCCTGCTCGCCGATCTCGCCCTTGAAGCGGATATGGGGCTCGATGATGAAGCTTGTGCCCGCGGCCTGCAGCTTGTCGGCCAGCTTGTGCCAGGCGTCCCAGGCCAGGATGGCGCCGAAATGGCGCACCGGCACGTTGTCGCCGTCGACGGCATTGGTCGTAGGCCTGGCGCGCCTCCTCCGGCTTCACATGGGCGGAGATCTGGTGGCCGAAGAAATCGAAATCGACCCAGGTCGGCGCGCTGCGGCCCTCGGTGCAGCCCAGCAATTCGCCATAGAAGCGGCGGGTCGAATCGAGGTCGAGGACGGGAAAAGCCAGATGGAACGGCGGCATCGCCATGGGGGGAACTCTCCTGCGAAACTGGAGTCGGCAGACAATATTTGCGGCTGTCTACATGAAACGAAAAGGGAGAGGACGCAACGTCCTCTCCCTTTTCACACAGTGGCCGTACAAACAGACGTACGACACAAACCGCTGCCCGTGATCGCGGCGCAACCGACACTGTCGGCCCCCTCTGCGCCAGCGGGAAGAGAGGCAACGGCTCTCCCCAAACAACGCAACAACCGCCTAGAAGAACAGGCGATGAGGTTATGCTACGGGGATGGTTAACAAGGTCAAGATGATTGCCTATGGGCGTGGCATCTTTCCCGGACGCTGTTGCAACTTTGCCACATGGTATGGTTAAGGCCCGGTAAAAAATGGGAGTTCGATCCTCTTGTTGTGTGCCCCGGCAATGGCTAACAATTCGTTTATGGGCCAACGTCGCCGTCCGCTGATGCCGTCGTTTCCCGGATCGCAATTCCGGAAGAAAAATCCCTATTTTCAGAATGTTGCCAACGATCCCGGCACCGCGCCCCGGGCCAAGCAGGTCATAACTCTCAAGGACCGGCGCGTGCTGGTCGTCTATCAGAGCGATCGCCGGGCGCGGCGCATCATCCTGCGCTTCGATCATGGCCATGGCCGCATCGTGGTTGTGCTGCCGAAGCGGGTGTCGCTGGCCCAGGGGCGCCGATTCGCGCTGCTGAATCGCGGCTGGATTCGCGACCGGCTCGATCTGCTGCCCGAACCGATTCCCTTCCGGCCAGGTCTGAAGATCCCCTTCATGGGCGAAATGCTGCGCATCCGCCACCGGCCCGGCGAGCGCGGCGGCGTGTGGCGCGAGGGCGAGGAGATCATCGTCACCGGCCAGGCCGAGCATCTGGCGCGCCGCGTCGAGGACTGGCTGAAGCGCGAGGCGCGGCGCGAGATCGAGAAGCGTGCCTATGGCAAGGCCGAGCTGCTGGGCAAGCGCATCAGCCACATCACCATCCGGGATGCGCGCAGCCGCTGGGGCAGCTGTTCGCCCAAGGGCCGGCTGTCATTCTCCTGGCGGCTGATCATGGCGCCGCGCTCCGTGATCGATTACGTGGTGGCCCATGAAGTGGCCCACCTGCGCGAGCTGAATCACGGGCCGAAGTTCTGGCGTCTCACCGCCGAGCTGACGCGGCAGGTCGAGGCGTCGCGCGCCTGGCTCAACGAGCACGGCATTTCCCTGCACCGCTACGGGCTGAATCCGGTCTAGTTTGCCTCACGCCGGAAGAGGAATGTCCGGCACCCAGATATAGCCATCGGGATCGGCGATGAAGGCCTCGCGCGTGCCGTGGGGCTTGTCCGCCGGTGGCGACAGGATGGTATCGCCACGGCGGGTTGCGGCGGCGGCTGCCTTGTCCGGATCGACGCCATGGAGACGGAATTCCGCTCCCGCGCCGCGGATCGCGCCATCGCCGGTCAGGCTCAACAGGGGATGATCGCCATAAGTGTGATCGGCATGCAGCATCCACTCCACCGCGCTGCCGCGGCAGTCGCGCCGCATGACAGCGAAATCCGCATCGGCATAGATGACCTGCGCCTCCAGCACCTCGCGGCAGAAATCCACCGAGCGCGGCACATTGCGCACCAGGAGATTCAGCGTGAAGCCCTTCAGCGAGCGGCCGTAATCGTCGGCCGCCATCCAGGGCTTCTGGCCCTCTTCCCGCTTGCTGACCATGATCTCTAAGTCCCGCCCTGTTGCCTTCAGCGCCATCTTCATCGGCGGCATCCGGTCCGTAAAGGCCGGGATTGTCCGGGGACATTGCGCTGGTTTCGGCGGCGGGCGCCGCCTATAAGAGCGCGTCTCCCCCAACCCAGATATTCGCCCCGCGCCGCATCTCCCATGCTCAGGCCCAACCATGCCGCCGTGACCGCACTGCTGACGGCGCTGGTCGCCCTGGGTCCGATGTCGACCGATCTCTATCTGCCGTCGCTGCCGGCGCTGACCGCGTATTTCGGCGTCGGCGAGTCGGCGGGGCAACTGACGCTCAGCGCGTTCCTGCTGGGCCTGGCGGGCGGGCAAATCATCTATGGACCTTTGTCGGATCGCTATGGCCGGCGGCCGGTGCTGCTGTTCGGCATCGGTCTCTATGCCGCCGCCAGTATCGTCTGCGCTTTCGCGCCCTCGATCGAGGCGCTGGTCATCGCGCGGTTCTGCCAGGCCTGCGGCGCCTGCGTCGGGCCGGTGCTGGGCCGCGCGGTCGTGCGCGACGTCTATGGCCGCGAAGGCGCGGCGCGCATCATGTCCTATATGAGCGCCGCTATCGCGCTGGCGCCGGCGATCGGGCCGATCATCGGCGGCTTCGTCGAGACCTGGTTCGGCTGGCGCGCCAACTTCGTCGTGCTGCTGCTCTATGGCGCAGCGGCGCTGGCGCTGACATTTCTCCTGCTGCCGGAAACCAACACCCACCGCGACACTGGCCGGATGTCGCCGGCGCGCATGATCAGCGCCTATGTCAGCTTCTTCGGCGAGCGCACTTATTTCGGATACGTCTTCACCGTCGCCTTCGGCTATTGCGGCATCTTCGCGTTCATCTCGGCGTCCTCGTTCATCCTCGTGGATTCTGCGGGGCTGTCGCCGGGCCTCTATGGATTCTGTTTCGCCGCGGTCGTGCTCGGCTATATCGCGGGAACGCTGATATCCGGGCGGCTGTCGGCGCGGCTGGGCATCGACAAGTTGATCGCCATCGGCAGCCTGGTCGGCTTCGCCGGCGCCTTGCTGGTGCTGATCCTGGCGCTGCTGAATCCAGCGCGCACGGGAATCCCGGCGGCGATCTCCGTGGTCGGGCCGATGACGCTGTTCCTGGCCGGCGTCGGGCTGATGATGCCGAATGCCGTCGTCGCCGCGATCGCGCCCTATCCGCGCGCGGCGGGCACGGCGTCGGCCTTGATGGGCTTCCTGCAGATGGCGATGGCGGCCATCCTCGGCGCGCTGGTCGGCCATTTCCACAACGGCACGGCGATTCCCATGGGCGTCGCGCTGGTGGCGGTGACGGCGGCTATTCTCCTGAGCTTCTATGGCCTGGTGCGGCCGTTCCGGAAGAGCGTTGGCGGATAAGCTCACTTGTCCTGCGAGTTGCTCTTCTGCTTCGCGGGTTTCGCATTCGCCGTGCTGCTATTGCCGCCGCCGCTGAAGATGCTGGTGATCAGGCGGTCGAGGCCGGAGCCCTCGTCCTCCGGTTCGGTCATGGCAATGGCCACCGGATAGGGCAGCGGCCGCACCGGTTCGCCTTCCAGCGCCTCTTTCATGTAGGCCTGCCAGAGCCGCGCCGGCAGGCCGCCGCCGGTCACGGTCTTCATGGGAGAATTATCGTCATTGCCGACCCAGACGCCGGTCACCAGCTCGGCGGAGAAGCCGATGAACCAGGCGTCGCGATAATCCTGGCCGGTGCCGGTCTTGCCGGCGATCGGGCGGCCGAGGCGGATGCCGCGCCCGGTGCCCCAATCGACCACGGCGGACATCATGTCCAGCATCTGCGAGACATTCATCGGGTTCAGCACCTGGCCCGGGCCGTTGCCGTCGCGGCGGTAGAGCACGGCGCCGTTGCGGTCGCGGATCTCCTCGATGCCCCGCGGCCAGACGCCGGCGCCGCCATTGTCCAGCGCCGCATAGGCGCCGGTGAGTTCCAGCAACGAAACGCCGCTGCTGCCCAGCGCGAGGCTCGGGCCGGGCGTGATGTCGGCGGTGATGCCGAGGCGGCGGGCCATCTCGGTCACCCGCTGGCGGCCGACCTGTTCGGAGATCTGCACGGCGACGGAGTTGAGCGAGCGGGCGAAGGCTTCGCGCAAGGTGACGTCGCCATAGTAGCGATCCTGGTAATTGTCGGGCCTCCAGCCTTCGATGCTGAGCGGCGAGTCCTTCATCATGGTTTCCGGCGTCATGCCTTGCTCGAGGCCGGCGAGGAAGACGAAGGCCTTGAAGGCCGAACCCGGCTGCCGCAACGACTGGGTCGCGCGGTTGAATTGGCTGCTGCTGTAGTCGCGGCCGCCCACCATCGCCTTCACCGCGCCGTCGGGCGACATGCTGACCAGCGCGGCCTGCGAAGCTTTCTTCTCCGGCCCGTCTTCATCGAGCACGCGCACCAGCTCGGCCTGGGCCATGCGCTGCAGCCGCGGGTCCAGCGTGGTGACGACCACGAGATCACGGTCGACGAAGCCGACATAGCTCGACACCTGGTCCATCACCCAATCGGCGAAATGCTGCCCGGTGCGGTCGGATTCCACGACGTTGGATTGGCTGCGGCCTTCGCTGGCGATCTTGTCGGCTTCTTCCTGGGTGAGATAGTCCGACGCCACCATGTTCTGCAGCACCAGGAGCGCCCGCTGATCCGCCACCACGTCATCGGCGATCGGGTTGTAGTTCGAGGGCGCCCGCAGCAGGCCCGCCAGCATCGCCGCCTCATAGGGCGTGACGAAGGCCGCCGGCTTGCCGAAGAAACGCTGCGACGCCGCGTCGACGCCATAGGTGCCGGCGCCGAAATAGACCCGGTTCATGTAGAGCGAAAGGATCTGATCCTTGGTGAAGCGCTGCTCGAGCCAAAAGGCCAGCAGCATCTCCTGGCCCTTGCGGCGGATGGTGCGGTCAGGCGTCAGGAAAACATTCTTGGCGAGCTGCTGGGTGATGGTGCTGCCGCCCTGCACCCACCGTCCCGCCTGGATGTTCACCCACATCGCCCGGGCAAGGCCGATGGGATCGATGCCGAAATGGCCGTAGAAGCGCCGGTCCTCGGTGGCGACGATGGCCTCGGCCAGATGGGGCGGCAAATTTTCCACCGTGACCGCCTGGCCGTAGAGATCGCCATAGGTGGCGAGGATCGAGCCGTCGGCCGCCAGCAGCGTCACGCTCGGCCGTCGCGTCGCGCTCTCCAGCCGGTCGATGCCCGGCAGGTCGTAGAGCAGCCAGCCGAGTATGATGAATCCGGCCAGCACCGACCAGCTGGTCAGCACCGCCGTCCAGCGCAACAGCCGCTGAGGCCAGCGGCGTTTGCCGCGGGGCTTTCCGTTGGTGGCGGATTGCTTCTTTCCCATTCGCCGATACCTAGGCTACATAGTGCCGGTTCGCGAGGCCGGCAATCACCGAATTCGGCGACCCAATAGTCTTAATCACGCAGCCATTCCGTCCGTTCCCGAATTCCGCCCGCGCCATGTGGTGTCCGCAACCTCAACTGCTCTTGCGATTTGCAACCGCCGGCGATGGCGACCTCATCGCCGCCATGTGCGCGCAGCTTTCCAGGGATGAAGGCAGCCCGCGCGCCAGCCGCTTCTCTGCCCAGGTCTTCCGCCGCGACGGATTCGGCGCCGTGCCGAAATTCCGCTGCATCATCGCCGAGATTTCCGGCAAGCCCGCCGGCTATGTGCTGCATTGCCCGGATTACGATACCGACCATGTTTGCCGCGGCATCTACATGGCTGATCTTTATGTCGAAAAGACGGCGCGGGGGCGGGGAATCGGGCGCGCTTTGATGGCGGCTGCCGCCGATGACGGGCGCCAAAGCGGAGCCGCGGTAATGACCTGGACGGCGTTCCGGTTTAACGAACCGGCTTTGGTCCTCTATCGCCGCGTCGGTCATGAAGCCAGCGAGCTTATCGAATATGCGGCGGAGGGCGCGCAGTTCCGCGACCTCGCGGCGCTGAATGCGCAGAGCGACGCGTTCCGCCTGCGCCCCGCCCGCGCGGCGGATTGCGCGGTGCTGGCCGAGTTCCTCGCCGAACTCCAACGCACGGTCGGCCGGCCGCCGGTGGCGGGCCTCGCCGAGAAGCTGCGCCGCGATGGCTTCGGCGCCGATCCGGCGTTCGCCGCCATCATTGCCGAAACAGCCGGAGGGCGTTCCTATCGGCTATGCGCTATTCTGGCAGAGTTACGTCACGGAGACGGAGACGACGGGCGGCCTATTGTCCGATCTCTATGTCCTGCCGGCCTGGCGGCGGCAGGGCGTTGCCCGGGCGCTGCTCGCCGCGGCGGCGCGGGCCTCGGCCGAGGCCGGCGGCGAATTCCTGGTCTGGGCCGTGGATGCCGATAACGGCCATGCCCGGGAGTTCTACCGCAGGCTGAGCCGCGAAGTGCCGGAGAACGTCATCTGCAGCTGCGACCCCCTAGAGTTCGCCAAGCTGGCGGAGGCGGCCGCGGGGTGGCGCCGCTAGGTTTGCCGGGCTATCGTCAGCGCTTGCAACGCATCCAGGCGATAACAACGACACCATGATCAAGCTGCAACCCCCCACCGGCGGCGGCCGCCAACCGCCGCTCGACAGCCTTGCCGCCACTTTCGACGAAGCGGTGCGGCTGCATCGCGCCGGCGACGTGCCGAAGGCATTCGAAATGTATCGCCGCGTTCTCGCGATATATCCGCGCCATGCCGATGCCCTGCAGATGGCCGGAGTCTGCGCCGGCCAGCTCGGCGATCCCGCCAATGGCGTGCCGCTGGTCCGCCGGGCGATCGCGCTACGGCCGCACGCGCCCGGCTATCAGCTCAATCTCGGCAATCTGCTGCGCATGCTCGGCAAGATCGAGGAGGCGGCGGCCTGCTACCGGCAGGCGGTGCATCTGGATCCGCTGTTCGCCGATGCCCATAACAATCTGGGCAGCGCGCTGCTGCTGATGCGGCGGCCGGAGGAAGCGCTGAGGTCGCTGCAGCAATCCGCACGGCTGAAGCCGGATTTCCCGGAGACCCAGCGCAATCTCGCCAGCGTGCTGCTGGAGCTGGGCCGGCCGGAAGAGGCGAAGCCGGTGCTGCGCAACCTCCTCAAGCGCCATCCCGGCGATGCCGAGGGGCGCAAGCTGCTGGAGCAGGCGGAGGGCCCGGCGGTCCGGCGGCGTGACATTTCGCGCTATTTTCCCCGCAATCAACTCGCTGGCACGGCTGGAAGATTCCCTAGAACACGCGATTCCGGGGGACCCTGATCTTGCGGATCGATGCCATACAAGGGAATCCCGCCGCCAGTGACGACCGCAGACCGCGCGAATCGCGCGGACGGCCGCATGCCGTATTCCGATACACTATGTCCAACATCGAGGCCGGCAAGCAGCGCCGGCGGCAAGAACCATTATAGGATATTTTTCCGGGAAGTGTGAGCGAGAAATTTTCTCTCGCACCTACACAATCTTTGTCATCCCGGGGCCGCCGCTTCAGCGGCGGAGCCCGGGACCCAAGCACACGGAATTCGTCAGGACAACTCACCGCCGCTGGGTGTTCATGGGTCCCGGACAACCGCGCTGAAGCGCGGTTTCCGGGATGACAAATTGGAAGTGCATCGTCATCAAGAGCCGCTTCAATAGCCCGGTTGCATGTGACGGCAATCATGCCTATCTGCGCAACATAGTCCTGCGGAAAACTGAAGGAGGAGAAATATGCCGATCGGTGTCAAAGAGCTTCTGGCCGAGGCGAATGCGGCGGTGCGCAAGCTGTCGCCGGCGGAGGCGGCGGAGAAGATCAAAGCGGGCAACGTGCTGATCGTCGATGTGCGCGATGCCGGCGAAGTGCAGCAGTCCGGCAAGATCCAGGGCGCCGTCAATGTGTCCCGCGGCATGCTGGAATTCCGCGCCGACTCCGAGACGCCCTATCACAACCCGGCCTTTCAGAAGGACAAGACCGTGCTGGTGTACTGCGCCTCCGGCGGCCGCTCCGCCCTGGCGGGCAAGCGGCTCAAGGATATGGGGTATAATACAGTGTACAACATTGGCAGCTTCAAGGAGCTCGCGGAGGCGGGGCTGCCGACCGAGCCGGCGTAAGCCGCTTGCCCTAAAATCCCCGTTTGTTTCGGAGTCATGGTGCAATAGCTGCGGGCAAAAAAGTGGCGGACCGGCCCTTTGATTTGATCGGCGCCAGAGCCGTCCCTACATAGCGCTTGAGCCAGCGATCCGGGCCGGCCAACGGGCTGCGTCCTTTCCGAAGATTGTAGGGAGCGATCAACATGCCGAAGTCCAAAGTGAATCCGATTCCGAAGGACATGCATACCGTCACGCCGCACATCGTTTGCGCCGGCGCGGCCGGGGCCATCGAGTTCTACAAGAAGGCCTTCGGCGCAGTGGAAGGGGCGCGGCTGCCGGGGCCCGATGGCAAACTGATGCATGGGATGATCCGCATCAACGGATCTCCCGTCATGCTGGTGGACGAGAACCCGCAATGGGGCATCGTCAGTCCGAAGTCGCTGAAAGGCACGCCGGTGACCATCCATCTGTATGTCGAGGATGCGGACGCGTTTGTCGCGAAGGCCGTGGCTGCGGGCGCGAAGGTCACGATGCCGGTGGCCGAGCAGTTCTGGGGCGACCGCTATGGCGTGATCGAGGATCCCTACGGCCATAAATGGTCGGTCGCCACCCATGTCCGCGACCTGAGCATGGACGAGATCCAGCAGGCGATGAAGAAAATGGCGAGCTAGCGGGCCGGCGCCTTCCCCTCTGCCCGCACGGCAAAGGGGAGGGCACGCGACCGCAGTGCAGCTAGTTGCAGCCCCTGTGCAGCAGGCCGCCGCGGATCGCCAGGACGCGACCCGGGCCGTGCACCGCCGCGTAGAGCAAGCCGGCCATGAAGGTGAAATGGTCGATGAAGAAGCCGAACTCGGCTTGGTTGCCCTCCCAGTGCGAGGGGCCGTGGAATGCGAAGGCGAGGAAGATCACATAGGCAGCAGCGAGCAGCGCAGCTTCCGTAAAATAGGCGCCGGTGAGCAGGCAGAGAGCCAGCGCGGTCTCGAATAGCGCCGCGAGCCAGGCGAGCACCAGCGGACATCGGGAAACCGGCGGCGGCGATGTAGTCGGCGGTGCCCTGATATCCTGGCATATTTGAAGACTGCAGGCCATGATGAAGATGGCGGCGAAGATCAGGCGCGCGACGAGAATGGCGATGGTGGTCCAGGCGGGTGCGTTTGAGTGCGTGTTCATGGGAGATTCCTCTGCGCGAATTGATCAACAGCTAGTCTGTTCCGGAAGCAAACGAGTTGCTGTCCGCGTACAACCTGACGAGGCTCGTGTTCATGGGTCCGCGGATCAGACCGCGCTGAAGCGCGGTTTCCGGGATGACAGAACGTGTTGGTCGTGGGCGGGAAACGCGTCCGCCTCAGATATCCAGGTTCGCCACGTTCAGGGCGTTGGCGTGGATGAAGTCGCGGCGGGGTTCCACCACGTCGCCCATCAGGGTCGAGAACACTTCCTCGGCCTCGTCCACATGGCTGACCTTCACCTGCAGCAAGGTGCGCACCTGGGGATCGAGCGTGGTTTCCCAGAGCTGTTCCGGGTTCATCTCGCCCAGGCCCTTGTAGCGCTGGATGTTGAGGCCGGCGCGGCCGAAGCCGGTGACGGTTTCCACCAGGGAGATCGGGCCGGCGATCGAGGTCTCCTGCTCCTTGCCCAGGAGGGTGGCGTGGCGGCTGTAGGTCTGCTGCAGGTCGGCGGCCATGGCGTCGAGGCGGTGGCTTTCGGCGCTGCGGATCAGCGGGCCGTCGATCACATAGCGGGTGGTGACGCCGCGCAGGCGCCGGGTGAAGGACAGGCCGCCGTCGGATTCGGACTTGCCCTGCCAGCCGCGCTCTTCCAGCGGCGACAGGAGGTCGAGGCGTTTTGCTATGTAAGCCGCCGCCTCGGTGGCGCGGGCCTGATCGGAGATGATCTCCGGGTTCAGCGCGCCGGCGATCGCCGCCTGCTCCACCACCTGGGCGTTGCCGACCTTGCGGATCAGCGGCTGCATGTTGGTCTGGGCCTGGGCTGCCTGCTCCATCAGGCGGCGCAGGTCGTCGCCGGCCACCTGGCTGCCATCGGCGAGGCGCAGCACCAGGCCTTCGAGGCCGGAGTCGATCAGGAACTGATCGCGCTGCCGCTCGTCCTTCAGGTAGCGCTCGGACTTGCCCCTGGCGACCTTGAACAGCGGCGGCTGGGCGATGTAGAGATAGCCCTTCTCGATCAGCTCGGCCATCTGGCGGTAGAAGAAGGTCAGCAGCAGGGTGCGGATGTGGGAGCCGTCCACATCGGCGTCGGTCATGATGATGATCTTGTGGTAGCGCAGCTTGGCGATGTCGAATTCCTCCGGGCCGATGCCGGTGCCGAGTGCTGTGATCAGGGTGCCGATTTCCGCCGAGCCCAGCATCTTGTCGAAGCGGGCGCGCTCCACATTCAGGATCTTGCCGCGCAGCGGCAGGATGGCCTGGAAGGCGCGGTTGCGGCCGCTCTTGGCGGAGCCGCCGGCGCTGTCGCCCTCGACGATGAACAGCTCCGACAGCGCGGGATCGCGCTCCTGGCAATCGGCCAGCTTGCCGGGCAGCGAGTTCATGTCGAGCGCGCCCTTGCGGCGGGTGAGATCGCGGGCCTTGCGCGCGGCTTCCCGGGCGGCGGCGGCCTCGTAGACCTTGGCCACGATGCGCCGGGCCTCGGAGGGATGTTCCTCGAACCACTGGTTGAGGCGCTCGTTGACGATGCCCTCGACCACCGGGCGCACTTCCGACGAGACCAGCTTGTCCTTGGTCTGCGCCGAGAATTTGGGATCGGGCACCTTGCAGGAGAGGATGCAGGTCAGGCCCTCGCGGGCGTCGTCGCCGGTCAGCGCGATCTTTTCCTTCTTCGCGATGCCGCTGTCGGTGGCGTACTGGTTGATCTGCCGGGTCAGCGCGCCGCGGAAGCCCGCCAGATGCGTGCCGCCGTCGCGCTGCGGGATGTTGTTGGTGAAGCAGAGCGTGGTCTCGTGATAGCTGTCGGTCCACTCCATGGCGATCTCGACGGTGATGCCGTCCTTCTCGCCGATGGCCGCGATCGACAGGCTGATGCAGCGGGTTCTTGTTGCGGTCGAGATATTTCACGAAGGCCTCGAGCCCGCCTTCGTAGTGCAGATCGACCGATTTCGGCTCGACGCCGCGGGCGTCGGTCAGCATGAGATGCACGCCGGAATTCAGGAACGCCAGCTCGCGCAGGCGATGCTCCAGGGTGGCGTAGTCGAACTCGGTCTTGGTGAAGGTTTCTTTCGACGGAAGAAACGTGACTTCGGTCCCGGTGAAGAGCTTGCCGTCCTTCTCCGGCGCCTTGGCGACCACGGCCAGCGGCGACTCGGGAACGCCATGGCGGAAGCGCATGTAGTACTCCTGGCCGTTGCGCCAGATGCGCAGATCCAGCCGCTCCGACAGCGCATTGACCACGGAGACGCCGACGCCGTGGAGGCCGCCGGACACCTTGTAGGAATTCTGGTCGAACTTACCGCCGGCATGGAGCTGGGTCATGATGACCTCGGCCGCCGACACGCCTTCTTCCTTGTGGATGTCGACGGGGATGCCGCGGCCGTTGTCGCGCACGGTGACCGAGCCGTCGCCGTTGAGCGAGACGTTGATCAGGTCGCAATAGCCGGCCAGGGATTCGTCGATGGCGTTGTCCACCACCTCATAGACCATGTGATGCAGGCCGGAGCCGTCGTCGGTGTCGCCGATATACATGCCCGGCCGCTTGCGCACGGCATCGAGCCCGCGCAGGACCTTGATCGATTCGGCGTCGTATTGTCTTTCAGGAGAATTGCCGTTGGGCGATTCGGTGTCGTCTGTCATCTGTTCAACTGCTTTGATCCATGGCGCCGGCGAAAGGCGGGCGCGGATTAGGTACTGCGCGGCGCGATCTTCGCCTCGCGCACATCGAAGAATTGGGCGTCGCCTGACATCGCGTCGAAGAACGCGGCGTCGGTGCCGGTGAGCCAGGCCTGCAGCCCCAGATGCCGCAGCTCGTCAAACAGGGCGTGGCGGCGGGTCTCGTCCAGATGGGCCACCACCTCGTCCAGCAGCAGGAGGGGCGTCTGCGCCCGGAGATCGGCCAGCAGGCGGGCGAAGGCCAGCACCGTGGCCACCAGCAGCGCCTTCTGCTCGCCGGTGGAACAGAGGGCCGCGGGCATGCCCGTACCCTGGTGGATGGCCAGCGAGATCGCTGCGGTGCGGCCCCCAGAGGGCGCCGCCGGCTTCGGCATCGGCGGCGCGGGAATGGGCCAGCATGTCCCGCAGCCGCTCCTCGGCGGCCAGAGCGGGCATCTCGCCCAGCCAGCTGTCGACGGCCCCTTCCAGCCGCAGCAGCGCCCGCGGAAATGGCCCGGCGCCGGCGGCCATGGAAGCGGTCAGTCTGATGATCAGGTCGCGCCGGGCGGCCGAGATGGCGATGCCGCGCTCGGCGATCTGCTGCTCCAGCGCCGCCAGCCAGGCGGGATCGCGGTCGCGGGATTCGGCGGCTCGCCCTCGCCCCGCAGCACCTGCACCCGCTCCTGCAGCAGATGGTCGTATTGCCCCAGGCGCTTGGCGTGGTCGGGATCGAGGCCGAACACAAGGCGGTCGGTGAATTTCCGCCGGTGCAGGGCGCCGTCGAGGAACAGCCGGTCCATCTGCGGGCGTCAGCCAGGCCACCGACAGGATCTGCGCCAGGGCCGACTGGCCGCCGGCGAGCGCGCCGTCGATCTTCACCAGCCGCCGGTCGCGGCCGCCGGCAGCGGCGGGATCCCGGCCGGTGCCCAGATCGATCTGCGCCTCCGGCCGGTTCACGGTCGCGGCGATGCCCCAGGCGGCGCGGCGGGGCTGACCTTCGGCCTCGGCCGATATCATGCGGTCGATGTCAGGCAGCCGCGCATGGCGCAGGCCGCGGCCGGGGATCAGGAAGGAGATGGCCTCCAGCAGGTTGGTCTTGCCGGCGCCGTTGGGGCCGGTGAGCACCACCGGCCGCCGGTCCAGATGGATCTCGGCCCGGCCGTAATTGCGGAAATCGGTCAGCACCAGCCGCTCCAGCCAGACGACGGGCCCGGCGGCGTGCCGGATCGGCATCGCTGGGCGCGGATTGGCGCAGAGCCGGGGCGTTGGACATCAGGCCGCCGTCAGACCCGCATGGGCATCAGCACATAGAGCGCGCTGGGATCGCCGACATCGCGGACCAGGGTGGGCGACGCGGCGTCAGCCAATGCGAACTGCGCGCCCTCGCCTTCGATCTGCTCGGTGATGTCCAGGAGATAGCGGGAATTGAAGCCGATATCGATGCCGGTGCCGCCATATTTGACTTCGAGCTCTTCGCTGGCGCTGCCGCTTTCCGGGCTGCTGGCCGAGAGGGTGAGCGTGCCCGCCTTCAGCGACATCTTCACCGCCCGGGATTTCTCGCTGGAGATGGTGGAGACGCGGTCGACGGCTTCGGCGAAGCTCTTGCGGTCGACTTCCAGCACCTTGTCGTTGCCGGTGGGGATGACCCGCTGATAATCGGGGAAGGTGCCGTCGATCAGCTTGGAGTTCAGCAGCACCGCGTCGAAGCCGAAGCGGATCTTGCTGTCCGAGAGCGCCACCTCGACATTATCAGATGTTTCCTCGATCAGCTTGCGCAGCTCGCCCACCGCCTTGCGCGGCACGATCACGCCGGGCATGTCGGCGGCGCCCGACGGCAGCGCCATCTCGAAGCGCGCCAGGCGGTGGCCATCGGTGGCGACCGCGCGCAGCACCTTCACATCGCCGGTGGTATGGGCATGGAGATAGATGCCGTTCAGGTAATAGCGCGTCTCCTCGGTGGAGATGGCAAAGCGCGTGCGGTCGATCAGGTTGCGCAGATCCTTGCCGGCGATGGAAAACTTGTTCGGCAGATCGCCGCCGGCCGTGGCCGGAAAATCTTCCCGCGGCAATGTCGCCAAGCTGAATTTCGAGCGGCCGGCCTTCAGCGTCACCTGGCCGCCATCGGCGGCACTTTCCAGTTGAATCTGCGCGCCCTCAGGCAGCTTGCGCACGATGTCGTAGAGCGTGTGGGCGGAGACCGTGGTGGCGCCCTTGGTGCCGACCTGGGCCGCCACCTTCTCGACGATCGTCAGATCCATGTCGGTCGCGGTCAGCGCCAGCATGTTATCAGCCGCGTCCAGCAGGACGTTCGACAGGATCGGAATCGTATTGCGGCGCTCCACGACGCTCTGCACATGGGCGAGCGACTTGAGAAGTGCGCCCCGTTCAATGGTGATCTTCATGTCACGACTGACTTTCTTGGGGATCTAGCGATAGCTGCAATGAGACGCCCCGGCACCCGTCGCCCCCCGTTTTCTTTCGCCGGCTAAAACCTGACGATCCCTGCCGGCCGATCGCGTGCCCGGAGCTTTTGCGAATCAGTCGATCACTATAGCAAATGAGGCCGAAAAGGTAAGGGTTTTGAGCGCCCGGTGGTAGACCATAATATGTTGATTCTTATGGTCTTTTATGGGCAGAGAGCGGGAGCCGGAATCAGCCCTCGAGCATCCGGCGCAAGAGCTCCACATCCTCGGCAAAACTCGAATCGGCCGTGCGCAGTTCCTCGACCTTGCGGACCGCATGCATGACCGTGGTGTGGTCGCGGCCGCCGAATTTGCGGCCGATTTCCGGCAGGGACCGGGGCGTGAGCTGCTTGGCCAGGTACATGGCCACCTGGCGCGGCCGGGCCACGGCGCGGGAGCGGCGGGCCGAATGCATGTCCGAGACCTTGATGTTGAAATGCTCGGCCACGCGCTTCTGGATCTCCTCGATGGTGACGCGGCGGTCGTTGGCGCGCAGGAGATCGTGCAGCACCTCCTGCGTCGTCTCCAGGGTGATCGGCCGGCCGACCAATTGCGAATGGGCCATGATGCGGTTCAGCGCGCCTTCGAGCTCGCGCACGTTCGACGTGATCTTGTGGGCGAGGAATTCCATCACCTTGGGCGGCGTCTCGATCTTCATCCGCTCGGCCTTCGCCTGCAGGATGCCGAGGCGCAGCTCGTAGGTGGTGGGATGGATGTCGGCCACCAGGCCCCAGCCCAGGCGCGACTTCATCCGCTCTTCCATGCCCTCGAGATCCGAGGGCGATTTGTCGGCGGAGATCACCACCTGCCGGTTCTGATCCACCAGCGCATTGAAGGTGTGGAAGAATTCTTCCTGGGTCGAGTCCTTGCCGCTGATGAACTGCACGTCGTCGATCATCAGCACATCGACGGAGCGGAACTGCTCCTTGAAGGCCATGGTGTTCTTGTCGCGCAGCGCGCGCACGAACTGATACATGAACTTCTCGGCCGAGAGATAGATGACCCGGCGCTCCGGCGATTTCTTGCGGATATGCCAGGCGATCGCATGCATCAGGTGGGTCTTGCCCAGGCCGACGCCGCCATAAAGGAACAGGGGATTGAATGGTACAGTTTTGGAATCCGCGACCCGGTAGGCGGCGGCATAGGCGAGCTCGTTGGATTTGCCGACCACGAAATCTTCGAAGGTGAGCCGGGGATCCAGCACGGCGCCGAAGAAGTTTCCGGCAGGCGCGTCATTGGTGTCTCTGCGGTTGAGATCGATCGCGGGTACCGTCTCGGCCTCGACCGTCCGCCCGGTGGGCCGGCCATCGCCCGGTCCCGCCAGGGAAGAGCTGTCGACGATGATCTCGACGCCCTTGAGCGCCGGATTCTCCGTCTGCCAGAGGGCGCGCAGCCGGTCCTGATAGTGGGACACGATCCAGTCGCGCACGAAGCGCGTCGGCACGGCCATTTCCACGTCCTGGCCGCGAATCTGCAGAAGCGTCAGCTTTTTCAGCCAGTTTTTGTAGGCGGTCTCGCCCATTTCGGCCCGCAGCTTGCCGCGCACCCGCGCCCACTGCGATTGAATCTGTTCGTTGCTTGACTGTCCGGTCATTCCACGGGCCCGCAACACTATTCTTGCACCCAGGGCAGGCCGGCAGCCTTCCAGCCGCCGGTGCGTCCGCGATGGCGCTCCTGATCGGGGCCGCCTTCAAAGCCTTCGCTGACGTTGTAGCATTCGCTGTAGCCCAGCGCGGTGATCGCTTCCGCCGCCGAGCGCGACCGCGCGCCGCTGCGGCAGATGAAGAGCAGCGGCGTATCGGTCGACGGCACCGCCTTCTTGATCTGGTCGCCGAATTCGGGATTCAACGTCATCAAGGGAAAGGTCTGCCATGACAACAGCACCGTCTGCTTGCCGATGGAGCTGAGATCGGGAATGCCGACGAAGGCCCACTCCGGTTTGGTACGGACATCGATCAGCTGCGCTGTCGGCTTGGAGGTAAGGAGGTCCCACGCTTCTTTCGGTCTTTTGTCGCCAGCGTAGGCCATACCTGCCACCCCTAAAACAACTTCCCCTTGCCCGCTCAACGAACCGCCCCAAGAGGCCGGCTGTCGCTCGGTCAGTTCCCGTAGCGCGCAAGATGATGAGCTCTCATCCTACGGTTCGGGACACCGAAATCAAGATTGTGCCAACAAACCCTGATGCCGCAGCGCGCCTTCCAAACTTGTCCCGCGGATTAACGCGCCGCTTTCTCCCTAGTTCAGTGCGATCACTGTAGCTGCGATGGATGCGAGTCGCAATACGCCCGAAATGAGAACGCAATAACTTTTCCCCTGGCACGGGCATGCATCTTGCGGTCCGGAACTCTACGCGCACTATTGGTTTGATTTTTCCGCGGCGTCGCAAAAAAACTTTTCGACATCAGTCAGGAATACGTCGCGGCCGTCTCATAAATGTGAAACGGCGCCGCTGATGCGGCGCCGCTTCATGACGTTCATATTTTCGCCGAACGCGAAACCGCGCCGGCGGAAAAATTTATTTGCTGAGCGCCTTCACGCGCGCGGCAAGGCGAGACACCTTGCGCGCCGCAGTGTTGCGATGCAGAACACTTTTCTGTGCGCTGGCCTGGATCACCGGCTGTGCCGCGCGCAGTGCCGCTTCCGCCGCCGCCTTGTCGCCGCTGGCGATCGCCGTCTCCACCTTCTTGATGGAGGTGCGAACTTTGCTGACGCGCGCCCGGTTCACTTCCGTGCGCCGTGCCGTCTGCCGAATGCGCTTCTTCGCTGATTTGTGCTGCGCCATTTTAGGAGGATCTCGCGATATCTGGGGTCAAGCCGAAAGGCCGCGGGTTATAGCCGCCGGCCGCAGGGGCGTCAAGCCGGGCAACGGCCCATTGGGCCCAGATTTCGGCCATTTCTTAATTGTTCTTGAAAGCCGGCGGCCGCTTCTCCACGAAGGCCGACATGCCTTCCTGCTTATCGGCGGTGCCGAAGGCGGCATGGAACAGGCGCCGTTCGAAGCGAAGTCCTTCTGCCAGCGTGGTTTCGTAGGCGCGGTTCACGGACTCTTTCACCATCAGCGCCGCAATCCCCGGCATCGACGCGATTTTTTCCGCTGTTTTCACCGTCTCGGCCAGCAGATCCGCCAGCGGCACCACGCGGGCCACCAGGCCCAGCCGCTCGGCTTCCTGCGCATCCATCATGCGGCCGGTCAGGCACATCTCCATCGCCTTGGCCTTGCCGATCACGCGGGTGAGGCGCTGCGTGCCGCCGGCGCCCGGCAGCACGCCGATGGTGATTTCCGGCTGGCCGAACTTGGCGTTATCGGCGGCGATGATGATGTCGCACATCATCGCCATCTCGCAGCCGCCGCCGAGCGCGAAGCCGGCAACAGCCGCAATGACAGGCTTGCGGCAATGGGCCAGCCGCTCCCAGCCGCGGGTGACGAAGTCGCTGGAATAGACATCGGCGAAGCCGCGGTCCTTCATCTCCTTGATATCGGCGCCGGCGGCGAAGGCCTTCTCGTTGCCGGTGACGACGATGACGCGGATCTGCGGATCGAATTCCAGCTCATCGGCTGCCTTGCCGAGATCGGCGATCAGCGCATCGCACAGCGCATTGAGCGATTTCGGCCGGTTGAAAGTGATGATGCCGACAGCGCCTTTGCGCTCAACGATGAGATTCTCGTAGGTCATGATCTGTCACCGGATTGATTTCAGGGGAGAATGCCAGGGAATGGGTGCCGGCCTGGCGGCCGCTGGCCGCTATCTACCTCAGCGCTGACGGCGCGGACAATAGAAAGTGGAACGGCCCGCTTGCGCCAGGCGCCTGATGCCGCCGGTGCGCCGGAGCGCGCAGTCGCAGCCGGGGCAGGCCTGCCCTTCCCGTTCATAGACCGCCCAGCGATGCTGGAAATAGCCAAGCTCGCCATCGGTCTGCACATAATCCCGCAGCGAGGAACCGCCGGCCTCGATTGCCTCCGCCAGCACCGATTTGATCGCCTGGGCCAGCAGATCGGCGCGGCCGCCCTGGACCGTGCGCGCCAGGCGGCGCGGCGAAATGCCGGCGCGGAACAGCGCCTCCGAGGCATAGATGTTGCCCACGCCGGCCACAACCCGTTGATCCAGAACGGCGGCCTTGATCGGCGTGCGCTTGCCCTTGAGCGCCTCGGCCAGCACGGCGCCGGTGAATGACGGCTCCAGCGGTTCCGGACCTAAGCCCGCCAGCAGACGGTGGCGCGACAGTCCGTCGCGGGGCACCAGATCGAAGGAGCCGAAGCGGCGCGCATCGTTGAAGCGGACCACGGTGCCGTCGTCGGTCTCGAAGATCAGATGATCGTGGGGCTCGGGCGCCTGCTCCGCCGTTCCGCCGATCAGCATGCGCCCGGACATGCCGAGATGGCCGAGCACCACCATGCCGTCATCCAGATGGAACAGCATGTATTTGGCGCGCCGCGCGATCCGTTCCACCCGACGGCCCTGCAGCCGCGCGGCGAATTCCGGCGGCAGCGGGAAGCGCAGGTCCGGCCGCCGCTGGATCACGCGGCGAAAGCGCCGGCCTTCCAGGCGGGCCGCGAGCCCGCGGCAAACTGTTTCGACTTCAGGCAGTTCGGGCATTGTCCGGAGTTTTCAGGCTGTGGCCCGGCGGCGTGGTCACGCCCGGTCCGGGAGGTTATTGTTGCCCCTGTCGATAGCAGATTTTGCCGCCGCAATCACGCCATGTCCGATTCCACACCCTTCGGCTTTCGCGACGTCGATCCGGCCGACAAGGCCGGGATGGTGCGCGGCGTCTTCGAAAGCGTCGCTTCGCGCTATGACCTGATGAACGACCTGATGTCGGCAGGCGTGCATCGCCTCTGGAAATCCGTGCTGATCGATTTGCTGGCGCCGCGGAATGGCGAGCATTTTATCGATGTCGCCGGCGGCACCGGCGATATCGCCTTCCGCATCCTGGCGCGGCTGAAGCAGAGCGCCGATGCCGGCGTCACCGTTTGCGACCTGACGCCGGCCATGCTGGAGACGGGCCGCGCCCGCGCCATCGATCGCGGGCTATTGCAGGGCATCGACTGGATCGCCGGCAACGCGGAAAGCCTGCCTTTCGCCGACCGCAGCTTCGATGCCTATACGATCGCCTTCGGCTTGCGCAATGTCACGCATATCGACAAGGCGCTGGCGGAAGCGCGGCGCGTGCTGAAGCCCGGCGGAAGATTCTTCTGTCTTGAGTTCAGCCATGTGGCCAGCGAACCGCTGTCGAAACTCTACGATCTCTATTCCTTCGAGCTGCTGCCCCGGCTGGGACAGTGGGTCGCGGGCGACCGGGATTCCTATCAGTACCTGGTGGAGAGCATCCGCCGCTTTCCGCCGCAGCGCGAGCTGGCTGTGATGATCGAGGCCGCCGGCCTGGCGCGGGTCAAGTTCCGCAATCTCACCGGCGGCATCGCGGCGATTCATTCGGGCTGGCGCATCTGATCGCCATGCTGCGCACGCCCCGCCATCTGTTCCGTTTGCTGAAGATCGCCCGCACATTGGCACGCCATGGCGCGCTCGAGCCCTTTGAAGCGGCGCTGAGCGGTGCCGGCGTGGCGCCTGCCATCATCCGCGCCGCACGCCTCTTCTCGCGGCCGTTGGTCACCGTCAAGGGCCGGCCCGGCGAGCGGCTGGCGGCGGCATTGGTTCAGCTTGGTCCGGCTTTCATCAAATTCGGTCAAATGTTGTCAACCCGCGCCGACCTGATCGGCGAGCAGAACGCCAGCGATCTCTCGACGCTGCAGGATCAGCTGGCGCCGTTTCCGGCGGCCGCCGCGCGGGCCACCATCGAGCAGGAGCTGGGGCGGACGGTAGAGGAATTATTCCTGACCTTCGACGACCAGCCGATTTCCGCCGCTTCAATCGCCCAGGTGCATCTGGCCACGATCGTGCCGACGGACGAAATTCCCAATGGCGAAGTCGCCGTCAAGGTGCTGCGCCCGGGCATCGAGGCGGCGCTGGCGCGCGACATCGATCTGCTGCGCTGGCTGGCGGAGATGACCGAGCGGGCGCAGCCGCGGCTGCGGCGGCTGAAGCCGGTGGAGGTGGTCGACACCTTTGCCGAAACCGTGAAGACCGAAATGGATCTGCGGCTGGAGGCCGCCGCGGCGGCGGAGCTGGCGGCGAACTTCGCCCAGGACCCCACCTATCTGGTGCCGCCGATCGACTGGCGGCTGACAGCGCGGCGGGTGATGACCCAGCAGCGCATCTCCGGCATTCCCATTGATGATCGCGATGCCATCTTGGCCGGCGGCCACAATATCCGCGAAGTGCTGTCGAAGGCGGCGGCCATCTTCTTCAACCAGGTGTTCCGCGACGGCTATTTCCACGGCGATCAGCATCCCGGCAACATGTTCGTCGATGCGCAAGGCCGCATCGGCGTGGTGGATTTCGGCATCATGGGGCGGCTGGATCGCGCCACGCGGTTCTATCTCGCCGACATGCTGCTCGGTTTTCTGAATCGCGACTACCGGCGCGTGGCGGAGATCCATTTCGATGCCGGCTATGTGCCGCCGCACCAGTCGCTGGATTCCTTCGCCCAGGCCTGCCGCTCCATCGGCGAGCCGATCTTCGGCCGGCCGCTGCAGGAAATCTCTTTCGCCCGGGTGCTCGGCCAGCTGTTCCAGCTCGCCGAAGGCTTCGAGATGGAGGTGCAGCCGCAGTTGCTGCTGCTGCAGAAGAACATGCTGATGGCCGAGGGCGTCAGCCGGCGCCTCGATCCCGAGCTCAATACCTGGACCCTGGCGCAGCCCCTGATCGAGGTCTGGATGCGGGAGAACCGGGGGCCGGAGGCGCGGCTGAAGGACGCCCTGGGGGATGCCGTGCGCATCATCCGCCGCCTGCCCTATATGGCCGACCGCTTCGAGCAGCTGGTCACCAGCGTCAGCCGCGAGGGCGTGCGGGTCGACCCTGAAAGCCTGGCCCGGGCGGGCCAGGGACCGGGCCGGAGCGCTATCTGGGCCCTCTGGATCGCCCTGGCGGCCTTGGCGGTGCTGGTCCTGGTTAAGCTCTGACCGCCTTGCGCCCGGTAGGCCGGGCCCTTACCTTTCATCCGTGCTCAACGGCAAGCGCATACTTCTCGTCATTTCGGGCGGCATTGCCGCCTATAAATGCCTGGAACTGATCCGGCGGCTGCGGGAGCGGGGCGCCGGCGTCACCTGCATCCTGACCCAGGGCGGGGCGCAGTTCGTCACGCCCCTGTCAGTGGCAGCGATCACCGAGGAGAAGGTCTATGGCGACCTCTTCTCGCTCACCGACGAGAGCGAGATGGGGCATATCCAGCTGAGCCGCGCGGCGGACCTGCTGGTGGTGGCGCCGGCCAGTGCCGACATCATCGCCAGGATGGCCAGCGGCATCGCCGACGATCTCGCGACGACGGCCTTGCTGGCGACCGACAAGACGGTGCTGATCGCGCCGGCAATGAATGTGCGGATGTGGCATCACGGCGCGACCCAGGAGAACCTGGCCAAGCTGGCGGCGCGCGGCGTGAAGCAGGTCGGCCCCGGCGAAGGGGCGATGGCCTGCAACGAGTTCGGCCTCGGGCGGATGGCCGAGCCGGCGGAAATCCTGGCGGCCATCGAGGCCTTGATCGCAGCCGATGGCGCGCTGTCCGGCCGCCGCGCCATCGTCACCAGCGGCCCCACCCATGAGCCGATCGATCCCGTGCGCTTCATCGGCAACCGCTCCTCCGGCAAGCAGGGCCATGCCATCGCCGCTGCGCTGGCGCGGCGCGGCGCCGATACCTATCTGATCGCCGGTCCCACAGGCGAACCCGATCCGCCGGGCGTGCATGTGCGCCATGTGGAGACGGCGGAGCAGATGCTGACCGCCTGCCGCGAATCCCTGCCCGCCGATATCGCCGTCTGCGCCGCCGCGGTCGCCGACTGGAAAGTGGCGGCGCAGGCCGCGCAGAAGATCAAGAAAGGCAGCGCGCCGCCAAAGCTCGAGCTGGCGCTCAATCCCGATATCCTCGCGACGCTGTCGCAAGCAGGCAACGCGCGACCCGCGCTGGTGGTTGGATTTGCCGCGGAGACCGAGCGCGTCGTCGAGCAGGCGAAGAAAAAGCTTCAGGCCAAGCGCTGCGACTGGATCGTCGCCAATGACGTCTCGCCGGGCACCGGCACCTTCGGCGGCGACAACAATCTGGTGCATCTGATCAGCGCTGCCGGCGTCGAGGACTGGCCCAAGCTGTCGAAGCGCGAAGTGGCCGACCGGCTGGCCGAGCGCATCGCCGCGCATTTCGCCGCGGCGCAGTGAGCGCCATGACGGTGACCGTAGCCATTCAGCGGCTGGACCACGGCGCGGGCCTTCCCCTGCCCGCCTATGCCACGGCCGATAGCGCGGGGTTCGATCTGCCGGCTGCAGTATCAGGCGAGCGCATCCTGCCGCCCGGCGGCCGCGAGCTGGTGCCCACGGGATTCTCCATCGCCCTGCCCCGCGGCTATGAGGCGCAGGTGCGGCCGCGCTCCGGCCTGGCGTTGCGCGCCGGCGTGACCGTGCTGAACAGCCCGGGCACCATCGATGCCGACTATCGCGGCGAGATCGGCGTCATCCTGATCAATCTCGGCAGCGAGCCCTTCGTCATCCGCCGCGGCGAGCGCATTGCGCAGCTTGTCATCGCACCGGTGTCGCGGGTGGCCTGGCAGGAGACCGGCGAACTCAGCGAGAGCACGACGCGGCGCGGACGGCTTCGGCTCCACAGGCACTCGCGTGGCCAGCGGAGGATAAGGCGTCATGGAATTCACCGACAGCCAGTTCGAACGCTATGCGCGCCACCTGATCCTCGACGAAGTCGGCGAAGAGGGGCAGGCCAAGCTGCTGCAATCGAAGGTGCTGGTGGTGGGCGCGGGCGGGCTGGGCACGCCGATGCTGCTCTATCTCGCCGCCGCCGGTGTCGGCACCATCGGCGTCATCGATGACGACACGGTGGATCTCTCGAACCTGCAGCGGCAGGTGATCCATATGACGGATCAGGTGGGACGGCCGAAAGTCGAGAGTGCGGTGGAACTGCTGGCGCGGCTCAATCCCGATGTGAAGGTCATCCCCTTCAAGCAGCGCATCACCGCCGACAATGCAGCCGACATCATCAACGGCTTCGATCTCGTCGCCGATGGCAGCGACAATTTCACCACACGCTTCCTGCTCAACGATGCTTGTTATCTCGCGGGCAAGACGCTGGTCTCCGCGGCGCTGTTGCGATTCGATGCGCAGATATCGGTGTTCAAGGCCCATCTCGGGCCGCCCCATCCCTGCTATCGCTGTTTGTTTCCCGAGCGTCCGCCCGACGATCTGATTCCCCGCTGCGAGCAGGCGGGAATCCTCGGCGCCATCGCCGGCATGGTGGGCTCGCTGCAGGCGACGGAAGTGCTGAAGGAAATCATGGGAATCGGCGAGAGCCTGTCGGGGCATCTGCTGGTGTATGACGGGCTCGATACGATGTTCCGCAAGATCAAGACGCGGCGCGATCCCGCCTGCGCCCTCTGCGGCCCGCAAGCCAGCATCAAGGATCTGCGGCTCTCCGCCTGAAATCCGCTGCGGGCTGCCATGCGCATGGCGCATAGGAATTGTATGACGGCATGCGCGTGACGGCTGCGACATATTGACTCGCATGCGCGGCGCTGCACGAGAAATACTGTTGCATCAGCAACTTCGCACTTATGTTTCGGCGCTCAGTTGCTGCCGGACTCAATTTCGCGCAGCCGCCGGTGTCACAGAGATATCGGTGGGGCCATTTATTTGCCACGAGTTGGCAATGTCATGGGGCGGATAATCAGAGTCCTGCGGCTCGGTCGCATGTAGGAGGATAATGATGAAGCTGTTGAACAAGTCGCTGATGTCGGCGTTGGCAATCGTCTCCCTGCTGGGCTTGGCGGCCTGCGGCGAGAAGAAGGAGGAAGGTGCGGCCTCCGGTACCACGGGCACGACAGAGCAACCCGCTGCCGGGACCACCGGTACGACCGGCACCACAGGGACAACCGGTACGACAGGGACCAGCAATTAGTTTTCGGCATCGGGCGGCGCCAAGCGCTGCCCGGCCTGTCGATGCAAGAAGGGCGCCGGAAATCTCCGGCGCCCTTTGGCTTTCAAGACCAGAATGCAAGTGGTGCCGGCGGTCAGAACATCGACTCGATGACCCGGTCGGGCGGCTTGTGGCCGTCGGCGAAGGTCTTGATGTTGATGATCACCTTCTCGCCCATGTCGATGCGGCCTTCCATCGTCGCCGAACCCATATGGGGCAGCAGCACGACATTGTTCAGCCGCAGCAGCTTCGGATTCACCGCCGGCTCATGCTCGAACACGTCGAGGCCGGCGCCGGCGATCTCCGCACGCTCCAGCATCCGCGTCAGCGCATTCTCGTCGATCACTTCGCCGCGCGAGGTGTTGACGATGTAGGCATGGGGCTGCAGCAGCTTCAGCCGCCGCGCCGACAAGCAGGTGATAGGTCGCCGGCGTGTGGGGGCAGTTGACGGAGATGATGTCCATGCGGGCCAGCATCTGGTCCGGGCTCTCCCAATAGGTCGCCTCCAGCTCGCGCTCCAGATCGGGATGCACCCGGCGGCGGTTGTGGTAATGCACCGCAAGGCCGAAGCCGCGGGCGCGGCGCGCCACGGCGGTGCCGATGCGGCCCATGCCGATGATGCCCAGCCGCTTGCCCCAGATGCGATGGCCGAGCATCGAGGTCGGCCCCCAGCCCGTCCATTGGCCCGAGCGGATCAGCCGCTCGCCCTCCGCCAGGCGCCGCGGCACGGCCAGGATCAGGGCCATGGTCATGTCGGCGGTGTCCTCGGTGAGGACGCCCGGCGTGTTGGTGACCGTGATATTGCGCTGCCGCGCCGTCTTGAGATCGATATGGTCGACGCCGGTGCCGAAGGAGGCGATCAGCTTCAGCCTGGGTCCGGCCTGGGACAGGATCGCGGCATCGATATGATCGGTGACCGTGGGCACCAGCACGTCGGCGGCCTTGGCGGCCTCGATCAGCGCCGCCTGGGTCATCGGCCGGTCGTCCAGATTGAGCCGGGCCTCGAACAACTCCATCATCCGGGTTTCGATCGCGTCCGGCAGCTTCCGGGTCACGATCACGAGGGGTTTCTGCGCCATGGTTTGCACCGGCTGGAGTTGCGAAGGCGCCAATTCTGCGGCGCTTTGCGGGGGTTTGCGTGCCATAGCAACTGGGGCTGTCCTTGTCCAGCACCGCCCCGGCGGCGGCCTCTGCGGCCCGCCGGCGCTTGACCGCGAATCGGCAAACCGCTAGGTCAGCGGCGTGACCGGCGATATCAGGCGATACCGATGAAGGCGATGGCGATCCTGCGCCGCTGGCGGAGTCTGGCCATCCTGCTCGCCATGGCGGCGGCACCGCTGCCGGCCGCCGCGCAGTCGACAGTGGGAACGGAAACCCAGTTGCCGCTGCCGCGCTTCGTCACGCTGCGCAGCAACGAGATCAACCTGCGCACCGGCCCCGGCTCGAACTATCCCATCGTCTGGATCTATCAGCGCCGCGGCATGCCGGTGGAGGTGGTGGCCGAGTTCGAATCCTGGCGCAAGATCCGCGACTGGCAGGGCACCGTCGGCTGGGTGCATCAGAGCATGCTGGACGGCCGCCGCGGCGCGCTGGTGATCGGCGGCGAGCGCATCCTCCGGCACGAGCCGGCGGTGAGCGCGGCCGGCGTGGCACGGCTGCAGGCCGGCGTCATCGGCCGCATCAAGTCATGCGAAGCCGATTGGTGCCGGCTGCAAACCGACAGCTATGAAGGCTGGCTCAAGCGCGACGAGTTCTGGGGCGTCTATCCCGGCGAAGCCGTGGAATAGCCCCACGCCCTCGCGTCAGTCGAAGTCCTGCGCCAGGGAGGCCCGCGTCGCCTCCGGCAGAATGGCGATATGGCCATAGGCCGGATGGCTGATGCCCAGCGTCACCTCGACGCCGGGCTGGCGGAACTTGCCGACCTGCCCGGCCGTGAACGGGAAATGGATGAACTGCACCGACGAGGCCTTGCCCGCGGCGTTGGTGCGGTCCATGTCCGCTTCCGGCACGCCGCGCACCGTCTCGCCGTCGAAGCGGATGGAGACGGTCTCCTCGACGCCGCCGAGCTTGGCGAGAAAGTTGCGGCGCTGCCTTTCGTCGTCGATCTCGAACATGACGGTGGCGATCAGCTCATGGCCATTGGGGATCAGCGGGTTGTAGGCGCGCAGCTCGTCCTCGATCTGCGCCTCGCCGCCCTTCTCGATGTAGAGCATCTCATGAACCTGATGCCACATGCTGTCATAGTTCTCGAAATGGAAGGTGGCATAGGGGCCGACATGCAGCCGGCGGTTGCGCTTGGCCGCCACCAGGGCCTGGCGCCGGTCCTTGCGCACCTTGGCGTATTCGGGAATCGGCATCAGGTCGCCGCGGGTGATTTCGTGTTTCATGGCCATCAACGCGTTTGTTTCCTCTAGAGTCCGTAGGCGCGCGCCAGGATTTCGATCGGATGCTGGCTGGCCGCCGGCGCCGGTTTTTCCGACGGCAGCTTTTCCATGCCCTGCTGGATATGCAGGCCGGCCAGCGGGCATTCCGAGGCCAGATACTTCTTCCCGGAATCCCGGCGCCGAGCGCGCCACCGGCTTGCCGACCTTCAGCGCCGTCTCGAAATTGCCTTTGAGCACGCCCCAGGAGCCGCCATGGCCCGAGCAGCGCTCGATCACCTGGAGATCGGCGCCGGGGATCAGGCGCAGCATTTCCGCGCCTTTCTGGCCCATATTCTGCGCCCGGGCGTGGCAGGCGATATGCAGGGCGACGCCGCCATCGAGCTGCTTCAGGCCGGGCGCCATGCCCTCGCGCTTGCTGATATCCACCACATATTCGGTGATGTCGAAGGTCGAGTCGGAGAGCCGCTTCACCGCCGGATCCTTGGTCTCGATCAGCGGCCATTCGAATTTCAGCATGAGGGCGCAGGACGGCACCAGGGCGACCACGTCATAGCCCTTGTCGATCCAGGGCGCGAGTTCGGCGCTGACGCGGCGGGCGTTCTCCGCGACGCGCGCGAGGTCGCCATGCTCGAGCTGCGGCATGCCGCAGCAGCCGGGATAGACGATCTCGGTCTCCACGCCGTTCTTCGCCAGCACCGCCCGCGCGGCAAGGCCGATCGAGGGCAGGTTGTAGTTGCCGTAGCAGGTGGCGTAGATCACCGCCTTGCGGCCATAGGCCGGCGCCTGCTTGTTGACTTCGGGCGCATCCGCGCGCGCCTGCCGCATCAGCGTCTTGCGGTTGAATGTCGGCAGCGCCGCATTGCGGTCCACATGGGCGATCTTCTCCATCGCCGGGCGGGTCAGCTTGTTATCAGCCGCCGTCGCCCAATTCGCCAGCGGCGCCAGCGCCGAGCCGAGCTTGCCGTTGCGGTCGGTCTCCGTGAGCTGCTTCTCCATGACAGCCAGCTGGCCCTGGCGCAGCTCGGCCGCGCGGTAGCGCAGCATCAGATGCGGGAAATCCAGATTGAATTCGTGGGGCGGCACGTAGGGACATTTGGTCATGAAGCACATGTCGCAGAGCGTGCAGGCATCGACGACCGGCTTGAAGTCCTTGCTGGCCACCTTGTCCAGCTCGCCGCTTTCCGACTGATCGATCAGATCGAACAGCTTGGGGAAACTGTCGCAGAGATTGAAGCAGCGGCGGCAGCCATGGCAGATGTCGAAGACGCGGCGCATCTCCGCATCGAGCTTCCCGGCGTCGCAGAAATCGGGATCTTCCCAGTCGATGGGATGACGGGTGGGAGCGTCGAGACTTCCTTCGCGCATCTTCTTACGGCCTGTGCCCGCCGCGCCTAAGGCCGGAATTCACAGCTTAGACGCATGTCGGGCTTGGGTACCTGTGACGGGAACCGGGGCGGTCCGGCAATGCGGGCCGCCCCGATGGAAACGACGCCGGCGGAATAGATTCCGCGTCGGTCAGTTCAGCGTCTGCAGCGCCTTCTGGAAACGCCCGGCGTGGGACTTCTCCGCCTTCGCCAGGGTCTCGAACCAGTCGGCGATTTCGTCGAAGCCTTCATCGCGCGCGGTGCGCGCCATGCCCGGATACATGTCGGTGTATTCGTGCGTCTCGCCGGCGATGGCCGCCTTCAGATTCAGGTCGGTGGCGCCGATCGGCTCGCCGGTCGCGGGATCGCCGACGGATTCCATGAATTCGAGATGACCGTGCGCATGCCCGGTCTCGCCTTCCGCGGTGGAGCGGAACACGGCGGCCACATCGTTGTAGCCTTCGACGTCGGCCTTCTGGGCGAAATACAGATAACGGCGGTTCGCTTGGCTTTCGCCGGCGAACGCAGCCTTCAAATTATCAAGGGTCTTGGTGCTCTTGAGCGATTTCATCTTTGTCTCCCTCGCAACATGCTGATGACGGGGCGAATGCTTCCGCTTGCCCGCGGACGTGGCTTTATGAACTCACTGCCGACGCTAATCTGCGATTCCGCCAATGTCTTGTCAATAGATTAGAGCAAGTCTAATCTATGACGCATAGTTTTGTAATTGAAGTCAGAACTAGCGCTTTAAACGTACGATGACGTCAACTCGGCTGATCTTCGCGCCAACAGGCGGCGGCGGCAGCCGGGTCAGCTCCACCTGCTCGCCCGGGATATCCGCGAGCTCGCCCGTATCTTCGTCGAAGAAATGATGATGGTCGCCGATGTTGGTGTCGAAGTAGGAACGGCCGGGCTCCACAACCACTTCCCGCAGCATGCCCAGCGAGGTGAACTGGTGCAGCGTGTTGTAAACCGTGGCCAGCGACAGCCGCACGTTCGATGACGCCGCTTCCTGATGCAGCTGCTCCGCCGTCACATGGCGGTCGCCCCGGTCGTAAAGCAGGCGCGCCAACGCCAGCCGCTGCCGCGTCGGGCGCAGGCCCGCGGACTTCAGGCGGTCAATGGCGGGAGCAAAGGGCCGCAGATTCATGATCCATCCTTGCGACGATCGGCACCAAGCGCAGAGTAATCCAAGATAAATCAGAAATAAAGGTGAAAATTCAGCTTGTTAACTGAATTGTTGGAGAAATTGTAAGGGTCGGGCACGGTCGGGCCGTTACGCGACCGAAAGTATTCCCTATCTGGGGGAGCGCACCGATTAGACCTATTCCAGAACCGACCATGGATGCGCCTGGCGCGCCAGGAGCCGGGCTCGTTGCAGTTTTGCCGGGCGCTCGCTGTTCAATCGCCGGTCGCGATGCGATCGACCAGCTGCTTCACGGTCGGAATGAAGCCGTTGCTGTAGAAGGGATCGTCCTTGAAACGATAGGCATTATGTCCGGCGAACATCAGCTGCTCTTCCGTTTGGGTGGAGTGGCTGATCTCCTGCAGCGTCTTCTGGATGCAATAGGAACGGGGATCCGCCTTCTTGCCGGTGCTGCCTTCCTCGTTCTGCGCCCAGTTCGAGAACAAGCAGGCGCTGAGGCAGCCCATGCAGTTCACCTGGTCGTTCAGGATCTCCCGCGACTTCGGCAGGGTGACGAAGATCAGCGTCGATTCCGGCGTGCGCATCGCCTCGGTGAAGCCCTTGGCGACCCACTCCTCCGCCCGCAGCCGGTCCGCCGCCGTGAGATAGACCAGGCGGCCGCGCGCGCCCACGGGGAACGGCCAGACATGTTCGCCGACGGGAGCCTGGCTGTAGGCGACCTGCCGCTCGCTGCGCTCCCGCAGTTCCTGGATGAAAGGATTGTTGACCGCCGATGAGTAGAAGCCGGTGGGGCTGTAGCGGTTCAGGAAGACGTCGCCCTCTTTCAAGGTCAGCAGCCGTTGCTTCCAGGCATCGGAGATCGGGCTTTCCTGGGTCAGCAGCGGCCGCGTGCCGAACTGGAATGCCACCGGCCCGAGCTCCGGATTGTCGATCCATTCCGCCCATTCCCGCAGGAACCAGACGCCGCCGGCCATGAAGATCGGCGTTGCGCCCAGGCCGCATTCGTCGCGCATGGTGCGCCTGAGTTCGGCGACGCGGGGCAGTGGCGATTCCGGCTTGGTGGGATCTTCGCTGTTGGAAAGGCCGTTATGGCCGCCGGCCAGCCAGGGATCCTCGTACACCACGCCGCCCAGCGAGATCGCGGAACTTGTGGTAGGCGCGCTTCCACAGCGCGCGGAAGGCGCGGGCCGAGGACACGATCGGGATAGTAGTAGATGCCATACTGGTTGCAGATCTCGGCGATGCGGTAGGGCATGCCGGCGCCGCAGGTGACGCCATGGATCAGGCCCTTGGCGCCTTCCAGCACGCCATGGAGCACCCGCTCCGACGCCGCCATCTCCCAGAGCACGTTCATGTGGATGCGGCCGCGGCCGCCGGACATCTCATGGGCGATGCGCGCCTGCTGGATGCCGCCGCGGATGGCATAGACCACCAGTTCCTCATGGCGCTCGCGGCGGGTGCGGCCGTGGTATTCCTGGGGGATCAGCTTGCCATCGGCGTCATAGGAATCGGCGTTCACGCCGGAGAAGGTGCCGACGCCGCCGGAGTCGGCCCAGGCGCCCGAGCTCTCGCCATTGGAGACGGAGATGCCCTTGCCGCCTTCGACCAGCGGCAGGACTTCCTTTCCGGAAATGATGACGGGGTTAAGAGCTTTCATGCGCGCCTGTTTTGATTCCCTTCAGCCGATGATCCGGGATACCGGCCTATATAGGCAAGACCGGATCGCAAGACCACCGCCCATGCCTACCCTATTAAGCGCAAACATTCACGTGACTTAGACCGCCGCCAGGACGCGATCGGGCGCATCGGAAATGATGCACTGCACACCAAACGCCATCAACTCCCGGGCCCGTGCCGGTTCGTTGACCGTATAGACTGCCAGGCCATAGCCCAGGCCGCGGATCTCCGCGGCCCAGGCAGCCGTCATGTTGTGCTCGCTGCAATGGACGGTCGCGCAGGCGAGGTCGCGGGCATCCCGCTTCCAGGTCGGCAGGCCGTCCTCGTAGAGCAGCAGGCCGCGGGGCAGGGCGGGCGCCTTGGCCTTCACGACGGCCAGGCTGGCCGGCTTGAAGCTGGAGATCAGCGGCGGCGGCCGCCGGGCGGGCCACTGCTCTTCGATCAGCGCCACGGCCCGCTCCGCCGTCTCCACCTCGCGGCCGGGGCAGGGCTTGATCTCGATATTGGCGCCGAGGCCCAGATCCCGCACCAGCTCGAGCGCCTCGCGGAAGCTCGGCACATGGGCGCCGGCGAAGCGCGGGCGCGAACCACGACCCCGCATCCAGCCTGCGGATGCTGTCGAAGGCTGGCCGCCGCCACCGGCCCCTGGCCATTGCTGGTGCGATCCAGCTTGTCGTCATGGAAGATGATGGGCACGCCGTCGGCGGTCAGCTTGACGTCGAACTCGACCCAGCCGATGCCGCGCCGCGCCGCCTCGCGGAAACCCTCGAGCGTATTCTCCGGCGCATAGGCCGCGGCGCCGCGGTGGCCCGCCACTTTCGGCAGGGCCACCGGTATTGCCTGCGTCCTCACGGATCAGCCGGTGGCTTCGACCTTCCGGTTGGAGATGTCTTCGCCGGTCGCCTGGTCGACCGCCTTCATCGACAGCTTCACCTTGCCGCGATCGTCCATGCCGATGACCTTCACCTTCACGGCGTCGCCCACCTTGACCACGTCGTTGACGGTCTTCACCCGGTGCGGCGCCAGCTCGCTGATATGCACGAGGCCGTCGCGGCTGCCGAGGAAGTTGACGAAGGCGCCGAACTCGACGGTCTTCACCACCTTGCCGTTATAGATCACGCCGATCTCCGGCTCGGCGACGATGCCGCGGATCCAGTCGATCGCCGCCTGCGACGCGCTGGCGTCGACGGCCGCGACCTTGATCGTGCCGTCGTCCTCGATGTCGATCTTGGCGCCGGTGACTTCGCAGATCTCGCGGATCACCTTGCCGCCGGAGCCGATCACTTCGCGGATCTTGTCCTTCGGGATGTTGATCACGGTGATGCGCGGCGCGTTCTGGCTGACGCCCTCGCGGGCAATGGTCGATCGCCTTGGCCATCTCGCCGAGGATGTGCAGGCGGCCGTCGCGGGCCTGCGCCAGCGCGATCTTCATGATCTCCGCGCGTGATCGAGGTGATCTTGATGTCCATCTGCAGCGAGGTGACGCCTTGCGACGGTGCCGGCCACCTTGAAGTCCATGTCGCCGAGATGATCCTCGTCGCCGAGGATGTCCGAGAGCACGGCGAAGCCGTCATCTTCCTTGATCAGGCCCATGGCGATGCCGGCGACCGGGCGCGTCAGCGGCACGCCCGCATCCATCAGCGACAGCGAGCTGCCGCAGACCGTGGCCATCGAGGAGGAGCCGTTCGACTCCGTGATCTCCGACACCACGCGCATCGTGTAGGGGAACTGCTCCTTGCTGGGCAGCAGCGGACGCAGCGCGCGCCAGGCCAGCTTGCCATGGCCGATCTCGCGCCGGCCCGGCGAGCCCATGCGGCCCGCTTCGCCCACCGAGTAGGGCGGGAAGTTGTAGTGCAGCATGAAGTCCTCGCGGTATTCGCCTTCCAGCGCGTCGATGATCTGCTCGTCCTCGCCGGTGCCGAGCGTGGCCACCACCAGCGCCTGGGTCTCGCCGCGGGTGAACAGCGCCGAACCATGGGCGCGCGGCAGCACGCCGACCTCGGCCGACGATCGGCCGCACCGTCTTGGTGTCGCGGCCGTCGATGCGGCGGCCGGTCTTCAGGATGTTGCCGCGGACGATGTCGCTTTCCAGTTCCTTGAACAGGCCGCCGATCGGCTTCCTTCGGCAACGCCTCGGTCACGAACTGGGCCAGGGCCTTTTCCTTCACCTCGCCGATGCGGCCGTAGCGCAGCTGCTTCTGGGTTTCGGTGTAGGCATCGCGCAGCTCGACCGCGTGCGCATCGCGCATCTTGGCCATGGTCTCCGTGAGGATCGCCGGCTTCTCCGGCAGGTCCCAGGGCTCCTTGGCGCATTTCTCGGCCAGCTCGATGATCGCCGTCGATCACCGGCTGAATCGACTCGTGGCCGAACATCGACGGCGCCCAGCATGATCTCTTCCGAAAGCTCCTTGGCCTCGGATTCCACCATCAGCACGCCATCGGACGTGCCGGCGACGATCAGGTCGAGCGCGGATTTCTCCACCTCGTCCTCGCGCGGGTTCAGCACATACTGGCCGTCGATATAGCCGACGCGGGCGGCGCCGATCGGGCCCAAGAAGGGCAGGCCGGAAATCGTCAGCGCCGCGGAGGCGCCGATCATGGCCGACGATATCGGGATCGTTCTCCAGGTCGTGGCTCAGCACCGTGGCGATGACCTGGGTCTCGTTGCGGAAGCCGTCGGCGAACAGCGGCCGGATCGGCCGGTCGATCAGGCGCGAGGTCAGCACCTCTTTCTCGCTGGGCCGGCCTTCGCGCTTGAAGAAGCCGCCGGGAATCTTGCCGGCGGCGAAGGTCTTCTCCTGGTAGTTGACGGTCAGCGGGAAGAAATCGATTCCCGGCTTCATCGAGCTGGCCGCGGTGGCCGTGCAGAGCACGATGGTGTCGCCATACTGGACGACGACAGAACCGGCGGCCTGGCGCGCGATCTTACCGGTTTCCAGGATGAGGCGTGCGGCCGCCCCATTCGATTTCCTTGCGATGAACAGTGAACATAGACGAGTTGTCCTTTCGGGTAACGGCCGGAAGGGATGTGCCGGACCCGCGAAAGAAGCGGCGGCTGCGCGCATTCCGCGCGCCGCTTCTTGCGTCGGCCCGGCTGACCTGCGATCGCGCCGGCCGGGTCGCGATCGATCATCGGTGTGAAAGCAAAATGAAGTTGCACGCGCGGGCAGAACCCGCGCGTTTTCGTGTTTCCTTTGGTCCTGGCTAGCGGCGCAGACCAAGGCGATCGAGGATCTCTTGATAGCGCCGGCGTTGATGCGCTTGAGATAGTCGAGCAGCCGGCGCCGTTGGCCGACCATGACCAGCAGGCCGCGGCGGGAATGATAGTCCTTCTCGTGCGACTGCAGATGTTCGGTGAGGTTCTTGATCCGCTCGCTGAGCACGGCGATCTGCACTTCGCGGCGAGCCGGTGTCGTTGGTGTTGGTGGCGTATTCCTTGATGAGCTCTTGCTTGCGCTCTGCGCTAATCGACATCGTGAGGTCCTTTCCATCACGTCAAAGGTTGAAGACTCGCACCGGGCGCAGGTCACCGGCCTCGAATCGAGCGAGCGCCACCGGCTTTCCGCCGGCCGTGGCGCAGACCAAGTCCCGCTCGAAATGTGGCTGACCCTGCCTGCATCCTGACGGCGGATAAATCCCACCGGTTGTCCGGAGCGCAGGCTGTTCGCCTCGATGTCGGTCAAGGCCAGTGCCGGGATGTCGTCCAGCGCGGTCTCGACCGGTCTTAAATGCCCGAAGGCGGCGGGACTATGCCCGAGGGCTACCAGCGATTCCAGGGAAATCGCCTGGGACTCGTCGAACGGGCCCACGGAGAGCCGCCGCAGGGCGGAAATATGCCCGCAAGTTCCAAGGCTTAGGGCGAGGTCCCGGCCGAGCGCGCGCATATAGGCGCCCTTGCCGGAACTGACTTCGAAGCTGGCGTGGTCGGCGTCATCCATGGCGGCGAGGCGGAAGGCGTGGATGGTGATCCGCCGCGGCGAAAGCTCAACTGTCTCGCCGGCCCGCGCCAGGTCATAGGCCCGCTCGCCGTCCACATGGATGGCGGAGAAGGCCGGCGGCACCTGCTCGATTTCGCCGGTGAAGCGGGGCAGCGCAGCCAGGATCTCGGCTTCCGCAGGCCGCCGGTCGCTGGTGGCGGTGACCGCGCCCTCCGCGTCGTCGGTGGCCCGCGCCTCGCCCCAGCGCACGGTAAAGCGATAGCGTTTCCGGCCGTCCATGATGAAGGGGATGGTCTTGGTCGCCTCGCCGAGCGCGATCGGCAGGATGCCGGTGGCCAGGGGATCCAGCGTGCCGCCATGGCCGACCTTGGCGGCATTGAAGATGCGCCGCACTTTGCCGACCACTTGGGTCGAGGTCATGCCCGACGGGCTTGTCGATCACCAGCCAGCCGCTGACGGGATCGCCCTTGCGCTTACGCGCCATCGCCCGAAGGCCCCTTGCGGCGGCCCGGCTTCGGCGCCGTTTCGGGTTCCAGGTCCCGCGCCACACGGGGATCGTGCAGCAATTCCTCGATCCGGTTCGATTGCGCGAAGCTGGTGTCGGCGGCAAAGCGGATCGTCGGCGCCATCCTGAGGTCGACCTCATGGGCGATCTGGCCGCGGAAATAGCCGCCGGCATGGTTCAGCGCCTTGACCAGAGCGGTGCTATCGCCGCCGCCGAAAGGCGTGACAAAGGCGGTGGCGGCGCGCAGATCGGGGCTGACGCGCACCTCGGTCACCGTCACCTGGGCATCCGCCAGCAGCGGGTCATGCAGTTCGCCGCGCGCGAGGATGCGCACCAGTGCATGGCGCAGCTCCTCGCCCACCCGCAATTGCCGCGGAGAGCGGTCGGAAGCCCCCTGACGTTTTCTCATGGTCTCTGGCCGTCCGGCGCGATCGGACCGGCGCTGCGAGGCGGAAGCGGCGCCGGCGGTCTTAGGCCGCCGTCACCTGCTCCAGCTCGAAGCACTCGATCATGTCGCCTTTTTCGATGTTGTCGTAGTTCTCGAAGGCCATGCCGCATTCAAAGCCCTCCTTGACCTCGCGCACTTCGTCCTTGAAGCGCCTCAAAGTCTTCAGGCTGCCTTCGTGGATGACCACGTTGTCGCGCAGCAGGCGCACCTTGGCGCCGCGGCGGACCAGGCCTTCGGTGACCATGCAACCGGCCACCTTGCCGGCCTTGGTGACGGTGAAGACCTCGCGGATCTCCGCATAGCCGATGAACTTCTCCCGCAGGGTCGGGCGCCAGCATGCCCTTCAGCGCCGCGTTGATGTCGTCGATCACGTTGTAGATGATCGAGTAGTAGCGGATATCGACAGCGTCGCGGCGGGCCATGTCGCGGGCCTGGGGATTGGCGCGCACATTGAAGCCGATGATCATGGCGCCGGACGCACGCGCCAGCGTGACGTCGGATTCGTTGATGCCGCCCACCGCCTGATGCAGCACGCGCACGGAGACCTCGTCGTTCTTCAGCTTCGACAGGCTGCCGACGATGGCTTCCAGCGAGCCCTGCACGTCCGACTTGACGACGAGGGCCAGTTCCTTGGTTTCGCCGGCGGCGATCTTCGAGAACATCTGTTCCAGCGTGCCGCGGGATGCCGCCTTGGCCTGGGTTTCCCGCTGCTTCTGGCGGCGGAATTCGCTGACCTGGCGGGCCTTGGTCTCGTTCTCGACGACGATGAACTGCTCGCCCGGCAGGGGCGTGCCCTGCAGACCCAGCACTTCCACCGGCATAGACGGACCGGCGCTGTCGATGTTCTCGCCGCGATCGTTGACCAGGGCGCGCACGCGGCCCCACTCCGTGCCGGCGACGAAGATATCGCCGACATGGACCGTGCCGCGCTGGATCAGGATGGTGGCAACGGCGCCGCGGCCGCGCTCCAGCCGCGCCTCGATCACCGTGCCGCTGCCCGGGCGATCGGGATTGGCCTTCAGCTCCAGGATTTCCGCCTGCAGCATGATGCCTTCGGCCAGCTTGTCGAGATTCAGCCGCTCCTTGGCCGACACCTCGATGGTCTGCACTTCGCCGCCCATGGACTCGGAGACGATGCTGTGCTGCAGCAGCTCCTGGCGCACCCGCTCGGGATTGGCGTCCGGCTTGTCGATCTTGTTGATGGCGACGATGATCGGCACTTCGGCCGCCTTGGCGTGCTGAATCGCTTCCACCGTCTGTTCCATGATGCCGTCATCGGCGGCCACCACCAGCACCACGATATCCGTGACGTTGGCGCCGCGGGCGCGCATCTCCGTAAAGGCAGCATGGCCCGGCGTATCGATGAAGGTGATCGGCTGTCCCGACGGCGCCTTCACCTGGTAGGCGCCGATATGCTGGGTGATGCCGCCGGCTTCGTGCGCCGCCACATCGGTCTTGCGCAACGCATCCAGCAGCGAGGTCTTGCCGTGATCCACATGGCCCATGACCGTCACGATGGGCGCGCGCGGCTTCAGGCTCTCGGGATCGTCGGCGGTGCCTTCGATGCCGGTCTCGATATCGGCGGCGGCGACGCGGCGGACGCGGTGGCCGAACTCAGTGGCCACCAATTCGGCCACGTCGGCATCGATCACCTGATTGATCGTCGCCATCACGCCCAATCTTCATCAGCGTCTTGATCACGTCGCCGCTGCGCTCGGCCATGCGGTTGGCGAGATCCTGGACGGTAATGGTTTCGGGGACGGTGACGTCGCGCACGACCTTCAACTGCTGTCCGTCGGCGCGCATTTCAAGCGCCCGCTGTTTTTCTTTCTCGCGGGCGCGGCGCACCGAGGCCAGGCTGCGCGACCGCTCTTCATCGGAATCGCCCAGGGCTTCGGAGATCGTCACCTTGCGGTTGGCGCGGCGCGGTTCCAGGCGCCGGGGCGCCGGCACCGGCTTTGCGGCCGTCAGCTTGCCCGCCCGCTTGGCGCGCGCGGGTTCTTCCTCTTCCTCCTCGACTGCCGCTTCGGCGCCGCGGCTGCCCGGCTTGCCCGGACGCAGCGTTGCCGGCGCTTCGGCTGTTTTGGCGCCCGGCACCTTCACGCCGTCGGTCTTGGCTTTCGGCGCCGTTGCGTCCAGCTTGCTGCGGGCTTCGGCTTCGATGCGCGCGCGCTCTTCGTTCTGGCGGCGCTCTTCCGCCTCCTCGGCCTGGCGGCGGACGGCTTCTTCCTCCGCCTTGCGCCGGTTCTCTACCTCAAGGGCACGGCGGCGCTCTTCGTCCTTCTTCGCGTCCTCCAGCACTTTGACGCGGGTCGCGCGTTCGTCGGCGGTCAGATGGGGAGCGTGCAGCGCTTCGATGGCGTTCTCGATCGCCAGGATCTCTTCCGCCGGCACGGTGGTATCCGCCGTGACCTCGCTCATGCGGCCGACTTCGTTGGGGGCGAAGGTGCGCTTCTTCTTGACCTCGACCGAAACCGTCTTCGAGCGGCCATGGGGGAAGCTCTGCCTCACCTGGCCGGCGTCGATGGTCTTCTTGATCTCAAGCCGTCCGGGACGGGTGAGTTTCAGCGGTTTCTTTTCGGTTTCGTTACTGGTTGCCATTTGCCTACCGATCATCAACGCATTCTCTTGGGCGGACGCCCTTCAATCGCTCGACCTCCGCCATAATCTTGTCGGCGAATCCGCCGGGCGCCACCACGGCGTGAATCGTATTCTCGTGACTCAGGACCTGGGAAATCTCCGCCGAGGTGAAGAGGTCCACCACAGGCAGATCACCAGCCAGCGCCCGCATCTTCGCGCGCCCGTCGGCGGCGCCGTCGGACGCCGCCAGCAGCAGGCCGGCGCGGCCCGATTGCAGCCAGGCGCGGCATTTCTCGAAGCCGGCGACGGCAGCGCCCGCGCGGCGCGCCAGGCCGATGAGATCCAGGCAGCGGCGACGCAGCAGCGACTCGACCAGGTCCAGGGTATCCGCCGGCACGGTCAGGGACTGCTTCGCCGCCTTGGCGAACAGATTGCGGCGGCAGGCATGCTCCAGCGCCTTGCGCTCCGCCTGCACCCAGAAGCCATGGCCCGGCAGCTTGCCGTCGATGTCCGGCAGCACCTTGCCATCCGGGTCGGCCGCAAAGCGGATCAGCTGCGCCTTCGGCAGGCTCTCGCGGCTGACCAGGCAGCGGCGCAGCGGCGACGTGCGTTCCCGGCCGGTGCCGGTATCCACCAGCGCCTCCAGATCCGCATCCGCCGTGACTGCCATGGTCATATCCAAGCTCATTCTTGTCGTTCGCGCCTCTCGCCTAGCCCGTTTTTTCCTGCTCCGCGAACCAATGGGCGCGGGCCGCCATGATGATGGTGTTGGCGTCCTGCTGGCTCAGCGTGAAGCCGCGCAGCAGGCCGTCATTCTTGTTGATCAGCTCGTCACTGGAGAGATCGGCGAGATCGTCGCGGGACTTCACGCCATTCTCGCCGAGCGCCACCAGCATCGCCGGGGTCAGCCCTTCAAGGGTTGCGAGATCGTCGGTAACGCCCAGTTCGCGGCGGCGGGAATTCATCTTCTCGTTCTGCTCCTGCAGATAGTTGCGGGCGCGGTCGCGCAATTCGCTGGCCACGTCCTCGTCAAAACCTTCGATCGATGCCAGCTCTTCCACCGGCACGAACGCCACTTCCTCGATGCTGGTGAAGCCTTCGGTCACCAGCAGATGGGCGATCACGTCATCCACATCCAGGGCATCGATGAACATCTGGGAGCGGGTGCGGAATTCCTCCGAGCGGCGCTCGGATTCGGCGGCCTCGGTCAGCACATCGATGCTCCAGCCCGTGAGCATGGAGGCGAGGCGCACATTCTGGCCGCGGCGGCCGATGGCCTGGGCCAGCTGTTCATCGGGCACCACCACTTCGATACGGCGCATTTCCTCGTCCAGCACCACCTTGGAGACTTCGGCCGGCGCCAGCGCGTTCACCACGAAGGTCGCGGGATCGTTGGACCAGGGAATGATGTCGATCTTCTCGCCCTGCAATTCGCCGACCACCGCCTGCACGCGGCTGCCGCGCATGCCGACGCAAGCGCCGACGGGATCGATGCCGCTGTCGTTGGAGATCACGGCGATCTTGGCGCGGCTGCCGGGATCGCGGGCCACCGACTTGATCTCGATGATGCCGTCGTAGATTTCCGGCACTTCCTGGGCGAACAGCTTGGCCATGAAATCGGGATGGGTGCGGGACAGGAAAATCTGCGGCCCGCGGGCTTCTTCGCGCACGTCGAGAATAAGCGCGCGCACGCGGTCGCCATTGCGGTGGGATTCCCGCGGCAGGCATTCGTCGCGGCGCAGCAGGCCTTCGGCGCGGCCCAGATCGACGGTGACATTGCCGAACTCGACGCGCTTCACCAGGCCGTTGACGATCTCGCCCTTGCGGTCCTTGTACTCGTCGAACTGGCGCTTGCGCTCGGCCTCGCGCACCTTCTGCACGATCACCTGCTTCGCCGTCTGCGCGGCGATGCGGCCGAAATCGATCGGCGGCAGCTCGTCGACGATGTGCTGGCCCAGCTCGATGTTCGGCTCGATCTTCTGCGCCTGTTTCAAGGTGAGCTGCGTCGCCTCGTTCTCCACGGTCTCCACCGCCTCGCGATGGCGCGTCAGGCGGATCTCGCCGGTCTTGCGGTCGATATGGGCGCGGATGTCATGCTCCGGCCCGTATTTCGAGCGGCCCGCCTTCTGGATGGCCTGTTCCATGGCCTCGAGCACCTCATCGCGCTCGATGCCTTTTTCACGCGCGACGGCATCGGCCACCTGAAGCAGCTCGAGCCTGGGAACAGCGATCGTCGTGTCCATAATTTTCCTCAACACCTAGCCAGTCGTTTCACTCGCCGCAGCGGCGATCAGTTCATCGGTCAGCACGAGCTTGGCGCGCTGAACCTCTTGGAAGGGCACCTTCGATTCGCCCTCAGGCGTCGCGATATGCACCTGGTCGCCCGCCATGCCGAGAAGCTTGCCGCGAAAGCGGCGGCGGCCATCGATCGGCGTGCGCGACTCAAAGCGCGCCTCATAGCCCTTGAAGCGGTCGAAATCCGCCGGCTTCACCAGCGGCCGGTCGATGCCGGGCGAGCTGATCTCCAGCGTGTAGGTGCCGGCGATCGGATCTTCCACATCCAGCAAGGCCGAGACGGTGCGGCTGGCGGCGGTGCAATCGTCCACCGAAACAGCCATGCGGTCCGCGCGCTCGATCATGATCTGCAGCGTCGCATGGCGCGCGCCGCCCATCAGCAGCACCCGTACCACGTCATAGCCCTGCGCCGCCAGGGACGGCGCAATCAGACGTTCGATCTCAGCGGCCTTCTCGCCGGTCATGCCACTCCAAATCAGTGCGGGCCATTACGGGCCGGAAAATCCGGGTAACAAAAAAGGCGGGCCGCTGGCCCACCTTTGTTTTTCCATCCCGCGACATTCCGCGCAGGACTATTTATTGGCTTAGTTTATATAGCCAAGGACGGGGGCCCTTCAAGGGCAATTCAGGCGCGCGGACGCCGCCGAAAAGCAAGATATATGGGGTTCCGGCCGGCCTTGATGGCTTTCTCCTGGTACCGGGTGGGGATCCAGTCGGCCGGCGGCTGGCGCCAGTCCTGGGGCCGCCGGGCCAGCCAGGCGAGATCCGGATGAAGCCGGCTATTCTCCAGGGTCCAGCGAATATAGCCCATATCGTCAGAAGCAATCCGCAGCTCCGCACCGTCGGCCATCACCCGGGCCAGGGCATCCAGATTGGCCCGCCCGGTAAAGCGCCGCTCTTTGTGGCGGCGCTTGGGCCAGGGATCGGGGAACAACAAATAGATCCGCTGTACGCTGGCATCGGGCAGGCGCTGCAGCAGCCCCCGGGCATCTTCGTGCAACACCCGGACATTCGTCAGCTTTTCCCGATCGATATGGGCCAGAGCCGAGGCCAGGCCGTTGAGGAATACCTCGCAACCGATGAAGCCGGTATCCGGGTGGCGCGCCGCCTGTCCGGCCAGATGCTCGCCGGCACCGAAGCCGATCTCCAGCCACAGCTCCTGCGGCGGAGGCGAGAACTGCGCGCGGGGATCGAAAGGTTGACCTTCAGGTGGCAGCGTCAGGCGGATCCGCGGCAGCAAATCCTCGACCAGCCGCTTGCGGCCGGCTCGCAGCTTGCGGCCTTGCCGCCGTCCATGCCAGTCGAACCGGGGAGCCGCCGTCGGTTTGCTCATTGCAAAATCGCCCGGCGCCGCGGGCGCGCCGCCGCCGCTAGTTCAGGCGGCTCTTCAGCTTGTCCACGAGATCGGTGCGTTCCCAGGAGAAGCCGCCATCGGCATCCACCGCACGGCCGAAATGACCATAGGCGGCGGTGCGGGCATAGATCGGCTTGTTCAACCCCAGATGTTCGCGGATGCCGCGCGGGCTGAGATCCACCAATTCGCCCAGCAAAGTCACCAGGCGATCCTCCGCCACCTTGCCGGTACCATGGGTTTCCACATAGACCGACAAGGGCTTGGACACGCCGATGGCATAGGCGAGCTGGATGGTGCAGCGGTCGGCAAAGCCGGCGGCCACCACGTTTTTCGCCAGGTAGCGCGCGGCATAGGCGGCCGAGCGGTCGACCTTGGTGGGATCCTTCCCGGAAAAGGCGCCGCCGCCATGGGGCGCCGCACCGCCATAGGTGTCGACGATGATCTTGCGGCCGGTGAGGCCGGCATCCCCATCCGGGCCGCCAATGACGAAGCGGCCGGTGGGATTCACATAGAACTCGGGCTCCGGGCACATCCAGCCCTTCGGCAGGGTATTCACCACATGGGGCCGGACGATTTCGCGAACTGTTTCCTGGTCCAGGTCGGCGCTATGCTGGGTCGAAACGACGACCGAGGTCGCCCGCACCGGCTTGCCCTCTTCATAAAGCAGCGTGACCTGGCTTTTCGCATCCGGGCCGAGACCCGGCTCGGCCCCGGAATGCCGGGCTTCCGACAAGGACTTCAAGATGTTGTGGGCGAAATAGATCGGCGCCGGCATGAGCCCCTCGGTCTCGCGGCAGGCATAGCCGAACATGATCCCCTGGTCGCCGGCGCCCTCGTCCTTGTTGCCCTTGGCGTCGACACCCTGGGCGATATCGGCCGACTGGCTGTGGATGTAGTTCTCCACCGCCGCCTTGCTCCAATGGAAACCGTCCTGTTCGTAGCCGATGTCCTTGATGGCGTGGCGGACCACCTGTTCGATGAGAGCCGGCGTAATGGAGGGATGGCCGCGGACTTCGCCGGCCAGGACCACCCGGTTGGTGGTCGCCAGAGCCTCCACGGCGACGCGGGAATAGGGATCGGCGGTGAGGTAGGTATCGACGATGGCGTCGGAGATGCGGTCGCAGACCTTGTCCGGATGGCCTTCGGACACGGATTCGCTGGTAAACAGATAACTGCCTTTGGGCACGCCCTACCTCATTCGGTGAAAAACGGACATATAGCCGTCGTCACGGAAATGGGCCGAACGGCCGCCTTACCGCGCCAAGGCTATTTCGAACCGGATTTCGACTTTCCGAGGGATTTCGTCAACTCGAAAAGCCGCTTGCGGACGGCAGGATCGGTGATTTTGTAGTAGGCGCGCACCAGTTCCAAGGTTTCCCGCTTGGCCATGGGGTCGAGTTCAAACGGCTCGGCGCGGGTATCGCCTAGGCCACGCAAGCGGCTGGGCGTCTTCGCGGCGACGCCGGCCGACATCTCGTCGAAGAAATATGAAATCGGCACGTCCAGGACGCGCGCGACATCGAACAGGCGGCTTGAACCGACGCGGTTCGCGCCCCGTTCATACTTCTGCACCTGCTGAAAAGTGATTCCCAGAGCATCGGCCAAACGTTCCTGGCTCATTCCCAAGAGCGTGCGCCGCTGCCGCAACCGCGCACCGACATGCATATCTATCGGGTTTGGTTGTCCGTCTTTCGAGCCTCGACCCGATGATTTCCGTCCCCTGGCCATAACGGTCCTGTCCCCTCCCGCTATTTTTCAAACCCGCGGTTTAATAGTGATCACACTACAACAGGTCAACGGTCAGTTTGCACACAATCATACAATCATGCCAGTAGCCGACGTGCGACAGCAATTAAAACGCCGCAAACAGACAACAGCACCAGCAGCACCCGGTTTCCAAGGAGTGCGAAAAGCGTCGGAGCCGGTGTTGCCGCCGGCAAGCCATGATCGATGACGCCGATTTCATCGAGATCAAGACGCACCTGGACGCGGCCGTAAGCGTCGATAACGCCGGAGATTCCGGCATTGGCGGCGCGGACCATCGGCACGCCTTCTTCCACTGCGCGGAAACGGGCGCTGGCAAAGTGTTGATATGGGCCGGTACTGCGCCCGAACCAAGCGTCATTTGTCAGGCTCAAGAGCCACTGGGGATGATCGGTTCGATCGGCTACTTCGCCGGGAAAGATCAGTTCGTAGCAGATCAGCGGCCCGACCGGCGGCAGGCCCGGCAGATGCAGCGTGCGGGGGCCCGGCCCGGCGGTGAAATCCATCGAACCCGGCGTGATCTTGGCGATGAAGGGGAAGAGATCCCGCCGCGGCACATACTCGCCATAGGGGACGAGATGGAACTTGTCGAAGCTGGCGACGACAGAGGCATTGCCGTCGATCGCCAGGGCGCTGTTCCAGATCTGCTCGAGATTGCCGGCTTCCGGCGCCGCCCGCACCGCGCCGGTGATCAGCAGGCCATCAGGCGGAACGACGCGCGCCACGGCCCGGCGTACGTCGGCGTTGCGCTCCAGCAGATAGGGCACGGCGGATTCCGGCCAGATGACATGGGTGACATGGGCCGGGCCCGGGCTCTGCAAACTCAAGCTCAACAGGCGATTGAGATTTTCCGCGCGCCGATCGGCGCTGTTCTTCATGTCAGGTGGAATCGAGGGCTGCACCAGCCGCAGCGTAATGCCGGGCACGAACTCGTCGGCCGCGCCTGACAGACGCACTGCGCCGATCGACCAGACGAGGGCCAGGACGATCAGACCGGCGGCGGCGGACCAGCCGGCCTTTCCCGCCAGCGGCGGCGGGGCGTCTGCCGATGGCGACCAGCGCAACAGCAGCGCCGGCAGGCCGCAGCCGATGACGGTGATCAGGCTCAGGCCCCAGCTGCCGGTCCAGGCGACGATCTGCATCATCTGATCGGAGAAGGCCCAGCTATAGCCCAGCAGATTCCAGGGAAAGCCTGACAGCACCCAGCTCCGCAGCCATTCGCCGATGATCCAGGCGCCGCCGAGCGCCAGGATCCGGGCCGGCCCCGGCGTCCACAGCAAGCGCGCCAGAGCCGCAGCGAGTCCGACATAGACCGCCATGAACGCGGCGAGCCCGCCCACGGCAAACGGGATCATCCAGCCGAACCGCCAGGGGTCGGTCAGCATGGAGTTGGCGATCCAATAGAAGCCGGGAATGAAATGGCCGAGTCCGAACCACCAGCCGGTCCAGAAGGCGCCCTTCACGCCGCGCGCGCGGTCGATCAGCAGGATCAGGCCGGGCAGGGCGACGAACAGCAGCGGCCAGAGATGCAGCGGCGGCATCGCCAGCATGGCCAGCAGGCCGAGCCCCATCAGCATTCCACACCGGCGCCAGCCTGATAGCGAATCCAGCCAGGCGACAAGCCGCCGCCGGCGACTCCGGTCGCCAGTCCTCACTTGCGGGCTTTTGCTGGCGGCCGGTTCAGTCCTGCTTTTGGTCATGGACCTGCGGCGACGGCAGATTGCGAATGCGCAGCCGCTTGATGCGCCTGGGATCGGCATCCAGCACTTCGAAGGTTATGCCGGAGGGATGGGCAATGGTCTGGCCGCGGGTCGGCACGCGGCCGGAGAGCGAGAACACCAGGCCGCCCAAGGTATCGATATCCTGTTCCCGCTCTTCATCTGATAGCACCGGGCCGACCTCGTGCTCGAAATCCTCGACGGTGACCCGGGCATCGGCGATCATGCTGCCGTCGGGCCGCTGATGCATGGCGGGCCCGACCTCGGTGTCATGCTCATCCTCGATCTCGCCGACGATCTCCTCCACCACATCCTCGATGGTGATGACGCCGTCGATGCCGCCGAACTCGTCGACCACCAGCGCCATATGGATGCGGCTCTCGCGCATCTGCAGCAGCAGGGCCAGGGCGGGCATGGTGGGGGCCACGAACAGCACCTGGCGCACCAGCTGATTGCAGATCGTAGGGCCGCTCGCCGGTCAGGCAGTGCAGCACGTCCTTGATGTGCACCATGCCGATCACATCGTCGAGCGTCTCACGGTAGACCGGCAGGCGGGAATGGCCCTTGGTGCCCATCACCTTGACCAGCTCGTTCAGCGGCACGTCGGCCGAGACCGCGACGATATCGCCGCGCGGCACCATCACGTCATAGGCGGTGAGGTCGCGCAGCTGCAGGATGTTGCGCAGGAGGATGCTCTCATCCTCGCTGATCGGCTCGTCGACCTCGGTCTCCGATTCCTCGATGATCTCCTCGATGGATTCCCGCAAGGAGGGCTCGCCATTGCGGCCGCGGCGGAGCGCGCGCAGCCAGCTCTTGAGGCCCTTGAAGACCGAGGCGGTTTCCCGCTGTTGCCGCGAGGAGGATGCGTCGCTCATGGCGCGGCCTCAGCCCTTGGCCCGGCGGCGGGCCGGCATCCGGTAGGGATCGGCGATGCCCAGGCGCGCGAGGATATCGGTTTCGATCGCCTCCATCCTCTGGGCATCGGCGCTGCGCGCATGATCGTGGCCCAGCAGATGCAGCACGCCATGAATCACCAGATGGGTCGTATGATCCGCCGGCGTCTTGCCCTGTCGCCGCGCTTCCCGCAGCACCGTCTCCCGCGCCAGGATCACATCGCCCAGGGGGCAGGGCTGACCGGGCGCCGCCGCGTTCCAATCATCGGGCGAACCGAAGGACAGCACGTTGGTCGGCTTGTCCTTGCCGCGATAGCGGCGGTTCAATGTCCGCAGCGTCGCGTCGTCGCCGAAGGTCAGCGCCAGCTCGCCCGTCGATTTCCGGAGGCGCCGCCGCTGCGCCGGCGTCGCGCCAGTTTCCAGCGCCGCCAAGGCGGCGCGCTTGGCGCGAACGGCGATGCCAGCAACGGCCTGCCGCCATCCGCGGTCGGCGATCCGCACGGCGATTTCCACATGGTTGGCCATCGCGCTTCTTTCCGTCCTACGGCTTCCGGCCATGGGGCGCGCCCTCGGTCGTCTTGTCGCGCGCGTCATAGGCGCGCACGATCCGGCTCACCAGGGTATGGCGCACCACATCGGCTTCGGTGAAGCGGACGAAGCTGATGCCCTCGACGCCACTCAGCACGTCGACCGCGTCCTGCAGGCCCGAGCGCACGCCGTGGGGCAGGTCGATCTGGCTGAGATCGCCGGTCACCACCATGCGGGAGTCCTCGCCCAGGCGCGTCAGCAGCATCTTCATCTGCACCGGCGTGGTGTTCTGCGCCTCATCGACGATGACGAAGCTGTTGGACAGGGTGCGGCCGCGCATGAAGGCGAGCGGCGCGATCTCGATCTCGTTGCTGGTCAGGCGGCGCATCACCTGCTCCGACGGCATCATGTCGTAGAGCGCGTCGTAGAGCGGCCGCAGATAGGGATCGATCTTCTCGCGCAGGTCGCCGGGCAGGAAGCCGAGCCGCTCGCCCGCCTCGACCGCCGGCCGCGACAGCACGATGCGATCCACCGTGCCCTTGTTCAGCATGGCGACGGCGACGGCGACCGCCAGATAGGTCTTGCCGGTGCCGGCCGGGCCGAGGCCGAACACCATGTCGGCCTCGCGCAGCGCCTTCATATATTCCGCCTGCATCGCCGAGCGCGGGCTGATCAGGCGGCGCTGGGTGCGCACCGCCGTGCCGTCGCCGCTCATGCGGTCGAACAGGTTTGGCTCGCCCGGCGTGCGGGCGAAGCGCAGCGCCGTATCCACATCGGCGCGGTCCAGATTCTGGCCGCGCTTCAGCCGCTGATAGAGCGCCGTCAGGGTCTCGCGCGCGGTCTCGACGGAGTCCGGCGGGCCGGAGATCGCCAGGTGATTGCCGCGGGACACCAGCGAGACGCCGAGCTGCTGCTCGATCCGCACCAGATTCTGGTCGTACTCGCCGAACAGCAGGGGCAGCAGGCGGTTGTCGTCGAACTCCAGGTGAACGGGTTGCGACGCGGGGGCGGCGGGCGGCACGGGGGGTTGCGACCTCACGCTGACATCGCCGCCGCGCGCGGCGCGGATGCCGATGGGGCCACGCGATCGGCCAGCCGGCCGGCGAGGCTGTTCGGATGCAGGGCGTCGATGACGACGTCGGCGATCTCGCCGATCAGGCCGGGGGCTATGGCATGCACCGCCTGCAGATAGGGACTGCGGCCGACGAGCTGGCCTTCATGGCGGCCTTCGCGCTCGAACAGCACCGGCAAGGTGCGGCCGACCATCGCGGCGTTGAAGGTCTCCTGCTGGCGGCGCAGCAGCGCTTGCAGCCGCTCCAGCCGTTCGGCCTTCACGTCCTCGGGCACCTGCTGCGCCATGATCGCCGCCGGCGTGCCGGGCCGGGCGCTGTATTTGAAGGAATAGGCCTGGGCGATAGCCGACCTCTTCGCACCAGCTGCAGCGTCGCCGCGAAATCCGTCCTCGCTCTCGCCGGGAAAGCCGACGATGAAATCCGACGACAGCGCCAGATCGGCGCGGCGGGCGCGCAGCCGCTCGACCACGCGCAGATATGATGCGGCAGTCGTGATGCCTGTTCATCGCCGCGAGGATCCGGTCGGAGCCCGACTGCACCGGCAGATGCAGAAAGGGCATCAGCGCGGCACATCGCCATGGGCGTCGATCAGATCGTCGTCCATGTCGCGCGGGATGGGAGGTGGTGTAGCGGATGCGGTCCAGCCCGTCGATCTCGGCCAGGTGGCGGATCAGGCGGCCGAGGCCCCATTCATCGGACCGCCGCCGACCGTGCGCGGCGCGGCGCCGTGATAGGCATTCACGTTCTGGCCGAGCAGCGTGATCTCGCGCGCGCCGTCGGCCACCAGGCGGCGCGCCTCGGCCGCGATATCGGCCACCGGCCGCGAGAATTCGGCGCCGCGGGTATAGGGCACGACGCAGAAGGTGCAGAACTTGTCGCAGCCTTCCTGCACCGAGAGGAAGGCGGTGAGACCCTGACCGGCGCGGGACTCCGGCAGATGGTCGAACTTCGATTCCGACGGGAAACTCGGTGTCGAGCAGATGGGCGCCGGCGCGGCGGCCGTCCTTCGCACCGTGGGCGCGGGCGGCGCGGGCCACCATCTCCGGCAGGCGGTGATAGGTCTGCGGGCCGAGCACGATGTCGACATACGGCGCGCGCGCCAGGATCTCCGCGCCCTCCGCCTGGGCGACGCAGCCGGCGACGGCGATGATCATGTCGCGGCCTTCGCCGCGGCGCGCGATGCTGCTGCTGGCGCAGGCGGCCGAGCTCGCGAAAACCTTCTCCGACGCCTTTTCGCGGATATGGCAGGTATTGAGGATGACCATGTCGGCGTCGGCCGCATCGTCGGCCGGCGCATAGCCGAGCGGCGCCAGGACATCCGCCATGCGGGCGGAGTCATAGACGTTCATCTGGCAGCCATAGGTCTTGATGAAGAGTTTCTTGGCCAAATCGGTCAGGGCGTCCGCTCAGCAAGGAGAGCGACGCGTTTCGCTCCGAACATGCTCAATGAATATGGTTGGGACCGGAGTCTAGCATTAGCCGCGCCCCCTGTGAACCGGCTGCGGCGCTCTTTTCTCCAAGATTTCATATTATATATCAGCGGCTTATCTATTTGCCCCGAATCGCCCGATCGACTCCGGCGGCCACCTCCCGCTGGCAATGGTCGCTCAGCGCCTTGCGCGAGCCGAAGCGGGAGAACGGCACCGCCGGATGGAATTCGACCCGGATCGTCAGCGTTCCGAGGCTGGAGAGCTTCACCAGATGGCTGAACAGGTCCATGTCGCCGTACCAGGCGAACAGCGGCCGCAAGCCATGGCCGACCGGCACGCCGTTGAGCCTGACATAGGCGATGGAGACCGGCTGCACGATCAGGTCCTTGATTTCACCTTCGCCGCCGCCATGGCGCCGCGGCTCGGCGACGCTGAACAGCGCGCTGCGGAACGGCAGGACGCGGTTGCCGTCATTGCTGGTGCCTTCGGGAAACAGGATGACATTGTCGCCCTCGGTCAGGCGCGCCAGCAGATCGTCCCGCTGGGTATGGGTGGAGTGGCGGCGCCGGTCGACGAAGATCGTGCGCTGCAGCTTGGCCAGCATGCCGAAGAACGGCCAGCTCGCCACCTCCGTCTTGGCGACGAAGCTGCCATGGATCATCGAGCCGAGCACGGTGATGTCGAGATAGGAGCTGTGGTTGCAGACGAAAAGCGTCGGCCGCACCGTGCTCATCTCGCCGGTCACCTCGACCTGAAAGCCGAGGGCGCGGCAGCATTGCAGGTGATACCAGCGGGGAAACCGCTGCTGTGCCGTGCCGGGCAAACGCATCAGCAGCATCTGCAGCGGCACGGCGACCGAGGTGAAGAAGAAATAGAGGGCCAGCCTGATGGCCGCGCGCATCGGCGACCCCAAGCTCAGGTCGCGCGTCCTGCGCGGGCGGCGGCATCGTTGTCGACGAAGTTGAACCCACAGGCCGATCGCTCAGACGGATTGGCCGCTCCCCGCCGGGCGCTGGGACTGATCGCCGCGGGTGTAGTGCTTGATGTAGCGGTCGGACAGCCAGTCGGTCTTGACGATGATGCAGACATCCGTGGTGTGGAACTGGTGATCCACCACCGCGCCGTCGCCGACGAAACCGCCGAGGCGCAGATAGCCCTTGATCAGCGGCGGCAGTTTTTCCATCGCCGCCTTCTTGTCGAGCGCATCCAGGCTCAACTGGTTCATGGACACCATGCGGTCGGGCAGGGCGCGGGCGCGCAGCTCGATCGGCGCCAGATGATGGTGATAGAGATAGGACAGCGTCATCGCGTGCGCTTCCGGCTCGATGCCGGGCAGGCTGGCGCAGCCGAACATCAGGCCGATTTCGTAATGCATCACATAGTCGGTGATGCCGCGCCACATCAGCTGCATCGCCGCCCGCGAGCGGTACTCCGCCTCGATGCAGGAGCGGCCGAGCTCCATGATCTCGCCGGGATGGGCCAGAAGCGGCGCGATGTCGAATTCGTCGATCGAGTAGAAACGTCCATGCTTCTGCGCCACCGACCGCCGGAGGATGCGATAGGTGCCGATCACCTTGCCGCTGCCGCCGAGTTTGTGATCGATGATCAGCAGGTGATCGCAGACCGAATCGAAGCTGTCGAAATCCCGCCGCACGGCCGCCATCTCGGCGGTCGGCTGCGCCGCCATCTCCTCATAGAAGATGCGGTAGCGCAGCGCCTGCGCCTCCTCGATCTCGGCCGGGGATTCCGCCACGCGCAACTCGAAATCGCCGACGCGGATGTTCACCGGACGGTCGTCGAACTGATGGGCAACCGCCATCACTTGGTCTCCGCGCGGTGCTTCTTGCCGCCGCTGATGGGAACGGCATAAAGCTCCAGCCGGTGATCGACCAGCTTGTAGCCCAGTTTCTCCGCCACGCGGCGCTGCAATTTCTCGATTTCCTCGTCCTGGAATTCGATGACCCGGCCGGACTGTACATCGATCAGATGATCGTGATGTGTCTCCGGCACTTCCTCATAGCGCGAGCGGCCGTCGCCGAAATCATGCTTCTCCAGGATCTCCGACTCTTCGAACAGCCGGACCGTGCGGTAGACCGTGGCGATGCTGATATGGGGATCGATCTCGACGGCGCGGCGGTAGACCTGCTCGACATCCGGATGGTCATGGGCGTCCGACAGCACGCGGGCGATCACCCGGCGCTGCTCGGTCATCTTCAAACCCCGGTCGATACAGATCTGCTCGATGCGTGACTGCATGCCTTCGAACCCCGTCATCCAAGCCCAATAGATTGAGAGTGAATATCATAATGCAAGAGCCGGTCCGCGGACAGTCATTTACAAGCGATTGTGGCCATTGGACTAATTGGTGCGGCCCGATGTCCGGTCTATCGCGGCTCCGGCGCCAGCGGCAAGGACAGCACTTCGGCGTCCACCGGCGGTCCCGATGGCCGGCGGTAATAGCCCGGCCGGCGACTCAAGGGCCGAAAGCCATGGCGGCGATAGAACGCCAGCGCCGGGCCATTGTCGGCGGCGACCTCCAGCAGCAGGCGCGTTGCCCCCGCCTGCCGCGCCGCTTCGAGAGCCCGGCCTAGCAGCGCCGCCGCGATTCCCTGGCGCCGGAGGCCGGGGAGCACGCCCAGGGTCAGCACTTCGCCGTCGGGCGGTTGCATCTGCAGCAGGATCAAGCCGGCCGGTTGCCCATTCCTCACCGCCAGAAATCCGGCCGAGCCCGGCATGGCCAGAAGTTCGGCGAAGGCCTGACCGGTCCAGGGTGTCTCGAAGGAGCCGCCATGGAGCGCCGCCGCCAGTTCCAGATCGAAGGGGCCCAGCGGCCTGATCGTGACGCCGCCGTCCACCGGAACTCACGCTCCCGGTGCGGTCTGGGGCGAAGGCCGCTTGCGCCCGGCGATGGTGACATCGGCGGGCCGCAGATAGAGCGGAACCGGCGGCAGAAGCTCCGACGGGTTGCGGCGCGCCGCCAACGCGGCGACATGGGCGGCATCGATATGGGCGACCGCAACCAGGGTGATCCCGGCGCCGGCCGGCAGATGCGGCTGCAGCAGGGCCACGCCATCGCCGGCGACGATCAGCGGCTGCCCCGGCGCCGCCGCCAGGACGGACTCCGGCGGCAGGATCGCCGGACCGGAAACCGGGCGCCGGTCGCGGTCATAGAACTGGGTGAAGAGATCGCCGCGCTTTGAGTCCATGACGATGGCCACCGTACGGCCGGCGGTGGCCGAGGACGGCAGCGATTCCAGCACCGCATCGAACGTGGTGATGCCCGCCACCGGCAGACCGCCGGCCAGCGCCAGGCCGCGGGCGGCCGCCAGCGCGACGCGGATGCCGGTGAAGGATCCGGGCCCGACGGTGACGGCGATTCTCGTGAGATCGCCGAAGCCGCAGCCCGCTTCGGCCATCGCCGCCAGGATCATCGGCATCAGCCGCTCGGCCTGGCCGCGGCTCATCGGCTCGAGACGGCGCGCGGCGATGCGGCCGCCGGCCCACAGCGCCGCCGAACAGCAGGCGCCGGAGCTGTCGAAGGCCAGGATGGTCTCGCCGTCTTTCATCTTGCCTCGAACCGCCGTCGCCCCCTCGCTTCTCTCTTGCATCCGCCGCAGACCGTGATACCTGTCTGCGCCGCAACGGGCGCGCCGCGCCTGCGTAGAACAAGTTGCCGGAGCCACCGACGCGAATGGATCTCGTCGAGATAACGCCTCAAAGCCACGCTGTCATCCTGTCGCTGGCTTATGCGACGCCGCAGAACATCACGGGCAAGCCGATCTACCGCCAGGCGAAGTGCTATCTGCACCGCGACGCCGAGCCGAAGCTGGCGCGCGCCATCGAGCTGGCCAAGGCGATCGACCTGACGTTCAAGATCTTCGACGCCTACCGCCCGACCGAGGCGCAATGGATGCTGTGGAACCATGCGCCCAATCCCGAATTCTTCGCCGACCCGCGCAAGGGCTCGCCCCATTCCCGCGGCGTCGCCGTCGACCTGACGCTGGTGGATGCGGCCGGCAACGAGCTGGAGATGGGCACGCCGTTCGACGACATGACGCCCAATGCCCATCATGGCGCGCTGACCGTCTCGCCGGCGGCGCAGCGCAACCGGGCGATCCTGCTGGGCCTGATGTCGGCGGCGGGCTGGGATTTCTACAAGAACGAGTGGTGGCACTATCAGCTGTTCAATTCCCGCAGCTTTCCGCTCTACGCGGAGTCGGACCTGAAGCTCGGGCTGATGTAGGGCCGCGAGTCTGCGGAAATCCGGGGCCCGGTCACAGGATCTGGCAGGCTTCGTCGAAATCCAGCCGCGGCGCCCGCGGCTTCATGTTCTGGCCGTCGCCATAGCCGAGATTGCAGAGGAAGTTCGACTTCCAGCGGCCGTCCGGAAAGAACTCGGCATCCAGCTTGGCATTGTCGAAGCCCGACATCGGCCCGCAATCCAGGCCCAGCGCCCGGGCGGCGAGGATCAGATAGGCGCCCTGCAGCGAGCCGTTGCGCAGCGCGGTTTCCTTGATCAGCGCCTCCTTGCCGGCAAACCATTTGCGCGCATCGGCGAACGGCCAGAGGCGCGGCAGCAATTCATAGAACTGCGTGTCATAGGCGATGACGGCGGTGACCGGCGCCGCCATGGTCTGCTTCACATTGCCTTCCGACAGCACCGGCCGCAGCCGTTCCTTGGCCTCTTTCGATTTCAGGAACAGCACCCGCATCGGGCTGCAATTGGCGCTGGTGGGCGGCATGCGCGCCAGCTCATAGACCGCGGCCAGCACCACGTCGCTGACGGGATCGCCGTTCCAGGACCGGTGGGTGCGCGCCTGCCGGAAGATGCGGTCCATGGCCGCATCGCCGACGATCTTGGCGGCCGGCGGCAATTGATCGTCGATAACGCTCATGGCTGCCCCCGCCTGCCTTTCGCCGACCATTGAAGGGTGGATTGGGTTGCCGGGCTACTGGACCGCCCGCACCGCCGTGACTTCCGGGATGTAGTGCTTGAGCATGTTCTCGATGCCCATGCGCAGAGTCGCCGTCGAACTCGGGCAGCCGGAGCAGGCGCCCTGCATATGCAGGAAGACGACGCCCTGCTCGAAGCCGCGGAAGACGATATCGCCGCCATCCTGGGCCACCGCCGGGCGCACGCGGGTGTTAATCAGCTCCTTGATCTGGGAGACGATCTCGGTGTCTTCGCCGTCGGTTTCGCGCGGCAACTTCGGCGCCTGCCAGCGACAACCGGCCGGTTGGCGGTGAAATGCTCCATGATGATGCCCAGCACGGCGGGCTTCAGCAGATACCATTCCTTTGCGTCGAGCTTGGTGACGCTGATGAAATCGCTGCCCAGGAAAACACCGTTAACGCCCTCGACCTGAAACAGCCGTTCGGCCAGGGGCGAGCGCTTGGCGGCCTCGGCATCGGGCATGTGCAGGGTGCCCTCGGCCATCACTTCGCGGCCGGGGATGAACTTCAGGGTCTGGGGATTCGGGGTTTCTTCCGTCTGGATGAACATGGCAGCAGCCCTTTCGCGCGCCCACCCGGCGCCTTACATGAGATTGTGAGTGGAACATGGTGCAATCCGCGCCTATCTTCAACGTCAAGCTTTATCATTTTGTTACTTAAGGACGATTCGAAACGCCATGGGCAGACCCCCACAGGCCGTCACGGCCCCGCCGGCGCCGGTCATCGACTGCGCCGACCCGCTGGTCGACTGGCTGCTGACCGAGGCCCCCGCCGTGCCATCGACCGACGTGATGATCGGCGAACTGGGCGCCCGCCTGAACAAGGCCGGATTGCCGGTCGCGCGCATCCAGGTCGGCACCCGCACGCTCCATCCCCAGCTCTTCGCCATCGGCTATCTCTGGTACCGCGGCCAGGCCGCCGCCCAGGAGATCCAGCGCGGCCACGATATCGTCACCAGCGCGCGTGTACCTGGACAGCCCGATCAAGGCGATCCATGACGGCGCGCCGGAGATCCGCCGGCGGCTGGAAGGGCCGGAGGCGGTGCTGGACTTCCCGATCATGCAGGAGCTGCAGCAGGAGGGCATGACCGACGTGCTGCTGCTGCCGCTGCGCTCCTCCGGCAAGCGGCCCAACAGCTTCAGCGTCTCCACCGACCGGCCCGGCGGCTTCACCGAGCGCGACGTGACTGTCATCCGGCGCCTGATGCCGGTGCTGTCGCTGGTGCTCGACATCAAGCAGACCAAGCGAACCGCCGGCATGCTGCTGGAGGTCTATCTCGGCCGCAACGCCGGCCGCCGGGTGCTGGAAGGACGGATCAAGCGGGGCGATGTGGACAGCATCGCCGCGGCGCTCTGGTATTGCGACCTCCGCAGCTTCACCGCCATCACCGAGGGCATGTCGCCCCAGGATGTGGTGCTGCTGCTCAACGACTATTTCGACTGCATGAGCGGCCCGGTGCATCGCCACGAGGGCGAGGTGCTGAAGTTCATCGGCGACGGCTTCCTGGCGATCTTCCCGATCAAGGACGATCTGGACCGGGACCGCGCCTGCAACACCGCCCTCAAGGCGGCGATGGAATCCCTGGACGCGCTCAAGGAACTCAATGTCAGCCGTCAGGCCGCCGGCAAGCCGCTTCTCGAAGTCGGCATCGCGCTGCATATCGGCAGCGTCATGTACGGCAATGTGGGCGCTGCCGAGCGGCTGGATTTCACCATCACGGGCCCGGCGGTGAACCTGGTGTCGCGGATCGAGAATCTGTGCCGCGACCTGCATTATCCGCTGCTGACCTCGGCCCAGTTCGCTTCGCCCTGCGGCTCGACGCTGCGCTCCATCGGTCTGCACCGGCTGCGCGGCGTGGCGGCGCCGCAGGAGATCTACACGCTGCCGGAGCTGGCAGAACGTCAGCTCGACGCCGTGAACGCGTAACGTCACAAGGGGATTTCACCATGCAGACCGGTCTTTCGCGGCTGGCTTCCGTAGCCATGCTTGCGGCATTGCTTTGCGTCCTGCCGCATCCTGGCCATGCCGACGACAGCATCGCCGGCCTCTATATCGTCAAGGGGACCAGTCAGGGCGGCAGGGCCTATGAGGGCGTGGCACAGATCAGTGCCGCCGGAAAGACCTACGAGATTCTTTGGCAGATCGGCAAGGACACCTACAGGGGCCGCGGCCTCTCCTACGGCAAAGGGCTGGCCTTCGCCTTCGTCGGCGCCGGCTTCACCAAAGCCAATATCGTGCTCTATGAGCAGGCGGGGGCCGGCATCTGGTGCGGTATCTGGACCAGCGACAATCCGGATCAGCTGGGCCAGGAGGCGCTGATCCTGAAGCGCGACGGCGCGGCGGCCCCGGACGTGGACTGCCGCGAAATCACGGCCTCACGCGATGGCGTCGATGTCCTCGACCGACAGGTTGCCTGGGACCAGGGTGATGGGGACCCGCAGCTTGCCGACGAACTTGGTGGTGAGCGCGGAAACCAGGGGTCCCGGCCCCTTGGCGCCGGTGGCCGCACCCAGCACCAGGATGGAGATCGAGGGCTCCTCGTCGATTAGTTTCAACAGCTCATCGCGCCGGTTGCCTTCGCGGATGCAGAGGATCGGCATGGCGTTCGAGGTCTTCTGCACGTCGGCGGCGACCTTCTGCAGGATCTGCTCCGCCGCCATCCGCGCCTCCTCCCGCATCAGCTCGTTGACCCCCATCCATTGCTGCGCTTCCGCCGGCTCCACCACCGCCAGCAGCGCCACCCGGCCGCCGGTCTTGCGCGCGCGGATGCAGGCATAGCGCAGAGCCACCTTCAATTCCGGGGATTCGTCGACCACCACCAGGAAAATACGGTTGATCGCCTTGTCGGCGGCAGGTGCTTCACTCATGACGGTTACAGCCTCCGGAACAGAAGGTGGGCGGCCCAGCCCGACAGCAGCGACAGGATGATCGCCACCAGGCCATAGGCGGGGGCCTGCTCATGGGCCCAGAGCGTGACGTCGGCGACCCGGCCTTCCTGGCTGAGCGGCAGCGCGATGCTCTGCGCCTTGGCGATCGCGCCGTCGCGGACCAGGATGGTTTCGATGCGATAAGACCCGACGGCCGCGGTGGCCGGGAAAAAGAAATTGGCGCGGAACAGCCGCGGCTGGCTGCCCACCAGCTTCACGCTGCCGGGCTCGCGGCTATAAAGCCCCGCCGCCTGGCGCCGTTCCACCAGCGCCTGGCGGAACAGGCCGGCATCCTCGTCGGTGTCGGCGGTGACCAGCTGCAGCGTGTCGATGCCGATCTGCCGCTGCTTCAGGGTGTCCTCGCTGAGGATTTCGTTCAGCGGCTTGCTGCTGGCGACCGCGTAATAGGCGGGCACATCGTCGAATTCGACCTGGTCCCGGTTGATCCAGATGCCGGCGAAGCGGCGCTTGCGGCGCACGCTGACGCTGTCGGTCGGGCCGCGCACCACCACGATCACGTCGCCCGGCCCGTCGACCACGCCGAAGACGATGACGGGCGCGCCGGTGAAATCCGAGGTGATCTGGATGCGGTGCGGCGACCAGTCGAACAGCAGCTCCTCGGCCGACGCCGCCCCGGGCAGGACAACCAGGATCAGCGCCCAGGCCGGCAGCGCCACACCGCAGCGATGGAGGAACCGGCGCATCGGCGTCACTTCTCCACCACGATGCTGTAGATGTCCTCCGGCGTCGCCACCAGCTCGAAGGCCAGCCGCGCGCCGAGCGCCAGGATCAGCACCGCCAGCAGGATGCGCAGCTGCTCGGCCGGCACCCGGCTGCTCATGCGGCCGCCGAGCTGGGCGCCGATGACGCCGCCGACGATCAGCACCATCGCCAGCACGATATCCACGGTGTGGTTCTGCACCGCCTGCAGGAAGGTGACGTTGGCGGTGACGAAGATGATCTGGAACAGCGAGGTGCCGGCCACCGCCCGGGTCGGCATGCCCAGGAGATAGATCATCGCCGGCACCATGACGAAGCCGCCGCCCACGCCCATGATCGCCACCAGGATGCCGACGATGAAGCCGATGGCCATGGGCAATAGCGCGCTGATGTAGAGCCGCGACTGGCGGAAGCGCATCTTGAACGGCAGGCCATGCACCCAGGTATGCTGGTGCAGCTTGCGCAGCGGCGCGGTCAGGCTGCGGCGGCGCAGGAAGGCGCGGGTGGCTTCCACCAGCATCAGCACGCCGATGATGCTCGAGCAGCACGACATAGGACAGGGTGATCACCAGGTCGATCTGGCCGAGCTGCTTCAGCACGGTGAAAAGCAAGACGCCGAAGCTGGAGCCGAGGAAGCCGCCGACCAGCAGCACCAGCCCCATCTTGAAATCCACGTTGCCGCGGCTCCAATGGGCGAGCACGCCGGAAACCGAGGAGGCGACGATCTGGCTGGCCGAGGTGCCGACCACCACCGCCGGCGGCACGCCGGCGAAGATCAGCAGCGGCGTCATCAGGAAGCCGCCACCCACGCCGAACAGGCCGGAGAGGAACCCAACCGCCGCGCCCATGGTGAGTAGCAGCAGGATGTTGACCGAAACTTCGGCGATCGGCAGGTAAATCTGCATGAACCGGGCGCTTAGGCAGGCGGAGCGATGCCCTGAACTTACACGCCGACCCCTAGGCTTGAAAGCGTATCCCGCCGGCGCGGAGCCGAATCCGCAGCCTATTTCAGCAGGATATCGCTGATCTCGCCCAGCTGCGTGCGGGCCCGCAGCAGGAACAGGCCCTGGCCCGAGAGATGGCTGGGGAAAATGGCGCTGTCGGGCGCGCCATTGACCACGACCCAGGGCTGCAGCTGCGCCGCCTTTTCCAGATTGCCCACCATGTCGGTCCAGGCCGCGGTCAGATTCTTCTCCTTGATGACCGGGTCGAAATCCGCGCCGAGTTCCCGCAGCAGCAGCGCATAGGCATAGAGCTGTCCCTTGGTCTGGTAGAACACGTTGTCGGCGTTGAAATCGATCCATTTCTGCGAGCCCTGTTCCACCTGCCGCTCGACATTCGCCGAGGCCGAGCCCAGATCCTTGGCGATCCGGTCCAGGGTGATCTGCAGGTTGTCGGCGCGGCGCTCGAACACGGCCTGCCCGGCGGCCAGACGGCGGTTGTAGCTGAGCAGGGAGTCCCGGCCGGTGCGGTATAACCGCTCCGACGAACTGGTGACGCCGACAACGGAGATGCGGAAATCCACCACCCAGATATCCGGATCGTTGTTCAGGCGGCTGCGCGCCGCTTCCAGATCGGTATCGGAGGCGCTCGAGCCGCGCACGCGGCTGACCTGGTCGGTCATCTCCTGGAGGAAGCGGCGCAGCGACGTGATGATGCCGACCTGATAGCTGGGCATGTTGTCCAGAACGGCGCCCGGCAGGAACCAGGGATCGTTGGCCGGCCATTCATGCTGGTTGACCTCGCGTTCGATCAGCGCCGCCGCCATGGCGATGCTGCGGCTGGCGCCCGGCGCGACATCGCCAGGGCCGAAACTCACATCGTCGTCGATCTCATGAATCCAGAGGGCGCCCACCGGGTAATAGACGACCAGGAGGAAGAGGATGAATACGCCCAGCCACTTCAGCGTCCGCCGCCAGCCGCCGCTGCCGAAGCGCGGCAGCCAGCGCCGCTGTTTCGGCGGGTTCTGGATCAGGAAGTCATCTTCGGCCATGGCCTAAAACCCTTGCCTAGCGCCCAATGCGGCGAAAACCGATGGAGAGCGGACCCAGATTAGGTGGCCCTGCTCCCGGAAACTGCAAGCATTCCCGAAGACCGGAATCGAGATTGCCGGCAAACATGGCCTATTTCTTGCCGGCGGCGAACGCCTTCAACATGTCGCCGTCCAGCCGGAAATACACCTTGCTTTCGACCCGCGGCACGCCGAGCCGGTCATAGAAATCGATCGCCCGCGGATTATCAGTCTCCGCCGTCCAGTCGACGCGGGTGCAGCGCCGCTCCAGCGCCAGGGCGGCCAGGCGGCGGATGATCGCAGCACCGATGCCCCGGTTGCGGAAGCCGTCGCGGACATAGATGTCCTTCACTTGAATCTGCCCGCCGAGATTTGGTGCGGGATAGAGCTGCCCGAAGCTGGTCATCGCCGCCACCGTGCCATCGCATTCGGTCAGCAGGATTTCGCAGCGCGCGAGCGCGGGGATCACATCCCCATCGACATGGGCGGCGACGAGATCCCGCGACGGCGCGTTGTGGCCCTCATAATGGACCTCGGCCTCGTGGAAGAGCTGCTGGAGGAGCAGCCGGTCGTCGGGCGTCGCAAACCGGAAGCTGATCGCGCCGCCGCTCACGACAATCTCACGGCCGCAGGAAGCCGACGATGTCCTCGACTTCGCGCATGATCGGCCCGGAGAGTGCCCGCGCCCGCTCGGCGCCGTTGCGCAGGATGCCGTCGATCTCCGCCTTGTCGCTCATCAGCCGCTTCATCTCATGGCCGATCTTGCCGATGGTGGCGACGGACAGGTCGCTCAGCACTTGCTTGAAGAACGAGAACTCCTTGCCCTCGAACTCCGTCAGCACATCCTTCAGCGGCTTGTCCGCCAGCGCTGCATAGATGCCCAGGAGGTTGAACGCCTCCGGCCGCTCCGCCTCGCGCGCGGCGATGACGCGGCCCTTGTCGTCGAGGGCATCGGGGCCGGGCAGGGGATGGGGATCGGTCTTCGCCTTGCGGATCTTCAGCGCCACCGCCTCGGCATCGTCGGTCATGTTGATGCGGCTGTAATCGGAGGGATCGGACTTGCTCATCTTCTTGGTGCCGTCGCGCAACGACATCACCCGCGTCGCCGTGCCGAAGATCTGCGGCTCCGGCAGCGGGAAGAAATTCACGCCGAAATCGTTGTTGAATTTCTGCGCGATGTCCCGCGCCAGTTCCAGATGCTGCTTCTGATCCTCGCCGACGGGCACATGAGTCGCCTTGTAGGCGAGGATGTCCGCCGCCATCAGGTTCGGATAGGCGTAGAGGCCGACGGACGCGTTCTCGCGATCCTTGCCCGCCTTCTCCTTGAACTGGGTCATGCGGTTGAGCCAGCCGAGCCGCGCCACGCAATTGAAGATCCAGGCGAGCTGCGCATGGGCCGGCGACTGGCTCTGGTTGAACACGATATGCTTGCGCGCATCGACGCCGGCGGCGACGAAGCCCGCGGCGATCTCCCGCGTCTGCTGCTGCAGCAGCTTCGGATCCTGCCACACGGTGATGGCGTGCATATCGACGACGCAGTAGATGCAGTCGAACTGGTCCTGCAGCTTGACCCAGTTCTTGATCGCGCCGAGATAATTGCCGAGATGGAGATTTTGGGTGGGCTGAACGCCCGAGAAGATGCGCTTGGACGGCGTGCTCATCGGAAGGTGTGGACCCCTCTATCTATCTGTAATGAGGCGGAGAGTGGAACGCTCCGCCTGAAAACGCGCGGTTTATCGCCGACCGGTTACCTGCGGTCAACTCATTGATGTTCGCGTTTCTTTCCCCAGCCGTGGAATTTCCGTGATCGGGCCGGTGCTGCTGAAACATGATGAATAAATTTCAATTGACGCCAGCGCGGTGCCTTTGCTAGCGTTTACGTCATGCGCCGATTTGAGCATTCAGCTTGCGGGCGCTTAACAAATGCAGCTAAAGCGAGGCCACCCGCCGGCCCTTGCTGTGCGGGTTTCGTTTTAGGTGCGGCAATCGAAGAGGAGATTTCGATGATGTCGCCTACGCCTGACATGATCGTTCGAACGGATCGACCCTGATCTGACCGAACACCACCGGTGTGCGGGCAGCGTTGCTGTCTGCCGCCGGATCGCAAATCCTGAAATGACTGGCCAACGAAGTTGGAGGTTTCTCCATGCGTTTCTCTAAGCTTGTTCGAATCCCGGCTTGTTCGAATTCCCGGTCTGCTGCTGGCGGCGGCGATCGCCCTGCCGTCGCTGCCGTCCCATGCCGAAGACATCACGCTGCTGAATGTCTCCTACGACCCCACGCGCGAGTTCTACAAAGAGTTCAACGACGCCTTCGCCAAGGAGTGGCTGGCGAAGACCGGCGACAACGTCACCGTGAAGATGTCCCATGGCGGTTCCGGCAAGCAGGCGCGCGCCGTGATCGACGGGCTGGAAGCCGATGTGGTCACGCTGGCGCTGGCCTATGACATCGACGCCATCGTCAAGCAGAGCGAACTGATTTCACCGGATTGGGCGACCAAGCTGGGAGATAACAGCGCGCCCTACACCTCGACCATCGTGTTCCTGGTGCGCAAGGGCAATCCCAAGGGCATCAAGGATTGGGCCGACCTGGTGAAGCCCGATGTGCAGGTGATCACGCCGAACCCGAAGACCTCGGGCGGCGCGCGCTGGAACTATCTGGCGGCCTGGGGCTATGTGCTGAAGAACGGCGGCGATGCGCAGAAGGCGCGGGATTTCGTCGCCGAGCTCTATCAAGCATGTGCCCGTGCTCGACACCGGCGCCCGCGGCTCCACCACCACCTTCGTGCAGCGGGGCATCGGCGACGTTCTCCTGGCCTGGGAAAACGAAGCGCATCTGGCCATCAACGAGCTGGGGCCGGATCAGCTTGAGATCGTCGTGCCGACCGTCAGCATCCTGGCCGAGCCGTCGGTCGCCGTCGTCGACAAGGTCGTCGACGAGCATGGCACCCGCGCGGTGGCCGAGGCCTATCTGCAATATCTCTACTCGCCCGCCGGGCAGGAGATCGCGGCGAAGAACTTCTATCGTCCGCGCTTGGCAGAGGTCGCGCAGAAGTACGCCAGCCAGTTCCCGAACCTGCCGCTGTTCACGGTCGATGAACTGTTCGGCGGCTGGAAGACGGCGCAGGCCGAGCACTTCGCCGATGGCGGCGTGTTCGACCAGATCTACACGCAGCCTAGTCAGTAAATAATCTCTTGTTGGACTCGTGACTGCCTTCTCCCTGAAGCGGCCGAGCGTCCTCCCCGGTTTTGGGCTGACGCTCGGCTATTCTTTGCTCTATCTCGGCGTCATCGTGCTGCTGCCGCTGGCGGGGCTGATCCTGCGTCCGGTGGAGCTCGGCTGGGCCGGCTTCTGGCAGGCGGTGCTGGAGCCGCGGGTGCTCGCGGCACTGCGGCTCAGCTTCGGCGCCGCCCTGATCGCCGCCATCGTCAATGCCTTCTTCGGACTCCTCATCGCCTGGATGCTGGTGCGCTACCGCTTTCCCGGACGGCGCATCGTCGATGCCCTCGTCGATCTGCCCTTTGCATTGCCGACCGCCGTCGCCGGCATCGCGCTGACGGCGATCTGCGCCCCCAACGGCTGGATCGGCGCGCTGCTGGCGCCCCTGGGCATCAAGATCGCCTTCACGCCGCTGGGCGTGGTCATCGCGCTGATCTTCATCGGCCTGCCTTTCGTCGTGCGCACCGTGCAGCCGATCCTGCTGGATCTGGAGCTGGAAGTGGAAGAGGCGGCCTTCACCCTCGGCGCCTCGCGCTTTCAGACCCTGGCGCGGATCATCCTGCCGGTGATCCTGCCGGCGCTGCTCACCGGCTTTGCCCTCGCCTTCGCCCGCGCGGTCGGCGAATACGGCTCGATCATCTTCATCGCCGGCAACATGCCGATGGTGTCGGAGATCGCGCCGCTGCTGATCGTCATCAAGCTGGAGCAGTTCGACTATGCGGGCGCGGCGGCGATCGGCGTCGTCATGCTCGCCGCCTCCTTCGTCATGCTGCTGGTGATCAATCTCGCCCAGCGCTGGTCCCGCCGGTGGGCGGGCTGATGTCATCGGCAACCGTAGGGGAGCAACCATGACGTCAGCAGCAGGACCCAGGATCGCGATCATCGGCGCCGGTTTCAGCGGCTCGCTGCTGGCGGTGCAGTTGCTCAAGCGTGCGCTGCCCAACGGCCGGATCTATCTGATCGAGAAGAACGCCCAATTCGGCGGCGGCCTCGCCTATTCCACCGGCAACGCCAACCATCTGCTGAATGTGCGCGCCAGCCGCATGAGCGCCTTCGTCGACGAGCCCGATCATTTCGTGAATTGGCTCGGCGGCGCGACAACAGCGCCAACGCCGCCGCCGTGGCCGGCACGGTCGATACCTTCGTGCCGCGCCAGCTCTATGGCGCCTACATCCAGGATCTGCTGGGCAACGAGATCTGGCAGACCGGCCGCGGCCGCAACCTGCATCTGGTCCCGGACGAGGCCACGGCGATCGAACCGGCCCCCGACGGGCTGGTCGTGGAGGTCGGCACCGGCCGCCGCTATGAAGTCGACGGGGCCGTCCTGGCCGTCGGCAATTTTCCCGAACAAGAACGCCACGGCGCATTATTTCGGCAATCCCTGGGATGCGCGGGCGACGGCGGACCTGGATCCGCAGGCGCCGGTGCTGCTGATCGGCACCGGGCTGACCATGGTGGACAGCGTCATCTCCCTGCTCGATGCCGGCCATCGCGGCCGCATCTATGCCCTGTCCCGCCGCGGCCTGCTGCCGCGCCGCCATGGCGACGCGCCGGCCCATGGCTCGACCTGGCTGTCGGATGCCGATCTCGGCTCGGTCACCGATCATCTGCGGGCCGTGCGCCGGGAAGTGCGGACGGCAAATCACGAGACTGTCTGGCGCTCGGTCGTGGATGCGCTCCGCCCCTATACGCAACAGCTTTGGCAAGGCCTGTCGCCGGACGAGCGCCGCCGTTTCCTGCGCCATCTCCGGCCCTGGTGGGATGTGCATCGCCACCGCATGGCGCCCGCGGTCGCCGATGTCATCGAGCGCACGGTGCAGAGCGGCCAGCTGACGCCGCTCGCGGGGCGTCTGCAGCAGATGACCGCAACCATCGGACGGCGTCGAGGTCTCGCTGCTGCGGCGCGGGCTGGAGTCGCCCGAGCATTTGCGCGTCGCGCGCGTCATCGATTGCTCGGGTCCGCAATGCGACTACAGCGATATCGCCAATCCCCTGGTGCGCAACTTGCTGGACCAGGGCCTGGCCCGGCCGGACCCGCTGCGCCTCGGCCTCGATGTCACCCTGGACTCCGCCGTCATCGATCGCGACGGCAATCCCTCGCCGCGGCTCTATGCGCTGGGGCCGGTGACCCGCGGCATTTTCTGGGAGATCACCAGCGTGCCCGATATCCGCGAGCAATGCTGGAAGGTCGCCGCACAGCTCGGCCTGCGGCTGACCGTGCCGCAGCTGGCGCGCGCCTAGGACAGACCATGACCGTCATGGAAGCCCATGTTGCGGAACTGCAATCGGCCGGCGGCAAGGAGCCGCCGGGCAAACCCGCGCGCAGTTCGGCGGTCACGGAGCCCTTCTCCATCCGCCTGCTGGTTGTCCTCATCGGCCTCAGCTTCATCGGCCTGTTCCTGATCCTGCCGCTCGTCGCGGTGTTCGTCGATGGCGTTGGAGAAAGGCGTCGCGCGCCTATCTCGCCGCCATCACCGAGGCCGATGCGCTCTCGGCGATCCGGCTGACGCTCACCGTCGCCGCCATCGCCGTGCCGCTCAATCTGATCTTCGGCATCGCCGCGGCCTGGGCCATCGCCAAGTTCGAGTTCGCCGGCAAGAGCCTGCTGACCACCCTGATCGATCTGCCCTTCTCGGTTTCGCCCGTCGTGTCCGGCCTGATCTATGTGCTGCTGTTCGGCGCCCATGGCTGGTTCGGGCCTTGGCTCAAGGCCCATGACATCCACATCATCTTCACCGTCTCCGGCCTGGTGCTGGCGACCATCTTCGTCACCTTCCCCTTCATCGCCCGCGAACTGATCCCGCTGATGCAGGAGCAGGGCACGGAGGACGAGGAAGCGGCGCTGGTGCTGGGCGCCAGCGGCTGGCAGACCTTCACCCGCGTCACCCTGCCCAACATCAAATGGGGCCTGCTCTATGGCGTGCTGCTCTGCAACGCCCGGGCCATGGGCGAATTCGGCGCGGTATCGGTGGTTTCCGGCCATATCCGCGGCCTCACCAATACCATGCCGCTGCATGTGGAGATTCTCTATAATGAGTACGACTTTGTCGGCGCCTTTGCCGTCGCGTCGCTGCTGGCCCTGCTGGCGCTGGTGACGCTGGTCGGCAAGAGCCTGCTGGAATGGCGCTTCGGCCGCGAACTCGCGGCGGGCCGTCATTGAGCGGACGAATGGGAACTCGGACCATGGCCTTCACGGTCGACAACAGACGGATTTCCCTGGCGCCGGCATCGGCCGCCGGCAATGCATGGAATAACGAAGAGAGGTCGGAGCACAGTATGGCGATCGAATTGACGGGGATCGTCAAGAAGTTCGGCAATTTTACCGCCCTGGATGGCGTGTCGCTGGCGGCGCGGGACGGCGAGTTCCTGGCGCTGCTCGGCCCGTCGGGATCGGGCAAGACCACGCTGCTGCGCATCCTCGCCGGCCTGGACTGGCCGGATTCCGGCAACGCTGAAACTGCCATCCCAGCGGGTGGACGTGATCAGGCCGAGCGACCGCAATGTCGGGCTGGTGTTCCAGCACTACGCGCTGTTCCGCCACATGACGGTGTTCGACAATGTCGCCTTCGGTCTCAGCGTCAAGCGCGGTCCGGAACGCATGTCCAAGAGCGAGATCCGCGAGCGGGTGCTGCGCCTGCTGCAGCTGGTGCAGCTCGGCAATCTGCAGGACCGCTATCCGGCGCAGCTTTCCGGCGGCCAGCGGCAGCGGGTGGCGCTGGCCCGGGCGCTGGCGGTGGAGCCCAAGCTGCTGCTGCTGGACGAGCCGTTCGGCGCGCTGGACGCCAAGGTGCGCAAGGAGCTGCGCCGCTGGCTGCGCGGCCTGCATGACAGCATGGGCCTGACCAGCATCTTCGTCACCCACGACCAGGAAGAGGCGCTGGAGCTGGCCGACCGCGTGGTGGTCATGAGCCAGGGCAAGATCGAGCAGATCGGCACGCCGGCGGAGATCTACGATCATCCGGCGTCGCCCTTCGTCTATCAGTTCATCGGCAATTCCAACCGCTTCGAATGCGAAGTCGCCCGCGGGCAGGTATTCATCGGCGGGCAGTCCTTCGGCGGCACGGGGGACGTCTATCCCGACGGCCCGGCGCTGGCCTTCGTGCGGCCCCACGACCTGGAGATCCGCGCCGCCGGCAGCGGCTTCGGCATTCCCGCCACCGTCCGCCAGGTGTTCACCGCCGGCAATCTGCTGCGGGTCGAACTCGACGTGCATGACGGCAAGCAGATCGTCGAAGTGGAGCTGGACCGGTCCCGCAATATCGGCGACCTGAGCACCGGCCGCGACGTGCTGCTGATGCCCCAGCGCATCAAGCTGTTCCCGCGTTCCGGTGCGGAGATCCCCGTGGCCGCTCCGATCCGGCGGCTGACGCAGGCGGGCTAGCCGATAGAAGAAAGTTTCACCACAAAGTCACAAAGATCACGAAGCGGTCGGTAACTGAGCGCGGCCGAAGGCCGCTACCAATCGAAGGCAAGTGAATTTATTACGGCGGACCGCTGCCGTACTCGATCCCTTCGTGATCTTTGTGACTTTGTGGTGAACCCCCGCTTAGCTGCGGCCGAGGGCGCGCTTCAGGTCCCTGAAGTTCACCGCGCCGATCAGGAAGCCGACGCCGAAGAAGACTGCGACGCCGACGATGATCAGCGCCGCCAGAGCCGACGCCTTGATCAGGAACGACGCCGTCAGCGCATCCTGCAGGCCATACTGGCCCGCCAGCAGGACTGCGCCCATCGCCAGGCTGGCCAGGGCGATGCGCGGCGCGCTCCGGCGCAGCTTGCCGTCGATCACCAGATTGCCTTGGCGGTGCAGCTTGTGGCCGAGCATGAGGATGTTCAGCCAGGAGGCGATCACTGTCGCCAGCGCGATGCCCGCATAGCCCATGACGAAGAACAGCGCCACGCTGAGGATCGTGTTCACGATCATGCTGATGATGGCGTAGCGGAACGGCGTCGCCGTATCCTCCCGCGCATAGAAGCCGGGCGTCAGCGCCTTGACCATGACGAAGGCCGGCAGCCCCGCGCTGTAGATCGCCAGCGCAAGCGCCGTGGCCGCGCTGTCGGCGGCCGTGAACGCGCCGCGCTGGAACAGCACATCCATGACCGGCAGCGGGATCGCCATCAGCGCCACCGCCGAGGGCAGGGTCAGCAACAGCACATATTCGATGCCGCGGTTGAACGAGGTCATGGCCTCGCCGTCGCGTCCGGCCCGCAGATGGCGCGACAGCTCCGGCAGCAGCACTACGCCGGCGGCCGAGCCGAACACCGCCAGCGGGAATTGATAGATGCGGTCGGCATAGGTGAGATAGGACACCGCCGCGTCCTGCCACGAGGCGATCTGCGTGCCGATCACCAGATTGATCTGCATGACACCGGAGCCGATGATGCCGGGCACCATCAGCTTCAGCAGCTTCTTCACATCCGGCGTCAGCCGCGGCCGCGGGAAGCGGAGCGCCATGCCGGCCTTCTGGCAGGCGATCACCATCCACAGGAATTGCGCCACGCCCGCCACCGTCATCGCCCAGGCCAGCACATGGGCCGGCATGCCGACGAACGGCTCGACGAACAGCAGCGCCAGGATCATCACCACATTCAGCAGGATCGGCGCCGCCGCCGCGTGCATGTACTGATGCAGCGAATTCAGGATCCCGCCCTGCAGCGCCGTCAGCGACATGAACAGCAAATAAGGGAAGGTGATCTGTGTCAGCAGCACGCTGAGAGCGAACTTCTCCGGATTGTCGGCATAGCCGCCGGCCAGGAGATACATCAGCCAGGGCATGCCCGCCTGGGCCGCGAAGGTGAAGATCAGCAGCGCCGTGGTCATGACCGCGGCCACCTGCTCGGCGAACCGCCGCGCCGATTCCTGCCCTTCGCCCTCCAGCCGCCGGGCGAACTGGGGCACGAAGGAGGCGTTGAAGGCGCCTTCGGCGAACAGGCTGCGGAACAGGTTGGGGAAGCGCTGGGAGACGAAGAACGCGTCGGCGGCGTTGCCGGTGCCGATCGCCTGGGCGATCAGCACGTCGCGGATGAAGCCCAGCACGCGGCTGGCCATTGTCCAGCCGCCGACGGTCGCGATGTTTCGCAGCAGAGCCATGGGCTCAGACTGCGGAGTAATGTGGCGGGAATGCGGTCAAGCGCGGCCCGGAGGGTGACGATGAGATCAGCGTGCCCTTCTAGCTGTCCCGGCCGCGATTGTCATGGGGCATCGTGAAATAGCAGGACCGGCACCGAGCCCCCTCGGCGCCGGTCCTGGGATCGCGATTAGCTGCCGAAAGACTGCATGATGTTCGTAGCGCTCCTCCGGCGGCAGCGGGATGAGGCCCAGCTGCTGCAGGTAGCCATCGGGCCCATGGGCGCCGTCGCTGAGCATTTCCAGCACCAGCTCGCGGAGACCCGGCACATCGCTCATGTTGCCGGTCTTGACCACCATGTACTGGCTGCGCGCCAGCGGGTAGCTGCCGTCGACGATCGTCGCCTCGTTCGGCGCAACGCCATCGAGCATCGCGGTGCCGACGTCAGCGCCGAAACGATGCACCAGCCCGTAGGCCGAAATCGCGATGACATCCTCACTGCCTTCCACCAGCGCCTCGACGGTCTCGCGGCTCTTGGAGAATTCGGTCAGAACCCCATCGGCGCGCAGCGTACCGCAGGCGGACTCCTGCTCGGCTTCCGCCAAGGCGCCGATAACCGCGTCCGCCATGCAGGGCTTTGCGCCATAGTCGACCGCCATCTGGCGCGGATTGTTGCCTTCCGGGCCGACATACAAGATGGATCGCCGTCGCCGGCAGCGCCGGATCGATCTCGTTCCACATCTTGTACGGATTTGCGACCATGGCGCCGTTGACCGGAACCTGCGCCGCCATCGCCAGCCACAGATGCTGTGCGGTCAGGTTCATCGGCTGAGACTTGGCAAAGGACGCCTTGCGGACAAGCGCAACGCCGTCATAGCCAAACTTGATTTCCATGAGATCCGCAACGCCGTTGGCCTTGCAGGCTTCGATCTCCGCGCTCTTCAACTTGCGCGACATGCCCGCGACATCCGGATACTGGACGCCGACACCGCCGCAGAAGGCCTTAAGGCGCCGGTCTGCCGTGGACACTTCGACAAGTTTCGGCTCGGGAACCCCGGCCTTCACAAGCTGCTCGCTGGCGGCTTCGAAGTAAGCGATCGACGACGAACTGGCGACGACACGAACCTGTTCGCGCGCGAACGCATCGGCTGAAAATATTCCGGAGGCGGCCACGACAGCCGCGACGCATAAGCCAACACCCTGAAATCTCATGGTAATCTCCTTGAATCCCCAAGGCGGGCGGCGACCCTGTGGCGCCACTCTGCCCAATTAACGGGCAAACATAGGATTTGTTTACTAAGAAGCTATTAAGCGCGGGGGTTGCAGATCGTGGCCATTGGCACACTATTGGGCTGCAGTTGCGCTGTCCTCTTCCGCGGTTGCGGCAGCGGCTGGACTCTCGGGCTCAAGCACCTGCATCAGCCCGGTGCGGATGGATTTGAGACGTGCCTCGCTCTCCACTTTCAGCCCGTACTGGTCCTTTACATAGAAGACGTCGACGGCGCGCTGGCCGAAGGTGGAGATCTTGGCGGATGAGATCTGCAGATTGAGATCGCTGAGGCAGCGGGTGAGGCGATAGAGCAGACCGGGGCGGTCGCGGCCATTGACCTCGATCACCGTGTGGTTGGCGCTGAGCTTGCTGTCGATCAGCACGCGCGGCGCCACCGGGAAATGGGCATAGCGGCTGGGCAGCAAGCGGTCCCGCTGCTCCAGATCGGGCAAGGGCCGGCCCGCCAGGGTCTGCTCCACGCTGGCGGAAAGCCGCGCCAGCCGGTCGGGCCGGGCGAAGGGGCCGCCATCGGCATCCTGCACCCAGAAGGTGTCCAGCGCCTTGTGATTGGCCAGGGTGAAGATGCGCGCATCCACGATGTTGCCGCCGCAAGCGGCGATGGCGCCCGCGAGATCGGCGAACAGGCCGTGGCGGTCGGCGGTGTAGATCGTCACCTCCGTCACCGCGCGCCACTGGTCGATGCGCGTCTCCAGGCTGAGATCCTGGGCGCTCATCTCCGCCCGCCGCACCTGTCGGGCATGGCGCGCATGGGCATTGTTGTCGAAGGAGAGCCAATAGGACGGATGCCCGCGGTCTACATGGGCAGCGAAATCCTTCTCCGGCCAGTCGGGCAGTTCCGCGCGCAGCGCCGCGATCGCCGCCTGCACCCGCGCCTCGCGGCCTTCGGTGATCATGCCGCCGGCGAGCTGCTCTTCCGTACGGTAATAGAGCTCGCGCAGCAACTGCGCCTTCCAGCCGTTCCAGGTGCGCGGGCCGACGGCGCGGATGTCGGCGACGGTCAGCACCAGCAGCAACCGCAGCCGCTCGAGGGATTGCACCACGGCGGCGAAATCCAGCACGGTCTGGATGTCATCGATATCGCGCTTGAACGCAGTGTTGCTCATCAGCAGGTGATAGCGCACCAGCCAGGAGACGGTCTCGGTTTCCTCCGGCGTGAGCCCGAGCCGCGGGCCGAGCTGCAACGCCACATCCGCACCCAGATCGGAATGGTCGCCATGCCTGCCCTTGGCGATGTCATGCAGCAGCACCGACAGATACAGCACGCGGCGCGACAGCACCTTATGCACCACGTCCGAGGCGATCGGCACCTCGTCCTTCAGCAGCCCCTGCTCGATGCGATGCAGAATGCCGATGGCGAAGATGGTGTGCTCATCCACGGTGTAGTGGTGGTACATGTCGTATTGCATCTGTGCCACGACGCGGCCGAAATCCGGCACGAAACGGCCGAACACGCCGGCCTCGTTGAGGCGGCGCAGCGTCGCTTCCGGATCCTTGCGCGAGGTCAGCATCTCCAGGAACAGCCGATTCGCCTCGGGATCGGCGCGCAAATCCTTGCCGATCAGCCGCAGGTTCTGGGTCGCGTAGCGCATGGTCATGGGATGGATATCCATCTCATGACGCTGGGCCACTTCGAACAGCCGCAGCAGATCCACCGGCCGCTTCTGGAACGCCTCCGGCCCGGCGACCGACAGCCGGTCGGAATCCACGGGGAAGCCCTCGATCTCCTGTCGGAACAAACGGAATCCCGGCAGCCGCAGCCGCGAGCGCCGCTGATGCTGCGCCTCCAATGCGGCGCAGAAGATGCGCGTGAGATCGCCGACGCTCTTGGCCACCAGGAAGTAGTGCTTCATCAACCGCTCGACGCCCTGGATGGCGCCATGGTCGCGATAGCCCAGGCGGCGCGACACCTCCGGCTGCAAGTCGAAGGAGAGCCGCTCCTCCGCCCGCCCCGCGACGTAATGCAGCATGAAGCGCACGGTCCAGATGAAGGCGCTGGCTTTCTCGAAGCGCACCACCTCGCGCTGGGTGAAGACACCGCTCTCCGTCAGCTTGGCTATGTCATCGACCTGATAGAGATACTTGGCGATCCAGTAGAGCGCATGGAGATCCCGCAGGCCGCCTTTGCCTTCCTTGATATTGGGCTCGGTCGCATAGCGGGAGTTGCCCATGCGGGTGTGGCGCTCGTCGCGCTCGCTGAGCTTGGCCTCGACGAAGGCGACGCCGCTGCCGGCGACCAGCTCCTTGGCGAAGCGGCGGCGCAGCGTCTGCGCGAGGTCGCTGTCGCCGGTGAGATAGCGCATTTCCAGTATCGCCGTGCGGATGGTCATGTCGGCCTGGGCCTGGCGCAGGCATTCATCCACCGAGCGCGTCGACGGACCGACCTTCAGGCCCATGTCCCAGAGCATGTAGAGCATGTACTCGACCAGCTGCTCCACATGGGGCGTGTTCTTGTAGGGAATCAGAAACAGCAGATCGACGTCGGAGAAAGGCGCGAGTTCGCCGCGGCCATAGCCGCCGACAGCCAGCACCGACAGCCGTTCCGCCGATGTGGGGTTGTGCAGGGGATAGACCCGCACCGACGCCAGCTCATGCAGGGTGCGGATCAGCTGGTCCATCAGCAGGCTGAGGCCCTGGGCCGCCGCGCGGCCGTCATGATCGGCCTCGAAGCGGCGGCGCACTTCCGCCCGGCCGTCGGCCAGCACCTGTTTGAACAGCGCCAGCAGCGCCGGCCGCGCCGCCGTGTGATCGGGTTTATCGGCGAAAATCTGCTCGAGCCGGACCGCAAGATCGCGGCGGTCGATGATCGACCGGGGATCCTTAACGCCGTCCATGAAGCCGCCCGCTCAAATCCGCCGCCCTCGATCGATGACTGCTTGCCCGCTCTTGAATTATCGCCGGAAACGGCTCCAGGACCCAGCGGTTTTCGGTCTTAACCGGCGCGATGGCAGGGGACAAAGGGCGCTGCGGCCGATAGCATCGCCGCCGTCCTCCACCCGGCCAACACCGGATCCAGAGATCGTGCCGAAATCCCCCGCAATCAAGCCGGCCGCCCCGGTTATCGTCATCGGCGGCGCCAATATGGATCTGAAATGCCGGATCGACGGCGCCGGCATCATGGCCACCTCGAACCCGGGCGCCATTACCTTCATGCCCGGCGGCGTCGGCCGCAATGTGGCGGAGACCCTGGCGCGGCTCGGCCTGCCAACCGCTCTCATGGCCGCCATCGGCCGCGACGGCATGGGGGACGCGCTGATCACCGGGACCAGGGCCGCCGGCGTCGATACGACCATGATCCTGCGCGGGCGCTTTCCCACCGGCAGCTATGCCGCAACCTTGACCTGCGACGGCGAGTTGATGATCGGCGTGGCGGCGATGCAGGCGACGCAGCGGCTGACTCCGGCGGTGCTCAAGCGTCATCTGAACAGGCTGCGCCGGGCGCGGCTGATCGTTGCCGATTGCAACCTGCCGCTGGGCAGCCTGGATTGGCTCTTGGGTTTTGCCGCCAAGGCTGGCGTGCCGCTGGCGATTGAGACCGTCTCCGTGCCGAAGGTGAAACGTCTGCGCCGGGTCCTGCAGAAGCGCAGGCCGGTCTTCGCGCTGTTTAGCAATCGCGCGGAAGTAGCGGCGATCAGCGGCGAGAATGCGAACAACCGGCAAGGTCTGGCCAGCAGCGCGCGCTGGCTGCATGATCGCGGCGTGCGGCATGTGGCCATCAATCTGGGCAGCAAGGGCATGTATGTTTCGGCAGCCAATGAAAAGCGCGGCACCGTCGTGCCAAGCCGACGGGCGAAGATCCGCGACGTCACCGGTGCGGGCGATGGCGCGGTCGCCGGAACCTTGTTCGGTCTTCTGCGCGGCTTCGACCTGACGCGCGCCGCGGATTGCGGGCAGGCCGCCGCTGCGCTCACCGTCGCCAGCGAGCGCTCCGTCAGTCCGAAGATCACGGCCCGGGCGATCCTGAAGAGCATATCGAAGACAGTCCGCACGCCGCCGATGAATCCCTATCTCGACATTTCGCCCGATGTGCGCGCCGCGCTGGCGGCGAATAAACCCGTTGTCGCGCTGGAGTCGACCGTCATCGCCCATGGCATGGCCTATCCGCAGAATCTGGATACGGCGTTGGGCGTCGAGAGCATCGTCCGCGATGGCGGCGCCATTCCCGCGACCATCGCCGTCATCGGCGGACGGCTGAAGGCGGGCCTGAACGCACAGGAAATCGAGCACATCGCCAAGCACAACGATGTGATGAAGGCGACGGCGCGCGACCTGCCCTATCTCGCGGCAACCGGCGGCGACGGCGCCACGACAGTCGCGGCGACCATGCGCATTGCCGCCCTCGCCGGCATCCGCGTCTTCGCCACCGGCGGCATTGGCGGCGTGCATCGCGGTGCTTCGCAGAGCTTCGACATCTCGGCCGACCTGACGGAGATGGCGCAAAGTCCCGTTGCCGTGGTCGCGGCCGGCGCGAAATCGATCCTGGATATCGGCGCCACGCTGGAGCGGCTGGAGACGCTGGGCGTGCCGGTCGTGGTCTATGGCGCGGACATCTTTCCGGCCTTCTACAGCCGGGACAGCGGCTACCGGGCGCCGCTGCGCCTGGACAGGCCCGACCAGATTGCGCAGATGATGCGGGCGCAATGGTCGTCCGGTTTCGGCGGCGGCCTGCTGATTGCCAATCCGATTCCCGCTGCCGCCGAGATTCCCCGCGCCGTCATCGACAAGGCGATTGCCCAGGCGCTGACGGAGATGGAACAGCAGCACATCGGCGGCAAGGAAGCCACGCCCTATCTGCTGGCCAAGGTGGCGGCGATCACCGGCGGCGGCAGCCTGAAAGCCAACATGGCGCTGATCCGCGACAATGCCCGGGTCGCGGCCGAGATCGCCAAGGCCTATGCGGCGCTGCCGGACGGTTAATACAGCCGGGAATCACGGAATATTGCGCACTGCCCGGCGTTCAATCTGTGGCACAATGGGGATCGATCGGCATCGCGGACCTGGCACGAAATGAGGCCCCTGATGACATTTCATCGCTATCGCCTTCTGACTCTTTCCCTGGCGCTGCTCCTGGCCGCCTGCTCCAGCTCGCACAAGGTCAGCACGCAGCCCGTCGTGGCCTCGTTCCAGCCCGGCGCCACCGATACCGTGACCGTCGATGTGCTGGATCCCGAGGCGGCCGAGCAGATCGAGCTGGTGGCGCCGGATGGCACCGTCTGTCACCGCCTTCCGCATCGACCGCGAGAAGGTCACCGGCAACTATAACGGCGGGCAGCCCAGCATGGGCGTCGGTGTCGGGGTCGGCAACACCGGCTGGCATGGCGGCGGCGTCGGTGTCGGCACCGGGATCGGTTTCGGCTTTCCGCTCGGAGACGCGAACTACAGCAGCGAGACCAGAACCCGCTCCATCGGCCAGATGAAGCTGCCGGACATGGCGGCCTATCGCGCGGATTGGACGAAGTGGCTGGCGCGCGTCACCTTCCCCGGCAAGCGTGTCGTCACCATCAGCGCCCCGCCGCCGCCGCCGGCCTAGTGCGCAATCAGGCTCGCACCGCCTTCGCATTCTGCAATTCCGCTTCCAGCTCGGCGATGCGCGCTTTCATCGCGCCGACGGCGTCTTCGACATCGGCCAGGGTGAAGCGCTGGGTGATGTGCTGCGGGCAGTTCCAGTCGAAGGCGTCGACAGTGATCAGGAAGGCCCGCTCGGGCTTGGCGCGGTAGCCCGGCAGCGCAAGCTTCGCGGCCAGCGCGGGATCGTCTTTCAGTTCAATCACCCGCGCATGTCCCAGGATCTTCAGCCGCGCCTGATGGGCATAGTCCATCAGGAACAGCGCCACGCGATCGTTCTTGGCGAGATTGCCGACGCTGACGAACTGCCGGTTGCCGCGGAAATCGGCGAAGGCGATGGTCTTCTCGTCGAGAACGCGCAGGAATCCGGCCGGCCCGCCGCGATGCTGGATGTAGGGCCAATCCGTCTCCGTCACCGTCGCCATGTAGAAACTGTCGCGCATGGCGATGAAGGCCGCTTCCCGTTCGCCGAGACGATCATGGTGCGGCTCGCCCAGTTCGTTCCTCGCGTAGCTGGCGCGGCTGCCATCGGCTTCCTGCAGCGCCCGTATCGTCGGGGTGAAGGCGATCTTCGAGAACTGATGTCCCATGATGGTCTCCGTCAGTGGCCCGCCGCCCCTACAGACCGAGGTCGGACAGGCCGGGGTGATCGTCGGGACGCCGGCCCAGCGGCCAGCGGTACTTGCGCTCGGTCTCCTTGATCGGCAGGTCGTTGATGCTGGCGATGCGGCGGCGCATCAGCCCGTTGCTCGTCGAACTCCCAGTTCTCGTTGCCGTAGGAGCGGAACCAGCTGCCGCTGTCGTCGTGCCACTCGTAGGCGAAGCGCACGGCGATGCGGTTGCCGGCGAAGGCCCAGAGCTCCTTGATCAGCCGGTAGTCCAGCTCCCGCGCCCATTTGCGCGTCAGGAAGGCCTCGATCTCCGCGCGGCCGTCGATGAACTCGGCGCGGTTGCGCCAGCGGCTGTCGGGCGTATAGGCCAGCGACACGCGCTGCGGGATCGCGGCTGTTCCAGGCATCCTCGGCCAGGCGCGCCTTCTGCGCGGCGGTCTCGGCGGTGAAGGGCGGCAGCGGCGGGCGGGCGGTCATCGGACTTCCTTTCGAGATTGAAAATGGCGCAGTTTACCGGATGACAGAATAGGCTAGATATGGAAGTTATTATTGCATCAGATGGAATAATTGAATGGATCGGCTGCAGGCCCTCGAGATCTTCTCCGCGGTCGCCGAACTGGGCAATTTCAGCAAGGCGGCCAACAAGTTACGGGTCTCCGCGCCGGCGGTGACCCGGGCCGTGGCCGGACTGGAGGAACGGCTGGGCACCCGGCTGCTCAACCGGACCACCCGCAGCCTGAGCCTCACCGAGGCCGGCGTGCATTTTCTCGACAGCGCCAGGCGCATCCTGGCCGATCTGGACGCGGCGGAAAAGATCGCGGCCGGCGATGCGGCAATTCCCACCGGCCACCTGACCCTGACCGCGCCCGTCACCTTTGGCCGCATGCACGGCACGCCGGTGCTGCTGGAGTTCCTGCGCGCCCATCCCAAGGTCACGGCGTCGCTGCGAGTGCTGGACCGGATCGTCAGCCTCACCGAGGAAGGCATCGATGCGGCCATCCGTATCGGCGACCTGCCGGACTCCTCGCTCATGGCCCGCACGGTCGGCGAGGTGCAGCGGGTCCTGGTGGCGAGCCCGGCCTATCTCGCCGCCCGCGGCGTGCCGGAAAAGCCCGCCGATCTGCGGCGCCACGAGATTCTGGCCTTTCCCGGCGCCAATCCGGCGCGGGAATGGCGCTTCCGCGACGGCAAGCGGACGATGGCGGTCTCGATCGCGCCGAGGCTGGAAGTGAACGACGCCGCGGCGGCGATTGCAGGGGCGGCGCTGGGCGAAGGCATCACCCAGGCCTTCACCTATATGGTGGCGCCGATGCTGGCCGAAGGGCGGCTGAAGCTCATCCTCGACGAATTCGCCCTGCCGCCGGTGCCCGTCCAGATCGTCTATCCGGAGGGCCGCCTGATTGCCGCCAAGCTGCGCGCCTTCATCGATTTCGCAGCCCCCCGCCTGAGCCATGCCCTGGCCGAAGTGGGGGTCCAGCTATCCCTGGCGCGCCGCCGTTAACCGAGGCTCAATAATGCCTCTGCCATAGAAACGCCGCGGCGGTGTTTCATAGTTCAAAGCTGTTTGGATTTTTCGCCGCCTCGTTTAGGGTGCGCGCCCGATCGGGTTTTGGCCACAACCGGAGGTTCGCTCATCTGATGCCGCCGCAAGAGTTCTATCGCATCCGCCGCCTGCCGCCCTATGTGTTCGCCGAGGTCAACGCCATGAAGGCGGCGGCGCGGGCGCGGGGCGAGGATGTGATCGATCTCGGCATGGGCAATCCCGATGCGGCGCCGCCGAAGCATGTGATCGACAAGCTGACGGAAACGCTGAAGAACCCGCGGGTACATGGCTATTCCAGCTCCCGCGGCATTCCCGGGCTGCGCAAGGCCTACGCCGCCTATTATGCGCGGCGGTTCAATGTGGAGCTGGATCCCGAGAGCGAGATCATCGTCACCCTCGGCTCCAAGGAAGGCTTCGCCAATCTGGCGCAGGCGATCACCGCGCCCGGCGATACGGTGCTGGTGCCCAATCCCTGCTATCCGATTCATTCCTTCGGCTTCATCATGGCGGGCGCCGCGATCCGCCATGTGCAGGTCGGGCCGAACATCAATTTCATGGCCAGCCTGAAGCGCGCCATGCGCGGCAGCGTGCCGCCGCCGATCGCGCTTGTCGTGAACTATCCGGCGAACCCGACGGCCGAAGTGGTCGATCTCGATTTCTACCGGGAGATCGTCGCCTTCGCCCGCAAGCACGAGATCCTGCTGCTATCAGACGTGGCCTATGCGGAGGTTTACTACGGCGACGATCCGCCGCCGTCGATCCTGCAGGTGCCCGGCGCCAGGGACGTGGCGATCGAATTCTCCTCGCTGTCGAAGACCTACAACATGGCGGGATGGCGCATCGGCTTCGCGGTCGGCGGCAAGCGGCTGATCGCGGCGCTGGCGCGGGTGAAGTCCTATCTGGACTACGGCGCCTTCACGCCGGTTCAGGTGGCGGCGACGGCGGCGCTGAACGGGCCGCAGGATTGCATCGCCGAGATGCGCAAGCGCTACAAGGGCCGCCGCGACGTGCTGATCGACGGCCTGGCGCAGGCGGGATGGGAGGTTCCGGCGCCGCAAGCCTCGATGTTCGCCTGGGCGCCGATCCCCGAGCGATTCTCCAATCTGGGCAGCGTCGAGTTCTCCAAGCTGCTGCTGAGCGAGGCCAAGGTGGCGGTCGCCCCCGGCCTCGGCTTCGGCGAATACGGCGAAGGCTATGTGCGCATCGCCCTGGTGGAAAACCGCGAACGGCTGCGGCAAGCGCTGCGCAACATCAAGCGATTCATGGCGAGATCGGCAGCGGCATAGCAGCCGCTACCATTGCTCCACCCGCCCGCGCCCGCTAGGGTTTCAGGACAATAATCTGGCGGCACGGGGAGGGCAGCGTGACTCGCTATATCGTCGGCATCGATGTCGGCGGCACCTTCACCGATTTTGTCGCCTATGATCAGGCCAGCGGCGCCATGTCCGCCTGGAAGAACCTGTCGACTCCGGAAGATCCCACCGACGGCATCCTGGACGGCCTGAAGCGCATCGACGATCCCCAGGAGATCGCCCATCTGCGCATCGGCACCACCATCGCCACCAACATGATCCTGGAGCGAAAAGGGGCGCCCGTCGCCTATGTCACCACCCGCGGCTTCCGCGACGTGCCGTTCATCCAGCGCGGCAACCGGCGCAGCCACTACGACATCACCTGGATCAAGCCCGATCCCCTGGTGAAGCACCGCCACTGCTTCGAGGTGGACGAGCGCATCGACCGCTATGGCGATACGATCACGGCGCTGGACGAGGAGGGCGTGCGGGCGCTGGCGCGGCAACTGAAAGCCGAGGGCGAGTGCGAGGCTGTCGCCGTCACCTGCCTGTTCTCGTTCCTCGATCCCCGCCATGAGCGGCGCATCGCCGAGATCCTGCGGGAGGAATTGCCGGACATGCCGGTGTCGCTCTCCTGCGACGTGGTGCCGAAGTGGAAGGAATATGAGCGGGCCTCCACCACGATCGCCGACGCCTATCTGAAACCGAAAGTGGCCTCGCGGTTGACCCGCATGCGCGAGCGCCTGGCCGCCGCCGGAATTCCCGATCGCGCCGCGCTGATCAAATCCAACGGCGGCGAGATGACCTTCGAGGCGGCTGCCGCGACGCCGATCCACATGGCGGTGTCCGGCCCGACCGGCGGCGTCATCGGCGCGCGGCAGTTGGCGCGCCTTCTGAAGATCGATCGCCTGGTGGGTCTCGACATGGGCGGAACCTCCACCGACTGCTCCACCATCATCGATGGCGCGGAAAGCTTCACCTCCACCTTCGAGCTGGAATGGGGCATCCCGATCCAGGTGCCGATGGTCGACGTGCGCACCATCGGCGCCGGTGGCGGCTCCATCGCCTGGATCGACAAGGGCGGGCTGCTCCGCGTCGGGCCGCAGAGCGCCGGCGCCCAGCCGGGCCCGGCCTGCTATGGCCGCGGCGGCATTGAGGCCACGGTGACCGATGCCCAGGTGGTGCTCGGCCGCATCAGCCCGAAGAATTTCCTCGGCGGCGCCATGCAGCTCGACGCCGAGGCGGCGCAGCGCGCGGTGGCCAAGATTGCGCAGCGCATCGGCAAGGATGTGGACGAGACCGCCCTTGCGATTGTGCGTATCGCCAACACCAACATGGTGGGCGCATTGCGGGCGGTGCTGATCGAGCGCGGCCAGGATCCCCGGGATTTCACCTTGTTGGGCTTCGGCGGCGCCGGACCGCCTCACACCGCCGATCTGATGGTGGAGGCCGGCATTCCCCATGGGCTGATCCCCAATCATCCCGGCCAGTTCTCCGCCTTCGGCTTCACCATGACCGATGCACGGGTGGACCGGCATCGCACCCTGCAGCAGACCTCCCATGATTTCGACCGCGGCCGCGCGACCGCGACGATGAAGACGCTGGTGGAGGAGGCGCTGAACGACCTCCGGCAGCAGGGCTATGGCGAACCGTTCGAGATCATCCGCTCCCTGGAAATGCGCTATCTCGGGCAGAACTACGAACTGGAAGTGCCGGTGCCGTTCGACGGCTTCGACGAAGAAACCACGCCGAAACTCTGGCAGGCCTTCCACGACATGCATGCCGCCCGCTTCGGCTTCGCCATTCCCGGCCAGATGATCGACATCGTGAACTTCATGGTGACGGCGGTGTCGGTGACGCCGAAGCCGGACTTCACGAAGATCGCCAATGCCGCCGGCGCCGCCACGGCCGCCGGCACGCGCCGCGTTGTGTTCGAGGACGGCGCCCATGACACGCCGGTGTTCGACCGCACCGCCCTCCAAGCCGGCCATCGCATCGCCGGGCCCGCGATCATCGAGGAAGCGGCCTCGGTGACGGTGCTGCGGCCCGGTCAGACTCTCCTCGGTCGACGACTATGGCAATCTCCGTATCACTGGCAAGGACAGCAAATGAAGATCACCGACATCAAGGCGACGCCGGTCAATATCCCGTTCACCGCGCCCTATGTGTTCAGTTACGGCTCGGTCGCCTCGCTGACCAAGACCATCGTCGAGGTGGTTACCGACGATGGAGTCACCGGCATCGGCGAGGTCGCCGACGGCGACCGCTCGGCCGATGTGCTGAAGTTCCGCGAACGGCTGCTGGGCCTCGACATCCGCGAGATCACCACGGCCGAGCGGCGCTGCGTCGGCGGCATGCGCTATAATCCCTGGGGTGATGTGGTGGGGCAGCGCCGCGCCTTCGGCGGCGTCGAGATGGCGATGTGGGACGCGCGCGGTAAGACCGAGGGCGTGCCGCTCTATGTCCTGCTCGGCGGCGCCGTGCGCCAGGAGATCGCGCTCACCGAATACTTCGCCTTCCGCCATCCTGGCCCGTCCGATCCCGGCGAATCCACGCCGATGGAAATCGCCCGTTACTGCGGCCGCATGGTGGAGCAGCATGATTCCGACAGCTTCGAGGGCAAGGTGGGCACGGTCTCCCTCGACGACGAAGTGACGATGGTGCGGGAAATCCGCGCCGCCGTCGGCGACCGGATGATCCGCCTGGACGCCAATGGCGGCTGGACCGTGCCGACGGCCCGCGAAGCCTTCCGCCGCTTCGATCCCTATATCATCCACTACTACGAAGACCCGGCGGAAACCTATGAAGAGTTCGCGCAGCTCCGCGATTTCACCCGCGCCTCCTTCTCCACCCATGTGATCGATCTGGAGAAGGCGATCCGCCTGCGGGCGCCCGACTGCATCGTCACCAATGTCAACGAGCATGGCGGCATCCGCCGCACTGTCGAGTTCATTCGCGCCTGCGAGCAGTTCGATGTCGCCTTCCGCTTTCACAGCGGCGACACCAGCGTGGCAAGCGCTGCTTATCTGCAGCTCTCCGCCGCGATGGAGCATGTGCGCGAGCCGAGTCAGACCCTGTTCCGCTGGTATGGCGACGACGTGGTCGCCGAGGGTACCTTCGTGCCGAAGCGGGGCCGCGTCGCGGTTCCCGCCGGGCCTGGACTGGGCGTGACGCTGGACCGCAAGGCACTGAAGCGCTGCCATGAACGGTTCTTGAGCGAGGGCGTGTTCCCCGCGAGCAAGAGCAACCTGAAAATTCGCGACCGTTTCTGGAGAGTGTGAGGATCGGCCCATGGACATGGTGACCATGACCATCATTGAACTCGACGATGGTCTCCATCTGCCGGGAGATGGGCATCTCCCTGATGAAGACGTCCTACTCGACGATCTTCAACGAAGGACTGGACTTCACCTGCGCGCTCGCCGACGCGCGAGGGCGAGATGATCGCCGTCGCCGAGTTCAACCCGGCGCAGATCGGCGGCATGCCGCTGGTGGTGCAGAGCTCCGTGCGCGAGCTCTCGACCGAGCCGCTCGAACCCGGCGACGTCATCGTCCACAACGATCCCTATCGCGGCGGTCTGCATACGCCCGAGCACTCCTTCTTCACGCCGATCTTCGTCGATGGCGAGCTGATGGGCTACGCGGTCGCGATCGGCCATGTGGCGGAAGTGGGCGGCTCGGTGCCCGGCGGCTTCGCCAGCGAGGCGACGGAGATTTTCCACGAGGGCCTGCGGGTGCCGCCGATGAAGATCAAGCAGCGCCGGCGAGGACAATGACGATGTCTGGAAGCTGCTGCTCGCCAACGTACGCACGCCCCGCGCACAACTACGGCGACTACCGCGCGCTGATCGGCGCCGTCGAGCTGGGCGAGCAAGCGCACCGAGGCGCTCATCCGGAAATACGGCAAGGAGATCTTCACCCGCACCTGCCGCGACCTGCTCGACTATTCCGAAAAGCGCATGCGGGCCGAGCTGCGGCCTTTCCCGACGGCCACTATGACTTCGACGACTGCATGGAAGACGACGGCATCGACGACCGTCCCTACAGATCGCCGTCGAGTGCCACGTCCAGGGCGACGAGATCGTCATCGACTTCACCGGCTCGGACAAGCAGGCGCGGGGGCCGATCAACGCCACGCTGGGCGTCACCTGGAGCGCCACCTTCAACGCCATCCTGCATCTGACCGATCCGTCGATCCCGAAGAACTCCGGCTGCTTCCGGCCGATCAAGGTGATCGCGCCGCCCGGCTGCGTGGTGAACGTCAACTTCCCGGCGCCTCGGTCGGCGGCAACACCGAGACCCATCCGCGCATCGCCTACACGGTGATCGGCGCGCTGGCGCAGGCGCGGCCCGACCGCGGCTTCGCCACCGACGCGGCGACGCACTGCAACTTCCTGTTCGGCGGCGTCGATCCGCGCACCGGCGACTACTATGTCTGCTATGACTTCCTGACCGCCGGCTGGGGCGGCCGGCCTTTCGCCGACGGCAACAACGCGGTCAACTGCATCAACGGCAATTGCCGCATGGTGCCGACCGAGGTGTTCGAGGTGCGCTACCCCTGGCTGATCGAGGAGATGTCGCTGGTGGTGGATAGCGGCGGGCCGGCGACTATCGCGGCGGCCTCGGCGTTTCCAAGCGCTACTCTGCCGGAGCGACCGATCACCGTCAGCCTGATGAGCGACCGCCACAAGCGCAAGCCCTGGGGCCTGGATGGCGGCGGCGAAGCGGCGAGCGCCGGCAGCCGGATCCAGCGCGAGGGCCACGGACAACTGGGTCACCGCCGTCGAAGGCGAAGGCAAGGTATCGCCCTCGAAATTCGCCGGCCTGACCCTCAAGGCCGGCGACCGCATCTGGCTCTATAACGGCGGCGGCGGCGGCTGGGGCGATCCGCACAAGCGCGACCGCGCCAAGATCGACGAGGACATCCGCGAAGGCTGGGTGACGCGCGAGCGCGCCGACCGCGACTACGGCCCGGCGCCCGCCATCAAGAAGAACGCGGCAGAGTGAGGCCCCCATGCGAATTCGCCGACAAGCGCTACTACATCGAAGCCTACGACAAATGCGCCAATTGCGGCGTGCTGATCTATGACGGGGGATTGAAGGCAAAGGCCGCCGATGGCAAAGAGCATCTCTATTGCTCGGACTGGTGCCGCGACTGGTCCGCGCAGCGGGACGCGGGGAAGAAACCGGTGTTGCCGCTGCCGCCCGTTAAGCGCTGACCGCGCTGCTGCCCGCCAGCGCATGGGTCGCGCCGCGCAGGAACTCCGTCGTGGCACGGAGATCGCTGAACGCCCGAAGTTGCTCATGGCCGATCACATCGCCCATGCTGACATCGATACGCCGACCCATTTTGTTGCGCACCTCGTGGAATAGCATGCCGTAGCGCAATACCTGGTGGATCGCCGAGGCGATGTGAAATACGCGGCTGTTCTGCCCGTGAAAATAGACCGGCAGCACGGAAGCACCCGCCGCCAGCGCCAACTTTGCAGTCAATGTGCCCCAGGGCAGATCATTGGCGTGACCGAATGCGCCTTCGGCGCGGGCGACACCCCCGCCGGGAAAGACCAGCAACGCGCCGCCATTGTCCAGCAACTCCCGAGCCCTCCGGCGTGAGGTCAAATTGTTCTGCAACGCCGCCTCGGTACCGGAGAAATCCACTGGCAGTATGTGACGCCGCACTTCCGGCGCCTGATGCAGCACGCGGTAAGTCATGACCTGAAAATCGCTGCGCGCTTGCGACACCAGCCAGCACAAGATGATGCCGTCGAGGACGCCGAAGGGATGATTGGCAATGACCACCAACGGACCGGATGCGGGAATTCCTTCCCGCGCATCGCGATTCACCCGGAGATCAATCTCCAGCGCATCGATCGCATCCTGCCAAAAATATTCATGGGGCCGGGCCAGTTTCGCATGGTCTTCATAAAGCTGGCGGATGCGCGGCTGGCCGGTTGCGAACTCCAGAAGCCGGACGAGGCCGCGGCCCAAGCCGTTCAACTCGGGCGATGCATAAGTGAAGCTGGGCGACGCCTGAGCGTCATCGATTAATTCGGCGAATGAGGCGGTACCTGTCATGCACCCTATATAGGTGCGCCAGGTTCCCGTTTTATGGCAGTGAGGCGACGGTGCAGTAAACGCGCCTTACTTGGCGTTGGTTAACTTAGGCGTTCTTCAAAAGTCCCCGCAGTTTGTACAGAAGCTCCAGCGCCTCTTTCGGCGAGAGTTCGTCAGGATTGATGGCCGCCAGCGCCCGTTCCAGATCCGAGGGGCCCTTTTCGGGTGCCGTCTGTTTCACTGTGGCGGAGAACAGCGGCAGGTCGTCGGCGAGCCGGGCCAGCGCGCCGGCCTGCTCGCCCTGTTCCAATGTCTCCAGCACCTCCTCCGCGCGCGCGACCACCGCCGCCGGCAGGCCCGCCAGCTTCGCCACATGGATGCCGTAGGAGCGGTCGGCGGCGCCGGGGGCCATCTCGTGGAGGAACACGATCTCATGCTGCCATTCCTTGACCCGCATGGTGTGGGGCGCCAGCGCCGGCAGCCGCGCGGCCAGCGCTGTCAGCTCGTGATAGTGCGTGGCGAACAGGGCGCGGCAGCGGTTGACCTCGTGCAGATGCTCGAGCGTCGCCCAGGCGATGGAGAGGCCGTCGAAGGTGGCGGTGCCGCGGCCGATCTCGTCGAGGATCACCAGCGAGCGGTCGGTCGCCTGGTTGAGGATCGCCGCGGTCTCCACCATCTCCACCATGAAGGTGGAGCGGCCGCGCGCCAGATCGTCGGCGGCGCCGACGCGGCTGAACAGCCGGTCGACGACGCCGATATGGGCCGCGGCCGCCGGCACGAAGGAGCCCATCTGCGCCAGGATCACGATCAGCGCGTTCTGGCGCAGGAACGTCGATTTGCCGGCCATGTTGGGGCCGGTCACCAGCCAGAGGCGCTGGCCTCGCCGAGAGATCGCAATCATTGGCGACGAAGCTGCCGCGCCTTGCTCTGCAGCGCCGGCTCGACCACCGGATGGCGGCCGCCCGTGATGTCGAACGCGGTGCTGTCGTCCACCAGCGGGCGGCAATAGCGGCCTTCCGCCGCCAGCTCGGCGAGGCCGCCGCGACGTCGAGCGCGGCCAGCGCGCCGGCCGCCAGCGCGATCGCCTCGGCGCGCGCCGTCACCTCGCCCACCAGATCGGCGAACAGGCCAGCTCCAGCGCCAGCGCCTTGTCGGCGGCCGTGGCGATGCTCTGCTCGAGCTCGCCCAGCTCCACGGTGGTGAAGCGCATGGCGTTGGCCATGGTCTGGCGGTGGATGAAGCGCGCCGCGTCCTTCACAGCTTGTCGGCATGGGTTGCCGTGGCTTCGACGTAATAGCCCAGCACGTTGTTGTGCCGGATCTTGAGCGAGGAGATGCCGGTCTCGCCGCGATAGCGCGCCTCCAGCTCGACGATCAGGCGGCGGCTTTCGTCGCGCAGCGTGCGCAGCTCGTCGAGCTCGGGCGCATAGCCCGGCGCGATGAAGCCGCCATCGCGGGCGATCAGCGGCAGCTCTCGGCCAGCGCGCGGGTCAGCGCGGTCCACGCAGCTCGGCCTGGCGACCTGATCGATCTGCGCACGGTCTCTGCCAGCGCTCCGGCAGCGCCCCCAGCGGCGGCGGGCGATTCCGAGCGGCTGCCGGCAGCGCCGGCCGCCGCGATCAGCGCGTCGCGGATGGCCGCCAGATCGCGCGGGCCGCCGCGGCCCAGCGAAGCCGCGACAGCGCGCGCTCGATATCGGGCGCGCGGCGCAGGCGCTCGCGCAGCGCCTCGCGCGAAGCGTCGTGCGCGCGACGAAATAGGCCACCATGTCGTGCCGCGCGGCGATCGCCGCGGGATCGGTCAGCGGCGCCGCCAGCCACGCCGCCAGCAGGCGCGCGCCGGCGCCGGTGACGGTGCGGTCGATGGCCGACAGCAGCGTGCCCTGGCGATCGCCGCTCAGGGTGCGGGTCAGCTCGAGATTGCGCCGGGTCGCGGCGTCGATCTCCAGGACCGCGCCGCGCGGCCAATGCGCGCGGCGGCGACAGGCGCGGCAGCTTGCCCTGCTGGGTCAGCTCGACATAGTCGACCAGCGCGCCGGCGGCGGCGAGCTCGGCGCGGGTGAAGGCGCCGAAGGCATCGAGCGCCTGCGACGCCGTAGAAGCTTCTGCAGGCGCCGCCGCCCGTTCTCGCTGTCGAAGCGCGCGTTGGGCAGCGGCGACAGCGCCGATTTCCAATCTTGAACAGCTCGAACAGCTCGGCTCCCGCAGCAGCCGGTCGGGCAGCAGGATCTCGCCGGGCTCGAGCCGCGCCAGCGCGGCGGCCAGCTCCTCGGCAGATCGGCTGGCAGGGAAATCGCCGGTCGACATGTCGAGCCAGGCGAGGCCGATCGCGCCGCCCGCATCGGCCAGGGCCACCAGGTAATTGTGGCGCCGCGCGTCGAGCAGCGCGTCCTCGGTGAGGGTGCCCGGCGTCACCACGCGCACCACCTCGCGCCGCACCACCGACTTGGCGCCGCCGCGCTTCTTGGCTTCGGCCGGGTCCTCCATCTGCTCGCAGACCGCGACCTTGAAGCCGCTGCGGATCAGCTTTGCCAGATAGCCATCGGCGGCATGGACCGGCACGCCGCACATCGGGATGTCCTCGCCGCTATGCTGGCCGCGCTTGGTGAGCGCGATGTCGAGCGCCGTCGCCGCCTTCACCGCGTCGTCGAAGAACAGCTCGTAGAAATCGCCCATGCGGTAGAACAGCAGGCAGTCGGGATGGGCCCGCTTGATCGCCAGATACTGCGCCATCAGCGGCGTGGCAGCGGCAGCCGCATCGGGTGCGGCGATCATGGCGGCAGGCTGGAGTTCAGCATTCATGCTCGGGGCCTAACCCATTAATTCCGACCAATCCAGCATTGGCCGCCATGGCCTTGGCCGCCTTCCCTTTCGCTCCGTTTCGTGCCAGCCTGTCGGCAGAGAATCTTCAACCAAAACAATATCGCACTCGGCATTCACAAGGGGCGGCAGGCGGAAAGATGGCTGACAACCGACGGGACCTTCGGAAGAGAGGCCCTGCTGTTGCATGCCAGCGGGCGGCCCGGCAAGATCGAGATTCGCGCCACCAAGCCGCTGACCACCCAGCGCGACCTGTCGCTGGCCTATTCGCCCGGCGTCGCGGTGCCGTGCCTGCGCATCGCCAAGGACCCCGACCCGTCTACGACTACACCGCCAAGGGCAACCTGGTGGCGGTGATCTCCAACGGCACGGCCGTGCTCGGCCTCGGCGATCTCGGCGCGCTCGCCTCCAAGCCGGTGATGGAAGGCAAGGCGGTGCTGTTCAAGCGCTTCGCCGACATCGACGGCATCGACCTCGAGGTCGACACCAACGACGTCGACGAGTTCATCAATTGCGTGCGCTATCTCGGCCCGACCTTCGGCGGCATCAACCTCGAGGACATCAAGGCGCCGGAATGCTTCATCATCGAGCAGCGGCTGCGCGAGCTGATGGACATCCCGGTGTTCCACGACGACCAGCACGGCACCGCGATCATCGCCGCCGCCGGGCTGATCAACGCGCTGCGATCTGACCGGGCGCAAGATCAAGCGACATCAAGATGGTGGTCAACGGCGCCGGCGCCGCCGCCATCGCCTGCGTCGAGCTGATCAAGGCCATGGGCCTGCCGCACAGCAACGTCATCCTGTGCGACACCAAGGGCGTGCATCTACCAGGGCCGCACCGAAGGGCATGAACCAGTGGAAGTCGGCCCATGCGGTGCCGACCAAGGCGCGCACCCTGGCCGAGGCGATGGAGGGCGCCGACGTGTTCTTCGGCCTGTCGGCCAAGGGCGCGGTGACCGCAGGCGATGGTCAAGAGCATGGCGGCGAAGCCGATCATCTTCGCCATGGCCAATCCCGATCCGGAGATCACGCCCGAGGAGGTGCGCAGCGGTCGCGCGCCGACGCCATCGTCGCCACCGGCCGCAGTCCGACTATCCGAACCAGGTCAACAACGTGCTGGGCTTCCCCTACATCTTCCGCGGCGCGCTCGACGTGCGCGCCTCCACCATCAACGACGCGATGAAGATCGCCGCCGCCGAGGCGCTGGCGGCCCTGGCGCGCGAGGACGTGCCGGACGAGGTCGACGCCGCCTATGCCGGCCGGCGGCTGCGCTACGGGCCGGAATACATCATCCCCGTGCCGTTCGATCCGCGCCTGATCTCCGCCATTCCGACGGCGGTCGCCAAGGCGGCGATGGAGACCGGCGTGGCGCGCCAGCCGATCGTCGACATCGAACGGCTACAAGATCGAGCTCTGCAGCGCGGCTCGATCCCACGGCCGTGGGCCTGCAGCTCATCTTCGACCAGGTGCGCGATCATCCCAAGCGCGTGGTGTTCGCCGAGGGCGAAGAGGAGAAGGTGATCCGCGCCGCGATCGCCTTCCGCCATGCGGGCTACGGCGCGCCGATCCTGATCGGGCGCGAGGAGCGCATCGTCGAGACGATCCGCACGTCTTGGCCTGGCCGGCGCCGAGGGCCTCGAGATCCACAACGCCCGGCTGTCCAGCACAACAAGCAGTACACCGACTTCCTCTACACGCGGCTGCAGCGCAAGGGCTTCCTGTTCCGCGACTGCCAGCGCCTGGTGAACCAGGACCGCAACGTGTTCGCCGCCTGCATGGTGGCACAGGGCCATGCCGATGCCATGGTCACCGGCCTGACCCGCAGCTTCCATACCACCTTGAGGAAGTGACGCGGGTGATCGATCCCTCAGGACCGGCGCGTCTTCGGCCTCTCCATCATCCTCGCCCAGGGCCGCACCGTGTTCATTGCCGACACCTCCGTGCACGAGCTGCCAACAGCGGTGGAGCTGGCCGACATCGCCGTGCAGACGGCGGCCGAAGGCGCGGCAGTCGGCCATGAGCCGCGCGTGGCGCTGCTCTCCTTCTCCAATTTCGGCAATCCGCTGCGGGAGAAGGCGGAGCGGATCCGCGATGCGGTCGACGAACTCGACCAGCGCAAGGTGATGGGCCGCGGCAATATCGATTTCGAGTATGACGGCGAGATGCAGGCCAATGTGGCGCTCGACTTCCAGCTGATGCGCGAGCTCTATCCCTTCTGCCGCCTGACCGGGGCCGCCAACGTGCTGATCATGCCGGCGCTGCACAGCGCCGACATCTCGGCCAAGCTGCTGCAGCAGCTCGGCGGCGGCACGGTGATCGGCCCGATCCTCATCGGCCTGGGCCGACCGGTGCAGATCGTTCAGCCTGGCGCCACGGTGTCCGACCTGGTAACCGCCGCCGCCATCGCCGCTTTCGACGCGAGGCGGTAAGGGCAAGCTGCTTGTTCCGGATGACTATCGGCGGTAGCCTGAATACTTCGTTGCGGCATAAATGAGCGAGGTGAGGCGGTTAGTTATTCCGACATTCTCTGATGAGAGTCGCAGCTAACAAACGCAAAGTCTTTCATTTTGTCATGATCAAGCCGACGCACTATGGCGGCGACGGCTATCCGATTCGGTGGCTCCGGTCGGCAATCCCCTCGAACACCATGGCCTGCCTCAACGGCCTGGCGGCCGATTTCCGGGATCGGAAAGGTCTCGGCGACGACGTCGATATCCAGCTTCACACCTTCGACGAGACGAACTGCCGGATTAAGCCCGACAAGATCATCCGAATGATCGAGTCCGATGGCGGCCGCGGCCTCATCGCCATGGTCGGCGTGCAGTCGAACCAGTATCCGCGCGCCGTCGATCTCGCGCGCCGTTTCCGGGAAAGCAACATGCCGGTCTGCATCGGCGGCTTCCACGTTTCCGGTTGCCTGTCGATGCTGCCGGAGATGCCCGACGATCTGAAAGAGGCACAGGCGCTGGGTATCAGCCTGTTCGCCGGCGAAGCCGAGGAGCATCGGCTGGACATGGTGTTGCGCGATGCCTACAGCGGCGAAATGAAACCGCTCTACAATTTCATGGCCGACCTTCCGAACCTGATGGGTGAGCCGACACCGATGCTGGCCCGCGACCATGTGCGACGCACCTTGCGGTCGCTGTCCAGCTTCGATCTGGGCCGCGGCTGCCCGTTCCAATGTTCCTTCTGCACCATCATCAATGTGCAGGGGCGCAAGAGCCGCTATCGCACCGCCGACGATTTGGAAAAGATCGTCCGCAGCAATCATGCCCAGGGCATCGACTGGTTCTTCGTCACCGACGACAACTTCGCCCGCAACAAGGATTGGGAGGCGCTGTTCGACCGGTTGATTCGCCTGAGGGAGGACGAGGGCATCGAATGCCGCCTCACCATCCAGGTGGACGTCCTGTGTCACCGCATCCCGAACTTCATCGACAAGGCGGCGCGCGCCGGCGTGGTGCGGGTCTTCATCGGTTTGGAGAATATCAACCCCGACAATCTTGCCGCCTCGAAAAAACGCCAGAACAACATCACCGAGTACCGGCGGATGCTGCAGATGTGGAAGAGCAAGGGCATCATCATCTATGCCGGCTACATCATCGGCTTTCCCAATGACCGCAAGGAGACGGTCCTGCGGGATATCGAGGTCATCAAGAAGGAATTGCCGATCGATATCCTCGATCTGTTCGTGCTGACGCCGCTGCCGGGATCCGAGGATCATCAGACGCTGCACAAGAACGGCATCTGGATGGATCCGGACATGAACAAGTATGACACCCATCACCGGGTGTCCCATCACCCGCTCATGACGGACCAGGAATGGGACGAGGCCTATCTGGAGGCCTGGCGGCGGTTCTATGAGCCGCGCCACATGGCGACGATCCTGCGCCGGGTGGCCGCTTATGGCGGCGATGTGGAAGACACCGCTTTCGACCTGCTCTGGTTCTACATGATGATCCGCTATGAGGGCGTGCATCCCCTGGATGGCGGGCTGTTCCGCATCAGGCATCGCCGCGACCGGCGGGCCTCATTCCCCGCCGAAAGCCCGCTTGCGTTCTATAGCAGGCACATTGCCGGATCGCTGTTGAGCGTCGCGCGGACCGGCTACTGGCTGGCTTGGATACTGAACCTGGCCCGGAAGGTGAAACGGGAAGCGGAGCGGCAGGCCGACTACACGGACCTGGCCCTGGCGCCGGTTTCCGACCATGAGCTGGATGAGCTCGACCTTTTCAACGCCACGCGCGGCGGACGAGGGGCGGTGACGAAGCGGCGAAAGGCGACCGCCATCCGGGAGACGGTAACGGCCGCTCCGGCGGGCGCGCCGCTGCACTGAAGCTCGCCTGAATACGCACCGATCGGGTCCTTCCGCTGGACGCCTCCAGCGGCAAGGTCGAATCCGAGCGATGGACCCCATGTCCAGCGGGAAATGAGATCAGGCAACCCCGTGGCAGCCGTCCAGCGGGGACGGTGGCGCATACGGTATTCCGATAGACGGTGTCCAAAATCAAGGCGGCCGCTGGATGCGGCCGCGGATATACATCATAGCAGATTTGGAGGAGACCGGCGCAGGAATGTGGTCCTGGCCGTCGCAATGGAGCTTAACTGCCAATAACACCCAATCCCTCTCCCCTTGGGGGAGAGGGGCAGCGGTGAGGGGTTTTCGCGCGCAAACGCGTCAAGACTCTTCGCTCTACGCAGTCATGGTACGGATGAGATCGGCAAACATCCGGCCGCCATTGGAAATCGGAGAGGCGGAAATTCGATGAGTGCGCTACCACGACTAGACCCCTCATCCCCTGCCCCTTCTCCCCAAGGGGAGAAGGGGATTCTTTTGAAACTGCGGCTTCGCCTAGGTCTGCGGCTTCAGGCCTTCGACGCTGACCGAGCGAATGTAGTAGCTGCCGCCGCCATTGACGAAGAGCAGGCCGTCGAACGGCTTGGTGATGGTCTTGTCGGTGACGCGCATGACTTCCTGTCCATCCAGGGCCACGCTCATGACACCGTTCTTGTCGCGGGTCCATTCGAAGAGGTGGCGGCGGTTGTTCTCGAGGCTGAGCGTCGTCTTGGAGGAGGCGATGACGACCGCACCCTTGGAGGTCAGGCGGACGAGCTTGAGCAAGTCCTTCTGGTTCGGCAGATAGGCGAGGCGGTAGGCGTTGCTGCCGCCGGAACCCTGGTAGACGCCGAAGTCCATGCGGCCGAACCGTTCGGTCGAGGCGAAGTCGAACTTGATGCGGAACTCGTTGCTGACCTTCACCGGTGTATAGAGGGCCGCGTATTGCGCGGTGCTAGCGTTCTGCTGCTGCGGCTGGTTCAGGATGGCGCCCAGGATATCCAGCGCCGGATTTCCGGTGCTGGTCTGGCCCGGCTGCGTGCCCGGCGGATAGATCGTGCTGCGCAGGCCGGTGAAGCTGCCCTTGTTATCCACCTTGAACGTCCCCGACGTGACGGTCCAGGTGGGATTCTGGGTGTAGTTGCCGTCGCGGAAATCGTCGAACAACAAGGCGACATATTTCGGCGCTGAAGGTGCGCTGTATTGTGCCAGCACGCCGCGCAGGTCCTTCAGGAACTGCGGATCGGCGGCGCGGTCGGTCTCCGCCTGGTCGATCAGCTCGTCGAGTTGGTTGATCAAATCCTGCATGTTCTCGGAGTTGTAGCCTTGCCACTGCTGGTACTTCGTGGTGCCGTCCTGTGCCAAGGCGGGGCCGGTGACGATCGCAAATGCGGCGGCGCCGGCGATCAGCAAAGACTTTAGTCTCATGTGCGGAATTTCCCTTCATCTGCGGCCGTTCGTGACGCCGAGACAGCCAAACCGTAACATGTCATTCGTTGCACGGGCAATATTGGCGGCTGCAGGCGTTAACATGCATCCTGGCTTATTGGCTCTGAACCGAACCTGAATAAGCGATTAAGCTGGCGGACATAAATCCGGATCCCCTGTTCCCGCGAAATTTCTGGGCCGTATCGGCAGTCCTGACGGCGCCGGCAGCGGCCGTGCTGGCGGCCTTTGCGGTCATGGGCTGGATTTCCTGGATGGCGGCCGGTGGCGCGGTTCTCCTGGTGGCCTTAACCCTGGGCCTCCTGATCCGTTCCCACCTGCGCCGGCTGGGCCACATCGCACATTATCTGCAGCGGCTGGCGGCCGACGGCGACGATCCCGGCAATGTGCCGCCGCGGTTGCCGGACACCGCTCTGGAGGCGACCCGGCAACTGTCCCAGGCGGTGGCCGGCTCCGGCCGCGCCTGGGCCAAGCGCCGGCGCGATCTGGAGGCGCTGGTGGCGGCGAACGAGGCGGTGATCTCCGGCCTGCCCGATCCCCTGATCATGCTGGACGAGCAGCGCCGCATCGTCCGCGCCAACCGCGCCGCCAATGGGCTCCTGGGTCCGAACATCGGCGGCCGCGAGCTGTTCGAGGTCTTGCGCAATCCCACGGTGACCGAGGCGGTGACATCGGCTTTTGCCAGCCGCGAAAGCCGCATGGTGGAGTTCACCCTGCCGGTGCCGGTGGAGCGCAGCTTCAGCGCCCAGGTGGAGCCGCTGGCGCGGCCGATCGCCGACGGCACGGTGGCGCTGCTGATGCTGCAGGACCTGACGCGGATCAAGCGCGCCGACCGGCTGCGCAGCGACTTCATCGCCAATGTCAGCCATGAGCTGAAGACGCCGATCGCGACGCTGATCGGGCTTCATCGAGACGTTGCGCGGACCGGCCAAGGACGACCGCGCGGCGCACGAGCGCTTCCTCGGCATCATGCAGGAGCAGGCCGGCGCGCATGACCCGCCTGGTCGCCGACCTGCTTGTCGCTGTCCCGCATCGAGCTGAACGAGCATGCGCGGCCGTCCGGCGGCTCGAGCTGGCGCCAGATCCTCGGCGCGCGTCGCCGATGCGCTGTCGCTGCGGCAGCAGATGCGCAGACTATGCGCGATCGCCGACCGCGCGGCGCACCGCCTCGCCGATCTGCCGCCGTCATCGGCGATGCCGACGAGCTGACCCAGGTGTTCCAGAACCTGATCGACAACGCGATCAAATACGGCCGGCCCGGCACGCGCGGTGACGCGTGAGCGCGGCGCGCATCGCCGAGCCGGTGGAGATGCCAAGGACGACGTGCTGCCGGGCTGCGCCTGCCAGGGCCGCGCGCGATCGCCATCGCGGTCGCCGACCACGGCGAGGGCATCGCGCGCGAGCATCTGCCGCGCCTGACCGAGCGCTTCTACCGGGTCGACGCCGCGCGCTCGCGCGATCTCGGCGGCACCGGGCTCGGGCCTCGCCATCGTCAAGCACGTCGTGAACCGCCACCGCGGCAGTGCTGGAGATCGACAGCGAGCCGGGCGAAGGGCAGCATTCTTCACCGTCTATCTGCCGCGGCCGAAGAGGCGCCGGTGAATCCTGTCGCGACATCGGACGGTGTACAATAGATCCGGCACATGCTGTGAAGACAGCGACTGTAGCGGTCTATCCTGCAGCGTTTTCGCCGGTGATCATGGCATAGAACCGATCATCTCAGCCGTAGCATCAGTCTTCGTGAAAGCTACCGTAATCTCCTAGGCTTGCCGCCACGGATAGTTTCCGGCTGCGCGGCGGGAAACCGGCGTCTGCCGGTCCCATCCGAGGTCGCCAACAAGCGGAGAGACGGACTATGAAGATACGTCCATTGCCCTCGCCGCGCTTGCCAGGCTGGCCCTGGCCGGCCCGGCCCAGGCGCGCGACCAGATCCACATCGTCGGTTCCGTCGACCGTGTTTCCCTTCACCACCGCGGTCGCCGAGCAGTTCGGCAAGGGCGGCAAGTTCAAGACGCCCGGTCGTCGAATCGACCGGCACCGGCGGCGGCATCAAGCTGTTCTGCGCCGGCGTCGGCGACGATCACGCCCGACATCACCGACGCCTCGCGCAAGATCAAGGACAGCGAAGTCGAGACCTGCAAGAAGAACGGCGTCACCGAGATCACCGAGATCCTGATCGGCTATGACGGCATCGTGCTTCGCCAATTCCAAGTCGGGCCCGGCGGTCAACCTGACCCGCAAGCAGATCTTCCTGGCGCTGGCCAAGCAGGTGCCGGTCGACGGCAAGCTGGTCGACAATCCCTACAAGACCTGGAACGAGATCGATCCGGCCTGCCGAACGCAGACGATCGAAGTGCTCGGCCCGCCGCCGACCTCCGGCACCCGCGACGCCTTCGTCGAGCTGGTGATGGACAAGGGCTGCGGTGAGTTCGCGGAGATCAAGGCGCTGGAAGGCGACGCCAAGAAGGCGGTCTGCCAGTCCGATCCGCGAGGACGGCGGCTATGTCGAAGCCGGCGAGAACGACAATCTGATCGTGCAGAAGCTGGAAGCCAACCCGGACGCCTTCGGCATCTTCGGCTACTCGCTTCCTGGAAGAGAACGCCGACAAGCTGCAGGGCTCGCCAGGATCGAGGGCGTCGCGCCGACCTTCGAGACCGTGGCCGACAAGTCCTATCCGAGTCGGCCGCGCGCTCTACATCTATGTGAAGAACGCCCATGTCGGCGTCATCCCCGGCATGCAGCGAATTCGTCGCCGAGTATGTGAGCGACCGCGCCACGGGCGAGGAAGGCTATCTGGCCGACAAGGGCCTGATCACCGCTGCCGTCCGGCGAGCGCAGCCAGGTCGTTGCCAGCCAGGCGATGGCGCTGCACGCCGATGACGAACTAAAGCCGACCGGCCGCCTTCCGGCGGCGTCTCCGCGGCGGCCCGGCAGTCGCCTAACCTCCTGCGGACCGTGATTGTTCATCATTCCCTGCTGTCATAAAACGTCATATAAACGTCGTAAATGGAGCGGGCATGAACCAGACGAGGAGCGGCTCTCTGCGCATGAACCGCGGTTCGGCCTTGGCAGTTCGCGCTTCTGGCCGCCGCCTGCTGGTCATCGCCGCCCGCCGGCCCTGGCGCGCGACAGACTCCACATCGTCGGCTCCTCGCACGGTCTATCCGTTCGCCACCACGGTCGCCGAGAACGTTGGCCAGCAAGGCGGCTGAAAGTCCGCCGGTGGTCGAAGCGACCGGGCACCGGCGGCGGCTTCAAGCTGTTCTGCGAGGGCGTCGGCGAAGCGACGCCCGGACATCGCCGACGCATCGCGCAAGATCAAGGACAGCGAAATCGAGACCTGCGCCAAGAACGGCGTTGGCGAGATCACCGAGATGCCGATCGGCCATGACGGCATCGTCCTGGCCAGTCGAAAGCCGGCGCGCCGTTCAGCCTGTACGGTGCGCAACTGTTGGCTGGCGCTGGCCAAGACAGTGCCGGTGAACGGCGCGCTGGTCGCCAATCCCTACAGGTCCTGGAACGAGATCGATCCGTCGCTGCCGGCGGAACGCATCGAAGTGCTGGGCCCGCCGCCGACCTCGGGCACCCGCGATGCCTTCGTCGAGCTGGTGATGGACAAGGGCTGCGAGCTGTTCCCGGAGATCGCGGCGCTGCACGGGCGACGCGAAGAAAGCCGCCTGCCAGACCATGCGCGAGGACGGCGCCTATATCGACGCCGGCGAGAACGACAATCTGATCGTGCAGAAGCTGGAGGCCAATCGCGGCGGCGCTTCGGCATCTTCGGCTACTGCTTCCTGGAGCAGAACGGCGACAAGCTGAAGCGGCGCTTCGATGGACGGCGTGGCGCCCAGCTATGACGCCATCGCCGGCAGGCCAGTACGAAGTGGCGCGCGAGCTCTACATCTACGTGAAGAACGCCCATCGCGGCGTCGTGCCGGGCATCCGCGAATATCGTGGCGAGTTTACCGAGCGAGCGCGCGATCGGCGCCGACGGCTATCTGGCCGACAAGGGTCTGGTGCCGCTACCCCGAGCGAACGCCAGCAGATCGAGCGGCACTGGCGGCGGCGTTGGTCCCGGCGGGCGCGGCGAGCAGTGCGACAACGCCCGGGCGACGTCCTACGCCGCGCTGGTGGATCGTTCGAGCCTGATCCACAGCGTGACGATGCTGGCGATGCTGGGCTTGATGATGGCGGCCTATATGCTTCGGCCGCGGCGTGCCTCGGCCCTGACGGCCGGCGGCGGTCCGCGGCCTTGCACTCCCGGCCTGACTATCACGGGCTTCTACGTCGCGCTCTGGTGCGGCCTGCCGGCGCTGCTGATCCTGGCGCTGCTGGCTGTCGGTGGAGCCGGTGGTGCTGCGCTCAGCTGACCATCGGCGAGCTGCCGCCCGAGCGTGGTCGGCGAGTCTCGACGAGAACGAACTGTCCCTGATCCTGAGCGAATGCGGCAGCATCATCGCCGGCGCCGTCAGCCAGGCGACCGATGGCGTGAAGACCGGCGCCGCAGACCTCGGCTGGTGGCCTGGCGCGCCTGGGCGCGCTGGCGCTGGCGCTGGCCCTCGGCGTCATCGGCATCGCCGGCCTGGCCTGGGTCGCGGCCGCATCGCCGCGCAATTCCGCGCTCGCGCAACCGCGTGGAGCGGATCGTGCTCGGCATCCTGATCGTGCTGTCCACGCCTGTCGATCCTGACCACGATCGGCATCGTGCTGTCGCTGCTGTTCGAATCCCTGCGCTTCTTCGCCCGCAGTCCCGATCACCGACTTCCTGTTCGGGCTGCAATGGAGCCCGCAGACGGCGATGCGCGCCGACCAGGTCGGCTCGTCCGGCAGCTTCGGCGCCATGCCGGTGATCGACGGCACGCTGCTGATCACCTTCATCGCCATGGTGGTCGCCGTGCCGATCGGCCTGATGATCGCGGTCTACCTGTCCGACTATGCCGACGCCGCGGCTGCGCGCGGTCTTCAAGCCGCTGGTGGAGATCCTGGCCGGCATCCCGACGGTGGTCTACGGCTTCTTCGCCGCCCTCACCATCGGCGCCGTTCCTGCGCAAGCTGGGCGACGCCGTGGGGCTGGATGTGGCGTCGGAAAGCGCGCTGGCGGCCGGCCTCATCATGGGCGTGATGATCATCCCCTTCGTCTCCTCGCTGTCCGACGACGTCATGAACGCGGTGCCGCAGGCGCTGCGCGATGGATCCTACGCGCTGGGCGCGACGAAGTCCGAGACCATCCGGCAGGTGGTGATCCCGGCGGCGCTGCCCGGCATCGTCGGCGCCGTGCTGCTGGCGATCTCCGCGCCATCGGCGAGACCATGATCGTGGTGATGGCGGCGGGCCTGGCCGCCAATCTGACCGCCAACCCGCTGGAGGCGGTGACCACGGTGACGGTGCAGATCGTCACCCTGCTGGTCGGCGATCAGGAATTCGACAGCGCCGAAGACCCTGGCCGCCTTCGCGCTCGGCCTGCTGCTGTTCGCCGGTCACGCTGGTGCTCAACGTCATCGCTCTCATCGTCGTGCGCAACTATCGAGAGAAATATGACTGACGCCGTGCTCGCCCGCTGCCACTCCGCGTCCGCGTGCGCGGCGGCTCGGCCGAACCGCGATCCGCCGCCGCTATGCGGCGGAACGCCGGTTCCGCTTCTACGGCCTGCTGGCGATCGGCTTTGCCGTGTTCATGCTGGCGTTCCTCGTGGCGCAGCATCGTGCTCAAGGGCTACAGCGCCTTCTGGCAGACCCGCATCGCGCTCGACGTCAGCTTCGATCCCGCAGGTGATCGATCCCGCCGGGACTCGCGATCCCGCGACGCTGGCCAAGGCCGACTATCCGGCCGTGATCAAGGCGGCGCTGCGCGGCACTGTTTCCGGAGGTCACCGCCCGTCACCGACCGCCGGGCGCTGGCCGGCCTGATCGGCTCAGCAGCGCCGCCTACGAGCTGCAGCAGCGCGGTGATCGCCGATCCGGCCTGATCGGTACGAACGGCGCGGCTCTGGCTGGCGGCGTCCGACGATCTGGACATGCTGGACAAGGGCCATATCCGCCGCGACGTGGCGCAGGCGGAGCGGCCGATCGACGACCGGCAGATCGCCTGGTTCGATGCCCTGAGCGCCCAGGGACTCACGCGGCAGAGCTTCAACACCAATCTTCTTCACCACCGGCGACAGCCGCGAGCCCGGAGCAAGCGGGCATCTGGCGGCGCCATCGTCGGCAGCCTGTTCACCATGTCGATCACGCTGCTGCTGTCGCTTCCCGCTCGGCGTGGCGACGGCGGTCTATCTCGAGGAGTTCGCGCGCAAGAACCGCTGGACCGACCTCGATCGAGGTCAACATCAACAATCTGGCGGCGGTGCCGTCGATCGTCTATCGGCCTGCTCGGGCCTCGCAGTCTTGCTCGGCTTCTTCGGCCTGCCGCGCTCGGCGCCGCTGGTCGGCGGCATGGTGCTGGCGCTGATGACCCTGCCCACCATCATCATCGCCACCCGCGCGGCGCTGAAGGCGGTGCCGCCCTCGATCCGCGAGGCGGCGCTCGGCGTCGGCGCGTCCGACATGCAGGTCGGTGCTGCATCACGTGCGTGCCGCTGGCGATGCCGGGCATCATGACCGGCGCGATCATCGGCATGGCGCGCGCCCTCGGCGAGACGGCGCCGCTGCTGATGATCGGCATGGTCGCCTTCATCGTCGACGTTCCGAGATCGATCGACCGATCCGGCGACCGTGCTGCCGGTGCAGATCTATCTCTGGGCCGATAGCCCGGAGCGCGGCTTCGTCGAGCGCACCGCGGCCGGCATCATGGTGCTGCTGGTGTTCCTGGTGCTCATGAATGCGCGGCGGTGGTCATGCGCCGCCGTTTCGAACGACGCTGGTAGGAGACGAGGAGCAGACGATGGTGGCCCAAAAAACTCATGCAGTACACGGCTGTCGGCATGGCGCCGTCGGCAGCCCATGGAGGCCGGCGTCGGCCGCGACCGAAGATGCGGCGCGGCAACGTCGATGTCTTCTACGGCGCCGAAGCAGGCGCTGATCGACGTCGACCTCGATGTCCCGCCGCATCAGGTGACCGCGCTGATCGGCCCCTCGGGCTGCGGCAAGTCGACCTTCCTGCGCTGCCTCAACCGCATGAACGACGTGATCGACGGCTGCCGCGTCACCGGCGAGATCAAGCTCGACGGCGAGGACATCTACGACCCGAAGTCTCGACGTGGTGCAGCTGCGCGCGCGCATCGGCATGGTGTTCCAGAAGCCGAACCCGTTCCCGAAGTCGATCTACGACAACGTCGCCTATGGCCCGCGCATCCACGGCATCGCCAGCGCCAGAGCGGAGCTGGACGAGATCGTCGCAGACGCAGCCTGGAGCGCGCGCGGCCTCTGGAACGAGGTGAAGGACCGGCTGCACGAGCCGGGCACCGGCCTGTCCGGCGGCCAGCAGCAGCGCCTGTGCATCGCGCGCGCCATCGCCGTCAACCCGGAAGTGATCCTGATGGACGAGCCGTGCTCGGCGCTCGACCCGATCGCGACCGCGCGCATCGAGGAGCTGATCGACGAGCTGCAGGAGAACTACACCATCGTCATCGTCACCCATTCCATGCAGCAGGCCGCGCGCGTGTCGCAGCGCACCGCCTTCTTCCATCTCGGCGTGCTGGTGGAGCAGGGCGACACGGAGCAGATCTTCACCAATCCGCGCGACGAGCGCACGCAGGACTACATCACCGGCCGCTTCGGCTGAGCGGAGGACCGACAATGGCTGACATGGCAATGGCGATCGGCAAGGAACATATCGTCAAGTCGTTCGACGAGGAGCTGAAGCGGCTGCGCCAGGCGATCGCCCAGATGGGCGGCCTGGTGGAAGCGCAGCTGCAGAAGGCCGTCGATGCGCTGGTGCGGCGGGACAGCATGGCCGCGACGCAGGTTATCGCCGACGACAAGAAAATCGACGAACTGGAGGAGCAGATCAGCAACCTGGTGATCCGGCTGCTGGCGCTGCGCCAGCCGATGGCGAACGACCTCCGGCACATCGTCTCGGCGCTGAAGATATCCAGCGACCTCGAGCGTATCGGCGACTACGCCAAGAACGTCAGCAAGCGGGCGGTGGCGCTGGCGCAGTTCCCGCCGGTGAAGCCGGTCTATGCCATCCCGCGCATGGCCAAGCTGGTGCAGGAGATGATCAAGGAGATCCTAGACGCCTATACCGCGCAGGATGCGGCCAAGGCGGTGGCGGCCTGGCAGCGGGACGAGGAGGTGGATGAGATGTACACCAGCCTGTTCCGCGAGCTGCTCACCTACATGATGGAGGATCAGCGCAACATCACGCCGTCGATCCATCTGTTGTTCATCGCCAAGAACATCGAGCGCATCGGCGATCACGCCACCAATGTGGCCGAGGATATTCACTTCCTGGTGCTGGGGCGGCCGATCGACAGCGCGCGGCCGAAGGCCGACACGACCAACATCGTGCTGGCCCAGGCGCAGGTGAATTGGGCGGAGAGCCGACACCATGAACCCCACCGTACTCGTGGTCGAGGACGAAACGGCGCTGGTGACGCTGCTGCGCTACAATCTGGAGCGGGAAGGCTTCCGGGTGGCCGAGGCGGGCGACGGCGAGGAAGCGCTGCTGGTGGCGCGGGAGCAGAAGCCGGACCTGGTGCTGCTGGACTGGATGCTGCCGCTGCTGTCGGGACTGGAAGTCTGCCGGCAGATGCGGCGCATGCCGGAGACCCGCGGCGTACCGATCATCATGCTGACCGCCCGCGGCGAGGAAGGCGACAAGCTGCGCGGCCTGGACAGCGGCGCCGACGATTATGTCACCAAGCCGTTCAGCCCGAGCGAGCTGATCGCCCGGGTGCGCGCGGTGCTGCGCCGCAGCCGGCCCTCGACCAACGGCGAGACCATGCAGTTCGAGGATCTTACCATGGACCTCGCCTCGCACCGCGTGCGCCGCAAGGGCCGCGACGTGCATCTGGGGCCGACGGAATTCCGCCTGCTGCGTCACCTGCTGGAGCATCAGGGCCGGGTGTTCAACAGGGAGCAGCTGCTGGACGCGGTCTGGGGCCACGACGTCTATGTCGAGCCGCGCACGGTGGATGTGCATATCCGCCGGCTGCGCAAAGCCCTCAATGGTCCGGAAGAATACGACCTGATCCGCACCGTGCGGTCGGCGGGGTATTCGCTGGATCGAGGGGAGTAGGCACTAGACCCTTCAAACACGAGATTGTCCCCTCTCCCCTTGTGGAGAGGGGGCGCAACGTTCGCGTTCAGCGAATGTTGCGCGGGTGAGAGATGGGCGCACAAGCGTTGATGGCGCTGAACCCGCGAGAAAGGCCGATTTTCCTCCGATCTAACCCAATGGCGGCAGCTTGGGTGCGCGGATACACCGGCGCCGGCCCCTCACCTGCAACATCCGCTGGACGCGGATGTTGCATGCCTCTCCCCACTTCGTGGGGCGAGGCGACAAGGTCTTGGTGATGTCGCCTTCAGCGATCTCCATCCGGTCGCGGAGCGCGTTCACTTCCCCTTCGCCCTGTTGATCGCCTCGACGATCATGTTGTTGGCCTCCTCCGCTTCGGCCCAGCGGCCGACCTTGGACCATTTGCCCTTCTCCAGGTCCTTGTAGTGGGTGAAGAAGTGGGCGATCTGCTCGGTGAGGATTTCCGGAAGCTGGCGGTAGGAGACGATGCCGCGGTGGAAGGGGTGCAGATCGTCCACGGGGACGGCCAGGATCTTTTCGTCCAGGCCCTTGTCGTCCTCCATCAGCAGCGCGCCGATGGGTCGGGAGCGGATGATGACGCCGGGCACCACCCGCGTCGGCCCGACCACCATGATGTCGCAGGGATCGCCGTCCTCCGAGAGCGTGTGCGGAATGAATTCGTAGTTCGCCGGATAGGTCATCGCCGTGTGCAGAAAGCGGTCGACGAACAGGGCTCCGGATATCCTTGTCGATCTCGTACTTCACCGGCTCGCCGCCGAGCGGGATCTCGATGATGGCGTTGACGTCCCAGGGCGGATTGCGGCCGATGGGAATCTTGGAGATGTCCATGGTCTCGTCTCCCGCTGTCGCGCCGCAACAGCTTACGGCACCGCCGGCCTGGAGTCTCGCCTCCGCTCCCTTTGTGCAAGATAGATGGCGATGACGATGGCGGGCAGACTGATCACCGCGGTCCAGGCGAAAAAGTCGCGATAGCCGACATCCTCGACCATGACCCCCGACCAACCGCCGATGAACCGGCCGGGCAGCGACATGAATGAACTGAACAAGGCGTACTGGGTCGCAGTGTATGCCGTGCTGGTCAGGCTGGAAGAGGTAACCGATGAGCACCGTGCCGGCGATTCCGCCGCCGAGATCATCGCCGCTGATGGCAACCGCCAGCAGCCAGATCTGGGCGCTTCCGGAGGGCAAAGGCAGGGACCGCTCCGGCGGCGGGATGGTGAGGAACACCTGATCGATGCCCTGATACGCCAGCCACGCGAAGAGAAGATTGGGCAGACCGACCAGGGCTGCACCGATGATCAATGGCTTGACCACGCCCCAACGCGCTACCAGCAAACCGCCGATGAGTCCGCCGGCGACGCTCATGATGCAATCCGTAGAGCTTGGTCACGTTGGCGATATCGGTCTTGCTGAACCGGCATCGATGTAGAACGGCGATGCCATGACGCCCATGATGACGTCGCTGAGCTTGTAGATGCCGATGAACAGCAAAATCACCAGCGCGAACCAGCCGATGCGGCGGAAGAAATCCAGGAACGGGCAGACCACCGCTCCGTATAGCCAGCCGGGAACAATTTTGATCGGCGCCGGCATTTCCCGCAGTCGCGCCATATAGGCGACGACACGTTCCTCCTGCAGGAGGCTGGTGCGATCGACCTTGTTCTCGGCTGCGGGATCAACAATACGGTCAATGGACCTGCGAGCATCAGCAAGGCCATGCCGACATAAGCGGAAAACCAGGATTCGAACTCGGCGATATATAGCGCGCCCGCACCTGCGACCAGAAGCGCCACGCGGTAGCCGAAATTGTAGCTGCCGGCCAACGGCCCCTGCAGATCGGCGGAGCCGAACAATACGAAACGCGTCGATGGCGATGTCCTGAGTCTGCGGAAGAGAAGGCAACCAGCAAGGCGCAGGCGACGAGCCAGTACAAGCCTTCCTTCGGGTCGGCCACGGCCATGCCGATAAGACCCGTGATGATGCCAGTTTGCGCCAGCAGCATCCATCCGCGGCGGCGGCCGAATATGGTGGTCAGGATCGGCAGGGGCAGCCGGTCGACGATCGGCGCCCAAAGAACCTTGATCGAATAGAACGTCGAGACCCAGCTCAGGAATCCGATCGTCGCGCGATCAACGCCGAACTCCCGCAACCAAGTGGAAAGCGTCGAAAACACCAGGAGGTAGGGCAGGCCGCGGCAAAACCGAGAAAGAACAGGGCGACAACCCGGCGATCCAGATAGGCAAGCAGTGCATCGCGCCATCCCGGTCGGGCATCCGTCGTTACGGCCATTCGCTCTATCGCCTCGATCCGGCTAGTTTGGCATCGTCTTGATTAGCCGGACTTTCTTGCGATTCGCCGCCGC
>CAWFKD010000007.1:0-845514 GCA_963816235.1 uncultured Alphaproteobacteria bacterium | reverse complement strand
ATGCCAACCGTTTCGACGGCAGCCTGCAGGCGATCGCCGGCGGGATCGCGCAGTTCAACTGGAAAGGCACGGCCCTTGCGGTGCCGGCGCCGCGCAACGGGCAGCCGGGCGCTGCCGCGCGTTTCTCCATCAAATACGAAGACCTGGAGATCGCGCGTGGCGATAGTGGAATCGGACAGGCTGGTCTCAACTCGATCGGCGGCACGCTACGCGACATCATCTTCAAAGGCCAGATCGCGAACTATCTCGTGCTGCTCAAGGACGGTTCGGAAATCGTCGTCAGCGGCGCGCCGCGCGAGCTCCATCTGCAGCCCGGCGAGGCCGTGACCGTGCATTGGCCCGCCAGCCGCGGCGCCACATTTCTGGTCTAGCGCGATGGCGGCGGATAGCTGGATCCGACTGACCCACCGGCCGCAATGGCGCTTCGCGTTCCTGGCCGGGCCGGGATCGCTGTTCATCGTCATCGCGCTGCTGCTGCCGCTGCTCTCCATCGTCGTGTTCAGCTTCTGGCGCACGGAAAGCTACGAGCTCTACGCCGACTGGAATCTCGACAATTACCGCGTGCTCCTGGGCGAGGCCGCCTACCGCACATTTTTCCTGCGCTCGCTGATCACGGCCGTGCTGGTGTCGCTGGCCTGCCTCGTCATCGCCTGGCCGATTGCCTATTTCATCGCCCGCTATGGCGGCCGCTACCGCCTGCTGCTGGTATTGCTGCTGGCGGCGCCGTTCTTCACCGGCATCATCCTGCGCGTCACCGGACTGCAGGCGCTGTTCGGTCCCATCGGGCTGATCAACATGGCGCTTGGCGAATTCGGCATCCCTCCCATCAGCGCACTGATGTACACGCAGTTCGCCGCCGGTGTCGGGCTGGTCTATCTCTATGTGCCGTTCATGGTGACGGCGATCTATCTGTCGCTGGTGAACTTCGATTTCGAATTGCTGGAAGTGGCCAAGATCAATGGCGCCCATCCCTGGCGCGCCTTCATCGAAATCACCTGGCCGCTGAACTGGATCGGCACCGCCATCGGCCTGGTGCTGGTGTTCATCCCCTGTCTCGCCTCGGCGGTGACCCAGCGTTTCCTCGGCGGACCGCAGGCAACCTCCTTCGGCATGAGCCTGGCGCAGCAATTCGGCGAGACCGGCACCTGGGCCCTGGGCTCGGCGATGGGCGTGTTCCTGTTCTTCGCCTCGCTGGTGGTGATCCTGGCGATGCGCCGCACCATCGATCTCAAGCGCAGCGGCTTTACCGGGGTCATCAACCAATGATCCGCCAGGGCACGCGATGGGGCAGTATTGTCATGGGCGTGATGCTGTTCGCGCTCTACGTCTTCCTCTACGCGCCGGTCTTCTACGTCATCTTCGCATCGTTCTCCCAGGACATCGTCTGGCCGTTTCCGCCGGCCTTCTCGGCGACATCGTACGAGGATCTGTTCGCCAGTTCGCTCTATGGCGGCGCTCTCTTCAACAGCCTGACCCTGGGTATCGGCAGCGCTGTCTTGTCGACGCTTCTGGCCACCGGCGGCGCCATCGGGATTCTTCGCTACCGCGCCCGCTGGCGGGGACTGGCGCTGCTGCTGTTCCTGGCGCCGCTGTTCGTCGCCGACCTTCTCATCGGCATTTCCACGCTTGCCTTCAATGCCCGGGTGCTGGATCTGCCGGGCAACATGTATTCGGCCGTTGCCGCGAATGCGATCCCCGGCACCTCCTTCGCCTTCCTGATCATCCTGTCGCAGCTCGTGCGCTATGACTGGGCGATGGACGATGCGGCGATGGTGTTCGGCGCCGGCCCCGTACGCTGCTTCCTCGAGATCACGTTGCCGATCATCTGGCCCTGCCTGTTCGGCGCCTTCCTGATCAGCTTCATCCTCGCCTTCAACAATCTGGAGATCTCGTTCTACAATCTGGGCGCCATTCCAACATTGCCATCGGTCGCCTGGGGCTCGCTCAGATTCGGGCTCGGGCCGGAGTTGTTCGCGCTGGCGTCGATGGTGAATTTTGTCGTCTTCGCCATCTTCGCCGTCATGTATGTGCTGATGCGCTACCGCATCGTGCAGTTCGGCTATCGCGGGCCCTGAGCGCCGCCCTTGTCTGACAGCCGCTGCCGCGCGAAGCTGCGCGGAGATTCATTCATCGTGAGGCTGCCATGTATACGCTCTACGCCAAGGCCGGCTGGGGCTCGGTCATCGTCGAGGCGCAGCTCGATCTCGCCGGGTTGCCCTACCGCATCGAGGACGTCGATCCCCTGGAGAACGCCGCCGACCGCAAGCGGCTGGCAAAATTCAATCCGCTGGCGCAACTGCCTACGCTGATCCTGCCTGATGGCCAGGTGATGACGGAGAGCGCGGCCATCACCCTGCATATCGGCGATCAGGCGCCGAAGGCGGGCCTGGTGCCGCCGGCCGGCGACAAGACGCGCGATCCGTTCCTGCGCTGGCTCGTGTTCATCGTCGCCAACATTTATCCTATGTTCACCGTCGGCGACGATCCCAGCCGCTTCGTCGCCAACTCGATTGCGCAAAAGGAACTGCGGGTCAGCACCGAGAACTACAAGAGCCGCTCCTGGCAGATCGTGGAATCGAGCATCAAGCCCAAGCCCTGGTTCCTGGGCACGCGCTTTTCCGCCCTGGATATCTTCGCCGCCAGCATCACCCGCTGGCGGCCGCGGCGGGAATGGTACAAGGCGAACTACCCGAAGCTCTATGGCGTTGCCCTGGCGGCCGATGCCGAGCCGCGCCTGGCCAAGGTGTGGAAGCGCAATTTCCCCTGATCCGGCCGGCATTCGTCCTGGGGGCTCGCCTTACCAATCCGGATAACAGCTTTCGGCGGCGCAATGGCGTATAATTGCCCCGTTGCCGAGACTGGTTAACGTTGCCTTTACGACGATCGGCTTAACCTGGATGACCGGCCATCCCGCCGGTGCAGGCCGTGCCTGCGATTTCCGGGAATTTGACGGCGGCAAGAGGCGCGGCGAGGCGGATGAAGCTTCTCGAACGATGGCGGGGTTGGCTGCGCGACATCAGTATTCGCGACAAGATTTTCGTGGGCTATTTTCTGCTGGGCCTGCCGATCGTCGCCACGCTGGGCCTGACTTCCTACGGCGCCCATCACCTGATGGCGCAGCTCGAAAGTCTGCGCACCGAGACCGTCCCGGTGCTCAGCAGCCTGGAGAACATCCGGTCCGCCAGCCTGAAAGTCACGGAGGCGATCGGCTCTTTCGCCCTGCTGAACGCCGTGGCGCGCGAGGCCGACGATCCGCCCAATCCGTTCTCGCTGGACAAGCGCAACGAGATCTTCGCCGATCTGCTGGAGTTCGACGGCGCCATGGCGCGATTCGTGCTGACCGGCGATATCCGCGCGCGCTCCGAGGATCGGCTGATCCTGGATCTGCGCATCCAGAAAGACGATCTTTCGCGCGAAGCCTATCAGGTTTTGCGGCTGGTGGACCGCAAGGCCTCGCCAGAGGCGATTTTGGACTGGCGGCAGCGATTCGACGAGATGGCCGGGAATTTCCAAACGCTGATCGACGGCGCGCTGCGGGTCGAGAAGGCGGCCTTGGAGCAACGCCAGGAACAGCTCAGTGCCCAGATCCGCCGCCAGGTGCTGATCGCCACGCTGATCGCGCTGGCCACCGGCGCCCTGGCTCTGCTCGGCGGCTATCGCATCTCCAACGCCATTGCCACCCCGATCCGGCGCCTGAAGAAAGCGGCGGTCAGCATCGCCGAAGGCCAGTTCGTCCTGCCGGATCTGCACGCCAGCGGCGACGAGGTGGGCCAGCTCGCCAAGCGGTTCTCGGAAATGGCGCGGAAACTTCAGGGATTCATGGGCGATCTGCGCGACCGCGCCGATGCCGCCGAGGGCGCCAACCGCGCCAAATCCTCCTTTCTCGCCCATGTCAGCCACGAACTGCGCACGCCGCTGAACGCAATCATCGGCTTCTCGGAGATCCTCCGCGCCGAGCCGCAAGGGCCGCTGGGCTCCGACCGCTACCGCGATTATGTCGGCGACATCCACAACAGCGGCAACCATCTGCTGAAGCTGGTGAACGATCTGCTGGACATGGCCAAGGCCGAGGCCGGCCGCCTGGAGATCCGCGAGGACGTGGTGGACATGCAGGAGGTGGTGCAGGCCTGCGCCGCGCTGCTGGCGCCGCTCTGCAAATCCGCCGGGGTCGAGCTGTGGCTGAAAGTCGTCGCCGGCGATCGCTGCCTGCGCGGCGACGAAGTGCGTCTGCGGCAGATCCTGCTCAACCTGCTCAACAATGCCGTGAAATTCACGCCCTCGGGCGGCCGCGTCAGCCTCACCGTCGCCTGGACCGAAGCGAACGCGCTGGAGATCGAAGTCAGCGACACCGGCATCGGCATAGCGCCCGACGATCTCGGCAAGGTGCTGCTGCCCTTCGGCCAGGCCGGCGATATCATGACGCGCAAGCATCAGGGCACGGGCCTCGGCTTGCCGCTGACCAAGGCGCTGGTGGAACTGCATAGCGGCCGCCTGCAGATTGAAAGCGCGCTGGGGCAGGGGACGACAGTGCGCATCGCCTTCCCGCCGCAGCGCACGGTCATCGCTGCACCGGCTTCGTCCCCGGCGGCAGCGGAGTCCGATCTTGAGGAAGTGCGCGCCGCGCGCGCGTAGATTCAATTCGGCGCCGATCGCCGAAGATCCTGGACGTTAATCTTTGCCTTCGGGATTTGCCGGTTCTTGTTCGCCGGGATCCACCGCCCGCAGCGCCACCACGCCGCTGTCGATCAGCAGTTTGCCGGCATTTTCGAAGTTAACCGTGACGCGCCGGCCGACCACCGACTGCACCTGCCCCAGACCCCAATCCGGCCGGTCGGGATGAACGACATAGGCGCCGGGCGTTAGTGTTTGCAGCGGTTCCGGACACATGCTCGCTCCTTGAAGACCCTGCGAAGTCCGCATAGGTTCTCCGGCGGCGAAGCTAGCGCGGGGGATGCGGCGGCTCAATGAGCGGCGGCAGCGCGGCTTCGGCGCAGTCGAAACGACCGGTCCTGATCGTGCCGGCGGCAGGAATAGAGGGAGAGCCAATGGCCGTTCAAGTCGACCTAAGGGTGCTGGAGCTGATGGCATCGAAGATCTGCCACGATCTCATCAGCCCGGTGGGCGCGATCGGCAACGGACTCGAACTTCTGGAAGACGATGGCGGCGGCGACACGGCGAAGGAAGCGCTGCAGCTGTCGCAGAACTGCGTGCGGCGGGCCTCGGCCCTGCTGGAGCTGTTCCGCATGTCCTACGGCACCGCCGGCTCGGATACCGGCCTGGCCTGGGATGCAGCCAAGGCGCTGGCGGGCGGCTTCCTGGCGGGCACCAAGATGACCCTCAACTGGCCGGTCCTGCCGGCGGGAACGGCGCTGCCGCCGGGCGCCAACAAGCTGCTGCTCAACATGGTGGTGCTGGCGGGCGATCTCCTGCCGCGCGGCGGCGCGATCGCCGTGGGCGTGGCGCCGGGGCCGCGCGGGCAGGTCCTGCGCGTCACCGCCTCGGGCCAGGATGCGCGCATCAGCGAGGACCTGGCGGGCGTCCTGAAGGGCGCCGTGGCCGTCGCGTCGCTCTCCGCCAAGACCGTGCATGGCTATTTCAGCCAGCGGATCGCGGAATCCATGGGCAGCCGAATCGACGCGGCGCCGGGGGCCCCCGGCAGCATCATGTTGACGGCCCAACTGGCGGCCTAACGCTTTCAAACTCCGGCGGTTTTGTCGCATCTGCCGGATATTTTCACGCAATATTAAGGGCAATTTGCCATTCTGCCTGCCATTCGGCCGGGCCCGCCGCCCAGAGGGGCGGCGGGCGCTGGCCATGATGCTGCCCGCTCAGAGGCAGCGGACACCGGGCGCGGTAGAGTGGAATGGACGATCTGCTAAATGTTTTCATCGCCGAGACCTCGCAATCCCTCGATGAGGGCGAGGTCAGCTTTTCGGCGATTCAGAAATCGCCTGGCGACCACGAGGCCATCGACAATCTGTTGCGTCTGATGAGCTCGATCCGCGAGACGTCGGGCTTTCTCGGCCTGCCGGCGCTGAATGCCATGGCGGTCATGGCCGTGGATCAGCTCAGCCAGCTGCGCTCGTCGAAGGGCACCGACGCCTGGGAGCGTATTCCTGCGGTGAAGGAATCCCTGCGCGTGCTGCGGGCGCTGCTCAGCGACCTGGCGCAGCGCTCCGGCGGACCGGAGGCGTCCAAGGCGGAACAGAAGGCCAAGGAAGCCAGGGCGGCGAAGGAGCCGGTGGCGAAAGAGCCCGCGGCAAAAGAGCCCGCGGCCCGGGAGCCGAAGGACGCCAAGCCCGACAAGAGTCCGTTCGAGACCAAGCCGAAGCGGGCGCCGAAGGCGCCGCCGAAGCCGCCGGTCGATGCCGACGAGGAAGAGGAATTGCCGCCCGCCAAGCCGGTGAAGGCCGCTAAAGCGCCCAAACCGCCTGCTGACGAGGCCGAAGAGGACGATGTGCCGCCTGCGAAGCCGGCCAAGTCCGCCAAGACCAAGCCGGCCCCGGCGCCTGTAACAGAGGCCCCGTCGGCGCCGCCAGCCCCGCCCGCGGTGGCCCCGGCAGCCGAGGCTGCCCCTGAGGCCGCACTGCCGGCGGCGAAGCCCGAACCCGCGCCCCAGCCTCCCCAAGCGGCCGCGCCGCAAGTGGCTGAGGCTACCCAGCCCGCACCAGTGCCCGCCGCCCCCGCCGCCGCCCCCGTGGCCGCGGAAGCCGCGCCGGCGCCCGCTGCGCCGCCCCTGATGGCCGGCGCCGTGGTGGTCCAGGCCCAGACCCTGGAAAACCTGCTGAGCACAGTTAACAATTTGATGGCGGCGCAGGCGGAGATGATCCAGCTCATGCGCGGCCTTGGGGTGGTCATGCCCCGCGGCAGCGGCGCGCCGAAATCCTCGGCGCGGCAGCCGAGCGAGCCGAAGGTCCTGGCCAACCGGCCGCGGGTCGATAACGGCGCCCAGCCGACCGCCGACGCGGCAACCCGCGCGCCAGCCTCGATCTCGGAGGAAACCGCCGTTCCCAACGGCAATGTGGTGCGCCTGCGCGACCGCCGCGGCGACAATGGTGCGGAGATCGTCGAAGCTGTCCCCGCCGTGCCGACGGTGAAAACCCAGATGCAGGCGCTGGAGGAAGCGGCGGAAGCCCAGCTCGATGACGGCGCGCCTTTGCAGCTTTTCAGCGGCGCCAATGGCCGCATCCGCACCGTCGAGATCTCCAAGGTCGGCCGCGTAGCCGACGTGGATGTGGCGGCGATCGATAGCAGCCGCGCCCTCTGGATGGCTGAGATCGATGAACTGCTGGTGCCGCTGGTGGCCTGCGATCGCGACCTGGCGCTGCCGGAAAAAGGCCCGGTGCCGATCATCGTGCTGTCGTTCGACGGCCAGTGGCTCGGCCTGATGACCGCGGAAATCGGCGCCGTTACCAGCGCCATTGTCGACACGTCCTACGCCGATCTCCATGCCGGCCGCGCTGGCCTCGCCACCGTGAACGGCCAGGAGCTCGAAGTCATCGAACCGGCCTACTACCTGGCCGAAGCCTTGCGCCAGCGCACCCGCGTCGCCGCGCGCCGCACCGCGAGCAAGCAGAAACGCAGCAGTGCTGCGGCCGCGACGATCATGGCGGAAGCCGACGATCTCTTCGTCCGCAAGCCCGGCCAGTAATCCCCACGCATTTGCGGCTCCCGTTCAGGGGCCGAAATCCGGACAAGAAAAAACCGGGATCCGAATTCGGACCCCGGTATTTTTGTGCCGGAAATTCTCGGCCGCGGTTAGGCGGCCGGCTTGGCCGTATCTTTTTCCTCGGAAGGATCGCGCAGAACGTAACCGCGGCCCCAGACGGTTTCGATGTAGTTGTCGCCGCCGGTGGCCGACGCCAGCTTCTTGCGCAGCTTGCAGACGAACACGTCGATGATCTTCAGCTCGGGCTCGTCCATGCCGCCATAGAGATGGTTGAGGAACATCTCCTTGGTCAGCGTGGTGCCCTTGCGGAGCGACAGCAACTCGAGGATGCCGTACTCCTTGCCGGTGAGATGCAACGGCTGGCTTTCCACTTCGACGACCCGGGTATCGAGATTGACCGACAGCTTGCCGGTCTTGATCACCGAGTTCAGAGTGGCCCTTGGACCGGCGCACGATCGCCTGAATGCGGGCGATCAATTCGCGCTTGTCGAACGGCTTGGTGAGATAGTCGTCGGCGCCGAAGCCGAGACCCTTGATCTTGTTGTCCAGCTCGCTGAGGCCCGACAGGATCAGAATCGGCGTATTGACCCGTGCCTGGCGCAGCCGCCGCAGCACTTCGTAGCCGTCGATGTCGGGAAGCATCAGGTCGAGCAGTATGATGTCGTAATCATACAGCTTGCCGATCTCCAGACCGTCTTCCCCGAGGTCCGTTGAATCGACAATGAAATTTTCCGACTTGAGCATCAATTCGATGCTCTGAGCCGTGTTCGAATCGTCTTCGACGAGTAGTACCCGCATGAGCCCCGCTCCGGCAGTTAGTCTGTGGATAAAGCTTAACCCTTTAACCACTTTGACGCCTAGGTAGTTAACAAACCTTTACCGCGGTCAAAAAAAAGTTGTCCAATCGTTTAAAAAGAGCGTTCACGTTTGCTTAACTAATGGAGCGGCATACTCCCTTTAACTTATTGATTCGTCGGCGGTTAATCCGTGGTTTCGGATTTTCGCTGATGGTCCGGAAAGCCCGCCGGGAGGATTGCTGAAAGATAACCTTGTCAGACGGCACGCGGGTAAAGGGGTTAGAGCTTAGTGACTGCCCTTGACCATATGCTTCGGGTTCACCGCTGGCTGTGCCGCGAGAAACAGCGGGACCTCGAGGAATTGGAGCGCCTTGCCAAGCGCCTGCGCAGCGATCTTCTGCAGCTGCAGGCGCCGGAGCAAAGCGGCATCATCGATCCGGCCGTCACTGGCCGGCGCGCGCGGCTGGAGCAATCCATTGCCAACGCCGATGGGGCGCTGTCGCGCGCCCAGGCCGATTTGGCGCAGGCCCGCATCGAGCTGGGTCATATCGAGCGCCGGGAGGCGGGACGCAATTCGCCGCTGCCCGAGCAGTTCCGCCAGGCCCGCCGCGCCCGCGGCCGGCGCTCCTAGGATCCCCGTAAAACCAAGCAAAAGGGCCGCAACCCATGAGGTCGCGGCCCTTTGCTTATCTGCGTCGGTCGCCGGCTTTTCGCCGTGATTTTTAGCTCAGGTTACCGGCTGGCTGTTCGTCGCTGCGGTAGTCCTGCAGCCGCGTCACCCGCAGGCCGCGAAGGCCATGGCGGTCGATCAGCCGCTGCCAAGACAGAAACTCCTCCACCGAAAGCGTATAACGTTGGCAGGCCTCATCCAGCGTGATGAGCCCAGCGCGTACGCCGGCCACCACTTCGGCCTTTCGGCGGATGACCCAGCGCTTAGTTCCGGGGGGCGGCAAATCGTCGAGGGTCAGAGGTTCACCCTCCGGCCCGCGCGCCGCTCCCTTGTGATTGTCCGGCTCTAGGCTCATCAACTTCTCCTGCTATCCACACGTAGACTCAAGGCGTGCTCCATCCACGCCCGAAACAATACAGGCCGGCACTTAAAAAAAACCTAAACTGACCCGTTAAGATATTGTCTTGATTGGCTCTGTTGCCGTCGGACCTTAATAAAGACTAATGGAATACCGACTGCTCACGGGCCGGGAATCGGACCGTTCCAGACCCTATATCTAGCGCCCCGGCCGATCCGGCCGATGGATGGCGGCGGAACCAATTCTGCGCCAAACAGGGGATCGCTAACTGATTTGAAAGGGAGTTATAACAAACTGAATTATAAGGATAATACGCTGTGAACCTTAATCGCTGCGGCGATCTTGCGGGGAAAATGGAATCCCATATACTCCGCGCCGCTTCACGTTGGAAAAGACCACAAAAAGCGAATGACATGAAGGTTACCCTGCCTCCCGATTACCGTCCCAGCGAACGGGAAGAATTTATGAATCCCCTGCAGCGCGAATATTTCCGCCGGAAATTATTGGGTTGGCGGTCCGAGCTGCTGCAGGAATCGACCGAAACCCTGTCCCACCTCCAGGAAGAGAGCCTGGCGGAACCGGATCTGGCCGATCGGGCCTCTCTGGAGACCGACCGGGCCCTGGAACTGCGGACCCGGGACCGGGAACGGAAGCTGATCTCGAAGATCGACGACGCGTTGCGGCGGATCGAGGACGGCACCTACGGCTATTGTGAGGAAACCAATGAGCCGATTGGCATAAAGCGCCTGGAGGCCCGTCCGATCGCCACCCTGAGCGTCGAGGCCCAGGAACGCCATGAACGGCTGGAGCGGACCCGCCGCGACGACTGAGCGGCCCTCGCGCGCCGATTTGCCGCTGGCCGGGCAGGCCGCAGGAAGATCCGGCGCAATATCGCGGTATCAGCGGTAGGGTTTCATTAACTTTACCTATTCTTAAGCGCAACCGGTTAGGATTATCGTAAGGAATTCGGGCGGAACGCGTTTGCCCGGTTGCCCGGGGATTGGGGGTCGCGCCCATCCAGGGTCGTCTGCAGGGTGGGGATCGCGATTGCAAAGCCGGACCATGAAGGCGCCGGCAGGCCGTGAAGGGGCGTTTTAGGGCGCGTCATGTCCAGCGCAAATCTGGAAGGACGGAACCAGTCATCGTCGGAAGGCAAGTGGCCGGCGATCATTCTGGCATTCCTCGGCGCTGCGCTCAGCGTCTCGGCATTCTTTATCCTGACCACCAATGTCGGCATGAGCAAGGTGACGGCCTTCTACTGGGTCGGCATCAGCGTCGGCATCGGCCTGTCGCTGCTGTCCCTCGCTGTCTCCCTGCTGATCAACCGCCGCCGCGCCCAGCGCGAGCGCGATCTCTTCGCGTCGAGCTTGGATACATTGCCGATCGCCCGCCAGATCGTCTCGCCCGACGGCAAGGTGGTGTTCACCTCGACCGCGTTCCGGCAGATGTTCCCGAGCGTCGACAAGCCGGTGAAGACCACGCTGGCGGCACAACTTGTCGGCGAGCCCGACGAGGCCGACCGCCTGGCGCGGCTGGAAGCGCAGGCGGCGGTCGGAATCGCCGGCCATGCCGAGGTTACCGTGCGCATGCCCAATGGCGGCGTCGAGTGGCGCGATGTCAGCGCTTCGCCGCTGCAGCTGCTGCCCGGCTATGTGGTGTGGGGCGTCGAGGACGTCACGCCGCGCCGCCAGGTCGAAGCCCTGATCCGCCGGGAGCAGGAGCGTTTCGCCGACCTCGTGGAACGGGCGCCCATCGGATTTTATTCCGTCGACGAGACCGGCCGCTTCCAGTTCATCAACGCCACGCTGTCGTTCTGGCTGGGCGTGCCCCGCGCCGATGTGGCGGCGGGCCGCGTCTATCTGCAGGATCTCCTGGCGCCGCCGGTGGCGCCGGACACGCCGCCTTACAGCCCCTTTGCCGGCGAGGTGACCGGCGGCGAAGTGACTCTCCGCGGTCCCGAGGGCAAGACGCTCCACGCCTATATCCGGCAGGAGGTGGTGCCCAGCGATTCCGGCTCCGGCCTGCGCACCCGGTCGGTGGTGCACGATCTCGGCCGCGAACGCGCGCTCGAAGCGGCGCTGCGCTCGTCGGAACAGCGCTTCCAGCGGTTCTTTGCCGAGGCGCCGATCGGCATCGTGCTGATCGACCAGGGCGGCCGCGTGCAGGAATGCAACGCCCACTTCCGCACCATGGTCGGCGTGCAGTCCAGCGATCTGGTCGGCTTTGAGTTTCTCGGCTTCATCGACGAACAGGACCGGCCGGCGGTCACCACCCGCCTGTCCGCCGCCAATGCCAGCGGCCCGGGCACGCCTGTGGACGTCAGCCTGAAATCCCTGCAGCCGCGCAAATCGACTCTCTATATATCCCCCCGCGACACCGCTGTTGGCGAGACCGCCGGCTGGATCGCCCACTTCATCGACATCACCGAGCGCAAGAACCTGGAAGTGCAGGTGGCGCAGTCGCAGAAGATGCAGGCGGTTGGCCAGCTCGCCGGCGGCATCGCCCACGACTTCAACAACCTGCTGACGGCGATGATCGGCTTTTGCGATCTGCTGCTGGTGCGCCATCGCGCCGGCGACCAGTCCTTCGCCGACATCATGCAGATCAAGCAGAACGCCAACCGCGCCGCCAACCTGGTGCGGCAGTTGCTCGCCTTCTCGCGCCAGCAGACGCTGCAGCCGCGGGTGCTCAACATCACCGACGTATTGGCGGAACTGTCCCATCTGCTGCGCCGGCTGATCGGCGAGAATATCGAGCTGAAGATGACCCACGGCCGCGATCTGTCGCCGGTCAAGGTGGATCACGGCCAGCTCGAGCAGGTGATCATCAATCTCGCTGTCAACGCCCGCGACGCCATGATCGGCGGCGGCACGCTGACCATCCGCACCGAGAACGTGGCGACGGGCCAGCCGATGACCCGCGGCTCGGAAATCATGCCGCCGGGCAGCTATGTGATGGTGCAGGTGATCGACACCGGCCATGGCATTCCGCCGGGAATCGTCGACCGCATCTTCGATCCCTTCTTCTCCACCAAGGAAGTCGGCTCCGGCACCGGCCTCGGCCTGTCGACGGTGTATGGCATCGTCAAGCAGACCGGCGGCTTCATCTTCGTGGAGTCGAAGCCGAAGCAGGGCGCCACATTCTCGATCTATCTGCCGCGCCATGTGCCCGACGCGGCCAGCCCCGAGCCGGTCATCGCCGAGAACATGGCCGAAGCGGTGCAGACCGCCGATCTCACGGGCATCGGCACCGTGCTGCTGGTGGAGGACGAGGACGCCGTCCGCCTGTTCGGCGCCCGCGCGCTGCGCAACAAGGGCTACAACGTCCTGGAAGCCCGCAGCGGCGAGGCGGCGCTGGAGATCATCAATTCGGCCGCCGCGAACAAACAGCCGATCGATCTCCTGATCACCGACGTGGTCATGCCGCGCATGGACGGCCCGACCCTGATCAAGGAAGTGCGCTCGAAGCAGCCGACCATGAAGGTGATCTTCATCTCGGGCTATGCCGAGGACGCGTTCCGGAAGCGCCTGGACGAAAACGCCGACATCCACTTCCTGCCCAAGCCCTTCACGCTGAAGCAGCTCGCCGGCAAGGTGAAGGAAGTGCTGCGCGAAGGCAGCGCTTAGCGCCGCATCGCTGCCGCGGCGCGTACCTCGCCGCGCCGTTCCCCTCAAAATCATATCCACCTCCGCTCTCCAGACAGCCCCTTGACGCCCCTGCGATTGCGAGTCATTCTTAATTGCAGAATAGGCGGGCGCGACGGCTCGTCCCTGCGAACCGGAGAAGGGCATGGCTCACGACGCGCAGCCTCACTGGCAAGAACCGGGCCTGCGCCCGGTCACGGATCTGGTCCTGGCGGAGCAGATCGTGATCTGGACGCTGCGGCGCTACCGCGCCGGCGGCGAGCGGCTGGAAGGGCTGGCGGGAACCTTTCGCCAGGTCTTCGGCCTCGGCGGTGTCGAGTGCGCGCTGGCGGCGGCCGGGCTGCTGATCGGCGCCCTGGAACGCCACAGCCGGCGCACGGAGTCGCGGCCGCGGCATGTTGCGGTTGAGGAGAGCGGCGCGGCCAATGATTCCGGTATCCACCGGCTTTATCTCTCTCATACGGAGCTGTCGGTCCTCCGCCTCATCGCGGCGGCCCAGCGCAGCGATTCACTGACTGCCGCCGCCGTGGCCGCCTGGCTGGTGCGGCCGGCGGGCCAGCGCCGGATGCTCGACGGCGCTCGCGCATTCGCCGCCTGTCTCACCGACGCCGGCCAGCAGCTGCCGGCCGAAGCCGAGGGCGTGGTCCAGCCGGCTCCGCCGCGCGGCGCCGTTCTGGGTTCGGCCTATCAGGCGACCGACCTGCAGCCCGACGAGAAGCTGGTGCTGGTGGCGATGCGCCTGTGGGTGCGCCGGGCGATGCAGAATGAATGCGGCGGCCCGGTGCTGTACCGCCATCTGGCCGACCACGGCGCCGCCGAGGCCGCGCCGGGCCTGCATGGCATGCTCTACAATCTCGGCACCGCGGCACGGCGGCCGATCGACATGCGCTGCCCCAACTGCACCGGCCTGTCGCCCGACGAGGCGCGGCTGATCCATGCGCTGGCCTCGGCGCAGGCCGCACGGGACGATGCCGTGCTCGACGTCATGCTGGAATTGCTGGCGCCCGCGGCGGCGCGTCTCACCGTCGAGCCGGCGCGCGGCGCGGCGCGGGCGCTGGCGATATCGGGCGTGGCGCTGCCGCTGCGCGACTGGGATTTCGCGACGCTGGCGCTGGAAGCCGCACCCTCGGCCGAGCCGTCGCCGCTGCAAGCCGATGGCTTCGATTGCGACAGCAGTTGCGACGACGAGGCCGGGCGCGGCCGGCCCCGGGTGCTGCACTAGCATGTCGGCGATCGATCCCGCCTTCACCCGCAGCCGCGGCCTGACGGCGTTCGGCATTGCCGAGCGCGGCACGCGGCTCGTTGGGGAGCCGCTGGATACCGGCGATATTCTTGACTTGGCGCTGTTGGGACTGGCGGCAGAGCCGCGTCCGCCCCGGCAGCGCCTTACCGTGGAGCGCGCGGCCGGATTGCTGCGTCGTCTTGGCGGCCCGCTCTTGTCTCCGACGCTGGATGTGGTGACGGGCCGTGCCCGGCGTCTCATCGAGGCGGGCCATGTCGAGATGGCGCGGGATCCGGCCGCGCCTCCTACCGCGAAGGTGCGTCCGGACGTGCCGATGCCGCTGCATCTGCGGGTGACGGCGGCGGGCGCACAGCGGCTGCGCGATCTCCTGCTGGCGCCGGAGCCCGACGATGCGGCGCCCCAGGCCGACCTCGCCTTCGCGCTCAAGCTCTGTCTGATGGACAGGCTGGATGCCGATGGCCGCGCGCGACTGCTGGCGCAAGCCATCGCCGCCAAGGAACGCCATCGCGCCGCGGCGGAACATGCCGCGCGGCACTGCCCGGCCGGCAGCATCTTCACGCGCCGCTGGCTGGAACGGCAGGCGGCGCGCCTGGCCGATGACGTCGCCTGGCTGCGCTCGCTGCCGGCGGCGTGAGCCAATGCGGTTACTTGGCGGAAATCAAGGAAGCCGATTGCGCATTGTATTGTGGCGGCAAGTCGCTTAGATCGCTGGTGACGCTTCGCCCTGCTTGTCCGCGAAGCCTTTCCCTCAACAACGACCGGAGACATTAATGGCCAGTGGTTTGTCTGCATGGACGTCGCTGCGTCCGCATTTGCTGAGCTTGCTTCGCATCGTGACCGGGTTGCTGTTCATGCAGCATGGCACGACGAAGCTCTTGAGCATTCCGCCCAGCGACATGTCCGGCGTCGCGTTAGGCTCGATCTTCGGCGTGTCGGGCGTGCTCGAACTCGTCGGCGGCGCGCTGATCGTCGTCGGCCTGTTTACCCGGCCGGTCGCTTTCATCCTCTCGGGCATGATGGCTGTGGCCTATTTCATGGTGCATGCGCCGCAGAGTTTCTATCCCCTGCTGAACGGCGGCGAGCAGGCGGCGACCTACTGCTTCGTCTTCCTTTATCTCTCCGCTGCCGGCGGCGGCCCCTGGAGTCTCGACGCCATCATCCGCAAGAAGGCCTGATCCGCACCGCCTGAGAACAAATTCCACAAGGTGCGGTTGAAATAGAGGGGCGGGCAGCAAACCCGCCCCTTTCTCTTGCGCTCTCGCGATCGCCGCTGCCGCGGCAAGACGCGGCAATGGCCGGTTTGACTCGCTCCCGGCCCCGACGAATACTTACCCATCAACAGGAATCGACTGCCGGCGGCACGAACCGGCAGCGTGAGGTAGCACGGCGTACCCAGGGCCCAATAAGCCAGGAAAATAAGGGAGAAGTGGCATGATCGATGTTTCGCGTCTGCGCCAGGAGATGCGCGCGGGCAAACTCAGCCGTCGCAATTTCATGCGTACCCTCGCCGCGAGCGGAATCGCGGTCACGACTCTTCACATGCGCGCTTCCCGCGCAGCGGAAACGCCGACCATGTATCTGTGGTCCGGCTATGACGATCCCGCGCTCTATCCCGCCTATGTCAAGAAGTACGGCGCCGCGCCGGATTTCGCCATCTGGGGCGATGAGGAGGAGGGGTTGCTGAAGCTGCGCAGCGGCTTCAAGCCCGACGTGGTGTTCCCCTGCGCCTACAAGATCGCCAAATGGTACGAGAACGGCGTTGCTCAACGAGATCGACACCGCAAAGCTCAGCCATTGGCCCGATGTGTTCGACAGCCTGAAGGCGATCCCCGCCGGCACGCAGGACGGCAAGCGCGTCTGGGTGCCGATCGACTGGGGCCAGACCTCGATCATCTACCGCACCGACCTCTGCCCCGAATATGTCGGCAACGAAACCTGGTCGATCCTCTGGGACCCGAAATACAAGGGCAGGGTCGCCATGTTCGACAGCCTGACCGACGGCGCGGTGGTCGCCGGCATCGTCGCCGGCCTCAAGGATCCCTTCGATTACTCGAGCGATGAGAATCTGGCGAAGGTGAAGGCCAAGCTGACGGAGCTGAAGCCGCAGCTGCGCTATTTCGTGCCCGATTCCGCGAGCCTGGAGCAGGGGCTGGCGACCGGCGAGATCGTCGCCGTCACCGGCTGGAACGAATCCATCACCCGCCTGCGCAAGCAGGGATTGCCGGTCAAGTTCATGGAGCCGAAGGAGGGCGCCATGACCTGGGTCTGCGGCCTCAGCATCGTCAAGGACACGCCGCTGCTGGAGCAGGCGCACGAGATCATCGACGCCATGCTCGATCCGGAGTCGCGGGCCTATGAGATGCGCAATTTCGGCTACGGCTCCTCCACCAAGTCGCCCTATTCGATCCTGAGCGCGGAGGAACTCGCCGATCTCGGCCTGTCGCCGAACCCTGATACCGTGCTCAACGCCGGCATCCTGCAGCGCCCGATCATTGGCGAGGAGCGGCTGCAGCGGACCTTCGAGGAGGTCAAGGCGACCAACTGATGCCCGCGCCGAAGAAAGGGTCCGCGGCCGGCGCCGGCGGCGCTGCGCCCGGCCCTGCGGGAGAGCTCGAGCGTCTGCTCGCCGCCCACCCGCGGACGGAATTCATCGATCCGCTGGTGGCCGATCTCTGCGGCGGTTTCCGCGCCAAGCGCATGCCGATCGACCAGGCGGGCAAGCTGTTCAGCCAGGGCATCGAGATGCCCTATGCCTTGCATCTGATCGACGCGACCGGCAACTCCTGCGATCCCCTGGGCATCGGCATCGGCAACGGCGCGCCCGACGGCACGGCGATGCCCATTGCCGGCACGCTGGCGCCGATCCCCTGGAGCGAGCGGCCGGGGGCGCAGGTGCTGCTGACCTTCTTCGAGCCCGACCGGCGCCGCTCCCGCGCCGATCCGCGCTGGGTGCTGGAAGGCGTGCTCAACCGCTACCGTGCCGCGCGGCTGCATCCGGTGGCGGCGGTGGAGTACGAGTTCTATCTCATCGACCGCGCCCGCGACGGGACCGGCCATCCGCAGCCGCCGCTGCGGCCCGGCACGAATGTGCGGGAGAGCGGCAACCAGCCCTATCTGGTCGACGATCTCGACGCCTACGGCCAGATCCTCGGCGAGATCGGCGAGGGCTGCCGCGTGCAGGGCATCGGCGCCACCACCTCGATCTCCGAATTCGCCCCCGGCCAGTTCGAGATCAACCTGCAGCATCGTGACGACATCCTGCGCGTCGCCGACGAAGCCGCGCTGTTCCGCCGCGTGGTCAAGTCGGTCGCCCGCGGCCACGGCATGGAGGCCACCTTCATGCCGAAGCCCTATGCCAACCAGACCGGCAGCGGCCAGCATGTCCATCTCAGCCTGCTCGACGACAGCGGCCGCAATCTGTTCGACGACGGTTCCGCCGCCGGCAGCATGCTGTTGCGCTCGGCGATCGCCGGCCTCGCCGCCACCATGCGCGAGGCCATGCTGATCTTCGCCCCCAGCTTCACCAGCTTCCGCCGCTTCGCCGCCAACGCCTTCGTGCCCGTCAACATGACCTGGGGCTACAACAACCGCTCGGTCGCCTTCCGCGTGCCGAGCGGGCCGGGCGAGAATCGCCGCATCGAGCACCGCGTCGCCGGCGCCGACGCCAATCCCTATCTCGTGCTGTCGGCCGTCCTCGCCGGCGTTCTCCATGGCATCGAAAGCCGGCTCGAACCCGGCGCGCCGTCCAAGGGCAATGTCTGCACGGCGGTCGATCCCGACCTGCCGCTGACCGTGCCGGCGGCGCTGCAGGCGCTGCGCAACGCCGCCGTGCTGCCGCAATGGCTCGGCGCCGAATACCTCGCCCTCTATGCCGCGGTGAAGGAAGGCGAGTACGCCAAGTTCATGGGCGAAACCTTCGACCGCGAATATGCGTGGTATCTCTAGGTGCCAGTGCCGCTGGAGTTTTCGTTGCATCCAAACGGAGCAACTGCAAAGCGCAATCGCGTCTCATCGGCCCGGGCATGCATGCGATTGAGGCCTGCGGATGGGGTCACGTGAGTTGCCGGTAACTCACGCCGACAATTTGCGCTCCGCGATTGTGCTCAGATGGATATGCACGAGCCTCCATTCGCCGTTTTGATGGAACCACACATTAGTCTCATGGTACTCGGTATCAGTCTCGCGGCCGTCACCGTAGCGGAACCGTTCGCGCCAGGGATAGCATACCGTGGCCGCATCGCCGTTCTGGCTGAACTGGATGTGGTCGGGATCGGCGATCTGAAACTCCAATGTCTTGCCGCCGCCCGCGAACTGGTCTGCGATCAGCTGGCGCATTTCGTCGAAGTTCATCAGCGCTCTGGCAAAGAAAACCGTAATGTCTGTCGCATAGGCGTTCAGATAGCCGCGAATATCGCCGGCTCGGTAAGCGTCGTCCTTGCGGCGAATGGCTTGGCGCAGCTCCTCCCTGGTGTCCATTGCGTTCTCCTGTCGTCCTACTCCGGCAGTCCCGCTTTCCGCAGGCCATCAAGCCAGCGTTCCTGGGCGTCGGTCGCCATCACCGGAACGATCTGGCGCACCTTCGACACTGTGAGCCCGGGCATGCGCTGCAGTAGTTGATCCATCGCCTGCGCGGCGCGCGTCATGTCGCCCTGCATCGCATAGGCAGCGGCCATCTGCCGGAGCGCCGAGCCGAAATTCGGATGATCTCGCAGCACCTCCTGGCAGATGCTGATCACTTCGTCATAGCGCTCGTTGATAAAGGCGCCGATGCCCTTGCCGGCCAGCCAGAGCGGCTTTGCGGAATCCAGCGGGCTGATGCGGATCGCCCTCTCGGCCGCCGCCGAGGCCGCGGCGCTGTTGCCCATGCTGCCATGCACGGCGGCGAGATATCCATGGGCGGTCGCCAGATTGGGATTGAGCCCGATGGCGCGATTCAAATACTCCAGCGCATGCTCGTGCTTGCGCACGAACAGGGAAACGATCCCCATCCCCGCCAGCGCGTTTGCATCGCCGGCGTCGAGCGACACCGCAATTCTGGCGGAGTCATGGGCCGCCGCGATGGTCGCCGCGATCGATTCGGTCCAGGCATGCAGCACGTTGCTCAGCAGGCAGATGGCGCGCGTGCTGTGCGCCGGCGCGAACCGGGGCGCCGTATCGATGGCGCCGGCGAGAATTCTCTCAGCGCTCTCGTTGTCCTGTTTCGTCAGCTTGTTGACATGCCAGCGGGCGCGCAGCACCTGCTCCCAGACATTCAGGTCGTCGAAGCTCATCGCCTGGCTGCGGCGCGATTCCGCACCGAGGGTTTCCGGCGCCACCGAGGTGACGATCGCCTCGCGGATCTCGTCCTGCACCTGGAAGATGTTGTCGAGTTGCCGGTCGTAGCGCGCCGCCCAGATATGCGCCTCCGTCGTGCCGTCGATCAGCTGCGCGGTGACCCGGACATTGTTGCCGGCCTTGCGGACGCTGCCCTCCAGCAGATAGCGTACACCCAGATCGCGGCAGACATGGCCGACGCGCATCGGTTTGCCCTTATAGGTGAAGCTGGTGTTGCGGGCGATGACCAGGAATTCCTTGAAGTAGGAAAGATCGGTGATGATGTCCTCGGTGATGCCGTCGGAGAAATACTCCTGCTCGGCATCGCCGCTCATATTGGTGAAGGGCAGGACCACGATCGACGGCGCGGCCCGAAGTTCGGCGTGCGGCGGTACAACCGGCGGTGCAGGCGAGGGTGCTGCGACCCGATAGACGCGGATCGGCCGCTCGATGTTCTTGACCTGGTGGTCGCCCATGGGTGCAAAGGCGAAGCCCAGCTTGTTGCCCACATGGTCGACGACGGTCTGCGACACGCAGATCTCGCCGGGATTCGGCGAGCTGCTGCAGCCGCGCGGCGATGTTCACGCCCTCGCCATAGCGGTCGTCGCCCTCGACGATCACGTCGCCCAGCGTGACGGCCATGCGCACCTCGATGCGCCGCTCGGTCTCGATCCCCTGGTTGCGCTGCGCCATGCCCCGCTGCAGCGCCACCGCGCAGGTCACGGCGTCGATCACGCTGCCGAACTCCGCCAGCAGTCCGTCGCCCATGAGCTTGAAGATCCGGCCGTGATGCTTGGCGATCTCCGGCTCGAACAGTTCCTTGCGGAGCGCCCGCAGCCGTTCGAACGTGTCAGCCTCGTCCCGTTCCATGAGCCGGCTATAGCCGGCCACATCGGCGGCGAGGATGGCGGCGAGATGGCGTTCCATCGCGGAACCCAGCGGTTGGCAATGCCGGACCTGCGTCAGGCTAGCGTAACCGGCCGGGGGAGGCCACGGCGGCATTTGCCGGGCCGATCGGCCGTCCGGCCCGCGGCAAATCATCCCATGGAGGGTCTTTTTAATATGCAACAAAATGGTTGCATATCGCCGCGCCGCGGCCTATATCAATAGGCAACCAGGAGGTTGCGTATGAGCGATCGTATCGAGAAATCCATCGAACTCAAGGCGCCGCAGTCCCGCGTCTGGAAGGCGCTGACCGATCACCGCGAGTTCGGCACATGGTTCGGCGTCCGTCTCGACGGCCCCTTCATGCCGGGCCAGCCGTCCACCGGCCAGCTCACCATCAAGGGCTTGGAGCATATCCGCTGGTCGGCGATGGTGCAGAAGATCGAACCGGAGCGGTACTTCGCCTACAAATGGCATCCCTATGCCAAAGATCCCAAGGTCGACTACAGCGGCGAGCCGATGACTCTCGTCGAGTTCTTCCTGGAGAAATCCGCCAAGGGCACGCTGCTGCGCGTCGTCGAGTCCGGCTTCGACAAGCTGCCGCCCGAGCGCCGCGACATCTCCTTCCGCATGAACGACGGCGGCTGGGGCAAGCAGTTGGGGAACATCGCCAAGCATGTCGAGACGTCCTAGCGCCGCCGCCCTCAAGACCAGTGCTGCGGTCTTCGCCGCGTTGGGCGACGGCACGCGGCTGTCATTGGTGAACCGCCTCACCGGCGGCGCGCCGCAGTCGATCACTCAACTGACGGCGGGCACGCGCCTCACGCGCCAAGCGGTGACCAAGCATCTCCGCGTGCTCGAAGGCGCCGGCGTGGTGCGCTCGATCCGCGTCGGTCGCGAGAGCCAGTTCGAGCTGGAGCTGAAGCGGCTGGCGGAGGTGCGGCGGTATCTCGACCGCGTGTCGCAGCAATGGGACGATGCGCTGGCGCGGCTGGCGGCGCATGTGGAGTTCGAACCGGCCACCGACTGACGCGGCACTCACTTGTCTCGGCCCGAGTTCATTTGCGAGCTTGCGCAGCCATTTCCAGCGCGCACGCCGGCCGAGTCAGGTCCCTCAAAGATCCTGCCAATCGGCGGTGCTACGGCGATCCCATCTCTCCCGGTCTTCATAGGGGCGGCCGCCGTCGCTCGTACAAGCGGCGGTGCAGAGAAGCGCAGCCAGAAGCAATGCGCGGAGACCGACCGATCCGCGCCGGCATCGTTTCATTTGGACGTCGGACCCGGGCTAGTCGGCGCGGCTACTGCTACTGCTGCTACTGCTGGCTTCAGCGTGAGCCCCTCTGCTGGCGTCGTCGCTGCTGGATTCGGCCTTGGCCTCGCTGCTCGTGCCGTCATTGTTTTCAGCGTCGCTATCCTGGCTATTGCCTTCGGCATGAGCCTTGCTGGTGCTGCTCACGCTCTCGTTGCTGCCGGTGCTCTGGCTGTCAGCCTCTGAGTTGATACCCGTCGCGGCGTCAGTGAGTCCGTCATCGTCGCTGACGTTTCCGTCGATATTGCTATCGATATCACCCGCGACGGCGCTGCTATCGCCACTGTCTCCATCCCCCACATTGGTTTCGATGCCGCTTTCTTCGCCGGAGATGGCCAGGGCATTAGATCCATTGTGGAAATTGGCGGTCGAAGGGTCGTCGCTCACTTGCGTCGCTGCGTTGCCGACTCCGCCCGTCATCAAAAGGGCGAGCGCACTGCTTGCAATCAATTTTCTCTTCATGGCGGCTACTCCATATTTTTGTTCGAGACCTCAAAATCGAATGCCCAATAAGAAACGTGGCCTGAAAAAGGTGGTTCCCGGTTGCTTCGCTCAAGGCTGTGCGTCGCCGGCCGGCCCGCTGACTCATATGGTGTGACTGCAGACGCATTGCGGCAGTGACAAATCCATGACGAATTGGATCAACCGGAAATGGGGGGCGCCGGTTACTTCGGATCGAATTGCGGCAGCGAGACGGCCAATCTATAGCAACATATGTGACTGGCGATGTGTGCGCTGGTATGCAGTGTTGGCATGATTTGCTGAAAGGTAATGTCCCATGCCCACCCATCACGCCACCTGCAGTTGCGGCCAGCTTCGCGTCACCTGCGACGGCGATCCCGTGCGCGTCTCCATCTGCCATTGCCTGGCATGCCAGCGCCGCACCGGCAGCGTGTTCGGTGCCCAGGCGCGGTTCCCGCGGGCGCAGGTGCGGATCGAGGGGCAAGTCCACCGTCTGGTCGCGGCCGGGCGACAGCGGTGGTGCCGTCACGTTTCATTTCTGTCCGGGCTGCGGCTCCACCGTCTACTGGCGGCTCGAAGCGGCGCCCGATCTGATCGCCGTCGCTATCGGCGCCTTCGCCGATCCCGGCTTCGGGCCGCCGCGCCACTCGGTCTATGAGCGCAGCCGCCATGGCTGGGTCGTGCTGCCGGATGGGCCGGGCGTGGAGCATCTGGACTAGGTGCCCGCCCGCCGTTGCAGGCCGTTCAAGCTAACCCTCAGAAAAGCCCGCCAACTTCCTGCGTGACATTTGTTCTCTAATATGTTCTATGATGGCTCATGCCAGCCGATACGACAGACCGCTGGCTTGAAGAGACCGCAATCGAGAAGGGAGCCATCGCCATGTCCGCTGAAATGCACCGCACTCACGCCCGCTCGAACGCCCGGCCCCAGGTCGGCCGCTTCTACGGGGATTTCCTTTGCATGGCATCGTTCCGCAAGATCGGGGGCCCCCTGGCGCTGATGCGGCGGCCGCGGAAATTCTCTTTTGAAATCAAGCGATTGTCGCAGGATTTCCGGTCCGGAATAGGATCGCAAAGCTGCTGAAATCGCTGGCGAATTTCGGGCGGAGATATCGCAAAATGCACCGGCCGGCCGCTAATGATTCGTTATCCCTTTGTTCTTTTGTTGACGGAGGTCTCGAACTGGTTTCCGGACCGGTTATCGGGAGGTTTCGTGTTCCATTTTCGTTCTTGACAAAATGAGAACAAAGCGCGTACTTTTGCGTCATTCGCCAGCCGGAACGGGCGCAAAACGGCTCCCCGACCGGCCGATAGGGGATCAACATCAGGGCCGCTGGCTTCGGGCAAGTGCCTGCATTAGAAGGACGGAATATCTATGTCGCAGCCGAATTTGCGCGTTGTTGAAAGGGATGGGATGGACCGGGGTAAGGCGTTGGAAGCGGCCTTGGGACAGATCGAGCGGGCCTTCGGCAAGGGCTCGATCATGCGGCTTGGCCAGCGCGACAAGGCGGTGGAGGCCGAGGTGGTGTCCACCGGCTCCATCGGCCTGGATATCGGGCTGGGCATCGGCGGCCTGCCGCGCGGCCGCATCGTCGAGATCTACGGGCCGGAAAGCTCCGGCAAGACCACGCTGGCGCTCCATGTGATCGCCGAGGCGCAGAAGCAGGGCGGCGCTTGCGCCTTTGTCGACGCCGAACATGCGCTCGATCCTTCCTACGCCCATAAGCTCGGCGTCAATATCGACGAACTCCTGATCTCCCAGCCGGACGCCGGCGAGCAGGCGCTGGAAATCGCCGACACGCTGGTGCGCTCCGGCGCCATCGACGTGCTGGTGGTGGACAGTGTCGCCGCCCTGGTGCCGCGGGCCGAGCTCGAAGGCGAGATGGGCGACTCCCATATGGGCCTGCAGGCGCGCCTGATGAGCCAGGCGCTGCGCAAGCTCACGGCGTCCATCTCCAAATCCCGCTGCATGGTCATCTTCATCAACCAGATCCGCATGAAGATCGGCGTCATGTTCGGCAATCCGGAAACCACGACAGGCGGCCATGCGCTGAAGTTCTACGCCTCCGTGCGCCTGGACATCCGCCGCATCGGCTCGATCAAGGACCGCGACACCGTGGTCGGCAACCAGACCCGGGTGAAGGTGGTGAAGAACAAGATGGCGCCGCCGTTCCGCGTGGTGGAATTCGACATCATGTATGGCGAGGGCATCTCCAAGACCGGCGAACTCATCGATCTCGGCGTCGCCGCCGGCGTGGTGGAGAAATCCGGCGCCTGGTTCTCCTATGACGGCCAGCGCATCGGCCAGGGCCGCGAGAATGCCAAGGCCTACCTCAAGGAGAATACCACCGTGGCCGACGCCATCGAGCGCGCCATCCGCCAGAACGCCGGCCTGGTTGCCGGGGCGATGTTGGACACCAGCGGCGGCAAGGAAGCCAGCGAGGACGAATAATTTCCCGGCGGGACGGGCAGGGCGGTCATCGAGCCGCGCTGCCCGCATCCGGCGGCAAGCAGCGATAAACCGTCAACGAACGAATATCTGGAGGAAACTCTGAGGCGGCAGTCTCCACCGGCGGTCTGAACGCGGCTCCGTTCCCCTGCGGCGCCGCACCACCAGCCCGCCACAATAAACGACTGGGATCGACCTGCCCGGCGGTTTCACCCACCCGCCGGCATCGGTTCCCGGTTCCTCTCGGAACTGTTCCCTCGCGAGCGCGCCGGACCCCCTCCGGCGCGCTCATTTTGCGTTGCAGCACAGGGGGCGAATACCTAGGTTCCCCGGAGATGCCGGGTTTCCTGGGAAACTCGGCGCTTATATCGTTAACCCGCAGACGACCTGGACATGCAGACCGCCAACGACATCCGCAGCACTTTCCTGGATTTTTTCGGCAAGAACGGCCACGAGATCGTGCCGTCCAGCCCGCTGGTGCCGCGCAACGATCCGACCCTCATGTTCACCAATGCGGGGATGGTTCAGTTCAAGAACGTCTTCACCGGCCAGGAGAAGCGCGACTACAAGCGCGCGGTGACCGCGCAGAAATGCGTGCGCGCCGGCGGCAAGCATAACGACCTCGAGAATGTGGGCTACACCGCGCGCCACCACACCTTCTTCGAGATGCTCGGCAACTTCTCCTTCGGCGACTATTTCAAGGACGTCGCCATCGAGCTGGCCTGGAACCTGATCACCAAGACCTACGGCCTGTCCAAGGACCGGCTGCTGGTCACCGTCTTCGCCGAGGACGACCAGGCCTTCGATCTCTGGAAGAAGATCGCCGGCCTGCCGGAATCGAAGATCATCCGCATCGCGACCTCGGATAATTTCTGGGCCATGGGCGATACCGGCCCCTGCGGTCCCTGCTCGGAGATCTTCTTCGACCACGGCCCCACGATCGCCGGCGGCCCGCCCGGCAGCGCCGATCAGGATGGCGACCGCTTCATCGAGATCTGGAACCTGGTCTTCATGCAGTACGAGCAGGTGACGAAGGACGAGCGGGTCTCCCTGCCCAAGCCGTCGATCGACACCGGCATGGGGCTGGAGCGGCTTGCCGCGGTGCTGCAGGGCAAGCACGACAATTACGACATCGACCTGATGCGCGCCCTGATCAACGCCTCGGCCGACGCCTCGAACACCGAGGCCGACGGGCCGCAGGCGGTGTCGCACCGGGTGATCGCCGACCATCTGCGCGCCACCAGCTTCCTGATCGCCGACGGCGTCACGCCCTCGAACGAAGGCCGCGGCTATGTGCTCCGCCGCATCATGCGCCGCGCCATGCGCCACGCCCACAAGCTGGGCGCCCAGGAACCGCTGATGTGGAAGCTGGTGCCGGCGCTGGTGGCCCAGATGGGCCAGGCCTATCCCGAACTGATCCGCGCCCAGGGGCTGGTGACGGAAACCCTGCGCGATGAGGAAAGCCGCTTCAAGCGCACGCTGGAACGCGGCCTCGGCCTGCTGGACGAAGAGGTGGCGAAGCTGCCCAAGGGCAAGCCGCTGTCCGGCGAGGTGGCCTTCAAGCTCTACGACACCTACGGCTTCCCGGTCGACCTCACCCAGGACATCCTGCGCGGCCAGGAGCTGACGCTCGATTCCGCCGGCTTCGATGCGGCGATGGAGCGGCAGCGCGACGCTGCCCGCAAGGCCTGGGCCGGCTCCGGCGAAGCGGCGACGGACAAGCTCTGGTTCGAGCTGCGCGACAAGCTCGGCGCCACGGAATTCCTCGGCTACTCGACCGAGATGGCCGAAGGCAAGGTCACCGCGCTGATCCTCGACGGCAAGCCGGTGGAGCGCGCGGCGGCCGGCGCCAAGATCGCGCTGATCGCCAACCAGACGCCGTTCTACGGCGAATCCGGCGGCCAGCAGGGCGACCATGGCATCATGTTCGGGCCCAAGGGCACGGAGATCGTCATCCACGACACCCAGAAGAAGCTCGGCGATCTCCATGTCCATCTGGGCACGGTGACCAAGGGCAGCGTCGCTGTCGGCGATGCGCTGGAGATGCGCGTCGACGGCTCGCGCCGCACGGCGCTGCGCGCCAACCATTCCGCCACCCATCTGCTGCATGAGGCGCTGCGGCGGCGCCTGGGCGATCACGTCACCCAGAAGGGTTCGCTGGTGGCGCCCGACCGGCTGCGCTTCGATTTCAGCCAGCCGAAGGCGCTGACGCCTGACGATATCCGCGCCATCGAGGAAGACGTGAACCGGCAGATCCGCCACAACGAAGCGGTGACCACGCGGCTGATGACTCCGGACGATGCGGTGAAGGCCGGCGCGCTGGCGCTGTTCGGCGAAAAATACGGCGACGAGGTCCGCGTCGTCTCCATGGGCGGCGAGGATGAGGCAAATCACTTCTCCACCGAGCTTTGCGGCGGCACCCATGTGCGCCGCACCGGCGATATCGGCCTGTTCATGATCGTCGGCGAAGGCGCGGTCGCCGCCGGCGTCCGCCGCATCGACGCGCTCACCGGCAAGGCGGCCATCGACTATGTCGCCGAGCGCGAGCGCATGCTGACCGAAGCCGCCGACACCCTGAAGGTCCAGCCGGCGGAACTGCCGGCGCGGATCGGCGCCCTGATGGAAGAGCGGCGCAAGCTGGAGCGCGAGCTCGCCGACGCCCGCCGCGCCCTGGCGCTCGGCGGCGGCGCCGGCTCCGCATCGAACGGCGCCGGCACCAAAGATGTGAATGGCATCAAGCTGGCGACCCGCATCCTCGAGGGCGTGCCGGCGAAGGAACTGAAGGGCCTGGCCGACGACCTCAAGAAACAGATCGGCTCCGGCGTCATCGCCATCGTCGCCACCCATGAAGGCAAGGCGGCCAATCTGGTGGCGGTGACCGATGACCTGGCCAAGCGCTTCGATGCGCGCGAACTGGTGAAGGCCGGCGTCGCGGCGCTGGGCGGCCAGGGCGGCGGCGGCCGCCCCGACATGGCCCAGGGCGGCGGCCCGGCGGTGGACCAGGCCGCGGCGGCGCTCGACGCCATCGAGCAAGCGGTTCGCGCCCGGGCCACCTGACATTTCCATGGCCAGCGCCGTCCGCGCCCGCATTGCAGAGTTGCTGGACGCGCGCGGCGACGCACCGGGCCGCAAGGCCGTCACCGCGCTGCTGCTGACCGCCATTGCCGCGGCCACGATCTTCGGCCTCTTCGCCACCCTGCCGGATCTCGATGCCGGCGCGCGCGTGCGGCTGCGGCTGCTCGGCGGCGGCGCTGTCGTCGTCTTCACCTTCGAGTATTTGCTGCGGCTCTGGATCGCGCCGTCGCGCCGTCGCTACGCCTTGTCATTCCTGGGCGCCGTCGACTTCCTGACCGTGCTGCCGTTCTGGCTGCATCTGGCCGGGATCGCACCGCCGATAGCGGTGATCCTGGGCATGCTGCTGGCCCCGGTGAAGCTGGCGCGCTATGTGCCGGGCTTCGGCCTTGTCGGGGCGGTGTTCCGCGCCGAGCGGCGCGCGCTGTTTGCCGCGCTCATCGTTCTCGCCGTCCTGCTGCTGCTGGTGTCGGGGATCATGTATCTGCTGGAGCGGAACGCGCAGCCCGATGTGTTCACCAGCATTCCCAAATCCATGTGGTGGGGCATCGTCACCATCGCCAGCGTCGGCTACGGCGACATGACGCCGGTGACGCCCCTGGGCCGCATCTTCGGCGGCCTGGTGATCCTGATCGGCATCGCCACCTTCGCCGTGCCCGCCGGCCTGCTCGCCACCGGCTTCGCCGCTGAACTTCGGAAGCGCGACTTCGTCGTCACCTGGCGCGCCGTGGCCCAGGTGCCGTTGTTCGCCAGCCTCGATGCGATGGTGATCGCCGATATCGCTCGGCTGCTGCGGCCGGAGATCGTGCCGCCGCGCTACGCGCTCATCCGCCGCGGCGACGCCGCCGACGCCATGTACTTTATTCTCTCCGGCGAAGTGGAAGTGGAACTGCCCCAGGGCGCCGTGCCGCTGCGCAACGGCCAGTTCTTCGGCGAGATCGCGCTGCTGCATGACCGGCCGCGCTCGGCCACCGTGACCGCGGTGACCGAATGCCATCTGCTGGTGCTGGAGGTGCGAGAGTTCCGCAGCCTGCTGCAACGCTATCCGCAGATCGACGCCGCCATCCGCAAGGTCGCCGCCGAGCGGCAACCCGCGGAGGCGGAATGATATCAGGCTATTTCGCGTCGGCGGCCAGCGTCATCTTGACGATGACGTCGCGTTCGTTCTCGGGCACCGAACCGTTGTCGGCATCGTCGCCCTTCTTGATCATGTCGACGAATTCCATGCCTTCGATGACCTTGCCCCAGACCGTGTACTGGCCGTCGAGGAATCGCGCATCGTCGAAGCAGATGAAGAACTGGCTGTCGGCGCTGTTCGGGCTCTGCGCCCGCGCCATCGATACCGTGCCGCGCACATGGGGCTCCTTGTTGAACTCGGCCGGCAGGTTCTGGCCCGAGCCGCCCATGCCCGTACCCGTGGGATCGCCTGTCTGCGCCATGAAGCCGGCGATGACCCGATGAAACGGCACGCCGTTATAGAATCCCTGCTTCACCAGTTCCTTGATCCGCGCCACATGTTTCGGCGCCAGGTCGGGGCGCATTTCGATCACCACGCGTCCGTATTTCAGATCCATGTACAGCATATTTTCCAGGTCCGCGGCCTTGCTGGGGGTTGGGGGAACCGCGACGAGACCGAGAACGGCGATCAAGGCGGCGAGGAAAAACTTCATAGCATCCTACTCCGGTTTATTCCAAATCGGGGGCGTGCAGGGCAAGTCGCGACTCAAGCCATCGCCTTCTGCAGATTGGCGTCGAGCTTGTCGAGGAACTGGCGCGTCGTCATCCATTTCTGGTCGGGGCTGATCAGCAGCGCCAGATCCTTGGTCATGAACCCGGACTCGATCGTATCGACGCAGACCTTTTCCAATGTCTCGGCGAAGCGCTGCAGCTCGGGCGTATTGTCGAACCGGCCGCGGTACCAAAGGCCGCGGGTCCAGGCATAGATCGACGCGACGGGATTGGTCGAGGTTTCCTTGCCCTTCTGGTGCTCGCGGAAATGCCGCGTCACCGTGCCATGGGCCGCTTCGGCCTCCACCACATTGCCGTCGGGCGACAGCAGCACCGAGGTCATCATGCCGAGCGAGCCGAAGCCCTGGGCCACCATGTCCGACTGCACGTCGCCGTCATAGTTCTTGCAGGCCCAGACGAAGGCCCCGCTCCATTTCAGCGCCGACGCTACGAGGTCGTCGATCAGCCGATGCTCATAGATCATGTTCTGCGCTTTGAACTTGGTCGCGAATTCCTTGTCGAACACTTCCTGGAAGATGTCCTTGAAGCGCCCATCGTATGTCTTGAGGATCGTGTTCTTGGTCGAAAGATAGACCGGCCAGCCGAGGGTCAGGCCGTAATTAAAGCAAGCGCGGGCGAAGCCGCGGATCGAGTTGTCCAGATTGTACATGGCCAGCGCGACGCCGGGTCCAGGCGCCTGGAACACCTCGCGCTCGATCACCGGGCCGCCGCCGGCCGGCTCGAACTTCAAGGTCAGTCTGCCAGCACTGGGCATGATGATGTCGGTGGCGCGGTACTGATCGCCGAAAGCATGGCGGCCGATAACGATCGGCTGGGTCCAGCCGGGAATCAGCCGCGGCACGTTCTTGCAGATGATCGGCTGGCGGAACACCGTGCCGTCCAGGATGTTGCGGATCGTGCCGTTCGGCGACTTCCACATCTGCTTCAGATTGAATTCCTTCACCCGCGCTTCGTCGGGGGTGATGGTCGCGCATTTGACGCCGACACGATGCTGCTTGATCGCCTTGGCGGCCTCGACCGTGACCTTGTCCTCGGTCGCGTCCCGGTGCTCGACGCCCAGGTCGAAATATTTCAGGTCGATATCGAGATAGGGGAGGATCAGTTTTTCTTTGATGAACTGCCAGATAATGCGGGTCATCTCGTCGCCGTCGAGTTCGACGACGGGATTAGCTACCTTGATCTTTGCCATGAGAACTTCCGTCCAGGGGTCCAGCCGACGCAGGGCCGGCAACATATCATCAGGTGCCGACGGTGCAAGCGCCGGCGGCAGTAAATCCTTCGAAAACTGAGGCTCTACAGGCGCTTAACGTCATCTGGCACGGCCGGCGCCGGGGCGCGGCGGAGCGCCGGGATGACCGCCTCCACATCGCCGATGACCGTGTAGAGCGCCAGCGCCTCCGGCCTGGCGAATCCCTGCTGCACGATATGCTCGTTCAGCCGCACGAACGGCGCCCAATACCCGTCGTTGTCCAATAGCACGATTGGTTTGTCGTGCAGCCGGAGCTGCCGCCAGGTCAGCATCTCGAAGGTCTCGTCCAGGGTGCCGAAGCCGCCGGGCAGGATGACGAACGCGTCCGACAGCCGGAACATCAGTTCCTTGCGCTCATGCATGTTGGGCACGACGCGCAGTTCGCTGATGCCGTGATGGCCCACTTCCTTGGATTGCAGATGCTCGGGGATGACGCCGATCACCTTGCCGCCGTTCTTCAGCGCGGCGTCGGCGATCACGCCCATCAGCCCGACGCGGCCGCCGCCATAGATCAGGTCGATGCCGTTACGCCCCAGTAACTCGCCGAAGCGCTGGGCTGTGGCGCGGTGTTTTGGGTTGGCGCCGAAGGCCGAACCGCAGTAGACGCAGACAGATTTCAATGGTGTCATGGAATATTGATAGCTGATAAGGCGTTGATATCAACGACCTTGGCGCTGCCCGCGGCAGTATCGGTTTTCACCGTATTGTTACCGGCAGACATCGACAGGGTCGTGGTCAACTATGCTAGGTGATGTAACCCTGCTTTCGTGGGGCTTTGCTGCGGCAAGATGGAGGCGTCGGAAGCGAAGCAGGGCCAGATGAAAAGATTCCCCGTCAAATCAGAATCACGACAAAGAGGAGACAAGACGTGAAAACGCGGTTCATCGTCACAGCGGCACTTGCGGTGCTTCTATCGAGCGGCCTGGCGCTGCAGGTCGTTGCGCAGGATCCCGCCGAGGTCGTCAAGAAGCGCCAGGATGCCATGAAGGCGAATGGCGGGGATATGAAGGCAATCAACGAATTCCTCGAAAAGGACGTCGGCACGGCCGATGATGTGAAGGCCAAGGCGGCCAGCATCAAGGAACATTCGGCGCTCATCGTCGCGCTGTTTCCGGCCGGCACCGGCATTGACGATGGCGTCGGCAAGACCGGAGCCAAGAAGGAAATCTGGGACAAGCCCGATGAGTTCAAGGCTGCAGCGGACAATCTTGGCGCGCTCGCGGGCAAGCTCGAGGAAGCCGCGGCGACCGGCGACAAGCAACAGATGGCCGATGCCTTCGGCGCGCTGGGCAAGAACGGCTGCGGCGGCTGCCACCAGACCTTCCGACAAAAGCTGGACTGACGCTTTGCAAAAAGCTTTGAGCCACGGAGGGCGGCGGATCCCCGGAGGATTCGCCGCCTTTCTGATTCTCACATTGATGATCGCCGCAAGCGGACGGGCGGCTCTGGCGCAATCGGATGAAGCCGCCCAGCTCGAGCGCGGTGCCTATCTCTTCATCGCCGCCGATTGCCAGGCCTGCCATACGGACGTGAAGAACAAGGGAGCGCTGATGGCCGGCGGCCGCGCGCTCAAGACACCGTTCGGCACCTTCTACAGCCCGAACATAACCGCCGATCCCGAAACAGGCATCGGCAACTGGACCGACGAGGATTTCATCCGCGCCCTGCGCGAGGGCGTATCGCCCGACGGTGACTATTACTTCCCGGTATTTCCCTATCCGTCCTATACGAAGATGACCGACCAGGATATGCGCGATCTCAGGGCCTATCTGTTTTCCCTGGCGCCGGTGAAACAGGCGAACAGGGAGCATGAGGTCGATTTCCCGTTCGGCTGGCGGTTCACCTTGGGTCCGTGGCAGTGGATGAATTTCACATTGGGCGCCTTTGTACCCGAGGCAGGCCGGAGCGATCTCTGGAACCGCGGCGCCTACCTGGTGCAGGCGCTCGGCCACTGCGGCGAATGCCACACGCCCCGGGGATGGCTCGGCGGCACCGATTCCGACTATGCCCTTTCGGGCACGCCGGACGGGCCTGAGGGCGAGAAGGTGCCGAACATCACGCCCCACAAGGAAACGGGCATCGGTGGCTGGGAGCGGGCCGATATCCTGCGCGTGCTGACCACTGGCATGCTGCCCGATGGCGATTACGTGGGTTCGGGCATGGGCGAGGTGGTCTCCTTCAGCACCAGCAAGCTGACGCCGGAGGATCGCGACGCCATCGTCGAGTATCTGCTGTCGCTGCCGCCGATCGAGAACACCGACGCCAAGGCGACCAAGGCGGGATCGGCCTGGGACTGAACACCTAAACCCGGCGCGGCGGCCGGGACCGCTGGCGCAGGCTTGGTAAACGGCGCCGCGGCAAAAGGCGAATCAGCCAATGGAATCAACGCGAATCGGTCGAAAGCCGGGGGTTTCCCGTTATTGCGTCCGGTCGGCAGGCGTATTACCGTAGCGAATCATCCACGTCGCCGAGGCCAGCGCCCGTTGAAGCGTAATATCTGGATTGTCATCGTCGTCGTTGCGGTCATCATCCTGGCCCTTCTGGGATATTGTTCGCAGCAGCAGCCGAAGCCAACGGACACCAGCACAATCCCCTCCGATACGCCGGCCGCCACCACGGCCGCGGGCGGCGATGCTGCGGCCACGACTGAAACGGCGCCGGCCGCGAGCAGCGACACGACCGCTGCGGCCACGGCGCCGGCAGCGACCGACGCCGCGCCGCGACCGCGCCAGCCGCAACGACACCGCCGGCAGAAACCACGGCGCCGGCCACGGGCGGCACCACGGACACCACTGCTGCGCCCTCGACGGCACCGACCACGACGACAACGGCCACGACAACGGCGCCAGCGGACCCTGCTGCCGCCCCGGCGACGGCCACGACTCAGACCGCGGCTATTGCGCCAATTCCGCCGCCGGCCTCCGACAAGCCGTCATTCGATGTGGTTCGCGTCGATTCCCAGGGCGGCATGGTGATCGCCGGGCGCGCCGAGCCGGGCAGCGAGATCACGGTGACCAGCGACGGCGCCGTCATCGGCAAGGCCACGGCCGACGATCGCGGCGAATGGGTGTTGCTGCCGAGCGCGCCGCTCAAGGCCGGCAATCATGCTCTCGATCTCTCCGCCAAATCCAAGGAGGGCCAGACCATAGCCGCTGATGCCCAGGTGCTGATGGTGGTGCCTGAACCTGCAGTCACCACGGCGGGCGCACCGGCGACCAGCAGCGAGACGCTGGCGGTGCTGGTGCCACAGGGCGAGACGGGCAGCAGCCAGGTGCTGCAGGCGCCGACGACTGCCAGCACCGACACGGGCACCGGCACCGAAGAGCCGGTCAGCCCGCTTTCCCTGGACACCATCGATTATGACGACAAGGGGCAGGTCACCATCGGCGGCCGCGCAACATCAGGCAGCACGGTGCAGGCCTATCTGGACAATCAGCTGGTGGGCGCTTCCGTGAGCGACAGCAGCGGCCATTGGAAGCTGCCGCTGCCGGTGACGGTCGATACCCAGCCCCACACCCTTCGCATCGACCAGATCGGCACCGACGGCAAGGTGGTGGCGCGCGTCGAGTTGCCATTCCAGCGCGCCGAACAGGTGGCCCTGGCCAAGGACCAGACCTTCATCGTGCAGCCCGGCAACAGCCTGTGGCGCATCGCGCGGCGGAGCTATGGCGAGGGCCTGCGCTACACCGTGATCTACGACGCCAACAAGGATCAGATCCGCGATCCCGACCTGATCTATCCCGGCCAGGTGTTCGTGCTGCCCGACAGCGGCGTCAATTGACAGGCCGCCCCGCGCCCCTATGGTCGCGGCGTTAACGGTTCATTGACCATAATTGTGCGATCAGGAATTGACGGATGTCCCTCCCGGCGATGCTGCGTTCGGTGATCGTGCCGATCCATCCCGACGGCTGGAAGTTCGTGGCCATCTTCGCCGTGGGCGCCGTGGTTCTGGCGCTGATCGCCCAGCCGCTCGGCTGGATTGGCGCGGCGCTGACGGCCTGGTGCATCTATTTTTTCCGGGATCCGCCGCGGGTGACGCCGGTGCGTCCGGGACTGGTGATCAGCCCCGCCGATGGCGTGGTGCAGGCAATCGGCCCGGCGGAGCCGCCGCCGGAACTGGGAATGGAGCGGCGGGCGCTGACCCGCGTGAGCATCTTCATGAATGTGTTCGACGTCCATGTGAACCGGTCGCCCGTTGACGCCGAGGTGGCGGGGATTGCCTATCGCCCCGGCAAGTTCTTCAATGCGTCGCTGGACAAGGCGAGCGAAGAGAACGAGCGGAATGCGCTGCGGCTGCGTATTTCCGACGGGCGCGAACTGGTGGTGGTGCAGATTGCCGGGTTGGTTGCGCGCCGCATTCGCAGCGACACCAAGCCGGGCGGCACGCTGCAGGCGGGCGAGCGCTTCGGCCTGATCCGCTTCGGCAGCCGCGTCGATGTCTATCTGCCCGACGGCGTGGCGCCGCTGGCCATCGTCGGGCAGCGCGCCGTGGCCGGCGAAACCGTGATCGCCGATCTGGTATCTGGCGAAACGCAAAGACGGGGAGCGACCCGATGACCGAACGCGAACGTCCTCCGAGATTGCGGGATCAATCGATCAACCGGCTGATCCCGAACATGCTGACGGTGATGGCCCTCTGCGCCGGGCTGACATCGATGCTCTATGCATTGCAGGGCCGCTGGGAGCCGGCGGTCATCGCCATCGTCGCGGCCGGCGTGCTGGACGGTCTCGATGGCCGCATCGCCCGCCTGCTGAACGGCCAGAGCAAGTTCGGCGCCGAGCTGGACTCGCTGTCGGACTTCATCAGCTTTGGCGTGGCGCCGGCGTTGCTGCTCTATCAATGGCAGCTGGCGCAATTGAAGGGTGTGGGCTGGGCGGTGACGATGGCCTTCGCCGTCTGCTGCGCGCTCCGGCTCGCCCGTTTCAACACCAAGCTGGACAATACCGATCTGCCGGCCTGGACCAGCCGCTTCTTCGTCGGCGTTCCGGCGCCGGCGGGCGCGGGCCTGGCGTTGATACCCATCATGGCCAGCTTTGAGCTCGGGTCAGGCTATGTCGACCATCCGCTTTTTGTCGGCGCCGTCGAATTGGTCGTGGCGCTGCTGATGGTCAGCCGCCTTCCCACCTATTCGATCAAGCGGATCCGCATTCCCCATCGCCATGTCATGGCGGCCCTGCTGGTGTTCGGGCTGCTGGCGGCGACGCTGGTGAGCATTCCCTGGATCACGCTGCTGGGGGTGGGCGCAGTCTATATCGGCTCGATGCCCATCGCGGTCGTCGCCCACCGGCGCCTGAGCGCACAGCAGCCTGTGCCCAGCGGCGCCGAAACCGACGTGCCCCGGGATACGCCGGTAGAGTGAGCGGTCCCGCCGCCGCATGTTCGACGCGGCCATCCGACCGCTGATCGATCCGCCGCTGGCCAGGCTGGCGGACCGGTTCATCGCCGCGGGCTTTTCGGCCAATGCCGTGACTCTGATCGGATTCGCCGTCGGCATGCTGGCGGTGCCGGCTTTGGCGGCGGGCTGGTATCTGATCGCCTTGCTGCTGATCCTGCTCAATCGCCTGGCCGACGGCATCGACGGCGCCATTGCGCGGCGGCAGGGGGCAACCGACCTCGGCGGCTATCTGGACATCCTCTGCGACTTCATCTTCTACGCCGCGGTACCCCTGGGATTTGCATTGGCGCGGCCGGAGAATGGCGCGGCGGCGGCGTTCCTGATCTTCTCCTTCGTCGGCACGGGATCGTCGTTCCTCGCCTATGCGGTGATCGCCAGCAAGCGCGGCCTCGAAAGCGCGCGGCACGGGCCAAAATCGATCTTCTATCTCGGCGGCCTGACCGAAGGCACGGAGACGATCCTGTGCTTCGTCGCGATGTGCCTGTTCCCGGTCAGCTTCCCCGCCCTGGCCTATCTGTTCGGCGTTCTCTGCTGGATTACCACTGCCTATCGCGCCGCGACAACCTGGCGCCTGCTGACGCGCGGCTAAGGCGGCTATTCCGCGGCCTTCGGCCGGCTGCTGTTGGCGGCGTGAGTCAGCAGCGGCGTCGGCGATGGAGCCATCGCAGCCGTGGCCTTCGCGGCCCGCTTCGCCCGCCGCGTTGCCCGCCACTGCGCGATGTTTGCCCGCATCATCAGAGCGCATGGCGTCAGGATCAGCGTCAGCACGGTGGCGAAAGCCAGACCGAAGACGATGCCGGTGGAAAGCTGCGTCCACCATTGAGTCGAGGGCGCGCCGACGGTGACTTCGCGGGTGATGAAGTCGATGTTGACGCGGAACACCATCGGCAGCAGGCCGAGGATGGCGGTGACGGTGGTCAGCAGCACCGGCCGCAGGCGCTGGGCGCAAGTGCGCAGGATCGCCTCGCGGCGGGAATCCGCGCTGCCGCCCATCCGGTCGGCGGTGCCCACCAGGATGATGTTGTGGTTCACCACGATGCCGGCCAGCGAGATCACGCCGATGCCGCTCATCACGATGCCGAAGGGCTGGCCGGTGATCATCAGGCCGATCAGCACGCCGATGGTCGACATCACGACCGCGAACAGGATCACGAAGCTGCTGAAGAAGCTGTTGAACTGCGTGATCAGGATGATGAACATCAGGAACATGGCGATGCCGAACGCCTTCATCAGGAAGGCCTGCGCCTTCGCCTGCTCCTCGTCCTGGCCTTTGAACTCCACCGTAATTCGCGGATCGATGTTGGCCGAGGCGATCCAGGCGCGGACTTCCTGGATCTTGTCGTCGGCCAGCACGCCGGGCAGGACATCGGCCCGCACATTCAGCGCGCGGTGGCCGTCGATACGGGTGATGGTGTTCACCTTCGGCCTGGCCAGGCGATGGACGAAGTTGCTGATCGGCACCTGGCCCTGGGCCGTGGTCACGCGCAGGCGGTCGAGCTCGTCGATATTGCGGTACTCGTCGGGGAAGCGGGCGACGATGTCGATCTCGTCGTCGCTCTCATCCGGCCGGTAGTCGCCGAACTTGAGGCCGCGGGTGACCAGCTGGATCGTGTTGCCGACGCCGGTGACATCGATGCCGTAGCGCGCCGCCTGGGCACGGTCGACATCGATCTGCCATTCGATGCCTGGAATCGCCCGCGTATCCTCGACGCCCATGAGGCCATCCATCTTGTCCAGATGGGCGCGCAGCGCGGCGACGGCCGGCTCGAGCAGCGAGGGATCGCGGGAAGTGAACTGCACGTCGACGGGCTTGCCCGTGGGCGGGCCGGCTTCCTCGTTGCGCGCTTCCACATGGATGCCGGCCAGGCCCTTGGTGCGCTCGAAGATCTCTTCGATGATCTTGGCCGCGGGCCGGCGCTGATTCCATTTGGCGAACTCGATATTGATGGTGCCGATCGCATCCTCCGGCAGGTCCTGGCCGCTGACATTGCCGGCGGCCGCCTGGGTGACGGCATAGACGGTCTTGAACTCGTGATGCTCGGCCTGCATCGCCAGGATCTTGTCCTCGACCTCGCGCACCAGCTTGTCGCGCTCGTCGATCGAGAGATTGCCGCGGCCATGTATCTGCAGCAGCGTGGTCTGCGGTTCGACCTCGGGGAAGAACTCGATGCCCTTGCCGAACATGAAGTAGGCGACATAGACCGCAATCAGGAACCCGACGCCTGACAGCAGGATTTTCACCGGCCGGTCGATCGCCCAATCGACGAGGCGAACATAGCGGCCGATGGAGCCGGGCATCTTCTTGAGGTCGTTCACATGGCCCTGTTCCAGGGTCAGCATGACGTCGTGATCGCCGTCGCGCCGCGCCTTGCCGAATACCGAACCCAGCACCGGCGTGAACACCATGGCCACCAGCAGCGAGGCCAGCAGCGTCGCCGTTAGCGTGATCGGCAGATATTTCATGAACTCGCCGACCACGCCGGGCCAGAAAATCAGCGGCAGGAACACGACGATGGTGACCGACAGCGAGCTGGTGATCGGCCAGGCCATGGCGCGGGCCGCGGCGCGGAAGGCGTCCAGCTTCGGCAGGCCCTCGATCATCTTCCGGTCGGCATACTCCACCAGCACGATCGCACCATCCACCAGCATGCCGGCGGCGAGGATGAGGCTGAACAGCACGACCACATTGATGGTCAGGCCCGACAGCGCCAGCGCCAGGATGCCGATCAGGAAGGAGGAGGGGATGGCCACGCCCACCAGCATGCCGCCGCGGAAGCCGAGCGCGCCGATGATGACGATCATGACCAGCAGGATGGCGAAGATCAGGCTGCTCTGCAGCTCGTTGAGCATGTCCTTGATGTCGTTCGAGCGGTCGCCGGAATAGGTCACCTGGATCTGCGCCGGCCAATGCTGCGCCACGCGCTCGGCTTCGACCACGGTGCGGATCTTCGCCACGGTGTCGATGATGTTCTCGCCCGTGCGCTTTGAGACTTCGAGCGCCACCGCAGGGCGGCCGTTGATGCGGGCGTAGCTCTCGGCGTCCTTGTAGGTCTGCCGCAGGGTCGCGACGTCGCGGATGCGAACGACCGCATCGCCGTTCACCTTCAGCGGCATGTTCAGGATGTCTTCGGCATTCTCGAACAGGCCGGGGACATTGATGGAGAAGCGGCCCTGGGCGCTATCCATGGTGCCCGCGGCTACCAGCCGGTTGCTGCGGCCGATCAGCAGGCCGACATCGTCGGCGTTCAGGCCATAGCTTTCCAGCCGCAGGGGATCGATGACCATCTCCACCAGGTCTTCCCGGTTGCCGGAGATCTTGGCCTCCAGCACGCTGTCGATGCCCTCGATCTTGTCCCGCAGGTCGCGCGCCAGCTGCTGCAGCGTGCGTTCGGGCACGTCGCCGGACAGGCTGACGATCAGCACGGGGAACAGGCTGAAATTGACCTCGTGGACAGAGGGTTCATCGGCATCGTCGGGCAATTCGGCCTTGGCGATGTCGACCTTGTTGCGGACGTCGTTCAGCGCCTTCTGCGCATCGAAGCCGGCGTCGAATTCCAGCACCACCGAGCCGCCGCCCTGGTAGCCGATCGCCTTCATCTCCTTGATGCCTTCGATGGAGCGCAGTTCCTGCTCCATCGGCCGCAGCAGCAGCCGTTCGGAATCCTCCGGCGAGATGCCCTCCAGGCTCATCCGCACATACATCACCGGCAAGCTGATGTTGGGGTCGGACTCCTTCGGCAGGCCGATATAGGAGACGATTCCCGCGATGACCAGCAGCACCAGCGCCGACAGGACCGTCCGCGAGTGATGCAGGGCGAAATCGATGATCGTGTTCATGTGCCGGAGCTCACCGTCTTCCGGCACCGGCTGCACCTTCTGGCCGGGCTGCACGAATTCCTGGCCGACGGTGATGAAGATGACCTTCTCCGGCAGGCCGGCCAGCCAGATGCCGTCGGGCCCGTCGGCGACGATGGTGACGGGATGGAATTCCACGATGTTCTCGGCGTTCAGCGTCTTCACGCCGATATCGCCGTTGTCGGCCAGCGTCAGGATGGCCGGCGACACCAGATGAGCCGGCAGGTCGGCGACCGGCAGCCGCATCTCGGTCGACAGGCCCTGGACGATGTGCTTGTCCGCGTTCGGCACTTCCAGCTCGACCCGGAAGGTACGGGTCTGCTCGTCGGCAGTAGCGCCGATAAATCGGATCTTGCCCTGCAGCACGTCGCCGGTGATCAGCCGGGCCGAGCCGGCCATGCCCACCTTCAGCCGCGGCACGTCGCGCTCCGTCACCTGGCCGATGACGAGGATGGGATCGAGGTCGACCACCGTGGCCACGGGATCGCCGACATTGAGGAAATCGCCGATCTCCGCCGCCCGCTCCTCCACATAGCCGCGGAACGGCGCATGGATGGCGGTGTGGGCGATGTCGTTTTCCATGCTGGCGACCATTGCCCTCGCTTCCTCGAGCTTGGCCATGGCTTCGGCCGTCGCGGTTTCCGACTTGAAGCCCTGCTTCGCCAGTTTCGAGGCGGCGTTGTATTCGACCTCGCGCTGCGCCAGCAGGGCCTTGGACTGCTGCAGCCTTGCCTGGCGGTCATCGTCCGAAATCCGCGCCAGCAGCGCGCCGTCCTCGACGATGCTGCCCTTCTCGGCCAGCACCTCGACCACCTTGCCCTTGGTTTCCGCGCGCACCTCCACATGGCGCACCGCCTCGGTGCGGCCGCGCAGGATGATCTCCACCGACCGCGGCTGCGCCGTCTGCTCGCGCACACGCACCATCGGCAGCACTACGCCTTCGGCAGTCTGCGCTGTCTCGCCGGACTCGGTTGCGGGCGCCTCATGGAACTGGCCCGACACCACCCAGCCGCCGGCGACGAGCGCGACAGCCGCGGCGACGTAGTAGGAGGTCTTCATGTTCCCATCACCATCAATTCCACCGGCGCCCCGTCACTCCGCGGCGCGCGCCGCACCGGGCGTTGGCGCCTCGGCAGCGGCAATGATTTCGCTCTTATGTGCGGCCATGAAATCGGCCGCCGCCTTGTAGATCGCGTGGCCGAGGCCGCCGAGAAAGCGCGCGCTGGCGCTGGCATCGGGGGTTTCGGCCTCGCAGCTATCGATCTCCGCCATCTGCTCCCGGTACCACGCGATGCGATCCTCGATCAGCTTGTCGATGCGCGCGGCCGGCAGCAGGTTGGCGAACAGCAGCAGGAAGCAGAGTTCCGAGCGGATCTTGTCCGGCCCCGGCTGAACCGCCAGTGAACGGATCAGTTCCCGGCGGCCCTTCGGCGTGATGCGGTAGATTTTCTTGTCCGGGCGCTTGTCCTGGGCCTGCTCGGAGCATTCCGCCAGGCCATCCACCACCAGGCGCGTGAGGGCCGGATAGATCGAGCCGAAGCCGACGGCGTAGAAATGGCTGAGATCGCCTTCCTCATAGAGCTTCTTGATCTCGTAGCCGGTCGCATCGCCAAGTTCGAGTGCGCCCAGGCACAGGGTTCTCGCATCCATATGTCACCTCTCAGGAGTTCGGGCGGCACTATATCGGGGCGATATAGGTGTGCCAAGCAGTATATCAACCCGATATAGCCCTCGACCTCGGAGCGGCGAGGGGTTTCTGTAGCTATATCAAATAATTATGAGAGATACGCCGCTGCTTTGTCACTTTGACGCGGCCGGAACCTTGAAGACCTCGATCGTCGACTTGCCGCTGGCGAGGGCGGCTTCCCATCCGGCTTCCGCTTCGACCCGCGCCAGGCAGGGCTTGAGCGCCGTTTCGGCGGCGGCGTGGGGCACGAAGACGAGGCCGTCATCGTCGCCGATCACCAGGTCGCAGGGCGAGACCGCTACGCCGCCGAACACGATCGGGCCGTTGACCACGCCGCGCTCCATCGAGGAGGGGCCGCGGGGCGTGATCCAGCGGGAGAAGACGGCGAAGTCCGGCCAATGCGCCAGCGTGCCGGTGTCGCGCACCGCGCCGTCCACGACGACGCCGGCGATGCCCTTGAGCCGCGCCGCCGACGACAGCAGTTCGCCGATCATCGCGGCATCGCGCCGCCCGCCGGCCGCGACGACGATGACGTCGCCGGCCCCGGCCGCGTCGATCGCATGATGCACCGGCCCGTAATCCGCCGGCTCGCACCACGCCGTCACCGCGCTGCCGGTGAGCCGCGTCCCCGCGGCAAAGGCCCGCAGCGGCCTTATCCGCGCATCGGCATGGGCCGTGCCGCCCAACTGATCCGCCGCCACGGCCGCGGGAACGGCGCGCCATCGGTCGATCAGGTCATCGGGCAGGCGGGGGAGGCGCGGGCCTGTTCGAGGCGGGTGGGCATGGGTTCTCTCATTCAAGCGGCGTTCGATGAAATTGCACGTACTCATATGAAACGGCCTCCGGGGAGCGGCGCAAGGCCGTCGCGATTGTGCGGAATATGCAGGAGCCGTGTAGATAGTGACATCCGTCGTGCCAAGATCCGGGAGAGCTCGCCGATGAAAACCTCTGCCGTTGAAATCGCCGACCTGACGCGCTCCGTGCTGTCGGTGCCGCCGCTCTGCCGCCGCGCGGATTTCGCGATCGACCGGGAGCAGAACATCCGCCTGCTGGCGCATCTGCGCGCGGGCGGCGTGTCGACCTTCATGTATGGCGGCAATGCCAATCTCTACAACATGGCGCCGTCGGAGTTCGTGCGGTTCTCGCCGAACTGGTGCAGGACATCGCGCAATCCGGCGACTGGATCATCCCGTCGGTCGGCAGCGACTACGGCAAGGCCGCCGATCAGCTCGCGTTCCTGCGCGGCCAGCCTTTCCCCACGGCGATGCTGCTGCCGCACCGCTTTCCGGCGACGCCATCAGGGGTGGCGACGGGCATCCGCAAGCTGGCGGATATCTACGGCAAGCCGCTGATCGCCTATGTGAAGGATGACGGCTATGTCGAGGCCGCCGATCTCGGCCGCCTGATGGCCGATGGCGCGATCTGCGCGATCAAGTACGCCATCGTGCGCAAGGATCCGGCCGTAGATCCGTTCCTCGACAGAGTTGCTGTCGCGTCGTGCCGCGAGAGCGCGTGATCAGCGGCATCGGCGAGCGGCCGGCGATCACCCATCTGCGCCGCTTCCGCCTCGCCGCCTTCACCTCCGGCAGCGTCTGCGTCGCGCCGCGGCTGTCGACGGCGCTGCTGCGCGCGCTCCAGCGCGGCGACGACCGCGAAGCCGAACGGCTCCGCGCTCTGTTCCTGCCGCTGGAAGATCTGCGCGACAAGCATTCGCCGCTGCGCGTGCTCCACGCCGCCGTGGCCGCTGCCGGCATCGCCGACACCGGACCGCTGCTGCCGTTCCTGGCGAACATCGAGGCGGGACCGGTGTTGAACGGCGATCGAGACGGAGGCGCGGCGGTTGTGGGAGCCAATCAGGCCATGAAGCTGGCGGCGGAGTAGGCACCCGCCGCGAGGCTTGCACCGCAGGCGCCGCCCTATACGCGCCGCACCTTGCCCGGAGCCCCGATCGGGCCTTCCAGCGCCGCGCGGTCCCAGCGACCGGCATCGGCGGCGGCTTCGTAGGTAGTGGACAAGAAATCGAGCAGGAGCGCGTCGGGATTTGCGGCGGTGCGGACCGTCTCATAGGGCAGGATGAATTCGCCGAGCTTCGCATCGAACGCGGCGCCTGGTGTCACCGGCCGGTCGCGGAAGCCGTCGGGCGCGGGATAGGCGTAGGAATAGAACGCGGCCTGCGGATAGGCATCGCCGCCCGGCCAGAAACCGGCGCTGCTCACTTCGTGGGAATAGGCCTCGCGCGTGATCGCGTCGGGCAGGCCGGGAATGCCGCCGGGATGGCGCGGCGCCGGCCGGCCGGAGAAGCGCGTCACCGCGAGGTCGAAGCTGCCCCAGAAAAAATGCACGGGGCTGGCCTTGCCCAGGAATCCGGTGCGGAACAGCTTGAAGACGCGATCGACCTGCACCAGCGCGCGCCAGAAGCGGTGAACAGCCGCGGCGTCATAGGCAGCGTGGACGCGGTCCTGCGAAAAACGGATCGGGTTGGGCACCTCGTTCGGCATCTCGTTGATGCGCACGGCGACGCCGAGTTCTTTCAGCAGATCGAGGACGCGGCGATGAAAGTCGGCGACCGTCTGCGGTTCGAGCGGCAGCGTCCGCTCCTCGCCGCGGCTCGTGCGGGCGACGAAGCGGTTGCCGATGAAATCGAAATCCATCTCCAGGATCTCATTGCCGGCAGGGAATCGGTCCGGTGCCAAGCCCGCGCGCCGGTGACATAGAGCGGCACATGCCAGCCATGGTTGAGCCAGGGCGTCAGGCTCAGCCGCACCTTGCTCGCGATCTGCGTCCAGAGCTGCAGCGTCATCGCCGTCTCGCGCCAGGCCGGATAGGGTATGTCGGGCCACACCGCGTCGGCGTCGCTCATGGTGGACTCTCCTGTCGCAAGCATCGAGCATGGATCAAGCTCGTACCGGGATAGTAGCAAGGCGAATTGACTGGTGACGAGGTCTCCCGGAGTCGACGGCTTTCGCGGGACGGACATCTCCGCGACCTGCGGTTTGATTCCCGGGCCTGTTCCACTGAGCGTCTGCGCGCCGCAAGGCTGGCGGACTGTGCCTAAGCCGGCGGGATGAAGGGCTGTTGGATCTTCTGGAACGCCGGCAGTGCTTCGAGCCGCGCGGCATGGGCCTTGAGCGCGGGAAAATCGGCCATCGAAATCAGGTCGGCATGCACCTCGGCCATGAAGCGCAGCACCGTGGCGACGACGATGTCGGCATGACCGATCCGGCGCGCCGAACCAGTAGTCGGTCTTCCGGCCGGCACGATCCGCTTCCAGCGCGGTGAAGACATTGGCGATCTGGGTACTGCGCCGCTTGATCAGGAGCATCCGACGCCGCCGTGTGCAGCTTCGTCTCGTAGAACAGACTCACCGCCATGTCGCCCAGGCCTGTCGCCAGCGTGGCTACCTTCAGCGCCTGGTGCCGTGCCGGCTCGGCAGCCGGAAACATCCTGGCCTCCGCCGGCATGAGGCTGTCGAGATAATCCAGGATGATGTGGCTATCGATCAGCACCTCGCCATTGTCCAGCACCAGAGTTGGCACGCGCGTCAGCGGATTGTACTGCCGGATCTTGTCCGCCTCGCCGAACGACGACCAGGGCCGATGCTCGAACGGCAGCTTATAGAGCGTCAACGCAATGCCGACGCGGCGGACGAAGGGGGAGTCGTACTGGCCGATGAGGATCATGGGGGAACTGCCTTAGATGCCGTTTGGGGAAGTCTCTGCGTGAATGGCTCACGATAACGGGAACGAACCAGACTAGCGCGTCCCCGGTTACTTCTTGGCTTGCGACTCCGCAATCATCTCGCCGAGCACGGTCTGCGCCACAGTGTCGGGACTGGAAGCCGATGCGCCCAGCTTTGTCGCTTTTTGCCGACCGCCATACTTGACTGTCATCATGCCTTCCAGAACTGTGTAAAAGCCGATGTACTTCTTTCCGGCACGCTCTAGTTGGACAGGGCGGGGCTGCGGCGGTGGTGGATCGTTACGGCCCGACATGATTGTTCGTTCCCTCCTAGGATTATCAAACTGGTCTCGATATGGCGATGATCTCGCCGTGAGCGGTGTCACTACTTTTGTGCAGCATGGTCGCGGCGGGGTCGGCCGACTTCAAGTGCTGTTTTTGAGTTCGCCCGACAGCGGCCCCTTCGAGTTCACCCGAGCTTGGTCCTGGCGGCATCTATCGCACGGTGTAGCGCCAGTGGATCATCGATCGCCGGCAACGTGATCTTCCCAATGCCGACTCCGCTTAAATGCAAGTGGCCATAGCCGAGAATTCGTCCGAGCATGGACTGAGAGAGATTGATTTCCTCGATCTTGCCCAGACTGATTTCCTCGGTCTGGCGGGCAATCCACCCGCGCTTGAAGATGAACCGCTGCGTGGTGACGGCCATCTCCGTCGTCCATTTTCGGACCAGCATCACGAGACCGATGACCGGTCCGATGACGAGGAGCAAACCTAACGTCATCCACAGAATAGCGCCGAGTGTATAGATCCAGTGATAATTGGCTCTGTAGACAACGGACTCACTGTCGCCAAGAACTTCCTCGACATAGCCCATTTCCGACCCCTGAGCCCTCAAGAGTGAAGGTCCGCTGATACTACACGAAATTGGAGTCCACCGCACCGTTCGTGCGACCTACTCCTCAGAGCGGCCCGTGGCGTCACGATTGCGGTCGTATCGTCTCGAGAGCGGAAACGGCGGCAACCAGGACTCGCGACGGACGATCCAGAGTTCGTAAGTTGGCCTCAGTTGGTCAGGTGCATCCAGGGATCCCAGGTTCACTTCGATTTCGTCTCCGCTGCGTGAGAAAACGGACGAGCCGCAGCGCGGACAGAAAAACCGTCCGGCGAAGTCGCGTGTTTCGCCGTCGATCTTCACTGCATCCTGAGGGAAGATCGCGGAAGCGTGAAAAAGGGCGCCATGATGCTTGCGGCAGTCGAGACAGTGACAAAGGCCGACCCGGTATGGGCGTCCCGTCGCCACAAATCGGACGTTGCCGCACAGGCACCCGCCGGTGAAGCGGTCCATGCTGCATCTCCTCTAAATCAAGCGGTCGGAACGTTTACAACGAACAGCACCGGATTTTCAATGCGATGGGAGGAAAGTGGCTGGGGGACTAGGATTCGAACCTAGACTAGCGGAGTCAGAGTTCGCGGTCCTACCGTTAGACGATCCCCCAGCAGGGGCCCGGACGAGCCGAGACGGCGGGGTTGGCCACCCGCCGGTTTGTGCGCGGGGACTTTAGTCGCCGTGCCGCGCCAATGCAACAGCGCGGGGTGGCGGTCTAGCCATTTGGAAACCTTCAGGAAATCGCGCTATCCGGCCCGGGGCCGATGGCAGCACCGTGCCGACCATGGGCCGAACAGGGGAACCGGCGCTCCGATGCCGTCCCGAGCCGAAGCTGGCCCCTGCGAACCACCTTGCTCCCCGTCGCGGAACCCTTCACAGTTGGCAATTGTAAGACTGTATGCAGAAACGCTCAGGCGGCCGATAAGAGCCGCCGGCGAACATGGAGGTGGGGATTGGAGGCGGCAGTCGCGTCGCAGCGAGACGGCACGGAGGAGGGCAGCCGGGATTTCCGCTCGCCCACGCCCGTGCTCGCGGCGCTTGATCTCGGCACCAACAATTGCCGCCTGCTGATCGCCCGCGCCAATGGCCGCGGCTATCGCATCATCGACGCCTTCTCTCGAATCGTCCGGTTGGGCGAGGGGCTGACGCGCAACGGCGCGCTGACCGAAGACGCCATGCGCCGCACCATCGAGGCGCTGAAGGTCTGCGCCGGCAAGATCTCGCGCCGCGGCGTCACCCATGGCCGCAGCGTGGCGACCGAGGCCTGCCGCCGCGCCAGCAACTGCGACGAGTTCCTGGGCCGCGTGCGCGCGGAAACCGGCCTCAATATCGAGATCATCTCCACAGCCGAGGAGGCGCAGCTCGCCTTCCGCGGCTGCTCGCCCCTGCTCAGCCCGCGGCAGCCGCGGGCGCTGGTGTTCGATATCGGCGGCGGCAGCACGGAGATCGGCTGGCTGCGCCTGCGCAACAGCCATCCGCCCGAGCTGATCGACAGCGTGTCCATCCCGATGGGCGTGGTCACCCTCAGCGAGAACTACGGCAGTTGCCAGATGCCGGCCGAGACATATCGGCGCATGGTGGACGACGTGAGCGCGCATGTGGCCGATTTCGCCGCGCGCAACGGCATCGGCTCCCGCGTCGCACGCCGAAGCGGTGCAGATGCTGGGCACCTCGGGGACGGTGACGACGTTGGCGGGCATCCATCTCGGGCTGGCGCGCTACGACCGCTCGATGGTCGACGGCACATATCTGGACTTCGACACCATCCGCTCGATCAGCCGCGGCCTGGCCGACATGACCTATGAGGAGCGCTGCCGCTATTCCTGCATCGGCGCCGACCGCGCGGACCTGGTGGTGGCGGGCTGCGCCATCCTCGAAGCCATCTGCGATCTCTGGCCCGTGGGCCGGTTGCGGGTGGCCGACCGCGGCGTGCGCGAAGGCATCCTCGACGGGCTGCTCAACAGCGCGAGCCGGCGGCGGTCGCGCCGGCGCCGGCGGGCTAGAACCGAGGCCGCCGTTTAGGCTATCTCTGGGTATGGGCAGGGTAGCGTGAGCAGGGATCGGCGGCGGCAGCGCGGCTCGTCGGGCGGGCGCGGCGGCGCCACTCTCGGCGGCAGCCGCGGCGAGACCGTGCGGGTGAAGACGGCGGCCAAGCGCCGGCCCTCCTCGACGCGCTGGCTGGAACGGCAACTCAACGACCCCTATGTGGCGGAGGCGAAGCGGCTCGGCTACCGCTCGCGCGCGGCGTTCAAGCTGCTGCAGCTCGATGAGCGGTTCCATGTGCTGACCAAGGGCAAGCGCGTCGTCGACCTCGGCGCCGCACCCGGCGGCTGGACCCAGGTGGCGGTGGAGCGGGTGCGGTCCCAGGAACCCGGTGGCGGCCGCGTGGTGGCGATCGACCTGCAGGAGATGGAGCCGGTCTCCGGTGCTGTTGTCCTGCACATGGACGGCACGACGGCGGAGGCTTCCGCGCGGGCGAAACAGGAGCTGGGCGGCGGCGCCGATGTGGTGCTCAGTGACATGGCGCCCCCGGCGACGGGGCATCACCAGACCGACCATATCCGGATCATGGGCCTCGCCGAGTCGGCCTATGAGACGGCGAAGGAATTGCTGGAACCCGGCGGCGCCTTTATCGTCAAGGTGTGGCAGGGCGGCGCGCAGAAGGAATTGCTGGACGCGCTGAAACGCGAGTTCGACACCGTCCGCCACGTCAAGCCGCCGGCCAGCCGGTCCGATTCGGCGGAACTCTATCTGGTTGCCCTGGGCTTCCGCGGCCGGCGCGGCAACTGATCACATAAAGGAGGGCGCCATGCCCGACAGCACCAGCGAACCGCAATTGCAGCCTCTGAATGCGGCCGTGGTGCCGCGCTTCGCCGAAGCGGCCACCTTCATGCGCACGCCGCGCACCGACGATGCGTCGAAGGTGGACATCGCGCTGGTGGGCGTGCCGTTCGATCTCGGCACCGGCTTCCGCACCGGCGCGCGCCAGGGCCCGGCGCAGATCCGCGAGATGTCGCGCATCATCCGCCAGGTCAATCCCACCAGCAGTATCGCGCCGTTCTCGCTCTGCAGCGTCGGCGACATGGGCGACGCGCCCGTGCATCCCTTCGATCTCCTGGACAGCATCGACAAGATCACGGCCTTCTTCAAGAACCTGACGCAGCACAACGTCTCGCCGATCGCCGCCGGCGGCGACCACACGATCACGCTGCCGATCCTGCGCGGCCTGTTCAAGGGCGAGCCCGTTCGGCGCTGTGCATTTCGACGCCCACGCCGACACGCTGGACACCTATCTCGGCACCAAGATCAACCACGCGACGCCGTTCCGCCGCCTGGTCGAGGAGGGCATCCATCGATCCCAAGCGCACGCATCCAGATCGGCCTGCGCGGCACGCGCTTCGCCGACGACGACATCCAGTACGGCTATGACATGGGCATGCGCATCGTCACCATGGACGATTTCGAGGAGATGGGGCGCAAGGAAGTCATTCGCGAATGCCGCCGGGTCTGCGGCCAGGGTCCGACCTACATCACCTTCGATATCGACGGCCTCGATCCCGTCTACTGCATCGGCACCGGCGTGCCGGAGCCGGGCGGCCTCTCGATGCGCGACGCCCAGGTGCATCATCCGCGGCCTGCAGGGCCTGCATCGATCGGCGGCGATGTCTGCGAGGTGCTGCCGCTGGCCGATCCGTCCGGCCACACGGCGCTCAACGCCGCCAACCTGATGTTCGAGATGCTCTGCGTGATCGCCAACTCCCGCGCCAACCGCTGGGCGCGGTAGGGCGCCGACGGCGCCGCTAGAGCGCGATGACGTCCTTGAGATGCTCCGGCATCTCATTGAGCGGTACGTGGGTCAGGTCCTTGGCGAGTTCGGCGCGGATCAGTTCGCTGGCCTTGGCGGAGAGCGACTGCCGCAGCGTGCTGAGCGTGCGCGCTGGCGCCACGACGATCAGGTCGTCATAGGTTTTCCGGTCGGCGGCATCGTTCAATAGCCCGGCCATCTCCTGCCCGAACTTGTCTTTCTCGAACTGGTGCCAGTCCATATGAGGCTGGATGGCGCTGCGGCTGGCGCCCGCCATTGGCGCCACGCGCCCGGGCTTGTCGGTGCCCAGCAGATGCGTCGGCGGCGCGTCATGATGAAACTCGCCGGCGATTGCCGGGCGCAGGCCCTTGCCCGGCCCGTCATTGGCCAGCACCCGCGCGCGGCTGCCGTCGGCGACGATGATCCAAGTCACTTTCTTCTTCATGCCCGGCTTGCTCCTCCGCTGGAATCCCAACAGTTCCTTGTCCTTTACATTGTCTGCCACCGCGGCAAATCAACCGCTTTGACCTGCGTCAAATGCATAGGCAAATCATCGGTTTCGCGCTTGGCAGGACGGGTTCCCTGTGTATGATGGCGCGCCATTATCTGCCGGCCGACCCGAAGGAAAATGGCATGGAAATCCGCGAGGCGCTGACTTTCGACGACGTTCTCTTGCGTCCCGCCGAGTCGCCGTACTGCCCGCCGAAACCGAGACCCGCACAAAGCTGACCCGTACGATCGAGCTGGGCATCCCGCTGGTGTCCTCGGCGATGGATACGGTGACCGAGCATCAGATGGCGATCGCCCTGGCCCAGGCCGGCGGCATCGGCGTCATCCACAAGAACCTGGATATCGGCAAGCAGGCCGCCGAAGTGCGGCGGGTGAAGAAGTTCGAATCCGGCATGGTGGTGAATCCCGTCACCATCCATCCCGATCAGAACCCTCGCCGACGCGCTGAAGCTGATGGCGGACTTCCAGATCTCCGGCATCCCCGTGGTGGAGCGGGGCAACGGCAAGCTGGTCGGCATCCTCACCAACCGCGATGTGCGTTTCGCCACCAAGATGACCGAGCCGGTGAGCCAGCTCATGACCAAGGAGAAGCTGGTGACCGTGCGCGAGGGCGTGACGCCGGCCGAGGCCAAGCGCCTGCTGCATCAGCATCGCATCGAGAAGCTGCTGGTGGTGGACGGCGACTACAGCTGCATCGGCCTCATCACCGTCAAGGACATGGAGAAGGCGCAGAACTATCCCACCGCCTGCAAGGACGAGCGCGGCCGGCTCCGCGTCGCCGCCGCTGTCGGCGTGGGCGATGACGGCTTGCGCCGCGCCGAGGCGCTGATCGAGGCGGGTGTCGATGTCGTGGTCGTGGATACGGCCCACGGCCATTCCCTGGGCGTGCTCACGGCGGTGGAACGGGTGAAGCGGCTGAGCAATGCCTGCCAGGTGATCGCCGGCAATGTGGCGACGGCCGAGGGGACCAAGGCGCTGATCGACGCGGGCGCCGACGCGGTGAAGGTGGGCATCGGCCCCGGCTCCATCTGCACCACGCGCATCGTCGCGGGCGTCGGCGTGCCGCAGCTCACGGCGGTCCTGGATGCGGTGGAGGCGGCGCAGAAGCGCGACACGCCGATCATCGCCGATGGCGGCGTGAAATTCTCCGGCGATCTGGCCAAGGCCATCGCCGCCGGCGCCAACTGCGTGATGGTGGGCTCGCTGCTCGCCGGAACCGACGAGGCGCCGGGCGAGGTGTTCCTCGTACGAAGGCCGCTCCTACAAATCCTATCGCGGCATGGGTTCGCTGGGCGCCATGGCCCGCGGCTCCGCCGACCGCTACTTCCAGCAGGAAGTGTCGGACAAGCTGAAGCTGGTGCCCGAGGGCGTCGAAGGGCGCGTGGCCTATAAGGGCCCTGCCGGCACCGTGATCCACCAGCTCGTCGGCGGCCTGCGCGCGGCCATGGGCTACACCGGCAACCGGACGATCCAGGACATGCAGAAGAACTGCCAGTTCCTGCGCATCACCAACGCCGGCCTGCGCGAGAGCCATGTGCATGACGTCGTCGTGACCCGGGAGGCGCCGAACTACCGGCGCGAGATGTAGGCATCATCGCAATTCGTTGTCTCACCCTTTCTCCTGTCTTTGCTCCCTTGACGCCAGGGAATGCTGAGAACTCGTGGTTGATACTGACCCCTCGCCCCTTCAACGAAGGGGAGAGGGTGACCAGCGACCGCAACGCGGGCGCTGGGCGGGTGAGGGGATTGGGCGCACGCCTGCAGCAAGCATTGCACTGGCTCGCTGTCCTGTACCCAGCTTGCATCATATTGTGTTTGGTGCCAACATCTGCGCGATCGACGGCAACGGCGCCGTCCCCTCACCCCGCAACATCCGCTGAACGCGGATGTTGCATCCCTCTCCCCACTTCGCGGGGCGAGGGGTCAGGAGGTTGTGGCGGCTTTGCAGGCATAGAAACCCATGACCCCCGGCGCTCGCCTCCAAGCATCCATCGATCTCCTGTCGGCGATACATGCCGGCGCGTCGCCGGCCGACCAGGGTTTCGGCGGCCTTCTTCAGGGAGCGGCGCTATATCGGCGGCGGCGACCGGCGGGCGGTCATCGATCGCGTCTATGCGGTGCTGCGGCGGCGCGCCGCGCTTGACTGGTGGATCGGCCGCACGATGCCGGTGGAGGATGTCCAGGACCGCCCAGGCGCCGACCGGCGGCGCATCATCGCCGCGCTCGTGCTGTTGGAAGGCTGGAGTGCCGACCGCATCGCCGGGTCGTTCGACGGCGGCACCTACCGGCCGGAACAGCTCACCGATATCGAACGCGCCATGGCCAAGGCGCTGGAGGGAAACACGCTGCTCTCGACGGATCAGCCGGAATGGGTGCGGCTGGAATTTCCCGAATGGCTCGGCGACAGCCTGCATCGTATCTTCGGCGAACGGCTGGAGCTGACGAGATGCAGGCCTTGCTGACGGAGGCGCCGCTGGATTTGCGCGCCAATACGTTGAAAGCCGGACGCGATGACGCCATGGCGGCCCTCGCGCGCGATGGCGTCGAGGCGAAGCCGACGGCACTGTCGCCGGGGCTGCGCGTCAATGGCCGCCCGCCGCTGGCGACGCTCCCGCATTCAAGGACGGCCTCGTCGAAGTGCAGGACGAAGGCTCGCAGCTCGCGGCGCTGCTGGTGGATGCGCGGCCCGGCCTGCGGATCGTCGATTTCTGCGCCGGCGCCGGTGGCAAGACCCTGGCGATGGCGGCGGCGATGGAGAACAAGGGCCGCATCGTCGCCTGCGACGTGCTGCAGGGCCGCGTCGATCGGGCGGCGGTCAGGCTGCAGCGCGCGGGCGTGCATAATGTGGAACGCCGCGGCCTCAGCTCCGAGCGCGATCCCTGGGTGAAGCGCCATGCCGGCGCCTATGACCGCGTGCTGGTCGACGCGCCCTGCACCGGCGTCGGCACCTGGCGCCGCAATCCCGACGCCCGGTGGAAACTGACGCCGGACTTTCTGAAGGAGCTGCTCGATCTCCAGCGGCGCATCTTCGACAGCGCTGCGCGGCTGGTGAAGCCGGGCGGCCGGCTGGTCTACGCCACCTGCTCGCTGCTGCCGGAGGAGAACGAGGCGCAGATCAACTCCTTCCTCGCCCAGCATCCGGATTTCGCCGGTCGCCGATGTCTGGCGCGATGCCATGGCAAAGCAGCCGAACGCAGCACCCTGTCCCTCCGACGGCAACTACGTCCGCCTCACGCCCGCGCAGCAGGGCACCGACGGCTTCTTCGTCGCCATCCTCCAGCGCAATGCCGCGGCCAAGCCGACGCCCAGCGACGCCGCACCGGGGGCGAACCATGCCCCCGCCGGAGGCGATCGATGGTTGACTCCATCCGCATCCGCCGCGCCCGGCCGGAGGACGCCCGCGGCATCGCCGCCGTGCATGTGGAAAGCTGGCGCTCGACTTACGCCGGCATCCTGCCCGACCGCGTGATGGTGCAGATGTCCGTGGATCAGAAGGCCGTGTCCTGGCGCCGCCAGATCGAGACCACCGCCAACAGCCAGGGCCTGCTGGTGGCCGAGCTTCCCGAGGGCGGCATCGCCGGCTTCGCCAGCAGCGGCCGCCCCACCAGCGCGCTCGCGGGCTTCGATGGCGAGATCTTCATGCTTTATGTCATGCCCGACTGGCAGGAGCAGGGCCTCGGCCGCGGCCTGCTCTGCGGCAGCCTGCAGCTCATGGCCAAGAACGGCTGCAGCTCGGCCCTGGTCTGGGTGCTGGCGGACAATCCCGCGCGCTTCTTCTACGAGGCGATGGAGGGCAAGCGCGTCGGCGAGAAGGACGAGGCGATCTGGGGCGTCACCCTGCGTCGGATTCGCCTATGGCTGGCGTAGCCTGTCGCCCTTGCCCGCCGCCTGCCAGGGGCGCCGCCGCCGATGAAACGCTCGCCCGCTTCCGCTTGCCCACCCTCAAATCTTTTGCAATCGATCCCCCCTCCCGCGAAAGGCGCCCGGCATCAAGATGACCGACCGTTTGCTGATCGTCGATTTCGGTTCCCAGTTCACCCAGCTGATCGCGCGGCGCCTGCGCGAGCCGGCGTCTACTGCGAGATCCACCCCTTCACCAGCCGGCCGCAGACCATCCGCGCCTTCGCGCCGAAGGCCATCGTCCTCTCGGGCGGCCCGGCCTCGGTCATCGAGGGCCAGCGCCACGCGCCGCCGATCGTCTTCACCGGACGTGCCCGTGCTCGGCATCTGCTACGGCGAGCAGACGATCTGCGCACCGAGCTCGGCGGCAAGGTCGAGATGGCCATCACCGCGAGTTCGGCCGCGCCTTCGTCGAGGTCAAGGACGACTGCGCCCTGTTCGACGGCGTCTGGAGCCCGGGCGACCGCGAGCAGGTCTGGATGAGCCACGGCGACCGCGTCACGCCAGCTGCCGCCGGGCTTCAGCGTCGTCGCCACCAGCGACAACGCGCCCTTCGCCGCCATCGCCGACGACGCAGGCGGTATCTTCGGCGTCCAGTTCCATCCCGAGGTCGTGCACACGCCCGAGGGCGGCAAGCTCCTGCGCAATTTCGCCCATGCGCTCGCGGCTGCCGCCGGCGACTGGACCATGGCCGCGCTTCCGCGAGCGCGCCATCGCCCAGATCCGCGCACCAGGTCGGGAACGGGCGGGTGATCCGCGGCCTCTCCGGCGGCGTCAATTCCACCGTCGCGGCCGCTGCTGCTGCACAAGGCGATCGGCGACCAGCTCACCTGCATCTTCGTCGAACACGGCCTGCTTGCGCGAGGGCGAGGCGCGAGAGGTGGTCGACCATCTTCCGCGACAGCTTCAACATCCCGCTGGAGCATCGCCGACGCCGCGAACCTGTTTCTCGGCGCGCTCGACGGCGTCACCGACCCCGAGCGGAAGCGGAAGATCATCGGCAGGACTTCATCGAAGTCTTCGAGGGGCGACCAAGCGCGCCGGCGGGCACGATTTCCTCGCGCAAGGCACGCTTATCCCGACGTCATCGAAGTCCGTCCCCATCGCCGGCAATCCCCCGCGCTCATCAAGAGCCACCACAACGTGGGCGGCCTGCCGAAGAACATGAAGTTCGAAGCTCGTCGAGCCGCTCCAAGTCTCTTCAAGGACGAAGTGCGCGCAGCTCGGCGCTCGAACTCGGCCTGCCCGAGGAAATCGTCTGGCGCCAGCCCTTCCCCGGCCCCGGCCTCGCCGTGCGCATCCTCGGCGAAGTCACGCCGCGAACGCTGCGCCATCCTGCGCAACGCCGACGCCATCGTCGTCGAGGAAATGAAAGCCAGCGGCTGGTACTACAAGATCTGGCAGAGCTTCGCCGTGCTGCTGCCCGTGCGCAGCGTGGGCGTGATGGGCGACGAGCGCACCTACGATTACACCATCGCCATCCGCGCCGTGGAATCGCAGGACGGCATGACCGCCGACTGGGTGAAGCTCCCTACGACTTCCTGGCGCAACTCGCCACCGCATCATCAACCGGGCAAGCGCGCGCGCACGCGCTTCCTGAGCGTCTCGGCGTCGCCGGCGGCCAGCGCGGCGATGGCGGGGCCGAGCGAGGGGGACTTCATGCTGATCGCCCAGAAGTCGTCGAAATCCGCGAAGGTCCGGTGCACGGTGATCTCCCGCATTTCCACGGCCTCCAGTCCGGCGCCGGTCCACAGATCCCGCATGGCTTCCATGCGGGATATCTCCATTTGCGGCGGCCGCGGCGGCGTCAAACCCATCGCGCGCATTTCCTCAAGGATGAAACGAAGGGGAAAGCCGCCCTGCATGTCCCACATGTAGGCTGCGACGATGCCGCCAGGGCCGACCACGCGCACCATTTCCGCGACGCCCTTGGCCGGCTCCGGCACGAAGACAAGGACCAGCGCCATGACGGCGGCGTCGAACCGGTCGGCGGGGAAGGGAAGCGCCATCGCGTCGCCCTGGCGAAACTCCGCCTCTCGCGCCGCCGGCCGCGTGCGCGCATAGGCAAGCTGCCCTTCGGACGGATCGATGCCCTGAACTTCCGCCGGGGCGCAGCGCTCGACCAGCAGCTCGGTGAAGGCGCCGTTGCCGCAGCCGACATCGATCCATCGCAAACCCGCGGGCGGCGCCAGCCAATCGAGGAAGATCTCGCCGGCGGACCGGCTCCAGATCCCCATCATCTGCTCATAGGCGGCGCCGTCATCGAAGCGGATCGTCTGTTCGGCCATTGATGACTTCCTCCCAAATCCCGCAGGGTCTACCCGCCGGAGCGTAGCAGCTTTAAGAGTTCTTGCCCCGCGCCAACACTCTACAAACCGCCCTCCTTGAGGGGGCGGTCGGATCGCGGCGCAAAGCGCGGCGATCCGGGTGGGGGGTGCGGCTCGGTATCGAGAACCAGAACTGCCGTAGCTTCAGGTTGCACCGCTGTATCTGGCTTAGAGACACCCCCCTTCTGTCGCATCGCGCTGGCGCGCGCTGCGACATCTTCCCCCGCAAGGGGGGAAGATTGGTGAATGGGTTGTTGGTCTGGCGCTACCCGAGGTAAATCGGACCGCCGTACCGCCGACGGGGAATGCGAGGTATGAAATTATTCCTTGAACGCCTGCGACCGCTCCCCATATCCCGGAGTCGCTCCGGTTCGTCCGGGCCTTGATGTTGGAAATCGTGCATCTGCATGTTCGTAGCGCCCTAGGGGCCACGATCCCGGATGCTTCGCCCAATATTATGGCATCCCATCGCCGCGCCGCCGCGCGCAAACCAGAGCAGTGATTCCCTTGCATGGCATCGTTCCCAAAAATCAGGGTCCCCCAGAAATCGCGTGTTTGGCGAGTTTTCCCCGCCGGATCACCGGCTTGCGCGGGAAAAATGTCGCGAAAATGTGCGCAATAGCGCGCACAGGTGGGAGATTGCGGAAGGAAACATGAACCGCAAAGGCGCTAAGACGCAAAGGTAGAACGTGGGAGAGGGACCTTATCTTTCTTCTTCGCGTCTCTGCGCCTTTGCGGTGAAGCTCTTTATCTACGAGTTCTTCCCCCGCGCCGAGATCGGCCGCTCGCCCTTGATGGTCGTGCGGTGCATCAGCCGTCGGGCGCCGTCATAGTCGTTGACGGCGTAGTGCATGGCGCAGCGGTTGTCCCAGATCGCCAGGTCGTTGGCGCGCCAGCGCAGGCGGCAGGTGAATTCGGGCCGGATGGCGTGGTCGAAGAGGAACTTGAGCAGCGGCCGGCTCTCGGCCTCGGTCCAGCCCTCGAACCGCGTGGTGTAGATCGAGTTGACGAACAGCGCCTTGCGGCCCGTCGCCGGATGCACGCGCACCACGGGATGGGCCACCTCGCGGTCGGCCTCCGGCTTGTTCCGCTCGATGCCGATGGAGCGCGAGACCCGGAGATCGGCGGGCAGCGCCGCTCATGCCATAGGGCTTGCCGGAATGCATCGCGTTGAGCCCGTCGAGCATCCGCCGCATGCCCTCCGACAGCGCCTCATAGGCGCTGTACATGTTGGCGAACAGCGTGTCGCCGCCATGATCCGGCACCTCGCGCGCATAGAGCACCGAGCCCAGCGGCGGCTCCTCGAGGAAGCTGAAATCCGAATGCCAGGCATTGCCGAAGGTGCTGATGTTGCGCTCGTCGGCCTCCTTCAGCACGGCGATGATGTCGGGGTACTCGTCCATATGCTTGATGTAGGGCGAGCGGGTGAGCGGGCCGAGCCGGCGCGAGAAGGCGAGATGCTGCTCCGGCGTCAGGCGCTGGTCATGGAAGAACAGCACCAGGCGGTCGTGAAAGGCGCGCTCGATCTCGGCCAACGTCGCGTCGTCGAGCGGCTGGGCGAGGTCCACGCCATGAACGTCGGCGCCCAGCGCGCCGGCCATCGGCCGGACCTCGATGCGGGTGTAGGGCAGCCATGGTCCGACTATAGGCGATCGGACCGTGGCGATGGAAGCCGCTGCTGTCAGCTCCGCAGCCAGGGCGTGAAGGTGATGCCGATCAGCAGGCCCTCGGGACTCAGCAGCCGCGTCACCGTCTGGCCCCAGGGCTCCTTGCGGTTGTCGACCAGCAGCCGGCAGCCGCGGGCCTTCAATATCTTGCTCGCCGCGGCCACGTCGTCGACATCGAATTCCAGCCAGGCGTTGGGCGCCGGTACCGAGGCGGGCCATTCGGACGAGCCGAAACAGGACTGTGCCGCGTTCGCCAGCGGCCAGAGCGCGAAATGGCGCACGCCGTCGATACCCTCGCCGTGGAAGTAGTCCGGGTCCTGCTCCATCGGCGTCAGCGGCAGGCCGAGGAGCCCGACATAGAAGTCCCGGCTCGCCTGCGGTGTCCGCACGATGGGCCCGAACCCCGCGACGAACTTGATTCCCAGCCCTTCCGGCAGCGGCATCTCGACCTCCTGATTCATATTGTTGGCCGCAGAGTGGCGCGGCGGCGGGGACGGGTCTTGAACAAAACGGACGCCGCCTAGAGGTCCAGCCAGCGGCTCAGTTCCGGATTGTGGATCGGCAGGTACCGGGCGGGCGTGAAGCCGGTCAGGTCCAGGAACTCGCGGGTCATGTGCGCCTGGTCCGCGTAGCCGGCGGCGGCGGCAAGGTGGGCGAGGCCGCCCGGATGCGCCGGCGCCGAGGCCAGCCGCAGCGCCTGCTGCAGCCGCATGATCCGCTGCAACGTCTTGGGGCCATAGCCGCAGGTGGCGATGAAACCGCGGCGGAGCTGCCGGGCCGACAGGTCGAGCGCGTCCGCCACATGATCCACCGTGGTCCATGGCGCCTGTGTCAGCATGGCGCCCGCCGCGATGATCTTCTGGTCGGCACCCTGGGCTGCCGCGATGCGCCGCGTGCCCAGGCCTCCAGCGCGATGCGGCGTGCGTCGGCTAACTCGAGCGGCGGCGAGATCTGCGACCAAGGCCTTCGCGTCGCGTCCGCAGATCGATACTCGAGGTCAACGCCCCACGGACCGAGCGCCTCGACGTCGCAGCGCAAGATCGACCGCACCGCGCCGGGCCGGAACCCTGATCGCGGTGATCAGCGTGCCCGCGGGCTGCGGCCGGACCCACTGCGTCGTGGCGGCCGGATCCGGCAATATGCGGCGGCTCGTCGCCGAACATGATGATGTCAGCGCAGCCGTCGGGAATGATCGGCTGGGCCGGAGCCTGCGGCAGGGCGCGGCTGACATTCGACCCAAGGTGCAGGCCACATGCGCGCGCTCAGGTCCGGCGGCGGCGCGTATTCGCGGTAGCTGATGACGAGCGATCCGTCAGGCATGGTCGATTCACTTCACCTGCTGGAACTTCAGCAACACCGGCCGTCATGTCAGCTCCTCTCTGTCGAAAGCCAGTTGTTGGTCAGGGATGTTCTGATGTCAATCACAGAGGTCGACCAGCGGCTCAAGGGTATGGACGGCCGGCCCTCTCCTCCGCTTGCCCGTCGGAATTTTCGGCGGCAAACTCGCCATCAGGTTCAACCGCCGAGGAAAGGGGATCTCCGAGATGAGCACGATTACCACCAAGGACGGCGTCGAGATCTTCTACAAGGACTGGGGCTCAGGGCAGCCCATCGTCTTCAGCCATGGCTGGCCACTCTCGGCCGACGACTGGGATAACCAGATGCTGTTCTTCGTCGGCAAGGGCTTCCGCGTCATCGCCCATGACCGGCGCGGCCACGGCCGCTCGAGCCAGGTCGGCGGCGGCCACGACATGGATCACTATGCCGACGACCTCGCGGCGCTGACGGCGCATCTCGACCTCAAGAACGCCGTGCATGTCGGCCATTCCACCGGCGGCGGCGAAGTCGTGCACTACATCGCCCGCCATGGCGAGAGCCGCGTGGCAAAAGCGGCGATCATCAGCGCCGTGCCGCCGCTGATGGTGAAGACGGCGGCCAATCCGGGCGGACTGCCGAAAGAGGTGTTCGACGGTCTTCAGGCGCAGCTCGCCGCCAGCCGCGCGCAAGTTCTACTATGACCTGCCGGCCGGACCGTTCTATGGCTACAACCGGCCCGGCGCGAAAGTCGTCGCAAGGCACCATCTGGAACTGGTGGCGCCAGGGCATGATGGGCGGCGCCAAGGCGCACTATGACGGCATCGTCGCCTTCTCCCAGACCGACTTCACCGAAGACCTGAAGAAGATCACGGTGCCGGTCCTGGTGATGCATGGCGACGACGACCAGATCGTGCCCTACGCCGACTCGGCGCCGCTGTCGGCAAAGCTGCTGAAGAACGGCACGCTGAAAACCTACAAGGGCTTTCCGCACGGCATGCCGACCACCGAGGCCGACACCATCAACGCCGACCTGCTGGCGTTCATCAAGGGCTAGGGATAGAGGTGCATCCGGTCTGCGAAGCTGCAAACCGCTCACTCCAGGTTGGTGTGGTTGGCGCGCATGAAGGCGTCGCTCACGCCGAGCCGCTCTTTCAGCAAGAGCACGACGATCTCGAACATCAGGAACAGCGCGCCCTCATAGACGGAGCCCATCGGTAGGGCGGAAACCTCTCCCTCCCGGTCGGTCGCCATGGTCTGCGCCGGCACGACGACCACCTCATCCGATGCCTTGGGCACGGCGCCGTCAGGCTGTGCGGTGATGGTCAGGACCTTCGCGCCGGCGCCTTTGGCCACATTTGCCAGCGCCAGCGCCGTCGATAGCATCCCCGGGCCGGCCGACAGCAGCAGCAGGTCGCCAGGCCCGATGGCTGGCGTGGTCATGTCGCCCGCCACCGAGACCGAGCGGCCGAGATGGTGGAGCCGCATCGCCAGGCCCCGCATCTGCAGCCCTTCGCGGCCGCAGCCGAACAGGGCGACGTGGCGCGCCGCGAGGATCGCCTCCACGAGACGGTTCACCGCGCTATCGCCGATCGCTCCGGCAGCGGCGGCGATGTCCTTCACGGCAAGCGGAAACAGTTCGGCGCCGGTGCGCATCTCCATGCTCTCCCGTTTCCCGGCGGCGCTACTTCACGGCGCCGGCCGTCAGCCCCTTCACGATGTAGCGTTCCAGGAAGATGCCGATGACGATCAGCGGCAGGATCGCCGCCGAAGACAAGGCGGCCATCGACCACCAGCTGATACCCTGGGAGCCTGTCTGGCTGGCGACCATCACCGGCAGCGTCCGCGCATTGGTGCCCGTGAGCAGGGCGGCGAAGAAATATTCGTTCCAGCAGAGGATCACCGCCAGGATGAAGGACGCGACCATGCCCGGCAGCGCGATCGGCACGACGATCTTGAGAAAGGCGTCCCAGGTGGAACAGCCATCGACCAGGGCGGCCTGCTCCAGCTCATGGGGTATCGAATCGAACTGGTCGCGCATGATCCAAATCACGATCGGCAGAACCGAGAGTGCGTAGATGAGGATCAATCCGATCAGCGAGTCGAGCAATGCCAGCTCCTTGTAGAGCACGAGGAACGGCATCGCCAGAACCACCGGCGGCAGGATCAACTGCGAGAGGAAGAAGAAGGAGATGTCGCGGTTCCGCCAGATCGCGAATTTATACTCGAAGCGGCTGAGTCCGTAGGCTGCCATGGTGCCGATGATCAGCGCCAGCACCGACGCGCCGAGGGACGCGATGATGCTGTTGTAGAAGCGCTTGAGGAACTCCTCGCGCGGTGTCGAGAAATTGAGGATCGTATCCGGCGAGAGGCCGAGCGACCGCAACCCCTTCCAGTCCGGTGCGTACTCGAGAAAGGGAATCATGTTGCCCTTCATCACATCCGGCGCGGATTTGAAGGTGGTGGTCAACGTCCAATAGATCGGGAACAGGGCGACGACCGTCCAGGCGATCAACGCGGCGTAGATCAGCGTTTTCCTCAGGCCTGGGGACATCTCAGGTCTGCCGCTGCATGAATCGGCTGGTGGACCACAGCAGCAGCGCGATGAAGAGGATGATGAGGATCAGATAGACCTCGGCGATCATGGTGCCGTAGCCGACGTTCGAGCGGTCCTTGTATTCCCGGAAGATGAAGCTGGAGATCGTGTCCGTGGCGCCGCCGGGCCCGCCCGATGTGGTGTTGATCACGATGTCGGCGAGCTTGAGCTGGAAGATGATGCGCAGCACGATGGTCGTCACGCTGACCGGCAGCATGAGCGGGAAGGTGATCTGCCAGAATCCCTGCCAGCCCGTGGCGCCGTCGACCTTGGCAGCTTCCTGTACTTCCTTTGACAAGGCCTGGAGCCCGGCCAGCAGCAGGATCATCATGAAGGGCATCCAGACCCAGGCATCCATGGCGGCGATCGTGGTCTTGGCCAGCCAGGGCGAGGTGAGCAGCGACGGGTTTTCCCATCCCAGCAGGCGCAGCAGCCGCGATACGGGCCCGTAGCGGTACTCCAGCATCGATTTGCCGATCATCCAGCTCACCGCCACCGGCGACAGCATGAAGGGCAGCAGAAATGCCACACGGAAGAACTTCCGGCCGCGAATGTCGGCGTTCAGCAGCAGCGCGAGCGCGAATGCGAACGCATACTGCACCAGCACCGTCAGCACATAGAACACCATGTTGCCGAGCGCATTCCAGAAGTAGGGATCGGCGATGAGTTGATAGAAGTTGGCGAGACCGTTGAACTGCCGGCCGGTCGCCGAGGACAGGTTCCAATCCGTGAGCGCGATGTAGAGGCCGAAGAAGGTCGGAAAGATCACCAGCGCCAAAGTAAAGAGAACCGCCGGCAGTACGAACAAGGCGCGCCAGCCGGCTTCGCCGCTCCGCAGGATGTTTCCGGCGCAGAGCGCCACGCCCCAGATCGCGAATCCGATCAGGATCGGCTGCCAATTGCCAAAACCGAAGGGAACGATCCCGGCGGCATAAAGGCTCTGCATCGCCATGATGGCGATGAACAGCAGCGTGGCGATGCGGATAAGTAGCGTACCGTTCTGCCGACGGCCGCTGGAGATGGCGGCCATAACGGCGTCGCCGCTGGTGGCGGAGCTTGCGGCCTTACCCATGGTCGCCATGCGAAACTCTTGCCATTGGGTGGAGACGGAGCCGGCACCGTCAGGCGCCGGCTCCGCTTCGATACTAGATGCCGAGCGAGGCCTTGTAGAGCTTGATCTGGTTGTCGCGGCCTAGCTGGTCGGTGAGCTTCTCCCAAGCCGCGGCAATTGCATCCGCTCCCGCCTGGGCCGTCGCCTGGCCGGCATAGATCTTCTGCAGTTCGTCCTCCGCGACGGAGTAGTACTGGAAGATGCCGGGAATGCGCGGCTCGATGGCGGCGTTGGGATGGTTGTAGGAGTTGGCTTGCGAGTCGAGATAGCTCTTGATGAAGCCTTCCTCATATCCCGAACCGACCCACTCGCCGATGTTGAAGTGGCTCTGGCGGTAGGGCTGGAAGCCCGACGGATAGGCCGCCATCCACAGCGAGATGTCCTTGCCGCCGAGATGGGCAGCGAGGGACCAGGCGGCCTTTTGCTTCTGGGGGTCGCTGTCGACTCGGGCCATCACATAGATGCCCCAGCCGATATAGGCCATGTTCGGCGCGAAGTTCGGGCCGGAGGGCAGTGTCTCCCACTGGCCGGTCTTCGAGTTGTAGACATCGTCGGAGCCCGGCAGGATGGAGAAGGCCGTGACGTCGCCCACCACCGAAGAGTCGTTGGTCTTGGCGTTGGAGCCGATATCGCCCCACCAGGACAGCATGCTGCCGGTCCCCGCGAGGAACTGCTGGAACCCCGTCGTGCCGGGATCGGCGTTGAGCTGGTCGGCCGGCTCGGACGGCAGAACGTCCAGCACATCCTGGATTGCACGCACCCAGGCCGCATTGTTAACGCGCGGCTTCATGGTGTCGGGATCGAACAGGAACGCGCGATCGTCCGGATGCTTCGCATAGGCCGTGGCGCGCGAACCCAGGAAATAGAAGCCGAAACCGCCCCAGCCCTTGCAGGGATCGAGATAGCCGTAGAGGTCCTGGCCGGCGAGCTGCTTGCCCTTGAGGAACTTGGTCGCCGCCTGCACCTGCTGCCAGGTGGTCGGCACTCCCCATTCCGTGCTGTTGCCCGCCTTCTTCCATTCTTCGGCGAGACCCGGGTCGGCGAACACGTCCGAGCGGTAGTTGAAGTTGTGGCAATCGCCGTCGCAGGAGATGCGGTAGGTCTTGCCGTTCCAGGTGCCCACGGGCGCCTTGAGGTAGCTGACATAGTCGTCCATGTCGATTTGCGCCTTGACCCAATCCGGCATTTCGGATGCCAGGCCCTTGCCGCAGACATCGCCTTCGAACGGTGCGCCCATCTCGATGACGTCGAAATCGACGGTGCCCGTGGCGATCGACTGCTGCAGACGTGCGTTGTAGTCGGCCTGCGCCAGGTCGATCCAACTGATCGTCGCGCCGGTATAGTCGGCCCAGGCCTTGGACAGGCCGCGGAACAGGATGTTGTGAACGTTCTGATTGTTGAGGCCCATGAACGAGAGCTCAACGCCGGCGAACTCACCCTGTTTCACGTTCTCCTTGGTGGGGCCAAGGCACATCTCGCCGACCTTCTGCCAATCGGCGTCCGTCGGCTGTCCTTTGCCGACTCCGGGGATGGCGAGAATGGCGGCACGCAGATCCTGCGCCACCGCCTGCCGCGGCAGCGATGCCGTGACCGCGGCGCCGGCGGCCAGGGCGGCCGAGCCCTTGAGCATGCCGCGGCGGCTCATCATCAGATCGTAGAGTTCGATTTTCATCTCTGGAGTCCTCCCTTGCTGGTTCCCTCGGAAATGCCCGCGTTGGCCGCGGGCCTTCATCGCCGCTGAAGTTGATGAAAACTTGGAGTTGAATGATCTCCCTGTCAATGCGCCGCCTAGAGCCGCCGGCCGCTCTCGGCGTCGAACAGATGCACCGCCGCCGGATCCGGCATCAGGGTCAGGCGCTCGCCCGGCGCCACGCGCAGCCGCTGGTGGAACAGGCCGACAATCTTCTGCCCCCCGAGATGAGCGAAGAGCTGCGTTTCCGATCCCAGCGGCTCGACCACATTCACTTCCACGACCGCCCCGCCGCTGTCGAGCAACAGATGCTCCGGCCGGACGCCGTAGATGGCCGGCCGGCCGTCGGTATTGTCCGGCGCCCGCACCAACGGCAAGGTGATGCCGCCCTCGAGCTCGAAGCCCGGTCGCGCGCCGCTGCGAATTCGCCCAGGGAGAAGGTTCATCGCGGGCGAACCAATGAAGCCGGCGACGAAGATATTGGTAGGATTGTCATACAACTCGAGCGGCGAACCGATTTGCTCGACCGCTCCATTGTTCATCACCACAATGCGGTCGGCCATGGTCATGGCTTCCACCTGGTCGTGGGTAACATAGATGGTGGTGGTGCCCAGCCGCTGATGCAATTCCTTGATCTCCGCGCGCATCTGCACGCGCAGCTTGGCGTCGAGGTTGGAGAGCGGCTCATCGAACAGGAACACGGCGGGATCGCGCACGATAGCGCGGCCCATCGCCACCCGCTGCCGCTGCCCGCCCGAGAGCTGCCGCGGATAGCGGCCGAGATAGGGTTCGAGGTCGAGGATTTCGGCCGCACGCCGCACCCGCGCCTCGATCTCCGCCGGCGGCGCTTTGCGCATCCTCAGCGCAAAGCCCATGTTTTGCGCCACCGTCTTGTGCGGATAGAGCGCGTAGGTCTGGAACACCATGGCGATGTCGCGGTCCTTGGGCGGCAGGTCGTTAACCACCCGCTCGCCGATCCTGATCGCCCCGGCGCCGACGGAATCCAGCCCGGCGATCATGCGCAGGAGCGTCGATTTCCCGCAGCCCGAAGGCCCCACCAGGATCACGAACTCGCCATCTTCGATGGCGACGGAGACGCCGTGAATCACTTCATGGGCACCGTAGGATTTGCGCACATCCTGGATGTCGACCGCCGCCATGATTGGCCTCTTGTTACGCCGGGCGGTCAGACTAAGCCGAACTCGCGGCCATTGTCCAAAGGTCCCATGCGGCGACCGACATCGCTGTTGCGGAACATCGCGCGCCACACGCCGACATAAAGCAAACTTGTCGCGAGTGCTCGCCGCAGCGGGCGTCATGGCCCGGGTCTACAAGTTCGCTTCGCTGGTGCGCCAAAATCGCCTAGTCCGACAATACGTCCCGTCTCCGTTGCAAAAAATCCCGCACCGCGGGATCGCGTTCAAGGCCGATGGCAATCTCATACGCTCGCCGAGCTTCGCTATGGGCACCGGTGCGAGCCAATAGGTCGGCACGCGCGGCCCAGTAGGGCTGGTATTCGGTCAGGCGCGGATCGGCGTCGAACTCTGGCATCGCGGCGAGGCCATCCGCGCCGCCGCGCAATTCGCCAATGGCCAGGGCGCGGTTGATCGCCACCACCGGCGACTCCGCGAGCGCGAACAGCGCGTCATAGAGCTGCACCACTTCGGCCCAGTTGTTCTCACCGGTGCGGCAGCGATGCACATGGGCGGATTGCAAGGCGCCTTCCAGTTGATAGCGCCCGATTTCGCCCAGCGTGCCGGCGCGGCGAAGCAGGGCCTCGGCCTCGGCGATCATTGGTGCGTCCCACAGCGCGGGATCCTGCTCGGCCAGAGGCACATAGGCGCCGTCGTCACGACGCCGGGCGCGGCGCCGCGCTTCCGCATGGAGCATCAGCACCAAGAGGCCCAGCGCTTCCGAGGCCCCGGGCAGCAGCTCCGCCACCAGCCGGGCCAGGAACATCGCCTCCGCCGTGAGATCGCGTCGCGCCACGTCGCTGCCGCCGGGATCGGTCCAGCCCTCGGCATAGGCGGCATAGATGGCATCCAGCACCGTCTCCAGGCGCGCGGGCAGCTCGGCGCGCTCGGGAATGCTGAAGGGAATGCCGGCCTGTCGGATCTTCTCCTTGGCGCGCCCCAGCCGTTTCCCCATCGCCGCCGGCGAGACGAGAAACGCCGAAGCGATCATCTTCGCGTCGAGGCCCAGGACCGCCTGCAGCATCAGCGGGGCGCGGATGCCGGCCTCCAGCGCCGGATGCGCGCAGGCAAACAGCAGCGCCAGGCGGTGATCGGGAATCTCCGGCGTCGCCGCCGCGGCCTCCAGCTCCTCGGCCAGCAGCCGCAAATCGCTGCTCGCCGCCTCGCCGCTGCGCCGCCGCCGCGCGGCATCGATCATCTTGCGGCGCGCCACCGTGAGCAGCCAGGCTTCCGGATTATCAGGGCAACCCTTCACCGGCCAATCCGCCAGCGCCGAGGCGAACGCCTCCGACAATGCGTCCTCGGCGGCGGCCACATCGCGCGTGCGCGCGGCGAGGAAGGCAACGAGCTTGCCGTAGCTGCGGCGGGCAACCGCGTCTGCCGCGCTACGGGCCTGCACGCCACCTTCAGGGAGGTTCATGCACGCGCCTTCCGACCGGTCACATGGACATCGGCCAGAATGGACGCAGCTCGACGACGCCGTGACTGGCCGTGGGGCAGCGGGCCGCCCAGGAGATCGCCGAATCCAGGTCCGGCACGTCGATGATGAAGTAGCCGCCGACCTGCTCCTTCGAATCCGCGTAGGGCCCGTCCAGCACCTGCGGCTTGCCGTTGGTGAGGCGCACGGTGGTCGCCGAGGAGCTTCCCTTCAGCCGCTGTCCGCCGCGCAGAGCGCCGGCCTTGGTCAGCGCCTCGGCATAGGCGGTGTAGGCCGCCGTGCCCTGCTGCTTCTGTTCATCGGTCAGCTTCGACCAGCCATTCTCGTTCACATAGAGCATCAGCAGATATTCCATTGTCAGTCTCCGTCCCGGTTCATGGGCGGGCATCATGCGCCGCCGACACAATGACGCGCGGCCGCCCCCATTTTGGACATCGGCAATTTGGACACCGGCAGTTTGGACAAAGGTGGCAAAAACAACAAAGGCCCCATCCCGGCAGGGAGGGGGCCTTACTGTTGGCGGTAGTCCGGAGCGGTTAGGCCGCTTCTTCGCTCTTGCGGTGATACGCCATGGTGCAGTGGCGGGAGCAATAGGGCTTCCCGGCTTCCGTCGGCTCATTGCAGAAGTGGAAATCCGTGCTCTTGGGATCGCCCACCGGCCACATGCAGGCCCGGCCTGACGGGCCGGTGACCAGGGGACGCCGCGGCGCCTCCGGCTCGGCCTTGATCTCCCGGGTCGGCGCCGGCCGTCCCGACAGCCCCAGGCGGTGGGCCTTGCCGATGACGGCATTGCGGGTCACGCCGCCACCCAGCTGCTCGGCGATCTGGCTGGCTGTCTGGCCTTGCAGCCAGAGCTTTTGCAGAACGCTGATCCTTTCCTCAGTCCATCCCGTCGACATCGCTTCACCCCGTCTTGGTTCGTATATTTTGTGTCTCAAAAATATGAACCCACGATATATAGCTTTTCAAGCGTCAACAGACGCTCAAAACCTCCCAGGGCAAGATTCTTGTGGATTAGTCGGTGATATAGGTGGGGATAAGCCAGAAATCAAGAACAATTACGGAACATTGATCCCTAAGGCCTTGTCCGACGCCTTATCCGATTTCGACCGATTCGCGTCTAGGGGAAGCGGTAAAGGCGGGCGTCGAAATAGGCGAGGATGTCATCCAACGACGATCCGCCGGCGATTCGCTCCCGGCCGCTGAACAAAAAAAAGCGGGCATCGCCCGCCGTCCCCTCGGCCCGCTTGGCGATGGAGAAAAGTGCTCTCTCCTGGCTATGCCGGAACACCGAAAAGACCGCCATGCCCGGTGCCAGGTCCAGGGCATAATCGCGCCATTCGCCCCGGGCGACGCGCCGGCTGTAGAGGCTGAGGATCCGATCCATTTCCGGGCGGGTGAAATAGGTCTGGCGCCCGGCGAGACGACGATCGGAGATGCGGATCAGCTGTGTCATGACCACGATTGGCTGTGCCTACCCGATAAAGATGGCATCACCCCGCGCGCCCCGCAATAGGCCGATATGGCTAATGCTGCTTTGTTTGCCAAGGCGTTAGGGCGCCTATATGTTACCGCCGCTTTTACGACAATAGTGCAGAGCGGGCCGTGGCCGATATTTTCCAGGAAGTCGACGAGGAAGTCAGGCGCGAGAAAATGCATCGCCTGTGGCGGCGCTATGGCAGCTATGCCACCGCCGGCGGCTTCGTCATCCTCCTGGCTGCCGGCGGCTACATCGCCTGGCAGAAATACAGCGAGCACCGTGAGACCCAGCGGGCCGAGGCATTTTCGGCGGCCATTGGTCTGATCGCCGATCCCGACCCGGCCAAGGCCAAGACGGCTTTTCAGGCGCTGGCCCAGGGCAGCGACGGCATTGCCGTATTGGCCCAATTCCGCTCCGCAGCGCTGCAGGTTCAAGCCAAGGACGAGACCGGCGCCGTCGCCACCTATGATGCGATCGCCGCCGACGGCTCCGTGGCCGAGCCGTTCCGCGACGCGGCTGCGCTCCTGGCGGCCATGCATCTGGTCGACACCGCCGATCAGGCTGAGATCAAGCGCCGCCTGGAGAGCAAGACCGCCGCCCCCAATCCCTGGCGCTTCACGGCGCTCGAACTGCTGGCGCTTTCGGCCCAGCGCGCCGGCGATATCGAGCAGGCGCGCAACATCTATACGCAGCTGGCCGACGATCTGGAGACGCCAGCGGGCCTGCGCGGCCGCGCGGCGGAGATGCTGACCGCGCTCAAGGAGAAATAGAACATCCATGCGGTCCCCGTTCCCATTCGCAGCCTTGATGCTGGCGCTGTTGCCGTTGACCGGCTGCGATACGTTCTTCGGCGAGAGCGAAGGTCCGCCGCTGCCGGGAGAGCGCATCTCCGTGATGAAGCTCAACCGCAGCCTGGTGCCGGACTCCGGCATCTCCGATCTGCGGGTACGCCTGCCGCAGCCCTACGCCAACACCGCCTGGCCGCAAAGCGGCGGCTATTCGACCCACGCGATGTATCATCTGGCGGCGCCGGAAACGCTCAATCCGGCCTGGACGGCCGATATCGGCTCTGCGGCCGGCAGCGACTTTGTCGTCATGGCGCAGCCGATCGTCGCCGACGGCAAGCTCTTCGCCATGGATGCCGGCTCCACTGTCAGCGCCCGGGATGCGGGTGGCGGCGGCGAGACCTGGCGGGTTGACCTGACCCCTGATGAAGAGCGCGACGGCCTGTTCGGCGGCGGCCTCGCCTATGAAGACGGCCGGCTGTTCGTCACCACACCGTTCGGTCTCGTCTTTGCGCTCGATCCCGGCTCCGGCGCCGAGCTCTGGCGCTCGCAGTTGCCGGCGCCGATGCGCACGCCGCCGACCGCCAGCGGCGGCCGTGTCTATGCCATCACCCTCGACAACCAGCTCTTTGCCCTCGCGGCCGATGATGGCCGCCGCCTCTGGTCGTTCTCCGGCGTGATCGAAGATGCCGGGCTGCTCGGCGGCGCGGCCCCCGCCGTGGTCGGCGATACCGTGATCGCCGGGTTCTCCTCGGGCGAAATCGTCGCGTTGAAGGCCGAGACCGGCCGTGTGCTCTGGGGCGACAATCTGGCCGGCGTCGCGCGCGGCGATGCGATTGCCACGCTGGCCGATATCCGCGGCATGCCCGTCGCCGACCGCGGCCAGCTCTTCGCGGTCAGCAACAGCGGCAACATGGCCGCCTTCGATATCAATCGCGGCGGCCGTCTCTGGACCGTCAGCATCGGCAGCAACCAGACCCCCTGGGTCGCTGGCGACTTCATCTATGTGCTGACGACGGATTCCGAGATCGTCTGCCTGACCCGCGAGGACGGCCGCGTGCGCTGGATCCAGCCGCTGCCGCGCTTCGAAGACGAAGAAGGACAAGGAAGGCGTGATTCAATGGAACGGTCCGTCGCTCGTCGGCGACCGGCTGATCGTCACCGGGTCCAATGGCGAGGCGTTTTCCGTGTCGCCCTACACCGGCGAGCTTCTCGGCCGCATCACCCTGCGCTCGAGGACCTTCGTGCCGCCGGTGGTCGCCAACAACACGGTCTATATCCTGTCCGACGATGCCGTACTGACGGCGCTGCGTTAGAAGCTGCCGTCCGTGGCGCCGCTTTCGGTGCCGCGTTATCAGGCACCGGCGAGAAATCATGACCTTCAAAGTCGCCATCGTCGGCCGTCCCAATGTCGGCAAGTCCACCCTGTTCAACCGCCTGGTGGGGCAGAAGCTGGCGCTGGTCGATGACCGCCCGGGCGTCACCCGCGACCGGCGGATCGGCAAGGGCAAGCTCGGCGATCTCCGTTTCGAGGTGATCGACACCGCCGGCTTCGAGGATGTGCGCGACGCCAGCCTGGCCGCGCGCATGCGCGCCCAGACGGAGCAGGCCGCGCAGGAAGCCGATCTCGTGCTGTTCGTCATCGATGCCCGCGAAGGCGTGACGCCGGCGGATCAAAGCTTTGCCCGCTGGTTGCGCAAGCAGGGCCGGCCGCTGCTGCTGCTGGCCAACAAGAGCGAGGGCAAGCCGGGCGCCGCAGGGATTGCCGAAGCCTATGGCCTCGGGCTGGGCGATCCCATCGCCATCTCCGCCGAGCATGGCGAAGGATTCGGCGATCTCTATGATGGGGTCGCGGCCCATCTGCGCGAACCCGCTTCCGCCGAGGCGGAAGAACCTGCCGCCGGTGAAGACGACGAAGAAGCGGAGACAGGACCGATCCAGCTTGCAGTGGTCGGCCGGCCCAATGTCGGCAAATCGACGCTGATCAACCGGCTGATCGGCGAGGACCGGCTGCTCACCGGCCCGGAGCCCGGCATCACCCGCGACGCCATCGCCATCGAATGGGAGTATCGCGGCCGGCGCCTGCGGCTGATCGACACCGCCGGCATGCGCCGCCGCGCCAATGTCACGGAGAAGCTGGAGAAGCTCTCGGTCGCCGACACGCTGCGCGCCGTGCGCTTCGCCCATGTGGCGATCCTCGTGCTCGACGCCAACGACAAGCTGGAGAAGCAGGACCTGCAGATCGCCCGCCTGGTCCATGACGAAGGCCGCGTCCTCATCATCGCCGCCAACAAATGGGACAGCGTCGAGGACAAAGTGGACGCGCTGAAGATGCTGAAGCGGCGCGTGGAGTTCTCTCTGCCCCAGGTGAAGGACCTGCCGGTCATCACCGTCTCCGCGCGCACCGGGCAGAATCTGTCGAAGCTGCTGGATGCGGCGCTGGAGTCGTACAAGGCCTGGAACCGGCGCATTCCCACCGCCGAGCTGAACCGCTGGCTCGGCGCCATGCTGGAGGCCAATCCGCCGCCGCTGGTCGATGGCCGCCGCCTCAAGATCCGTTACATGACCCAGGTGAAGACGCGGCCGCCGACCTTCTCGCTGTTCGCCAGCAAGCCGACCGATCTGCCGGAAGCCTATGAGCGCTATCTGATCGGCGGCATGCGCAAGCGCTTCCGCCTGCCCGGCATCCCCATCCGCTTCAATCTGCGCAAGGGCAAGAACCCGTTCGACAAGGGCGCTGATTAGGCAGCGCGCCGGACGCGCATGGATGCCGCATGAATGCGTAGGGGCGACCGGCGGTCGCCCCTACAGAGCATCACCGCTGTGATGATCTTCGCGTGATCTCGTCCCCGCCTACTTCGGCAAGTTCGCCCGCCAGCGCTTCTGCGCGAGCCGGTAGAGCACATGGCGGCGCACCGGCGAGCCCGCGGCGATCATCGGATGGTCGAAATCCTCGGCCGGCTTATGTGTCATGCCCAGCCGTTCCATCACCGCGCGCGACCGTTCATTTCCTTCGGCGGTGAAAGACACGACCTCCGCCAGGTTCAACCGCCCGAAGGCGAACGTCAGGACGGCCTGGGCGCCCTCCGTCGCATACCCGCGGCCCCAGCAATCCCGCGCCAGGCGCCAGCCAATTTCCACGGCCGGCGTGAAGTGTTCCTTGAAGGTGGGAATCGCGAGGCCGACGAATCCGCCGAAGTGAGGTCCGGTCTTGATGTCAATTGCCCACAGGCCCCAGCCATGCTTCGTCATGTTGTCGCGAATGCGTTTGGCCAGCCTATCGCTCTTGTCCGCACTCATTGCTTCCGGGAAATGGCGCATCACCTCGGGATCGGCATTCATCGCGGCAAAGGCCGGGAGGTCGTCGTCGATCCAGGCCCGCAGGTGAAGGCGCGGAGTCTCCAGTTCGGCAGGGGCGGTCGTGCCGGCGGTATTCATCATCCGATCGCGACCAGCGCACCTTGCTCGTCGCAGCCGGGCTCGGCCAGGCGGACGAAATGCTCCGTCACGTCATCGGGCCGCGGCAGGCTCTCGCGCTTCTCGCCGGGATAGGCGCGGCTGCGCAGCGCCGTCCCGACCCGGCCGGGATCGATGAGGTTGACGCGCAGGTTCGATGTCGGCGCGATCTCTGCCGCGTACATGCGCACCAGCGTTTCCAGGCCCGCCTTGCTGGCGGCATAGGCGCCCCAGAACGGCTTGGGCAAATGCCCGACATCGGCGGTTACGAAAATCGCGCGCCCGGCGGCGGACTGCCGCAGCAGCGGATCCAGGCTGCGGATCAGCCGCCAGTTGGCCGTCAGGTTGAGGTCGATCGTCTGCTGCCAATCCTTGGGCGCGATGTGATGCACGGGCGACAGGCTGCCGAGCATCGCCGCATTGCCGACCAATACATCCAGCCGCTTGAACCGCTCATGCAGCGATGCGCCCAACCGGTCGATGGCGTCGAAATCCCGGAGATCCAGCGGCACCAGCGTCGCCTTGCTGCCGGCGGCGCGCACGGCGTCATCTGTTTCCTCGAGGCCGCCGACGGTTCGCGCCACCAGCACCAGTTCGGCGCCCTCCTGCGCGAAACGCCGCGCCACCGCCGCGCCGATGCCGCGCGACGCCCCGGTGATCAGGGCAATGCGCCCGGCGAGGCGCTTTGGTTCAGTGGACATCGGGTGGTGGGCGAGAACTACGCCGGCTCTGCCAGCAGCGACAGCTGCGTCGTCGCCGTGGCCGGTGTCTTTTGGTCGGTCAGGGCGGTCGGATACTCGCCGGTGAAGCAGGCATCGCAGAATTGCGGCTGGCGGGAATTGCGCTTGGCCTCGCCCATGGCGCGATAGAGGCCGTCGATGGAGATGAAGGCGAGGCTGTCGACACCGATCAGCTTGGCCATCTCCTCGACGCTGTGGCTGGAGGCCAGCAGTTCCTTCCGCTCCGGCGTATCGATGCCATAGAAGCAGGAATGGGTCGTCGGCGGGCTGGAGATGCGCATATGCACTTCCGTGGCGCCGGCGCCGCGCATCATCTCGACGATCTTTTTCGACGTCGTGCCGCGCACGATGCTGTCATCCACCAGCACCACCCGCTTGCCCGTGACATGGGCTCGGTTGGCATTGTGTTTCAGCCGCACGCCGAAATGGCGGATATTGTCCGATGGCTCAATGAAGGTGCGGCCGACATAGTGATTGCGGATGATGCCGAGCTCGAATGGAATCTTGGATTCATTGGCGAAGCCCAAAGCCGCCGGCACACCGGAATCCGGCACGGGAATCACCACATCGGCGACAACCGGCGACTTCGCGGGCAAGTTCGGCGCCGATCCGCTTGCGCGTGTCATAGACGCTGGCGCCCTCCATGACGCTGTCCGGCCGCGCGAAATAGATATGCTCGAAGATGCAGAACCGCGACGGCAGCGACGCGAACGGCCGCAGCGAATGCACGCCGCTGGAATCCAGCACGATCAGCTCGCCCGGCTCCACGTCGCGCACGAACTCCGCGCCGATGATGTCGAAGGCGCAGGTCTCCGACGCCAGGATATTCGCCGTGCCCAGGCGGCCCAGGGACAGCGGCCGCACGCCCAGGGGATCCCGCACGCCGAGCACCATGTCCTTTGCCAGCGCTACCAGGGAGTAGGCGCCCTCGATGCGATGCAGCGCGTCGACCAGCCGGTCGATCAGGCTGTCGCGCAGGCTGGTGGCCATCAGGTGGGTGATGACTTCGGTATCGGTGGTCGATTGGAATAATGAACCGCGCTTCACCAGCTCGCGGCGGATGGTTTCGGTGTTGGTCAGGTTTCCGTTGTGGGCAATGGCAAAGCCGCCGAACTCCAGCTCCGCGAACAGCGGCTGGACATTGCGCAGGATGGTGGCGCCGGTGGTGGCATAGCGCGTATGGCCGATGGCCGCGTGGCCCGTGAGGCGCTCGATAACATTCTCGCTGTTGAAGTTATCGGCGACATGGCCCAGCGCGCGGTGGGCATTGAACTGCCTTCCGTCGAACGCAACGATTCCCGCCGCCTCCTGGCCGCGATGCTGCAGGGCATGCAGCCCCAGCACCGTATGCGCCGCCGAATCCGGGTGGCCATAGATGCCGAACACCCCGCATTCCTCACGGAGGTGGTCGTCATCGAACGGATTGGTGCGCGATAGCGGGACAGAATCGGAGTCGGGAAACGGCCGGGAAGGGGCGTTCCGGTAATCCGTCATTGGCTTCCTTGGATCAAGCGGTTCAAGTCCGTGCGCTCGGCGTCCTTATACCCGGAATCGTCCGGCGATCCAGCGGATTCGCCGGTGTCCACCGGCCCGGCGACGGGCATGAGTTGCTCCGGCAACAGGCCGGTTGCCTGGCCGACTTCGATAACCATTTGGCCCTGTTGCTGGACTTCCGCAGCATTCTCTTGCGCCTTGCCCAAGAGGGATGCCGGGATCAGCGACCGCAGCAGGTTGGCGCCCTTGGTCGCCATCGGCAGGGTCATGGCATTGGCGACATCGGGCGGCGGCAGGGTGGGCGGCGGCCAGAAATAATCGATGCCGAGCGCCAGGGCGGAAACCACCAGCGCGCCGCGGACCAAACCGAACAGCAGGCCCAGCGAGCGGTCCACCGGACCCAACATGCTCCCCTGGACCCGCTTCGAAATGAAATGTCCGATGATCGAGCAGACGATCAACGTGGCCACGAAAATGACGACACCGGCCGCAATGTCGGCGAACAGAGGATCGGGGATCTTCTCGTTCGCGAATGGCCTCGCCAGCGGCAGGCCAAACAAAGTCGCGAGGCCGGCGGCAATCCAGCCGCCGATCGACAGCAGCTCGCGGACAAATCCGCGCATCCAGGCCAGGCCGGCCGACAGCACGATGATGGCGACGACAACCCAATCCACATAGGTCACTTGGCGAGCCCCATTCTTCCGATGTGTGGAATCAACATATCACGCGCCGCGCCGCCGCGACACGGTTTCGACCCCTAAAAAGGTAACGAGATCGTGCAGATGGCCGATTTCCTTAAGCTCCAAGGTGTCATTGGCGGCGTCGGTCTTCTTGCGCCGCGGCGGCACCAGGGCGCGGGCGAAACCCAGCTTGGCGGCTTCCTTGATCCGCTGGTCCCGCTGGCCCACGGCCCGCACTTCGCCGCCCAGGCCCACCTCGCCGAAGCTGACGAGATCGGCCGGCAGCGGCAGATTCGACAGCGCCGATACCAGGGCGCCGGCCACCGCCAGATCGGCCGCGGGCTCGGCGATTCGCAGTCCGCCGGCGATATTGAGGTAAACGTCATGCCCGGCAAAGCTGAGGCCGCAGCGCGCCTCGAGCACGGCGATCACCATGCTGAGCCGGCTGCTGTCCCAGCCCACCACCGCGCGCCGCGGCGTCGCCAGGGCGGAAGGCGACACCAGCGCCTGGATCTCCACCAGCACCGGCCGCGTGCCCTCGATGCCCGCGAACACGGCGGAGCCGCTGACATTGCCGCGCCGCTCGGCCAGGAACAGCGCCGAGGGATTGGCCACTTCCCGCAAGCCGCCGTCGGTCATCTCGAACACGCCGATTTCGTCGGTCGGGCCGAAACGGTTCTTCACGGCGCGGAGAATGCGGAACTGATGGCCGCGATCGCCTTCGAAATAGAGCACCGTATCCACCATATGCTCGAGCACTCGCGGTCCGGCGATCTGCCCTTCCTTGGTGACATGGCCGACCAGCAGCACCGTGAAGCCTCGCCGCTTGGCGACGCGGATCAGCTCGCTGGCGGAGCTGCGCACCTGCGCCACCGTGCCCGGTGCCGAGTCCAGATTGTCGATATACATGGTCTGGATCGAATCGATGACAACCAGGTCCGGTGCATCCGTGCGGTCCAGCGTCGCCAGGATGTCGCGCACATTGGTGGCGGCGGCGAGCTGCACGTTCGGCGCCGCCAGCCCCAGCCGCTTCGCCCGCAGGGACACCTGCGCCACCGCCTCTTCGCCGGAGATATAGGCCGTGCGCAGCGCCGCACCCTGCTTGCCGTCCTTGCCCATGGCGGCGCAGACCTGCAGCAGCAGCGTCGATTTGCCGATGCCGGGATCGCCGCCGATCAGGATGGCCGAGCCGCGCACCAGCCCGCCGCCGGTCACCTGGTCGAACTCGGCGATGCCGCTCTTGCGCCTCACGGCGTCGTCGGCGCTGGCGCGGTCCATATCCACGAGTTCGATCTTCCGGCCGCCCTTGGCGGTCAGGCCTTTTGGCGTCGTCTCCGCGCGCGCCTCCTCGACGATCGTGTTCCAGGCGCCGCATGAATCGCACTTCCCGCCCCACCGCGGCGTCACCGCGCCGCAGGACTGGCAGACATATTGTGTGGCGGCTTTGGCCATTCGTGCTGACTCAGTATCTCAGTCAACCCTCCCCCCTTGAGGGGGATTGGATATCGCGCAAGACAACTCGGTTGTCATCCCGGGGCCGGCGCGTCAGCGCCGGAACCCGGGACCCAAGCACACGGAACGCGTCAAGTTATCTTGACCGCCGCTCGGTGTTCTTGGGTCCCGGACAACCGCGCTGAAGCGCGGTTTCCGGGATGACAAGGTGTGGAATTTTTCCGTGTGCATCATTTCTCAACTCGTTCTCACAACGGCCGCACGGGCATGCGGATGGGCCCCTCGGCGCGGCCGTTGATGAACTGGTCCACATAGGGATTGGCGGAGCGGTCGATGTCCTGCACCGGGCCGTTCCAGATGATCTTGCCCTCATGCAGCATGGCGATGCGATGGCCGATGCGCCGGGCGCTGGCGAGATCGTGGGTGATGGACAGCGCCGTGGCGCCCAATTCGCCCACGCATTTCTTGATCAGCTCGTTGATCACGTCGCCCATGATGGGGTCGAGGCCGGTGGTCGGCTCATCGAAGAAGATGATCTCCGGCTCGGTGGCGATGGCGCGGGCGAGGGCGACGCGCTTCTGCATGCCGCCGGAGAGCTCGGAAGGCCTGAGTTCGCCAACTTCCGGACCGAGGCCGACCGCACCCAGCTTCTTCAGTGCATTTTCCTTGGCCTCCTGCCGGCCGAGGCCGCGGCCCTCGATCAGACCGAAGGCGACGTTCTCCCAAACCAGCAGAGAATCGAACAGCGCCGAACCCTGGAACAGCATGCCGAACTTGCGCATCACCTGCTCGCGCTCGCTGCTGGTCATATCAGTGACTTCCTGGCCGTCGATCTTGATGCTGCCGCTGTCGGGCGTGACGATGCCGAGCACGCATTTCAGCAGCACCGACTTGCCGGTGCCCGAGCCGCCGATGACCACCACGGACTCCCGCGGCTGTACATCCAGGTTCAAACCCTGCAGCACCTTCTTCGGCCCGAAGGATTTGTAGAGATCGCGGATCTCGATTTTCGGCGTCATCGGGAAAAGAACAGCTCGGTGATGATGTAGTTGAAGATCAATATCAGGATCGACGCCGACACCACGGCATTCGTCGTCGCAGCACCGACTCCCTGGGCGCCGCCCTTGGAGTGATAGCCATGGTAGCAACCCATCAGCGTCACCAGAAACCCATACACCGCCGCCTTGACCAGGCCGGAAATCACATCCAGCGGCTCGACGAAATCCACCGTGTTCTTGATATAGGTGGCGGGGTTGAAGCCCAATTTGTAGATGCTGACGATATAGCCGCCGAACACGCCGATCAGATCCGCCACGCCCACCAGCAGCGGCAGCATCAGCAGGCCGGCCAACAGCCGCGGCGCCACCAGGTACTTCAGCGGATTGGTGGAGAGCGTGGTCAGCGCGTCGATCTGCTCGGTCACCCGCATGGTGCCGATCTCCGCGGCGATGGCGGCGCCGATGCGGCCGGCCACCATCAAGCCGGCAAGCACCGGCCCTAGTTCCCGGGTCATCGACAGCACCACCACATTGGGGATCGCCGCCTCGGCATTGAAGCGCGTGAAGCCGGTGTAGCTCTGCAGCGCCAGCACCATGCCGGTGAAGATCGCCGTCAGCCCGACCACGGGCAGGGAGTAGTAGCCGATCTCCACCATCTGCCGCAGCAACAGGCGCCAGTAATAGGGCGGCTGGACGGCATAATAGATGGCCCGCGCCGTGAACAGCGTCAGCCGGCCCATGGTTTCGAGGCCGGCGAGGAATGCCCGGCCCAGCGGCTGGAGCACGGGAACGGTCACGCCACTCCGCCGTCGATGTAGGTCCGCCGGTAGCGCCGCCCCAGGCTGGTCAGCACCTCATAGCCGATGGTGCCCGCGCGGCCGCCCAGTTCGTCGGCGGTCTGCTGTGGTCCCAACAGGTCGACAGGCGCGCCGACCTGGGTGGCGCTTTCGGGCAGTCCGGTCACATCGATAACAGCCAAATCCATGGAGACGCGCCCGGCGATGGGCGCTTCGGCCCCGCCGACATGGACGGCGCCGCGATTGCTGAGGCTTCGCATATACCCATCCGCATAGCCGACGCCGATCGTGGCCAGACGGGCAGGCCCGTCGAATCGGCGGGTCGCACCGTAGCCAACGCTGTCGCCATCGTCAACGCGCCGCACCTGCAGGATTTTCGCTTGCAGACGAACAACTTGACGCATCGGGTTCGCCTGATTGTTGAGCGGCGCCAGGCCATAGAGCGCGGCCCCCGCGCGCACCAGCTCCAGGTGATAGGGCATGCCCAGGAAGATGCCGCCGGAGGCGGCGATGGAGCGCGGCGTGTTCACCGGCAGCGCCAGCCGGCCGCAGACCTCGGTGAAGCGCTGCAGCTGCCGGGCGTTCATCGGCGACGCCAGATCGTCGGAGCAGGCGAGGTGGCTCATCAGCAGCGCCGGCTTCAGCCCGTCGAACCAGGCCGGGTCGGCCATCAGCCGCTGGGTCTCGTCGCGGGGGATGCCCAGCCGGCTGATGCCGGTGTCGAAATGCAGCGCCGGCGCCGGCACCGGCGAATCCTTGGCGCGCTTGCCGTCATTGGCATATCGCTCCACCCACTGCTCGATCTCCCGCAAGCTGCAGAGTGCGGGCCGCAGCTTGCGCTCGCCGAACTCCCGGGGATCGGCGAGCGACAGGCCGTTCAACACGAAGATGCGCAGATCCGGGAGCAGCTTCCGCAGCGCGATGCCCTCGTCCAGGGTCGCCACGAAGAACGTCCGGCAGCCGGCCTTTGCCAGGGCCGGGGCGACCCGCTCCATGCCCAGCCCATAGGCGTCGGCTTTCACCGCTGCCCCGCATTCCGCCGGCGACACCTTGGCGGTCAGCATGCGGTAGTTTTCGGCGATGGCCTGCAGGTCGATCGTCAGCTCGACGGGGGCATGTTCGTTCAAGGCTGGAAATCCATGGGAGGTTGCCGGAGGAGTGCTCAATGACCAGGAATTGGGGCGATAGCAAGGCCCTATCCTGTGGCGCCTACGGACGGGCCGAGGCCTCCTGCATATCCTCGCCGGCGATCAGTTCCCGCAGCAGCTTGCGCTTCAATGCCTCGCCGAAGGCGGAAAAATCGTTGGCTTCGATCAGGAAGCTGCCGGGTCCGCCGATGACATACTGCCGGTAGAAAGCGGCCATGCCGGAGGCGCGCGAACTCGATGGACGCCGTGTTGGTCTGGCCATCGAAGCTACTGTACTGAAACTTCTCGAGGATCGGCAGCGCATTGATGGTGATGCCGGCCTCAACGGCGCGGTCGCGCACCGGGCCTGAGCGGCCCCCATCCCTGGGATGGTCGCTGGCCACGTCGATGACCTTGCGCGCATCGCCGAAATCCGCCTGCTGCAGCAACGTTGGTGGCCTGGCTGCAGGCTCGCCGCCAGCGCGGTATTGCCGGTGCTGGAGCGGGGCGCCGCCGCGACCGCATCGCCGAAGGCGCGGGCCGATGTCCCATCGGTCAGCAGCGACCAGCCGCGCACGATGCGGAAATTGCTGGCGTCGGAGAACTCCACATAGGTCACGGCAATGCCGCCGACATTGGCCGCGATGGCGGCGAGCACCTGGGGGTCGGCAAAGGCGGCGCGATAGCCGTCCTTCACCATCGCGTACTCGGCGCCGTCCATGCTGCCGGACACGTCGGTCAGCAGCACCAGCGCCAAATCCGCGGCCGCCGCAGGCCGCGGCGTCAGCGGGGTGGCGGCGAGCAGCGCAGCCAAGATCAGCGTGAAAAAACGCATCGGTCGATCCCTTCAAATTTGTGAAAGCGCAGGCTCGGACTCCGGCATATCAGAACGTCACCGCGCCGCTCGGCATCAGCCGCACGCCGAGATCGGCCAGCTCGGCATTGTAGGTGGCGATGATCTGTTCCGCCGTCTTGCCGCCGCTGCCCCAGGTGCTGTGGGTGTCGGCCACCAGCAGCGTATCGTAGCCCAGCGCCGCCGCGCGCCGGCAGGTGGCGTTGATGCAATAGTCGGTCTGCGCCCCGGCGATGATCAGACGGTCGACGCCGCGCTCGGCCAGCAACTCGCCCAGCTCGGTCTCGAAGAACGAGTCCGGCGCCCGCTTTTCGACGATGACCTCGTCCGGCGCGGGCTCCAGCACGGGATGGATATCCCAGCCCGGCCGCCCGGCCTCCAGCGGATCGCCGGGGCCGCCGTCGTGGCGCACATAGATCACCGGCACGCCGGCGTCCCGCGCCCGCGCGATCAGGCCGCTGGCGCGCTGCAGCAGGCCATGGGCGTCATGGATCGGCGGGTCGCTCTCGGATTCGAACATGGCGACCTGCAGGTCGACGATCAGCAGCGCGGTCTTGCCCGTCATGGCGGCGCCTCCCCGGGTTGGGCGCGGCCAGATTAGCGCGCCCACGAACCATCCTCCAGCCGCAGTTCGGAGCGCGGTTGCCGGCCAGCGGAAAAGAAGGCAATTTTGTTATCGGCTGCTTTGTGTATTTTATCACAGCAAAGCCGCGGCCGGCATGGTCGCCTCCGCCAGGTTTGCCATTATGCGTATCCGTACCTAGGACATCTTTCTGAAGACCAGTTTCCGGCAACCCCTTTGTCGTGAGGTCGCAGACATGAACTACCTGAAGTCGGCCCGCTATGTCGTCGGCCTGGGTGTTTTCTTCGTCGTGTTGATCGTCGCCATCTTCGGCATATCCCTGCCGGTCCTGACTGTAGCAATCTTTGGCTTTGCGATATCGATCTGGCTGCCTTGGCAGCTCGGTCCCAGTCCGCAATCGGACAGTCTGACTGACTATCAACTCGGTCTGATCGCGCGCCTGGACGATCCCGATCAGCAGATCCATCACCAGGCCGAGAACGAGCGCGAATTGCTGGAGTGGCGGAAGGGACAATAGGCCGTCCCGCGAACCCACCCATCCCTGACGATCGAGCACAGCCGCCGCCGGGCGCGCCTGCCCCGGCGGCGGCTCCGTTTTTCCGGCCAGGATCCGGTGGAACCATCCGCGCGCCCCGGCATTCCCTAAGGCATGGGCTCCCTCGGGGAGGCCCGATTCCGAAGTTCGAGAGCATGAGGCGCAACAATGGCTGATATTGAGTCCGAGAGATCATCCACGGGCCTGGCCTTCATTGTCGGCGGGCTGGTGGTAGCCGTTTTGCTGATCGGCTATTTCCTGCTGAGCGGCGATGGGGCAGTTACGCGCGACGTCGATGTGGACGTGAATGTCCCGGCCCCCGCCGTGCCGGTAGAACCCGCACCGCCGGCGGACACGACCGCTCCGGCCACGCCGCCGGCATCCGGCAGCACGACACAGTAGTTAACGCCGCAGCTCCCGCGGCGCGCGGGTCCCCGGGCGGATTGTCTGGAACAATCAGCCCGGGGACCCGGTTGATCCGCGCAGAGCAGAGTAGGGAGCAAGGCGCATCATGGCTGACATTCAATCGCGCGGCACCATTGCCGGCCTGGCCTTCGCCGTCGGCGGCCTGATCGTCGCCGTCGCCGTCATGGGTTACTTCCTGTTCGGCGGCAAGCCGCCGGCCGATGACGACGTGGACGTGAAAATCACCCTGCCCAAGGTGGATGTGGACTGAGCCGCGCCGCCGCGGAACGCCCTTCTGCGACGCTATATCGAGCCGCCGCCGGTTTGACTTTTGCCGGCCAAAATGGTCCTCTCCCCGGGAGATCGCGGCCAGCGTCTCGTTTGTCACTGGGGCTTGACTTAGTCCCGCCTGACGCCGCCCCGCGCAACATCCTTGCCCGCGCCGGCTGCCCCTGAAAGACCGCAATCGCGGGTCACTGCTTATCCTGGAATTTGTCACGCAGGCCCTGGCGGCGGCAGCCCCGCTGGGCCTCGTCTTCCTCGAACGAGCGCCACGCCCGATCGCGGGCAAGCCCGGCACCGGGCGAACATTGCGGCGGCCCGCGAGGCCGCCTGAAGGAGCAACGATGACGGATCACAAATACCGGCTGGGCCAGGTGGTCGAAGCGCGCTCGGGCCTGAATGCGCAGACGCCGCCGGGTCCCTACGAAGTCACCCGTCTCATGCCGCCCACGGGCATGAGCAACCAGTACCGGCTGAAATCCCTGAAGAGCGGCCATGAATGGGTGGTCCGCGAGGAAGACATCCTGCGCACCGACAATTGATTGGCGTGCGCCATCGCACCTCTGCCTTCAGTTCAATTCCGCCAACAACAGCCGAGGATCAGGATCATGAGCAAAGCGCCCGTGCATACCATGGCGTCGCGCAAGGCCGTCGAGAGCGAGACCGCGAAGATGGCCCGCCTGCGCGAGCAGCGGCTGGCGAGCGACGCGGCCAAGCGCGCCGCCGGCACCTTCGGCGACATGTCCGTCATCGAGATCCAGCATGAGCAGACCGGCGAGGTGTTCGTGCTCTCCTGGAAGGGCGCCAAGGCGCCGGAGCTGGCGCGCCTCGGCCGCATCCGCGCCCCCGGCCTGTCCTTCGACGAGCATGAGCGGCTGCAGGCCTGGCTGCTGGACCAGCCCGAGGACTTTCTCAAGCAGACCCTGATCGCCTGGAGCCTCAGCGCCGCCGAAGCCAAGCGCCTCAAGGACGCCCGCATCGCCGAACGCAAGGCCGGCGGCGGCCGCGTGGTCAACGATGCGCCCGCAGAGGAAGCGCCGGCGGCAGTGGCCGCGGGAGCCACGGGCGGCTAGACGGTCCGTGCAATCCTAAGCGGCCTCCCGGCATTGCCGTCCCCGTCGGCGGCGGCGGCGGCCGCCAGAGAATCCCATTGATCGGCGCGCGCGGCGGTCGCTATCTAGCGGCTCCGGCCGGCGATCGAATCGCGGTCGTTCGGCCTGCCCGACAAGGGGGCCGCCATGTTCAAAAAGCTTGCAGCGTTGTTCAAGCGGCCGGCGCCCGCCGGCCCGGCCGAAGTTCTCCGCCGCTTCGGCAGCGCGGATCAGCCGATCGATGCGGCGGTGCGCTGGAGCGGCGATGCCTGGCGCATCGAAGCCGCCGGGCCGGCGACCTTCAGGCTGTTCGAAATCGCCGATCCCGGAGCAGAGCAATGCATGCTCGCCTATCGCGCGCGCATGAAAGCGGAGAACGTCGCCAAGCCGGCCTATCTCGAGATGTGGTGCCGCATGCCCGGCGGCGGCGAATACTTCTCGCGCGGGCTGAACCAGCCGCTCACCGGCACCACCGGCTGGGCCTCCTGCGAAACGCCGTTCTACCTGAAGCGCGGCCAGCGCCCCGATCTCATCAAGCTCAATCTGGCGATGGAAGGCGCCGGGGTGATCTGGCTCAGCGACATCGAGCTGCTGAAGACGCCGCTGAGCGGCTGAGGGGTCACATCCCCAATTGTCCCCTCTCCCCTTGTGGGAGAGAGCCTGCCCCGGACTTGATCCGGGGGATGCAACATCCGCGTCCAGCGGATGTTGCCGGGTGAGGGGTCTAACAAAGACTCTTCCGGCATCAGCACCGCCCTCCCGCCACAATCCGCGCTCTGGCCGTCATTGAATGCCGCCATCCCCCAGTCCAAGCTCTGCCGAACATCGCCAAATCGCCACGGAGCACGCCGACAAATGCCGCCAGAAAAATCCGCCCCGCCGAAGCCGATCTCCTCATCCGACGTCCCCTGGACGGAATGGACCGACGTCCCGCGCTTCAGCATCCGCTACCGCCACCTGACCCGCGCCGTCGCTCGGCGACAACTACCATGTCGGCGTCGCCATCGAGGAGCTGCCGCCGGGCATGCAGAGCTCGCCCGCCCACTACCACATCTTCGAGGAAGAGCATGTCTACATCCTCGAGGGCGCGCTCACGCTCCGCCTGGGCGCCGGCACGCACGAGATGAAGGCGGGCGACTATGTCTGCTTTCCCGCCGGGCAGAAGGCCGGTCATTGCCTCGATCAACAACAGCGGCGCCGTCTGCCGCTATGTGATCGCGGGCGAGCGCCATCCGAACGAGGTGGGCGTCTACACCGACACCGGCAAAGTGCTGGTGCGCGCGCTCGGCCGCCGCGCGATGTTCGATCTCGCGGCGACGCGCGGCTATTGGGACGGCGAGAACACGGGTCTCCCGGCGGGCGAGATGCCGCCATCGGATGCCGCCGGCGAAGCACCCGAGCCGCCCGCCAACCCCAAGCCGCCGATCTCCGCCGGCGCCGTGGCCTGGACCGAGGAGGGCCCCGGCAAGGGCACGCAATTCGGCGGCCGCTCGAAGCATCTCACCTTCGCGGCCGCCGGCGCGGATTACCATGTCGGCCTGCTGATCGAATCCCCCGCGCCCGGCAGGCGCCTCTGGCCCCGGCACTATCACATGCTGGAGGAGGAACATGTCTTGATCCTCGAAGGCCAGGCGACGCTGCTGCTGGGCGACGAGCGCCACGAGATGAAAACCGGCGACTATGTCTGCTTCCCCGCCGGCCAGAAGACCGGCCACTCCCTGCTGAACAGCGGCCCCGGCCCCTGCAGCTACCTGATGATCGGCGAACGCAACCCCAACGACCTCTGCGTCTATCCGGACTCGAACAAGATGGCGGTCAACGCCCTGCGGACGGAGCGGATCGATTTTCGACATGTCGGGGGTGAGGAATTATTGGGATGGCGAGCAGACGGGGTGACACCCCCGCAGTGGGTCGCGGCCAGTTGCGCGGGCCCAAGATAGTGCCGCCCCGAGCGTTTTGCGGCCGTTAGGTCAATGTCTTAGCACATTATTAAGCATTGCGGCCTAATCGTTTAGGCATCGCCGCTTGCGCTAATCGGGGAGATCAATGCGGCATTGGGGAATCACCCGTTCCGCCCGCCGGATCATACTCGGCGATTGGACGCCGACCGTTCTGACGTTGGCGTGCGGCCTCGCCATTTCCCTCAGCGGCTTCGCCATCACACGACAATACTACCGCGGCGTCGAGGAGCGCGCCTTTGCCGCGGAGACCGCGCGCCAGGCCGATGCGCTGAATGAGGGCATCAAGCGCTACACCGATGCCGTCAACGCCGTCGCCACCTTCGTCACGGCCTCGGATCGGATCGATCGCTGGGAGTTCCTCCGATTTGCCGATCTGACCCTGGCCCGGTACTCCGGTTTTGCCGCCCTGGCGTGGGTGCCCCGGGTTTCGCAATTGGAGCGGCCGGCCTTCGAAGCCGCGATCCAGCGGGACGGACTCTTCGGCCTGACCATCAGGGAAACCGGCGCCGACGGGGCGCTGACGACATCGGCAGAACGGCTTGAATATCTGCCGATTGCCTACCTGGTCCCGTTCGAAGGCAACGAACAGGCGCTGAGCTACGATCTGGGAACCGAACCTCGCTATCGGAATGCCCTGGAGTCCGCTGGCGATCTTGGCCAGCTCCAGGCAACCGGACTGTTGCCGCTGCCGACGGTGAGCCAGACCGGACCGGCCCTGTGGCTCATCCTGCCGCTCTACATGCGCAACAGCGCGCCTGCGGACATCCTCGATCGCCGCAAGTCCCTTGCCGGTTTTGCCATCGGCGTGCTCCGGCTCGATGGCTTCGTGGCCGATGTCCTCGGCGCTGACAGGCCTCAGAACGCACAACTATCCCTCTTCGATGTCACGGATGGGAGCAGGAATCTGCTTTTTGGCGCAAACTCTGCATCCGAGGAAAAATCAAACACAGCCGAAGCGGCAGGCACCCTCAACATCGTCAGGGAATTCCAGGTCGCCGGACGCCGCTGGTCGCTGGCGGCCGCAGTCAACGCGGAACGCGGCTGGAATTCCGGCGACGTTCTGCCGTTCTTTCTTGCGCTTGTCGGCGCGCTGTTGACCGGCCTCCTGGCGCAGCACCAGATCAACCTGGTCGTGCAACGGCGAACGGTCGAACGCGTGGTGCGTCAGCGGACCGCTGAGCTGTCGGACCGGAACGAGGCGCTGCGCAGCGAAGTCGCGCAGCGGCAGCGCACGGAAGTCGAGTTGCGGGCCGCCAAGGAAAAGGCGGACTCCGCCAATCAGGCCAAGTCGGAGTTCCTGGCCATGGTCAGCCATGAATTGCGCACGCCGCTCAACGCCATCATCGGCTTTTCGGCGATGCTGGCCGGCCAGGTCCAGATAAAGCTCAGTCCGGAAAGTACCCAGGGCTATGCCACCGACATCCATCGTAGCGGCACGCATCTGCTGTCGCTGATCAATGACATTCTCGACCTGTCGAAGGCCGAGGTCGGCAAGGTGGAGATGAATGAATCCGCTGTTGATCTCCATGATGTCGTGTTGAACAGCGTGGGCATGGTCCATGGCCGCGCCGAAGAGGCCGGGGTCAAGCTGGAGTTCGATGTGCCCGCCGATGCCCCGCTCCTGCGGGCCGATGACCGCAAGTTGAACCAGGTGCTGCTGAACCTGCTGTCCAACGCCATCAAGTTCACGCCAGCGGGCGGCACCGTCGCCGTTCGCGTTTCCTCGGAGCATGATGGAGACGTGTTCATCAGGGTATCCGACACCGGCATCGGCATCGCAAAGCACGAGCTCGAAAGGGTGTTCGAACCCTTTGTTCAGTTGGATTCACGCCTGGCCCGCAAATATGAGGGCACCGGCCTGGGGCTCCCGCTTTCGCGGCGCTGGATCGAATTTCATGGCGGCACCCTGGTGCTCTCGAGCGACCTCGGGATCGGCACGGTTGCCGAAATCCGCTTGCCCAGGGAGCGGGTCCATTCCCGGACCGCGGCCGTGCAATCGCCGGAGTCGCGCCCCGGCAACCGACCGACGCAGGTGGCCTGATGACAATACCTCAACACCTCGATGCACCTGTCGCCGCAAGAAGGCGGACCGGACTCTTGAACCGGCAACGCGGCACTCTGCTGCTAGCCATCGCCTTGCTCGCGGTCTTCCTGACGGCCTGTTCCAATCAGACGCAGACAACGACAACAACGCCGGTCGAACCCGCGCCGGCGACGCCGCCGGTCAAGCCGCGCCCGCCTGCGGATCCGCAAGTCCTTGCAGCTCAGAAAGCGCTCGCCCAGCTCGGCTACTATCGCGGGCAGCTCGACGGAATATCCGGCCCCAAGACGCGCCGGGCGGTGTCCGACTATCAATCCGATGTCGGCCTCACGCCCGACGGCAGCGTAACGCGCGATCTCGTTGCCCGGCTCGCCGAGCCTTCGGCGCCATCTGCTCATCGCGGGGATCATTCCGTGGAAAGTCCCCTCTACGAAACCGGCGATGTCTACATCTACACAGATGGCAGCGTCGAAACGGTCGTCTCGGCCGACCGGCAGGTTGTGGCGTGGCGGAACGCCGCCGGTGCGCGCTGGGCGGCGCCTTTCGATTTCACGCTGGCGACGGGCCTGCAGAGCGGAATCACGGTGCAGCAGCCGCTATCCTGGCCGCTTACCGTCGGCGCTGTCAGCAACTATGCGATAGATTCCGGCGCCGGCTCGGCCGATCCCTGGCAATGCGCCGTCGAACAGCGGGAGAAGATCTCCGTCGCCGCCGGCACCTTCGATACCTACAAGATCCTATGCCATCCGGACGGCGACGCCTCGGGCACCGGACAATCGCGCGCCTGGTACTACGCGCCGGCCCTGCGCCACTATGTGCGATATGTGGACAGCGCCGCCGGTCCCCTGAACGATGTCAGCGGCACGCGCTCCCGCGACTTGGTCGCAATATCTCCCGGCGCCGTCGGTTGGCCATCTGAAGCGCGGACCGGCTTCGCCTGGGCGCGTTCCCACACCTTGGAGTCCGAAGCGGACGGCGCGCGCATCCCCTGGGAGAGCACCGCCATCGCCGACCGCTTCATCATCGTCCCCGGCCCTGCGGTCGGCAGCGGCAGCTCGCCCCACTGCCGCCGCCTGAGCCAGGAAAGAATCGAAAGCGACGGCACGACGCGGCTTTTCCCTGGCGTCGCCTGCCGGAGCGCGGACGGCCAATGGCAGATCCTCGGCCTGGACGGGAATCCCGTGTCGATCGTGGCGGTGGCGGTTCAGTAAGATTCTTTTGTAGTAGAGCAGGGGTGACGAAGGCTGTGCACTTCGACCCTCCCTAAGCTGTCCCCTCCCCGGCGCGATCGCGCAGCGATCGTCGCCAAGTGGGAGAGGGATGCAACATCCGCGTCCAGCGGATGTTGCGGGGTGAGGGGTTTTGCTCGGTGCCAGGCAACCCTGTAAACTTTCTCCCGCCATGGATGCAATCACAGCAAACGACTTCGATGAATTCCTCTCCCGCGCCGGAATAGCGACGCTCGATCAGGGGAAGCAGGGCGGCAAGCAAGTCTCGTTCAAACCTGGTCCCGCAAGAGTCGTCGTCGTCCATTTCGTCGAGAGCGATCGGCCAAAGTACCTGCTCGACATGACCGCGCGCATCCTGGACCTGGAAGAAACGTGGCTACTCGCACCGCGCCGCGGCACCGCCGCCGATCTCGAACTGCTCGGTGTCAGTCAACCAGCCAAGGCGTTCCGTTTTGCCGCGGCGGAGAAAGGCCGCCTTGCCGAATATCTCTGCACCCGTCCCATGGCGTTCGGAAACTACTCGATGGATCTCTACGTCATCGCCGGTTCCGGCAACACCCTCATCACCTGGGACCACCACACATCACGCGAAGGGTTAGGTATCGAGCTTCGCGATAAAGCCGATGCCGGCCGCCTGCTTGTTTCCCTCAACGATCTGGGCGCGGAACTCGATCTCATTGGGCGGGAGCGGTAACCCCGCCACTTGATACTTCAGAAAATAATCCTATAGTGAGGGTTGCGACGCAATATGTTCGCGCGCCTTGATGTTGGACATTGTGGATCGGTCTGCCTTCCGCCCTCGCCCTGTGGGCTACAGCGCTACGTGCTCGCATGCCCGGGCACGGATAAGTTTGTATTCCTGCATACCATGATGTGACTCTAAGGGTCTGACGCAGGTGATTCCCTTGTATGGGATCGTTCCTCAAAATCAGGGTCCCCCGGAATCTGCGGAAATCGGGGGTTTTGCTCGGTGGATCAGGGCGGTAGGGGTGCGGAAAATGCGAGGAAATGTGCGTACATTGTGCGTGGAGCCCTCAACCCGCAACATCCGCTGGACGCGGATGTTGCATCCCTCTCCCACGTGGCGACGATCGCTGCGCGATCGCGCCGGGGGAGAGGGGACAAGGTAGGGGAACTTCGCGGCTCCGCGGCTTCGCGTGAAACCAGCGGTGTCGATGTGGGGTTCGGTGGCTTCGTGAGCTTCGTGACTTTGTCGTGAGACGTCGTTAGGGCGACCGCCGGTCACCCCTACAAAACTTCTCTGTGTCTCTGCGCCTCTGTGGTGAGACTTTCTTACTTTCTAGAGGGCGGGTTTGAAACCCGCCCCTACGGGCGCCTCACGCCCTGATGGCGCGTGCGGTTACCTGTGTTCGGGCAGCTTGTCGTCCCGCACCAGGTTGTCGAACTTCGTCACCTCGCCGTCGAAGAACAACTGCACCGCGCCGACCGGGCCGTGGCGCTGCTTGGCGATGATGACTTCGGCCACGTTGTGAACCTCGTTGCCGTGCGCCTGCCAGCGTTCGACGCGGTCATTGAACTTCTCGTCGGTCTCGTCCTCGCGCCGGCGCGGCTCGGCGCGCTCGTGGTAGTACTGCTCGCGGAAGATGAACATCACCACGTCGGAATCCTGCTCGATGGAGCCGGACTCCCGGAGGTCGGCGAGCTGCGGCCGCTTGTCCTCCCGCTGCTCGACGGCGCGGGAGAGCTGCGATAGCGCGATCACGGGCACGCCCAGCTCCTTGGCCACCATCTTCAGGCCGCGGGTGATCTCCGACACCTCCTGCACCCGGTTGTCGCTGCGGCCGCCGGCGGTGGGCCGGATGAGCTGCAGGTAGTCGACGACGATGAGGCCGAGGCCGTGCTGGCGCGCGAGGCGCCGGGCCCGGGTGCGCAGCGCCGGCACGGTGATGCCCGGCGTGTCGTCGATGAAGAAGGGCAGGCGCGACAGCTCCTGCGCCGCCTGCACGAACTTCGGGAAATCCTCCTCGCGCACCTCGCCGCGGCGGATGCGGTCGCTGGAGATGCCCGTGCGCTCGGCCAGGATGCGGGTGGCCAGCTGCTCCGATGACATTTCCAGGGAGAAGAACGCCACCTTGGCGCCCTCCTTGACCTCGATGCGGCCGGTGTCCGAGACCTCCTCGCGATAGGCCTCGGCGGCGTTGAAGGCGATGTTGGTGGCCAGCGCCGTCTTGCCCATGGAGGGCCGGCCGGCCAGGATCACCAGGTCGCTGCCATGGAGGCCGCCCAGCTTGCGGTCGAGGTCGGTGAGGCCTGTCGTGACGCCGGTGACGTGGCTGTCGCGCTTGAAGGCCTGCTCGGCGATGGCGATGGCGCTGCCGAGCGCGCCGGTCAGCGGCAGCAAGCCCCCCTCGGTTTGCCCGGTCTCCGCCAGCAGGAACAGCTTCTGCTCGGCCTCCTCGATCTGCTCCACCGCGGAGAGGTCGAGATTGAAGGCGAAGGCCTCGTTGACCACGGTCTCGCCGAGATCGATGAGCTGCCGGCGCAGGAACAGGTCATGCACCGTGTGGCCGTAATCCTCGGCGTTGATGATGGTGACGACCGCGTTCTCCAGCCGCGCCAGATATTTCGAGCCGCCGGCTTCCACCAGGCCGGGATCCTGGTCGAACAGATTGCGCAGGGTGAGGAAGTTGGCAATCTGGCCGCGCTGGATCAGCGTGCCCGCGGCCTCGTAGATCCGGCCATGCACGGGATCGGCGAAATGCTCCGGCCGCAGGAACTCGTTCACCCGGTCGAAGACGCGGTTGTTGGTGAGGATCGCGCCCAGCAGCGCCTGCTCGGCCTCATAGTTGAGCGGCGGCGTGCGCGGCAAGGCGGTCTCGCCCGCGCGCAGCGGCATGACATTGCTGGACTCCGAAAAGCCACGCTCGACAGCCATGCTGACGTAACTCCAAGGGAATTTTTTATTGTAGCTGATTCGTTCGCCGAGTCGTCCCGAAATTCAGACGCTGCGGATTCAAGAGATCTGGCTTGCGTCTGGCCCCCTTCGGAACGAGGGCGAAGGGCGGAACCTAACAGCGGACCCCAGGCGGCACTAACGACTTCTTCCTCGTCGAGCCTGTGGATAGTGAGGATATGGAGCACAAGGAGATGAACTGCAGAGAATGCGCGGCACGTTCGAATTCATACCGCCCAAGCCGTCACCCAAATTTGTCATCCCCGCGAAAGCGGGGACCCAGGAGAAGCAGAGCGCCCTGCAACCCCTGGGTCCCCGCTTTCGCGGGGATGACAAGGAGGTGGAGTCTTATGCGGTGGAAAAATCTCTACGCCACCTCGCCAAGAAACGCGTCAACCACCTTCACATACGTCTCTATATCCGCCGGCGTATGGGCGAAGGAGGCGGCGGGGCCGGCGGTGGCGATCGCATCCCAGACGCCGCGGTTGAGCATGAAGACGCGCCGCGCGTCGATCATCTCGTAGTCGAGCGACAGCGTCGCCTCCGCACCGTTGCGCGGCAGTTCCGGCAAGAGGCAAAAGCCCGAGCGGCCGCCGATGCGCGGCGCGCGCCAGGGCAGGCCGCGGCGCTCGAACGCGGCGCGCAGCCCGTCCTGCAGCCGCTGGCCGAGGGAGTCGACGCGCCCGTAATTCTCCTCGGTCAGCACCTCGCGTCAGCACCGCGCGCGCCGCCGCCATCGCCAGCGCGCTGGCATAGGTCGTGCCGCCGCTCGGCAGCACGCGCCCGCCGCGGTGGCGGTCGAGATGCTTCTCCATCAGCCGCGCGAGCGGCTCGGTCATGCCGTAGGCGCCGATCGGCACGCCGCCGCCCAGGCATTTGCCGATCGTCAGCATGTCGCAGTCCAGATTCCAGCCGCGCCGCAAGCCGCCATAGGCAAATGTCTGCGTGTGCGTCTCGTCGAGGATCAGCAGCGTGCCCGTTGTTTGACACAGCTTCCAGGCCTCGGCCCAGAAGCCGTCATCGGGCGACACCAGCCCGCAATTGGTCAGCGCCGGCTCGGCGATCAGGCAGGCGAAGCGCTTGGTCTCCAGGAGCTGTGCGCAGCGTCGGCAGGTCATTGAACGCCACGCTGATGGCGCGCTTCTGGATCTCGGGCGTCAGGCCCAGATACTCGGCGCTCTCGCCTGTGGGCGTCGACTCCGCGAGCATCTCGTCGGCATGGCCGTGATAGCGGCCCTCGAAGGCCAGATAGCTGCCGCGGCCGGTGGCCAGCCGCGCGATGCGCAGCGCCTCGGTGTTGGCGCCCGTGGCCGACAGCGTGAACTGCCAGAAGGGCAGGGCGAAGCGGGCGGCCAGCAGCTCGGCCACGGCGATCGCATCCTCGCCCGGCAGCAGGAAGGACGGCCCGTCGGCCATGCGCTTCTGCACCGCCGCGACGACCGGCGCCGGCGTGAAGCCGCAGCTCATCGCCAGGTCCACCTGGTTCATGTCCAGGTAGCGGTTGCCGTCCACGTCGGTGAAATGCGCGCCGTCGCCGGTCGCGACATAGAGCGCGGGATGTTCGGAGAGCCCGGCCATCCAGCTCATGGGCACGCCCGAGGGCATCGATTTCCGGCCGCGCTCCAGCAGTCTGCGCGACCCCGGCGTGCGCGCGGCAAAGGCCGCATCCTCGCGCTGCTTCAGCGCCGCCAGCCGCGCCCGGTCGATGCCGCTGTCCTCCGCCGGCCGATCCATCCGCCCCTTCCCCTGAAATGCAGGGGAGCGTCAGGCGGCCGAAATCAGGCGGCCGGTCTCCTGGCGCTCCATCTCGAACATATAATCGCGGGTCAGGGGCACGGCGTCGACCCGTTTTGCGATCTGCATCTGGAACACCATCTGGCCCATATGTCGGAACGCCACCTCGCTGCCCGCGAGATAGAACTCCCACATCCGGCAGAAGCGTTCGTCATACAGCGCCTTCGCCTTGTCGCGGTTGGCGGCGAAGCGGCGGCGCCATTGCCGCAGCGTCTTGGCATAGTGCAGGCGCAGGATCTCCACGTCGGTGACCCAGAGTCCGGCGCGCTCGACGGCCGCCAGCACTTCCGACAGCGACGGCGTATAGCCGCCGGGGAAGATGTATTTCTTCATCCAGGGGTTCGGGCCATAGGGCGGGCCCATGCGGCCGATGGAATGCAGCAGCATCACCCCGTCATCATGGAGCAGGTCGCGCACCTTGGCGAAGAACTCCCGGTAATGGGCCACGCCTACATGCTCGAACATGCCGACGGAGACGATGCGGTCGTATTTGCCCGGCTCTTCGCGGTAGTCGCGCAGGTGGAAGCCGACCCGATCGGCCAGGCCCGCGGCCTTGGCGCGTTCCTCCGACAGCTTCTGCTGCTCCACCGAGAGCGTGACACCCGTGACATCCACATCGGCGGTCTGGGCGAGATAGAGCCCCATGCCGCCCCAGCCGCTGCCGATATCCAGCACCTTCTGGCCGGGCTTGAGCCGCAGCTTGGCGGCGATGTGGGCCTTCTTGTTGTGCTGCGCCACTTCCAGGCTGTCATTGTCGGTGCGGAAGTAGGCGCAGGAATATTGCCGGTCGGCGTCGAGGAAGAGATCGTACAGCGCGCCCGAGAGATCGTAGTGATGGGCCACGTTCTTCCGCGCCCGCTCGACCGGGTTGTAGGTCTCGATGAAGGCCATCAGGCGCCGGAAGCTGTCGCGCAGGCGCTGCAGCGGGAAGGTGTCGACCTGGCCCATGTTGCGCGCAGCGAGATCGAGGGCATCGTAGATCGTGCCCTTCTCGAGCGTCAGCGTGCCGTCCATGTAGGCCTCGCCAAAGGCGAGATAGGGGTGGGTCATGATGCGCCGGTGCAAGGCGCGATCATGCAGCCTTATGGTGACGTCCGGCCCCACCTCGGCGCCGGAAAAGAAATGCGTGCGGCCGTCGGCATCGATAACAGTCAGATCGCCGATCCTGATCAGCCGGCGAAAGAAATACGCGGCAAGCATGGCCCTGTCCTCGTTACTCTCCCATCCCTTCTCGAGGCAGTTCGGCGCCGAGGCGCCGTCGCCTCATAGGTTCATTGGTAGAAATGTTACCAAAAGTGTCATCGTTGTCCAACACGCTCCGATGCAATCCGTTCCTGCAGAGAATGCATGGCATTAACCGTACTGTACCAAAGCGTACGCTGGCTTCTTTTCGCGCCCCTTGCGGGCAAAAACAAAAAGGCCGGGGATTTCCCGGCCTTTTTGCTGTCGCGGATGCGTTGAGTTTATTCCTTGTCTTTTTTCTTGGATTTCTTCGCCGGCTTGTCGTCGGCTTCTGCCTTCCCAGACTTCTCCGCCTTATCGGCTTTCTCGCCCTTGGCCTTCTTCTCGGCCTTTGCGGGCTTCTCGGATTTTTCCGCCTTGTCGGCCTTCTCAGCCTTGGCTTTCTTCGCCGGCTTCTCGGCCTTCTCGGTGGCTTCGCCTTCGCCCTCGGCGGCCTGTTCGACCTGCTCCAGCATCTCGTCGAGGCTCTTCGCTTCTTCCGCCGCCGTGCCGACGATGGCGTGGCCGGCCTTAACTTGCAGCTCGGCCTCTTCCTCCGACTTGGCGACGTTGGCGGTGATGTTGACGACCACTTCCGGATGCAGGGCCACGCGGATCGGGTGCAGGCCCAGATCCTTCAGCGGCCGGTCCATCAGGATCTGGTTGCGGTCGATGGTGACGCCGGCCTTGGTCGCCGCGGTGGCGATGTCGCGGGCGCTGACCGAGCCGTAGAGCTGGCCGGTCTCGCCCGCCTGGCGGATGATGACGACCGTCAGGCCCTCGACCTTGCCGGAGATCGCCTCGGCCTCCGTGCGCTTGGCCAGGTTGGTGGCCTCGAGCTGAGCCCGCTGCTTCTCGAACTTGGCCTTGTTGTCCTCGGTGGCGCGGATGGCCTTGCGGCGCGGCAGCAGGTAGTTGCGGGCATAGCCCGCCTTCACCTTCACCGTCTGGCCCATCTGGCCCAGCTTCTCGATGCGCTGGAGCAGGATCACTTCCATGTTCAGGCCCTCCTTACTTCACGGCGTAGGGCAAGAGGCCCAGGAACCGCGCGCGCTTGATGGCCTGGGCCAGCACGCGCTGCTTCTTGGTGGACACGGCGGTGATGCGGCTCGGCACCATCTTGCCGCGCTCCGATACGAAGCGCTGCAGCAGGCGGATGTCCTTGTAGTCGATCTTCGGCGCGTTCGGCCCGGTGAACGGGCAGGTCTTGCGCCGCCGGAAGAACGGACGCCGTCCGCCGCCGGCGCCGCCGCCTTCGCGCGCACCACCCTCGCGGCCACCGCCGCCTTCACGGCCGCCGCCAAAGCCGCCCTCGCGCGGGCCGCCGAAGCCGCCTTCACGGGGGCCGCCAAAGCCGCCTTCGCGGCCGCCGCCATGGGGGCGGCGTTCCTGATGGTCGGTCATGCGTCACCTCCATTGCCGGCAGGGGCCTCGACCGCTGCGATCGGCGCGGCTCGGCGCCTCTTCGCGCGGCGGGCCGCGGTCATCGTCACGGAACCGCCGGCCGCCCTCGCGGGGGCCGCGGTCGTCATCGCGGAAGCGCCGGCCGCCTTCGCGGGGGCCGCGCTCGTCGTCGTCGCGGCTGCGGCGCATCATGGCCGAGGGACCTTCCTCCAACTCCTCAACGCGGGTGGTGAGGTAGCGCAGGACATCCTCGCTGATGCGCATCTGCCGCTCCATCTCCTGCACTGCCGCCGGCGGCGCATCGATGTTGAGCAGGACGTAATGGCCCTTGCGGTTCTTCTTGATCCGGTAGGCGATATTGCGCAGGCCCCAATTCTCTCTCTTGGTGACCTTGCCGCCATTTTCGGCGATGACGTTGCTGTAGGTTTCGGCCAGGGCGTCCGCCTGGGTGGCGGAGATATCCTGACGCGCAATGAACACGTTCTCGTAGAACGGCATCAAACGCTCTCCCTTCGGTTTGCGGGCCGCGGCCGCCGGGGCATTCCCGGAGCGGAGATTGCGGCCCAAAGCCGGCGCCACGCAGGGAGCCGGCAAGGAGCTATGTGAAGGCGGCGGAATATACAGACGGGGGCGGCGGAAGCAAGGGCGGGTAGAGCGCGCCCTTGGTAAGGGCGGGTCGGAACCGCTGGACGCCGGTCCGCTGGATTCCGGGCGAAAACATGAATCCGTGCGATGGACCCCATGCCAAGCGAGAAATCCAGCGTAAGCAGGTGTCCCGCTGGATGAAGGGTGTTTCCCAGGTGAATGGAATCCGGTCATACGACCTGTCGCCCAGCCCCACGCGTTGACAAATGTTCATGAAATGTTCCAGTATAGCAAATCGAGTGGAAACTGCAATTCCACGCCGGGTGGGCAAGCGGGGCCTGCGGCGCGCGGTGGAGCGCATTGATGGACCGTTCCGTCACACATACCGGCCGATTGGGTTGTCGGCCGTGCGGTGGCGACTGATAGTCTGCCTGCAATCTGGCACGCAAGATGCCAAGCCCTGTCAGGCGGAGGCGACCATGACCGCGACCGTGAATGAGACTTTGCTCGATGAGCGGCTCGGAAGTCTGGAAAAAGCGAGGGCCTGGAGCGCGCGGCTGGTCTCAAAGCTCGAAAGCCATATCCGCTCCGCCGATGACGAGGCGCTTGTTTCGCATCAATCCCTTCACCTTTGCGCGGGAGCGAAACCTGCCAGAGGACGAGGTCATCGATCTCCTTCTCATACGCGACGTCGCTGGGCCTCTTCGGCATGGATTGGCTGCTGGTCTGCCCGAAATGCTCTTGCGTCGTCGAGAGCCTCAACAGCCTCAAGGGCGTCCGCAACCACTATCACTGCAGCGTCTGCCAGGTCGGCTACGAAACGGCGCTCGACGACTATATCGCCGTCACCTTCACCGTCAGTCCGGAGATTCGAGCGATCCCCTTTCATCATCCCGAGCAGCTTTCGGCGTCGGACTACTGCTTCAAATATGGCGCGACGCGCGACGGCGTCCTGCCGGACGGCACGCCCTTTGTGAACGTCAAGAGGGCGCTGACGAAGGCCGTGAGCTATCTGCCGCCGGGCGAGACCACGCGATTGCCGATCGAGGCGAGCGAAGGGACCATTCTCGCCACCAGCCCCGAAGGCAGAGTAAGCCAGCTGCTTGCCGTCAAGGGAGCGCCGGCGGCGACCGCGCAAGTCGCTGCATATCCTCTACGACAAGGAAGTGCGCGAATACACGATGGGCAGCGTCGCGCCGGGACCGATCACCTTCGAGGTGGAGAATGCCACCGCCAACCGCGGTACGGTCCTTCTGGCGGTGTTGCCGCCGGGAGTCGAGGTGGGCAAGGCGCCCATCAGCTTCGTCCCGTTCCTCACCGGCAAGCGCCTGCTCACGACGCAAGCCTTCCGCGACCTCTTCCGCTCGGAGGTGATCCAGGCGAGCGAGGGCATCGGCGTCAAGGATATCGCGCTGCTGTTCACCGACCTCAAGGGCTCCACGGCCCTCTACGACCGCATCGGCGATCTCAACGCCTTCTCCCTGGTGCAGCGGCATTTCGAGCGCCTGCAGGACGTCACCGTCCGCTGCCATGGCGCCATCATCAAGACGATCGGCGATGCCGTCATGGCGGCCTTCCTGAGTCCGGCGGATGCCGTCGCCGCGGCGCTGGCGATGCGCAGTGAGATTGCCGGATTCAACCGCGGGCAACCCGACCGGCAATTGATCCTCAAGATCGGCATCCACAAAGGTGCGGCGATCGCGGTGACGCTCAACGAACGCCTCGACTATTTCGGCCAGACGGTGAACATCGCTTCCCGCGTGCAGCATCTGGCCGATGCCGACGAGATCTACATGTCCGAGGACGTGCATGACGACGCCGGCGTGCAGGCGGCTCTGGCGCCGCTTGAGCGTCGAATCGAAAATCGCCAAGCTCAGGGGCATCCAGCAGGACATGCGGGTATTCTGGATCGCGCCGGATGCCGCCGGAGCTGCCAAGATCGCCGCGACGGGCTGAGACCTAGCGCCTGCGGCGCGTGGAGGACGGCGAGGCGGAGGAGGAGATAGAGCAGCAGGGCGTCCAGCAGGTGCCAGATGACATGGGTGCCGAGGCCGAGCTGGGGGCAGATCTGGGCGTCGGCCATGCTGGCAGCCGAGGATGCCAGCAGCACCACCAGCGCCCAGAGCATCGGCCAGAAGGCTTCGCGCAGCCGCAGCAGGAAGCCGATGGCGGCCAGCAGGAACAGGACCAGGGTCGGCAGGTTCATGGCCCGGCCGAAGGGCGCCTGGCCTGGCGCGTGGGTCTCGAGCCAGTAGACGGCGGCGGCGTAGAGCGCCAGCACGGGGATCGCGATCACGAAGTTCCAGTGGAAGAAGCGCCGCAGCAGCAGCCAGACATAGAGCAGCATGAAGGCCAGGATCGGCACCGTCTCGCCCCACCTGGCATAGGGCGCATCCGAGCGGTGGAACAGGTAGCCGCCGATGCCGGCCAGTGCGGCCAGCAGCGTGAGGGCGCGGATCGCGCGGTGGGCCTTGGCGTTGGGGGAGACCGACAGCAGGCGCCAGCCGGCAATGGCGGCGATAAGGAAGGCACCGTTGCTCCAGGCATTCATGGACTCGGCGTCCCAGCCGGGGCCGGTCAGCTGGCAATAATCGTCGACCGCGCGGCAAAGACCGGGCGCCAGGTTGCCGATGAAAGCCGGGCAAAGCGACAGCGGATTGTCCCCCTAGTTCCCGAAAGCCGCAGCGGGAATCGCGGGATGATAGCACGGCGTGGCCTGAAGGGGCGGAGTTCGTCGGCAGCCAAGGAAGATTCACCACAGAGGCACAAAGATCACGAGAAGAAGAAGGTCAAAGTTCAGCCGCAGATTGACGCAGATCGACCGAGGTCGTTGGCGATATCGTGCGAAGCGTGCTCAGATTCTTGCTTGCGCGCCGAAGGCGCGCAGGAATTCCGATGCCGCGGTCTGAGCACAGCTGGTGCCGAAATCGCTCGATGCATCTGTGTTTATCTGCGTTCATCTGCGGCCAATCCTTCCTTGCTTCCTTCTCTGTGATCTCTGTGCCTCTGTGGTGACCCTTCTGACTTCCTTTCTCCGCTGCGCCCCGCCCGAATCTTTGGCACCTTCGCGCCATGGAGACAGCGCTCTATCTGCCGGTGAAGAAGTTCCTGGAGGCGCGGGGCTTTCGCGTGAAGGGGGAGATCTGCGGCTGCGATCTGGTGGCGCTCCCGCCCGCCGTAGCTTTCGAAGGAGGGGCCGCCGAGCTGACGACACTCGCCGCCCATCGTCGTCATCGGCGAGCTGAAGCAGCGCTTCACCCTGGAGCTGCTGCTGCAGGGCGTCGACCGCATGGCCGCCGGCGACGAGATCTGGCTCGCCGTGCGCAACAGCTCGAAGAGCCGGAAGCGCGCCGACGGGCGGCTCAACGATGCGCGGGTGCGCAAGCTCTGCCGCCTGCTCGGCTTCGGCCTGCTCGCCGTGTCGGCGCGGGGCCGCGTCGACATCCTGGCCGAGCCCGGCCCCTACCGCCCGCGCGGCAACCCGCGCCGCCGCTCGCGCCTGCTGCGCGAGCACAGCCGCCGCCAGGGCGACCCCGCCGTCGGCGGCGGCACGCGCCAGCCGATCATGACCGCCTACCGCCAGCAGGCGCTGACCGTGGCGCAGGCGATCCTGGAGGCGACGCAGGCCAAGCCGCGCGAACTGAAAGCCATGGCCCCCGACGCGCCGAAGATCCTGCTGCACAACGTCTACGGCTGGTTCGCCCGGGTGGAGCGCGGGGTGTACGGGCTGACGGAGGCGGGGCGGGAGGCGGTGAAGCGGTGGGCGGTGGGGTAGATCAGTTCAACGTGGTCCCGTAGGGACGGGTTTCAAACCCGTCCCTACAGAAGTTTGTCATGTCTGTGGATTGTCGGCGCGCTCTTTCAGTTCCGTCGACGAACTAGGATTATTTTCAGCTTTTGCGTGCAAAGTAACGTATACAAACCGCGCAGCGGTCCGTCAGCGTGATTGATATGCTAACACAAGTATTCACAAAGCACGATAAGTAAAGAAGTGAGATTGCCCGACAGGTGGGCTTGCAACTATATGTTGAATTATATGATACTTCGCTATGAATGAGTCCTCGGATTGTTTGAGGTCGATCGCGGAGGGAGCATGATACTCGGTTTACGATGCAGCCCAAAAGACTATGCATTTGCTGTGGTTGACGGTAAACGCGCTAACCCAAAGGTTGTAAAGAGGGGGTTGGTTGCTTTTCCAAAGGGCTTTTCCCGGGTTCAATGCGTCGCTTGGTTTGTGCAAGAATTGGACGAATTGCTCGGGCAACATAACTGTTCACAGATCATCCTAAAAGCATTTGAAGGCATGCATAGAAGTAAGCCATTTGTTGAGCGAATCGAACATGAATCCGCTGCATATGTATCTGCTACGAAAAAGGGAATCAAACAGGTCACACGAAAAGTAAATCGAACAATCGCAAAGGACCTCGGATTGAAAGGAAAGGCGAAGTACCTTTCAATTCTAGATACTTCGCTAATTCCAGACTTTGATTCAGCCGACGCAAAAGTACAAGAAGCAATCTTGGTTGGATGGAGTGGGTTGCACTGATGCCGACTTCATTCGACTTCATTGAGCGTCTTGGCGAAGGATACTTCGGCGAAGTCTGGCGAGTGAACGATACAGGCTTAAACGTTGAACGCGCCTTGAAACTCATTCCTCCAGAAAAAGTTCTAAATCCTCAGAACTTTTTTCAAGAAGCCCAAATTCTGAAAGCGGTTGAGCACCCAAACGTTGTTCGCGTTGAAGAAACCGGGGAGATGGACGATGAGCGCATATATGTTGCTATGGAGTATCTTCCGCGAGGAAGTTTGGAAGATGAGAGTCGCGGATCATTCCTCGAGCTGACGCGCGCTAAGAAAATCATGATTGATGTCCTTAGGGGGCTGGAACATGCGCACGCTCGTGGAATCCTCCACCGTGATATCAAACCTGCCAACATATTAATTGGCAAGATTTTCGAGGGAAAACTCTCTGACTTCGGTCTTGCAATTCCAGCCGGCATGAAATCTTAAGGCGCTTGGAATTAAGGAGTACGCTTATGTACTTCATCGAGCGCCCGAGATTTGTGCGGGCAAGCCGCACACGGTTGCGAGCGACATCTATGCCTGCGGTGTGACGTTGTACAGAATTGTGAATGGCGATACCCACTTTGTCGCGCCCGCACCCGATGTAGTTGACAAGCAAATTCGTCAAGGTCGATTTCCTAGTAGACATGGCTATCGAGACTTTGTTCCAATTTCACTCCGGCGAATAATCAATCGTGCAATGTCTGTAAGTCCGGCAAATCGATACCCGACCGCTGCTGACATGCGACGTGCACTCGAACAAGTCACTCTGGAAAAGAACTGGACGGAGAAGAAACTTGTAGATGGCATGGAATGGCGTTGTGGGTGGAACAAAAAGTGCTACGAAGTGAGACGTGTTCGCAACTCCACTGGAAAGTGGAGTGTGACTGTGAAGAAGGGGCCTTCAAAAACATCACTACGGAAAATAGGCAAGCTTTGCTCGTCAGGCCTCAGTAGAGACCGAGCGGAGCGCCGAGCCCGTAGGATTCTACAGGACTTCGTACATGGAAAGTTGAAATAGACTTTGCGCGCCCTTATTCCTCTTGGCGACTAAGCCGTCCGCCTCGCCACATACGTATAATAATTGCTCGCCGCGAAAAACACGCCTTCATCCGACGCGCGCTTCAGCGATGTTTCCCAGCCCTTGGCTTCCTCCTCGGTCATCGCCCCCGATTTCGGCAGCAGCTTGCTGAACGCCTCCACCGCCGAGAGCCAGAAGTCCGCCTTGCCGATGTCGGCCATCACATAGGAGAAGGTCTTCACCAGCTCGAGGCCGGCCTGGCGCAGCAGGCGCGGCATCTGGCGCATCACGTGGGGGCTGGTGACGATGCCGGCGATGAACTTCCGGTCATGGGCCTCGGTGCGCTCGGGGTCTTCCATCGCGAAGGTGATCGAGGCATAGTCGCCGTCGAAGATGGCGATCAGGCCGCCGGGCCGCGTCACGCGCGCCGCCTCCTGCAGCACGGCGAGCGGCCGGTCCACATGGCTGAGCAGGGTGTGGGCGATCACGGCGTCGAAGGCGCCGTCGCCGAGATCCAGGCTGCGGGTGTCGCCGGCGCGGAAGGTGGTACGGTTGCTGAGCCCCTCGGCGGCGGCGAGGCGCGCGGCCTGCTCCGCCAGATAGGGGCTCAGGTCGATGCCCGTGATCTGGCCGGCGAATTTCGGGCGGCGGGCGATGGCGCGGGCGACGAGGCCGGTGCCGCAGCCGAGATCGAGCACCGCGCCCGCGGCGTCGATGTTCATGGCGTCGAGATAGTCGGCGAGTGCCCGCTGGAAGAACGGATGAACGCCCCGCACCTCCAGGCGCTTGACCATGACGTCGAGCATATTGTTGTCGAGCTTGTCGGTTTTGCTGAAGGGGTCGAGCTTGGGCATGAGAATTGCTCCAGATGAAATCGCCCCTTGGCGCGCTCCCTGCCGCTTCTGCCGGCGGTGCGGGACGCAGACGGAGTATACACGAACACATGCTCAGCGGCGAGGGCCCTCACCCGACTATCGTTCGCTGAACGCGAACGCTAGTCGCCCTCTCCCACTTTGTGGGCGAGGGGACAGTATGGAGTGCTCGCGAAAAGAGCCATTGTCCCCTCGCCCCGCAAGGCGGGGAGAGGGATGCAACATCCGCGTCCAGCGGATGTTGCGGGGTGAGGGGACAGCGCCGCCGCTTCCTTGACATCCCCAAGCCGCGGGCTATCAGTACGCGCCGCTCTCGACACAGGGGGAATCCACATTATGAGCCGACGCACATGACCCGCGCCTTCGTCTTTCCGGGCCAGGGCTCGCAGGCCGTCGGCATGGGCCGCGCGCTGGCCGAGGCGTTTCCCGCCGCGCGCGAGACGTTCCAGGAGATCGACGACGCGCTGTCGCAGAAGCTGTCGCGGCTGATGTTCGAGGGGTTTGAGCGCGACCTGACGCTGACCGAGAACACCCAGCCGGCGCTGATGGCGGTGAGCCTCGCGGTCATTCGCGTGCTCGAGCGCGAGGGCGGGTTCAAGGTCGGCGGACAAGCTGGCCTTCGTCGCCGGCCATTCCCTGGGCGAATATTCCGCGCTGGCGGCGGCGGGCGCGCTCGGGCTCGCCGAGGCGGCGCGGCTGCTGAAGCGGCGCGGCCAGGCGATGCAGAAGGCGGTGCCCGTGGGCGAGGGGGCGATGGCGGCGCTGCTCGGCGTCGATCTGCCGGCGGCGCAGGAGATCGCGGCGGCGGCGGCCAAGGACACCGGCGAGGTCTGCGCCACCGCCAACGACAACGCGCCGGGCCAGGTGGTGCTGAGCGGCAGCAAGAAGGCGATCGACCGCGTCATCGTCATCGCACCGGAGAAGGGCGCCAAGCGCGCGATCCTGCTGCAGGTGAGCGCGCCCTTCCACTGCCCGCTGATGCAGCCGGCCGCCGACGAGATGGCGGAGGCGCTGGCGGCGGCGAAGATCGCGGCGCCGGCCGTGCCGCTGATCGCCAACGTCACCGCGCGCCATGTCAGCGATCCCGAGACCATCCGCGGCCTGCTGGTCAAGCAGGTGACGGGCATGGTGCGCTGGCGCGAGAGCGTGGCCTATATGAAGGAACAGGGCGTCGACAAGATCACGGAGATCGGCGCGGGCAAGGTGCTGGCCGGCCTGGTGAAGCGCATCGACAAGGAGATCGAGGCGTCATCGGTGGGCGAGCCGGCCGAAATCGAGGCGCTGCTGAAGGTGCTGTGACGCGGGGCGAAAGAAAGAAGGGTTCACCACAAAGTCACAAAGATCACGAAGAAGAGAAAACATCCCTTCTCCCTGGGGAGAAGGGGCAGAGGATGAGGTTCGCGCGTAAGCGCGCAAGAGTTTCGCCGAGCATGCGCGCCGCATTTATCAGCGCTTCACGGCCAGACCCCTCACCCCTCCCCTCTCCCAAGGGGCAAAATTTTCTTCGTGTCCTTTGTGACTTTGTGGTGAAACTGAATCCATCCGAGCGCAGGAACGAGACAGGGAATACGAGCATGTTCGATCTCACGGGCAAATCGGCGCTGGTGACCGGCGCTTCGGGCGGCATCGGCGGGGCGATCGCGCGGGCGCTGCATGCCCAGGGCGCGACCGTCGTGCTGACGGGCACGCGCGCGGCGGCGCTGGAGGAGCTGGCGAAAAGTCTGGGCGAGCGGACGCATGTCATCGTCTCCAACCTCAGCGACCCGGCGGAGGCCGACAAGCTGATGGCGGCGGCCGAGGCCGCGGCGGGGAAGATCGATATCCTCGTCAACAATGCGGGCATCACCCGCGACATGCTCTCCATGCGCATGAAGGACGAGGACTGGCAGGCGGTCATCGACGTGAACCTGACCGCGGCCTTCCGCCTGTCGCGGGCGGCGATCCGCAACATGATGAAGCGCCGCGTCGGCCGCATCATCTCCATCACCTCGATCGTCGGCACGACGGGCAATCCCGGCCAGGCCAACTACGCCGCGGCCAAGGCCGGCATGGTCGGCATGTCGAAATCGCTGGCGGCCGAGGTCGCGTCCCGCAACATCACCGTGAATTGCGTGGCGCCCGGCTTCATCGAGACGGCCATGACCGACAAGCTGAACGAGCAGCAGAAGGAGCGCATCAAGGGCGCCATCCCGGCCGGCCGAATCGGCCAGCCGGCGGAAGTGGCGGGCGCGGTGGTGTTCCTGGCCAGCGACGAAGCGGCCTACCTGACCGGCCAGACGCTCCATGTGAACGGCGGAATGGCAATGATCTGAACGGTTTAACCGAGGTCAGGGCGACTTACCCACAGGCGCCTTCAGGCGCCACCTTTGCCCTTGCGTCCAACGCCCCGGGGGCCCATCTCTTCCCGAAGTCTTGCCGTTAGCCCGTTGACAGGGTAAGGGAAATCGCGGGTTTCCGCCGCAGCGCCGCGGCGGCCATTTCAGAACAGATTCGAACAGCCATGAAGGTGGAGGCCAATGAGCGATATATCCACACGCGTTAAGAAGATCGTCGTCGAGCATCTCGGCGTCGACGAGGCGAAGGTCACCGAGGGCGCCAGCTTCATCGACGATCTCGGCGCCGACTCCCTCGACACGGTCGAGCTGGTCATGGCGTTCGAAGAAGAGTTCGGCTGCGAAATCCCCGACGATGCCGCCGAAAAGATCCAGACCGTCAAGGATGCGATCTCCTATATCGAATCCCGCGCGGCGTAGCCGCCCGGCGGTCCATGCCACGCCGGCGCCGCGTTACTGTCCGCGGCGCGGCGAGTTCCCCTTGAACTAGCAGCGGTACGCTCATGCGACGTGTCGTCGTCACCGGTATCGGAGTCGTTTCGCCTCTGGCCTCGGGCGCGGAGATCACCTGGGACCGGCTGCTGAAGAGCGAGTCCGGCATCCGCGGCATCCAATCCTTCGACGTGCAGGATTTGCCCTGCAAGATCGCCGGCATGGTGCCGCGCGGCGACGCCGCCGGCGGCGGCTTCAATGCCGACAGCTATGTGCCGCCCAAGGACCAGCGGAAGATGGACACCTTCATCGTCTACGCCATGGGCGCGGCGACCCAGGCGATCGAGGATGCCGGCTGGAAGCCCGAGGACGAGGAGTCGCGGCAGCGCACCGGCGTCATCATCGGCTCGGGCATCGGCGGGCTGGAGGCGATCTATGACGGCTCGGTCACGCTGCATGAGAAGGGGCCGCGGCGCATCAGCCCGTTCTTCATCCCCTCGGCGCTGATCAATCTGGCGTCCGGCCATGTGTCGATCAAATACGGTTTCCAGGGCCCGAACCACTCGGTCGTGACAGCCTGCTCCACCGGCGCCCACGCGATCGGCGACGGCGCGCGGCTGATCGCGCTCGACGATGCCGACGTCATGGTGGCCGGCGGCGCGGAAGCGGCGATCTGCCGCCTGGGCGTGGCCGGCTTCGCCGCGGCGCGGGCGCTCTCCACGGGCTTCAACGACACGCCCGAGCGCGCGTCGCGCCCCTGGGACAAGGACCGCGACGGCTTCGTCATGGGCGAGGGCGCCGGCGTGGTGGTGCTGGAAGAGCTGGAGCATGCGAAGAAGCGCGGCGCCAAGATCTATGGCGAGGTGATCGGCTATGGCATGTCCGGCGATGCGCACCACATCACCGCGCCGTCGGAGGACGGCAACGGCGCCTTCCGCGCCATGCAGATGGCGCTGAAGCGCGCCAAGCTGAACCCCGAGGATATCGACTACGTCAACGCCCACGGCACCTCGACGCCGCTGGGCGACGAGATCGAACTGGGCGCGGTGAAGCGGCTGTTCGGCGACGCGGCCTACAAGCTCAGCATGTCATCGACGAAATCCGCCATCGGCCATCTGCTGGGGGCGGCGGGCAGCGTCGAGGCGGTCTTCGCGCTGCTGGCGATCCGCGACCAGGTGGCGCCGCCGACGCTGAACCTCGAAAACCCGTCCGACGGCTGCGACATCGACCTGGTGCCGAAGCAGGCCAAGAAGCGCAAGATCAAGCACGCGCTCTCCAACTCCTTCGGCTTCGGCGGCACCAACGCCAGCCTGATCTTCGCCGGCCCGCCATAAGCCGGACCCCAAGCCCGATGCGTATCTCACACCCTGTCGAACATCCGCGACGGGGCGAGGCCGCTTCCCCGCGTTCAGGTATACCATCATCCACCCGCGCGGCCCCATTCCCCATTTCCGCCATGATCCTGGGGGACTAACGCGGGCATGCGCTGGATCATCCGCTTGCTGTTCACGCTGATCGTCGGCGGCCTCATCGTGGCCGGCGCGGTGGTCTATTGGAGCTACAAGGATCTGCAGGCGCCGGGGCCGTCGACCGCGGACACAACGGTGGTCATCGATTCCGGCACCTCGGTCAACGGCATCGCCCGGCAGCTGGAGGAGGCCGGCGTGATCCGCGACGCCCGCACCTTCGGCCTGCGCGCCCGCTTCCTGCCCGAGGGCCAGTCGCTGAAAGCCGGCGAGTATAAATTCCCGGCGGCGATTTCGGCCGAAAACGCGATGCAGATGATGATCGACGGCATCGTCGTGCAGTATAGCGTCACTATCCCCGAGGGCCTCACGGTCACGCAGATCCTGGCGCGCATTGCCGAAGCGCCCGACCTTGAAGGCAGCGTGCCCACGGCGCTGCCATCGGAGGGCTCGCTGCTGCCGGAGACCTATCAGTTCAACCGCGGCGACACCCGCGCCGAGATCGTCGCCCGCATGACCCAGGCGATGGATGACACGATGGCCGAACTCTGGCCGAAGCGCGCCAAGGACCTGCCGCTGGCGACGCCGCAGGAGGCGATCGTCCTGGCCTCGATCGTGGAGAAGGAAACGGGCCTGGCGGCGGAGCGGCCGCGGGTCGCCGCCGTGTTCGTCAACCGCCTGCGCCAGGGCATCCCCCTGCAATCCGATCCGACGATCATCTATTTCCTCACCGGCGGGAAGGGACCGCTGGACCGCGGCCTTACCTTCGGCGATCTGGACAAGCCGGACCCCTACAACACCTATCTCAACGCCGGCCTGCCGCCCGGCCCGATCGCCAATCCCGGCCGCGCCTCGCTGGAAGCGGTGCTGAATCCGCCGTCGACCAAGGAGCTGTTCTTCGTCGCCGACGGCACCGGCGGCCACGCCTTCGCCGAAACCCTGGAACAGCACAACAAGAACGTCGCCAACTGGCGCAAGATCCAGAAGGACAAGAAGGACGCAGGGACGGAAGGCAGCGGAAACTAGGCGGCCGTTGCCCAGTCCGCGCCCGCCGCGGAGGCCCTACGCCGCGCCGTAGCCGATGATGCCCTTGATCTCCAGGAAATCCTGGATGCCCCAGTCGGCATATTCCCGGCCATTGCCCGACTGCTTGTAGCCGCCGAACGGCGCAAAGGTATCCCAGGCGGGATAGTTGATCTTCACCTGACCGGCCCGCAGGCGCCGCGCGACCTTGCGGGCATGCTCGATGTCGGTCGACTCCACCTGGGCGGAGAGACCGTAGGGCGTGTCGTTGGCGATCTCGATTGCCTGCTCCTCATTGTCGTAGGGCATGATCGACAGCACGGGGCCGAAGATCTCCTCGCGCGCGATGGTCATGTCCGGCCGCACATCGCCGAACACGGTGGGGCGCACATAGTAGCCGCGGTTCATGCCCTCGGGGCGGCCGGTGCCGCCGGTGACCAGGGTGGCGCCTTCCTTGATGCCTGACTCGATGAGCCGCTGGATCTTGTTGAACTGGATCTCGCTGACCACCGGGCCGAGCACCGTGTCGCCGCTCTTGGGATCGCCGACCTTGTGGGCTTCAGCCGTCTTTTTCGCGACATCAAGCGCATCGCCATGGCGGTTGCGGGGCACCAGCATGCGCGTCGGCGCGTTGCAGGACTGACCGCTGTTGTTGAAGCAGCTTTGCACACCCTGCTGCACCGATTTCTCGAAGTCGGCATCGGCCAGGATGATATTCGGCGATTTGCCGCCGAGTTCCTGGGTGACGCGCTTGACCGTATCGGCCGCGGTCTTGGCGACGATGATGCCGGCCCGCGTCGAGCCGGTGAAGGACACCATGTCGACATCGGGATGGCCGGCCAGGACCTGACCGACCGAAGGGCCGTCGCCGTTCACCATGTTGTACACGCCCGCCGGAACGCCGGCGGCATGGACGATCTCGGAGAAGATCACGCCGGTGGTCGGTGCGATTTCGCTGGGCTTCAGCACCATGGTGCAGCCGGCGGCGAGGGCAGGGGCCACCTTGCAGGCGATCTGGTTGAGCGGCCAGTTCCAGGGGGTGATCAGGCCGACCACGCCGATCGCCTCCCGGACCACCCGGGTGCCGTTGCGCGGCTCTTCGAACTCGAACTTCTCCAGCGCCTTGATCGTCGATTCCAGATGGCCGCGGCCGGCGGCGACCTGGGAGTTCCGCGCCAGCTTCATGGGCGCGCCCATTTCGTCCGATACGGCTTTTGCGAGTTCATCGGATCGCTCGATGTAGATCTCCACGATGCGACGGAGCAGGCGCAGGCGCTCTTCCTTGCTGGTCTGGGAGAAGGACGGGAAGGCGGCCTTCGCCGCGGCCACGGCCCGGTCCACATCGGCGGCGGAGCCCACGGAAATCTTCGTGTAGGCCTCCTCCGTTGCCGGATTGATGACATCGAGCGTCGCCGGCTTCACCGGATCGACCCAGGCGCCGTTGATATAGAACTTCGTCAGGTTGGACATGCTGTTCGCTTTCGTGGGGAAGGTTGAGGGGTGGCCAGGAAGCTTCGACGCCGGGCCGCCGGGGCGGGTTAGCCGCCGGCAGTCATTGAGAGCGTCCTCCGTCCGAAAAACCGTTATGCCACCGGGAATATAGTGCGGCCCTCCGCCGGCTGACAATCCGGCGTAACTCTGGCCGAGGACGCTATGAACTCGCGGCGACGTAGATCGCGGCAACTTCTTCGATGCCCGCCTGATCGTCGGACATCGAAGCGCTTCGGGCTGGGACTGTCCAGATCAAGCACGCCCAGGATCTTGCCATCCCGTATCAGCGGAACCACCAGTTCCGAGCGGGAGGCGGCGTCGCAGGCGATGTGGCCGGGAAAGGCATGGACGTCTTCCACCAGGATCGACCGGCCGCGCTCCACGGCGGTTCCGCAGACGCCGCGGCCCACGGGAATCCGCACGCAGGCAGGCTTGCCCTGGAAGGGACCGACGATGAGTTCGTTGCCGCCGCGCAGGAAGTAGAAGCCGGCCCAGTTGATATCAGGCATCAGCTCGTAGAGGAGGGCGGAGGTATTCGCCGCATTGGCGATCGCGTCGCGCTCGCCTTCGAGAAGCGAACGCAATTGCAGGGCGAGATCCCTGTAGAATTCCGCCTTGCTCCCAGTCTCAATCAGCTTGCCTTGAAACATGGCGCACCTCGTCCGATGGCCCGCAACCAATGGCCGTTACATAGCACATCGGCAACCTCTCGGGCCATCAGCAGCTTGCGCGACTAGTTCGAGGTCTGTGCCGCCACCAACACCGGATCCTCGCGATAGAGATCGGGGAAGAATGTCTTCAGGTTCTCGATCTTCGGCAGATCGTTGATCACGATGTAGGGATAGAGCGGGTTCAGCGTCAGGAAATCCTGATGGTAGTCCTCGGCGGGATAGAACTGGCGATCGGGCTCGATCGTGGTGACGATGGCTGCATCGAACACGCGCGCCTGGTTGAGCTGTTCGATATAGGCCTTGGCGACCTTCGCTTGCTCCGGGCTCGTGGGAAAGATCGTCGAGCGGTATTGCGTGCCGGTATCCGGGCCCTGGCGGTTGAGTTGCGTCGGATCGTGGGCCACCGAGAAATAGATCTGCAGGATGCGGCCATAGCTGATGACGCTGGGATCGAAGGTGATGCTGACCGATTCCGCGTGGCCCGTCGTGCCGGAACCGACGACCTCATATTGCGCCGTGCTGCTTTCGCCGCCGGCATAGCCGGAGACGGCGTTGCTCACGCCCTTCACATGCTGGTAGACGCCCTGGACGCCCCAGAAGCAGCCGCCGGCGAGAACAGCGACCTCGGGCGTTGTGCCTTGCATGGCTGCTTCGTCGACAGCGGGCGCCGGTATCGCCCGCCCGTCCTCCGCTGAGGATTGCGAAACCGCCAGCCATGCGCCAGCCGACAACAGTGCAGCCATCAGCAGGTATTGGGGTCGGATGAAAGACATGGGGTGCCTCGGGGAATGTTTCGGGGAAGTTGTCATCTGCTGCTCCAAATTTCAGCCGAAGGTGAAGGCGTATGCCTGAACGCCGGGATCGAGGAACTCGATTTCGAATGTGCGGTCGGTGATGGCGCCGCTTTGCCGGATGAGCTGATAGAGCCGCTGTCCGGTGACGACACCCTGGCCGTCGGCATCCACATCCGCGCCGTGGTTGTCGGCCGGCCGCATACCATCGATGGTGACGCGAAATCGCACGGGCTTGCCATCGGCCGCCGGGCCGAGAACCAGATGGAGGTCGCGGGCATGAAATTTGTAGACGATGCCGCCACCGCCTTCATTTAGCGCCGCATGCTCGCCACCGATGGTCCAGTTGCCCGACAGGCCCCATTCGTTGAGCCGCGGCGTTGCAAATGAATAGACGTGACTGCAGATCGCGGACTGCGCCGCCGGCCGAGATGAAATTCTGCGCACGGCTATAGCCGATATATGTCTCCGGCGATTGCACGGCATTCATGTCGGCCGCTGCCTGAGCACCGGAAGCATTGACCGAAACCAGGCTCGCCGGCAGCTGGTTACTCCCCGCTTCGGCGAGCAGCTGCTGGATCACCCGCTCGGACCCGTCATAGTCGCCTTCGCCGAAATGGTGATGGCGGATCCGCCCCTGGGCATCGATGAAGTAGTGCGCCGGCCAGTACTGGTTGTCGAACGCGCGCCAGACCGCAAAGTTATTGTCGATCGCGACCGGATAATCGATCTGCAGATCGGAAACCGCCTTGCGCACATTGTCGACGCTCTTCTCGAAGGCAAATTCCGGGGAATGCACGCCGATGACGACCAGCCCCTGATCCCTGTATTTGTCGGCCCAGGCCCGGACATAGGGAATTGCCCGCAGGCAGTTGATGCAGGAATAGGTCCAGAAATCGATCAACACGACCTTGCCTTTGAGCGCCTCCGGCGTGAGCGGTGGGGAATTCAGCCAATCCACCGCGCCGGAGAGCGCCGGCAAACGGCCTTCAATCGGCAGATCGGTTGAGTTCGGCGCGGGACTGGCCTGCATCATGACAGCCGGATTGCTGTTCGTCATGGCGGGACCGCCGTTCATCGCAACCGAGGACTGAGGCTGCGCATCCGGGGCAGAGGGCGATGGCCGAAATCCGTCCAGCAGGAACTGTTCAAGCGAAGCAGTGCTGGCGAGCGACACACGCGTGAGGAAGCCCGTATCGAGCCCCAGCGCGATCGCCGTAACAGCCGCCAGGACCGCGACTCCCAGGCCTCGCCTGACCCATTCGCCTACCCCGAGGGAACGCTTCATTGCGGCAAAGACCCGTCCCCCGACCAGCAGAGCCAGTGCCAGGGATGTGGCCGCGCCCGCCGCATAGGCAAGCAGCAGCAGCGATGTTCCGCGCATTGGCGCCCTGGAGAGCGGCGCCGGTGAGGATGAGTCCCAGTACGGGTCCGGCGCAGGGTGCCCAAAGCAGGCCAATTGCCACGCCAAGCAGCAGCGACGGCAGCACGGACGCCTTCTTCGCCGCAGCGTCCTGTTCGACGGATTGCGACAGCCGCGCACCAAGCGCGACCAGAGGCCGCGTCAGATAGTCCGCGAGGTGGGGAAAAAGAAGCGCTAGGCCGAAAAGGGCCAGCAGCGCAAGCGCCGCCGCACGGCCATACTGGTTCGCCTCGACAGCCCAACCGCCGGCAACCGCCGCCAGCGTGGCGACCGCGGCAAAGGTGATCGCCATGCCCGCAAGCATCGGCAATCCGCTTGCGATGAAAGGGCGATCCGATCGGGCAAACACGAACGGCAGCACCGGCAGGATGCACGGGCTCACGATCGTCAGGATGCCGCCGAGATACGCCAGCAGGAAAAGAATCATCGTGGCTCTTTGCCCGCTATGCCGCCGCGGGCTTGAATTTCAAGGCAACGCCATTGATGCAGTAACGCAGGCCGGTCGGCTCCGGCCCGTCATCGAACACATGGCCCTGGTGGCCGCCGCAGCGGCTGCAATGCACTTCAGTGCGCGTCATGAAATAGCTCGTGTCCTCAGTGGTGCCGATGGCCTTGTCCAGCGGCGCCCAGAAGCTCGGCCAGCCGGTGCCGCTGTCGAACTTCGTGGTCGACGAGAACAGGTCGAGGTCGCAGCCGGCGCAGGCGAAATTGCCCGGGCGCTCCTCATGCAGCAGCGGACTGGTGAAGGCGCGCTCCGTCGATTCCTCGCGCAGCACGGCGTACTGATCGGCAGTCAGGAGCGAGCGCCATTCCTCTTCCGTATGCGTGACCTCGAAAGTCCCGGTGGCTGCGGAGACTGCCGATTGACGGGATAGGCCATAGGTCGCCACCAACGCGGCGGCGCCCCCGGAGAGGAGAAGGAATCTTCTGCTGATCATGAATTGAAACCTCATAGTTGCTTCTGCGCCGGTGAGCCGTCCCCGGCGCAGGTCCGGTGTCTATAGATACGGTTTTCAGGGAACAACTCATATCACATGCCCGTGACATCAACGGAACTTTACCGGGAGTGATGGCTGGCTAAGTTGCAAAGCGTTGCTGTTGACTGCGTTGCCTCAGCTTGAGTTGCTCAGCCAGCGGTCGTGATATTCGGACTGTGATCGCAACCCTGCCGAACCACACCCTGTTCTCGCAAGCGCCCCATTTCCGCCATAGCTGCGATCCCGCCAACCACCGGCCCGCGCCTTTGACTGTGCGACGTAAGTAATCGCGGTTTACTGAATACCAACTGATCTCCATTGCCTTACCTTCGCCGCAAGTAACTGATAACAGACTCTTAACATAGATATCGGAGTATTGGCTCCAGCAGCGACTAAGGTGAGCAAATGAGTCTTCGCGTATCAAGGTTAGTAACAGTTGCATTGGCGATCTCGCTTATGCTGATGACGACCGCCAGCAAGGCCGAGCAAAGCGATCCGCTCGCCCAGCAGCAAATGATCCTCGACAAGCAGGTCGAGATTCTCAGCAGTGTTGTTTCGCCGGAGCTGCAGGCGGCGCTTGCCGCATCGCAGGCGGCGTGGGTCGCGCATCGCGATCTCAGTTGTGCTTTTCAATCGAAATTCGCCGCGGAGTTCAGCAACTCGGGTGCGGGCAGGCTGGAAATGCAATCGGCGCAGTGCATCACGCAGATGAACCAGCAGCGCCTCCAGGAACTGCAGGGGCAATTGCAACGGTTGATGCGCTACCAGAGCAGGAACCAGCAATTCGATAATATCATCCAGCCCCTGACCGTGCTGCCCGCCACGCCGCCCGCAACGACACCATCGGCGCCGGTCACGCCGGAAGATCAGGGCCTTCTCAAGGCTGAGCAATTATTCAGTGGCGGGAACGATGCCGAATGGGCGTGCCTATAGCGGTACATGCATGATCACGGCGCTCGGCGGAGGCCAATACAAATTCGAGTGGCGCGCCGGCGGAATTTATGTCGGCACGGGGAAGCTCGAAGGCGACATGATATCCGTCAACTGGGGCAGCAGTGCGCCGGCGATCTACAAGGTCAATGCCGACGGCACGCTTTCTGGAACATGGGCCAATGGCCGCGCCACGGAGTTCCTGAAGCCGGCCTCCTAGGCAGCCGGTGTTCCGCGGCGGCGGCCGGTTTTCATCCGGCCGCCGCCGTGTGCAATTCGACCAATCGCCTAGCCGTTGATATCGAGTCCCAGCGCCATGCGGCCGGCATAGAGCTGCTGCGGCTTCTCCTGCAGGGGATGGTAGCGGGCGGCCTGGATGTCGCGGAACAGCCGCTCCAGCCCGCGGCCGCGGAAGAAGGCGCCGCCACCTGCGACCTCCATGGCCTTCTCGACGGTATGGATGGCATGGCGGGCGGCGAGCGTGCGCGCCATGAACAGCGCGTTGGTAGTCTCCGGCGTGAATTTCGGGCTCTGCGCCGTCTGCATCATGCTGGCGACCGCCAGCCGTGCCGCCATCAGCTCGGTCTCCATCTCGCCCACCAGGCTCTGCATGACGGCATCGTCGCGCCGGCGCGTTGCCGCCTCCACAGCCTGATCGCGCGCCGCCTCGGCGATGCCGAGATAGACCGAGTAGATCAGCGGAAAGGCGATGTTGCTGATGGTGTGCATGATCGGTGCCCAGCCGCGCGGCCGCCGGATTGGCGCCGCGGCCGTCGGCACGAAAACATCCTCGAGGATGACGTCATTCGATCCGGTGCCGCGCATGCCCAGGGTGCGCCAGTTGTCCAGCACCTTCACACCCGGCGCGTTGAACGGCACGGCGATATGCAGCACCGTCGGCTCATCGACGCCTTCTTCCAGCACCGCCATGGTCATGAAGATCTGGCCGGCGGGCGAGCCGCTGGCGAAGATCTTGCGGCCGGTGACGCGGAATCCGCCCTCGACCGGCACGGCCTTCGCCGATCCCTGCAGCCAGTCCGAGCCGCCGCTGCTGATCAGCACGAGCTGTTCGGCGGCGATGCGCCGCAGCAGCGGCTCAACCGGTGCGCCTTCGTTGCGCCAGCGCCAGGCCGCCGTGGCGACGATGTGCGTGTGCATCGACAGGGCCAGCGCCGTGGAGCTGCAATAATGCGCCAGCGTCTGCAGCATCGCGCCGAGCTCGGCATGGGAGGCGCCGCCGCCGCCCAGTTCGGCGGGAACGCCGGCCGAGAAGACATGTGCCTCCTTGAGCTCGGCGTAATTGTCGCTGACGAAGCTGTCGTCGGCGTCGTGGCCGGCCGCGCGTTCGGCGAAACGCCGGCCCAGGCGATGGGCGAGCGCCACCCAATCCTGCGGCGCCTGAACGACGTTCGTTGCTTGCGATGAAGTTGCCATGTTCTGATCCTCCTTACCCGTTGAGCTGAGCAAATCGGACGCGTTGGCGGGCTAGATCGTACCGTCCAGACTTGATGATGCCCGCAGCATCCCGCAATTCGGCCGGGCGCATCTAGTGCAAAATCTGTACTGGCACGGCCTGTCAGGCGGTCCTATTCTTGGCACTATCATGCAGGGATACGGACAATTCTGCCCGGTCGCCAAGGCGGCCGAGATTCTGACCGAGCGCTGGACGCCGCTCCTGCTGCGGGAGTTTGTCCTCGGCAGCCATAGATTCAATGACTTGCATCGGGGCCTGCCGCTGATGTCGCGCTCGCTGCTGGCGCAGCGGCTGAAGCGGCTGGAAGCGGCCGGGATCATCGAGCGCCGGAGCGGCACGGATGGGCAGGGCGCGGAATACTTCCTCACGCCGGCCGGCGAGGAATTCGGGCCGGTGATCGAGGCCATGGGGCACTGGGGGCAGCGCTGGAGCCGGCGGTTCGACACGACCGATCTCGATCCGTCGCTGCTGGTCTGGGACATGCAGCGCAGTTTCAAGCGCGATCGGCTGCCGTCGCGGAAATTCGTGATGGAGATGCAGTTCCGCGGCGTGCCGCGGCGCCATCGGGACCGCAGCCGCTGGTGGCTGATCATCGATCCGGAGCTTGTCGATGTCTGCATCAAGGACCCCGGCTTTGAGATCGAGCTGTTCGTCCAGGCGGACCTTGAGGCAATGACCAAGGTCTGGCTGGGCGATCTCCGCCTGAAGGATACGATGCGCGCCGGCGATATCGTCGTCGAAGGGCAGCCCCAGCTCACCCGCGAATTCCCCGCCTGGCTCGGCCTCAGCTCCATGGCCGATGTTCCCCGGCCGGCGACCTGAGAATCAGGTTCCCAGAGCGGCTGCGAAAACTGTCTCAATCGTCCGGCGGCTTTGCCGATTCGCCGTGAACTCCGTACCATGACGCAAGGGGAGTTTTCCCAGTCATCTACAGGGGGACCGGCGCATGGCGCAGGCGCTATCGAATATCCGGGTGCTGGATCTCACGCGGGTGCTGGCGGGCCCCTGGTGCACCCAGGTGCTGGCCGATCTGGGCGCCGAGGTGATCAAGATCGAGCGGCCGGGCACCGGCGATGATACCCGTGGCTGGGGACCGCCCTGGCTCAAGACAGCGGAGGGCGGTGAGGCCAAGGACTCGACCTATTTCGCCTCCGCCAACAGGGGCAAGAAATCCGTGACTGTGAATATCGCCACACCGGAAGGGCAGGCGATCATCAGGGAACTCGCCGCGCAATGCGATGTCCTGATCGAGAACTACAAGGCCGGCGATCTCAAGCGCTACGGGCTCGATTACGCCAGCCTGCATGCGGTGAATCCGCGGCTGATCTATTGCTCGATCACCGGCTATGGCCAGAACGGTCCCTATGCCGCCAAGCCCGGCTATGACTTCGTGTTCCAGGGGCTGGGCGGGCTGATGAGCATCACCGGCGAGCGCGATGACTTGCCCGGCGGCGGGCCGCAGAAAGTGGGCATCGCCGTGGCCGATGTACTCGCGGGCATGTATGCGGCGGTGGCCATTCTCGCGGCGGTCAATCACCGGGCGTCCAGCGGCATTGGGCAATACATCGATATGTCGCTGCTCGATTGCCAGGTGGCGATGGGCGGCAATCAGGCCGTCGGCTATCTGACCACGGGCAAGCCGCCGCGGCGCTATGGCAACGAGCATCCGAGCATCGTGCCCTATCAAACGTTCGCCACATCAGATGGACATATCATCGTCGCCGCCGGCAATGACGGTCAGTGGCAGCGCTACTGCACGGCCATCGGGCGGGCGGACCTCGGCGCCGACCCGCGCTATGCCAAGATGAAAGGGCGCGTGACCCTGCGCGCCGACCTGATCCCCGAGCTGCGGCGGACGATGGCGACCCGCGGCACTGCCGAGTGGGTGCGGCTCCTGGAAGCAGCGGACGTTCCCTGCGGACCGATCAATGATTATGGACAGGTATTCGAGGATCCCCAGGTGCGCCACCGGCAGCTCCGCCATGAGATGGTCCGTGCCGATGGCATGAAGGTTCCACTCGTCGCCAGCCCGATCCGCATGAGCGCCACGCCGGTCGAGTACCGCCAGGCGCCGCCGGTATTGGGCGAACATACGGCGGCTATTCTCCGGGAATTGCTCGGCAAAGCCGACGAGGAGATTGCCGGTCTAAAGGCCGGGGGAATCACCTGACTCCTGTCAGCGTTTACGTCCCCTTAACCAAAAAACAACTAGAATTGCCGCAGTTTTCGAGCGGATCGACCGGCCGGCGCCGCAAGGGCGGCGCGGCTCCGTGCCGCTGCCGTTGTTCAGGTGCCCCTTGGACCAAGTTCCTGTCGCCGCTCCCTCACGCCGCCTGCGTTGGCAAATTCTTGCAACCGTCGTGATTTCCGCGATGACCGCCGCCAGCCTTGGCGCGCTCGCGGAGGCCGGCGGCGCCATGGCGGCCCTGTTGCTCGGTATCCTGATTCTGCCGGCGGCATATTTTCTGGCGGGCGTCATCGCGCGGCCGCTGGAAAATATCTGCGAAATATCCGCATCGCTCGATCCGGCGCGGCCCGCGACCTTGGCGGCGCCGGAACTCGCGGCACTGGCGGCGGCAAAGGGCGAGACCGGTGCTGCGGCGCGCAAACTGCTGCAACTGGCGGAGGCCCTGGCCGAGCGCACCGCCGCTGCCGCCACCCATGCAGCGGCGGCGGCGCAGGCGGAGTTGCGCCTGCGCGATGCCGTGGACAGCATCAGCGAAGGCTTCGTGATGTACGACGCCAACGAGAAGCACCTGCTGCATAACCGGCACTACCAGGAGATCTACGATCTCGCTGCCGACGATGACGGCGAAATCGGCCTGACCATGGAGCAGATCCTGCGCCGCGATTTGGCGGCCGGCCGCTATGCCTATGCCGAAACCGGCGGCGATCCCGAGGCCTGGCTGCGCAAGCGCCTGGCCCAGTTCCGCGAAGCGGCGGGGACCGTCGAATACAAGCTCAAGAGCGGCCGCTGGGTGCGCGTCACCGACCGCCATACGCCGGCCGGCAATACCGTGGGCATCCGCACCGACATCACCGCCGAAAAGATGGCTGAACTACGGCTGCGCCAGGCGCTGGAGGAGAGCAGCCGGAAATCCGAGCGGCTGTCGGCGATCTTCGACCAGGCGACCGAGGGCGTCACAGCCATCAAGGCAGAGACGGCGCAGCTGGCGGCCGGCGCGCAAGAGTTGTCGTCACGCACCGAAGAGCAGGTGGCGAGCCTGCAGGAGATGGCCGCCGCCATCCGCCAGCTCTCGGTGACCCAGGGCCACAGCGCCGAGCGCATGGACCAGGCCAAGCAGATCGTCGAGGCGGCCCGCACCGCCGCACAGAGCGGCAGCGCCGCCGCCGACAGCACCATTGCCGCCATGCAGCGCATCGAGGAATCGGCGCAGCGCATCGGCGAGATCATCGGGCTGATCGAAGAGATCGCATTCCAGACCAATCTGCTGGCGCTGAACGCCGCGGTCGAGGCCGCCCGCGCCGGCGATGCCGGCCGCGGCTTCGCCGTCGTGGCGACGGAGGTGCGGGCCCTGGCCCATCGGGCCGGCGCCGCCTCGAAAGAGGTCCGCACGCTGATTGCCAACAGCAGCACTCAGGTGGCCAGCGGCGTCGAGCTGGTGGGAAAATCGGCGGCGACGCTGGGCATGATTGTCGCCTCGGTGCGCCGCGCGGCCGACATGATCGGCGAGATCGCCGGCTCCAGCAGGGAGCAATCGATCGGCGTGCGCGAGGTCGATGACAGCGTGACCATGCTGGAAACGCTGACGCAGCGGAATGCCGAACTGGTGGAGATCACCTCCACCGCGGTGGCCGCGGTAGACAGCCAGATCGAGACCCTGGTCCAGGCGATCTATGTGTCGGAACAGGAAGCCGATGGCAGCGCCCCGGCCGACCGCAGCGCGGCCTGACCGCGTATGCCATAACATACTGATCTGCAATATTTTTCTGCCGCTCGCGTCCTAACCTAAGTTTAAGCCCTCTTCACGATAATTACCGCCGAACAGTTGATCGGACCCTGGGCGTTCCATCGCCGCCCGGCGGGTGAGGGCATGTTGACCGAAAAACCGACGCCGTCATTGCAGACGATCGCGCCGCGCGAAGAGACCCATCGCTGGCGCGCGATCTGGCATTGGCTGATGCGGCTGACCCTGTCATCCGTGCTTTTGGCCGGCCTGGCGCTGGCCATCTGGGTTGCGCTGTTCATCAATGCGCTTCGAGAGGGATTCTCGGGGCATGGCCCTAGCCAGTATCTCGAAGCCGGCGGCATCGTCGCTTCCCTCGTCTTGTTTGTGTTCGTGCTGCAGCGCGAGCTGCGGCGCGGCCGCTGGGCGTTCAAGGAACTGAAGGCGGCGCAGGCCCGACTGCAGGACATGACGGAGTCGTCGTTCGACTGGGCCTGGGAAACCGACGCAGACCTGCGATACGCCTATATCAGCGGCCAGGTAGCCGGCGCCAGCAACTCCGAGCAGAACAGCTATATCGGCAAGACACGCTTCGAGATCGCCGACCTCACCCACGATCCCGACGGCTGGAAGCGCCACGCCGAAGACATGGCGGCGCGCCGGCCGTTCCGCGACTTCGTCTTCCGGCAGCCGATGGCCGACGGCGGCGCCCGCTGGCGCAAGGTGTCGGGCAAGCCCTTCTACGATGCCGCCGGCCGCTTCTGCGGCTATCGCGGCACCGCCATCGACATCACTGCGCAGAAGGAAGCCGAGCAGGCGCTGTCGGCGATCCGCGCCCAGCAGAAGGAGCGCGACCGCAGCTACCGGACGCTGATCGCCAACATCTCCGGCGCCGTCTACCGCATGAAGATGGACGAGGAGTGGACTGACATCTTCATCAGCGACGCGGTGGAGAAAATCTGGGGCTATAGCGCGGCCGAGTGCCTGGCCAAGGCGGCGCCGCTGTTCGCCACCGCCATCCATCCTGACGACCGGGACATGGTCACCCAGGGGACGAAGGAAGCGATCGAGAAGCGCGCGCCCTATGCATTCGAATACCGCATCCGCCACCGCGACGGCTCGACCCGCTGGGTCTCCGACCGCGGCCAGCCGATCTTCGACGAAGCCGGACAGCTACTCTATCTCGACGGCATTTTCTTCGACGTCACCGACCGCATGCGGGCCGAAACCGAACTGAAGCGGGCGAAGGAGCTGGCCGAGGGCGCCAACCGCGCCAAGTCGGACTTCCTGGCGATGATGAGCCACGAGCTGCGCACGCCGCTCAACGCCATCATCGGTTTCTCGGAGATCGTCATGGGCGAAGTGTTCGGCCCGGTGGGCAACGAGAAGTATCACGGTTATCTGGGAGATATTCAGCGCAGCGGCAACCACCTGCTGGAGCTGATCAACGACATCCTCGACCTGTCGAAGGCCGAGGCCGGCCTGATGGAGATCAACGAAGAAGGCATGGATGTCGCGCAGGTGATCGCCACGACGGTCGGCATGGTGCGGTTGCGCGCGGAAGAGGCCGATGTGCGGGTCGTGACCGAGGTGCCCGAAGGTCTGCCTGAGGTCATTGCCGACGAGCGCAAGATCCGTCAGTCGCTGCTCAACCTGGTGTCGAATGCGGTGAAGTTCACGCCCCAGGGCGGTCAGGTGACGGTAAAGGCTTTGATGGAAGGCGAGTGCCTGCAGATCCGCATCGAGGATACAGGCATCGGCATCGCCGCCGCCGATATCCCCAAGGCCCTGTCACCGTTCGGTCAAATCGACAGTGCCTTGAGCCGCCGCCACACCGGCACGGGTCTCGGCCTGCCGCTGACCAAGCGCCTGGTGGAAGCCCATGGCGCACGCCTGGAAATCCAGAGCGAGATCGGCGTCGGCACGGTGGCGATCATCGAGTTTCCGGCCTCGCGGCTGGCGCCAGTCCAACCCTATCTCCAGGCGTCCGCCTGATCGTCGCGCGGCGTCAGCCGCCAGATTGCCAGGCGAGGATGCTGTCCAGGGGATAGAGCAGCATCAGCACGTTCAGGGTCAGGTTGTCGCGGATCACGATCGCGCAGACAATTTCCAGGAAAAGGCCGATCGCCACCGACGCCCAGACCGGCAGGCGCCAGGCGAAGACGAATCCCAAGAGCATGAACAGCACGTCGAAGACCGAGTTGATCACGCTGTCGCCGCTATAGCCCAAGGCGATCGTCGCCTCGCGGTAGCGGTTGATGACCATCGGCGTGTTTTCCAGGATCTCCCAGGCGCATTCCAGGATCAGCGCGCCGATCGCGCGCAGCTGCAGCGGTTGGCGGCGGAACAGCAGCCACATCAGCCAATAGAACAAGAGACCGTGGATGAAATGGGACGGCGAGTACCAGTCGGAGAGCTGCTGCGAATTCTCTGCGCTCATCACGTCAGACTGCCACACCCGCACGAACCCGCAGGTGCAGATCGCCGGCTGACCGAAGGCAAGCAGGGTCGCTGTGGTGGCGGCGATGATGGCGATGCCGATGAGGAGGCAGGCGCGGGGTGTGAGGCGCTGGAATATGGTCATAGTCTCTTCAATAGAGTTTCAATCGCGAATCGTCCGGCAGTCTTGCAGATTGAATCTGGCCGGTCGATGGGTCATGACGGGGCCGGAGCAGACCGCTAGAGTGCCGCCATGATTCGCATCAACAGCCGCATCGATCTCGACGAGAACGAGCTGGATTTCAGTTTCATCCGCGCGTCGGGGCCTGGCGGGCAGAACGTCAACAAGGTGTCGTCGGCGGTGCGGCTGCGCTTCGATGTCAGGCATTCGCCATCGCTGCCTGATGACGTCCGCGACCGGCTGATCCGCCTGGCCGGGCGGCGGGTGACGGACGCCGGCGAGCTGATCATCACCGCCCAGATCCACCGCAGCCAGGAGCGCAACCGGCAAGAAGCCCTGGAGAAGTTGATCGACCTGATCCAGCGCGCTGCGGTGCCGCCCGTGCCGCGCCGCCCGACCCGGCCCACCGCCGGCTCGCGCAAACGCCGCCTCGAAAGTAAAAGCCGCCGCTCGACGATCAAGCGATTGCGCGGCGGACCCCATTCCGACGATTGAACGAAGCTAGGCCGTATCCTCCAGCCATTTCTCCGCGGCGGCGCGACCGAGATCGTGCAGCCGCGAGATCGTGCCCGGCCGCGGGAACAGCGGATGGGCCGTGCCGTCGGCGGCGATGGCGCCGCTGCCGTCGATGCGATGCAGCTTCAGCGCCTTGAGGCGGCGGCGGGTGAAGCCGCCGATGGAAAGGCCCTCGCGCGCCACCCGCTGTCCCATCTCCAGCATGTCCAACTCCCGCGACAGCGCGGCATTGAACATGATCTGATTGACCCGGCGCACGATGCCTTGCGCCGTGACCGGCGAATGGTCAACGGAAGCCGGCGTGAGTTGGACCAGCAGGATGTCGCGTGCGCTGCATTGCTCCAGCAGCGGCAGGATCGGCGGATTGGCCACCAGCCCGCCGTCCCAATGGGGCTCGCCGTCGATCTCCACAGCCGGCTGCAACAGCGGCAGGCAAGCGGAAGCCGACACCACATCGGCATCGAGTTCGCTGTTGCCGAAGATACGGGCGCGGCCCTCGCGGACATTGGTCGCCGCCAGTACCAGCCGTGGCGCGGTCGCCTGCCGCAGCTTGGTGAAATCCACCAGTTCCAGCAGGATCTGCCGCAAGGGATTGAGGCCGAGCGGATTGTACTGATAGGGCGAGACCAGCCGCGTGGTGACGTCGACGAAGATGTTGGTCAGAGCGTGATCGGCCGCCCATTGCAGCGTCGCGCCATGGGGATGGAAGTTCGTCGGCGATGACAGGCCTGGGCCTTCGCCGATGCGCTGCCACAGCCGATGGAGCGCGGCCCGGGCACCGACCGCGCCGCCGTCGATCCAGCCGCTGGCGAAAACCACGGCGTTCACGGCGCCCGCCGACGTGCCGCTCAGCGCTTCCACATCGAACTGCTCGGCCTCCAGCAGTCGGTCCAGCACGCCCCAGGTGAAGGCGCCATAGGCGCCGCCGCCCTGGAGGGCCAGGGCGAGCGGCAGCGGCTTCTTGCGGCGCCGGCGCGGGGCGGCACTACGCAATTGGGAGCGCGGCGTGATGTCGTCCATCCCTACCTCCTGCAATCCGGGTGAGCGGATTCGGCGTGTGGATTGTGCAGCGCAATATAATTTGGGTGCATTGCGAAAATCGCAAGCGCCTATGTAAAAAATCCATGGAAAATGAATGGTTTGCCTATTTATCAGGCAATTTCGCATCGCCGCTTTGCATAAATTTGCCAGCAAATCGGTATGCCATCGGCCGATAGGCCTGTCCGCGATCAGGCGATTCGCGGCGCCGACGCCGCTTAGCCCTGGGCGCCGCCCTTCTTGGGCATCTGGCGCATGAATAGATCGGTCAAGGTGGCCGGCAAGGTCGTCAGCAGCCACACCGCCGCGGCCATCGGCCAAGGGAACGAAATGCGGGATTTATTCCGTTCCAGGCCGATCTTGATGACGGCGGCGGCGGGCGCGGTCTCCATCAGGAATGGCATGTGGAATTTGTTCACCGCCGTCATCCGGCTGACAACGAAGCCGGGGCAGACGACATTGACCTCGACGCCATGGCGCGCCAGTTCGTTGCGCATCGCTTCGCCCCAGATCCGCACCGCCGCCTTCGACGCGCAATAGGCGGCGGAACCGGCAAAGCCGCGGAAGGACGCGAGGGAACTCATGATGACAAGCTGGCCACGCTTGCGCGCGATCATCGGCTCGATCAGCGGCTGCAGGCTGTTCAGCACGCCCATGAGATTAACGTCGAAAGTGCGCCGCGCCAGATCGGGATCCTCGCGCCCCTCCGGCGTGCCCGAGGCAATGCCGGCATTGGCGATGATCACGTCGATGGGTGAAGCGGCATCGATCTCGCGCAGCCAATCGGCCATCGCCTTGCGATCCGCGGCATCGACGCGAGCGGCGGTCACGGCGGCGCCGGCGCTGCGGCAGCGTTCGGCGACGCCGGCCAGCCGCGCTTCGTCCCGCCCGGTGATAGCGAGCCGCACGCCCGGCGCCGCATATGCAAGCGCGAGATGCTCGCCGATGCCGCTGCTGGCGCCGGTTATGACGATGGATTGCGGGTTGTACATGAGCGGCTCCCTGTTAACGAAGTCCGGTCGGCTTGTTGCTGGCTGGCGCGACGTATATAAAGCCGACCGGTCCGTCCCGATCCACAAAATCACGTGAGTCGGGCTTGCCTCCAGGGGAATCACAATTTGGAGTTAACGCCTTGACGATCGCCAGCATGACCGGATTCGCGCGGGCCGAAGGCGGCGATGGCGATTTGCGCTGGACCTGGGAGGTCAAGAGCGTCAACGGCCGCAATCTGGATATGCGCGTGCGCGTGCCCACGGGCTTCGAAGCCCTGGAGCCGACCGTGCGCGCGGCTGTGCCCGAGAAGCTGAAACGCGGCAATATCGCCGTCGGTTTGGTGCTGACCCGCGGCCAGCAGCCGGCGCGGGTGCGCATCAACAGGGAATTGCTCGATCAGGTCATCGCGCTCGCCGATGAAGTGCGGCAGCGGCTGAAGACCGAGGCGCCGCGGCCGGACGGCCTTCTGGCGGTGCGCGGCGTGGTCGAGCTGGCCGAAGAAGAGGATCTGTCGGAAGAGAAGCGCGAGGCGCGCATCCAGCAGATGTCGGCGGATTTCACCAAGGCCTTGGCCGCGCTGGCGCAGACGCGTCACGAAGAAGGCGCGCGGCTGGCGGCGATCGTCGCACAGCAGCTGAACGATATCGAGCGCTTCTGCACCGCCGCGGCGGCGAGTGCCGCGGCGCAGCCGACGGGCCTGCAGGCGCGCCTCAAGCAGCAATTGGACATGCTGCTGGGTACGTCGCCGGCTTTGCCGGAAGAACGTCTGGCGCAGGAATTGGCGCTGCTGATCACCAAGGCCGATGTGCGCGAGGAGCTGGACCGGCTGGGCGTGCATATCGCGGCGGCGCGCAAGCTGCTGAAGGATGGCGGCGCCGTCGGCCGCAAGTTCGATTTCCTCTGCCAGGAGTTCAACCGCGAGGCCAACACGCTCTGCTCGAAATCCTCCGATTCCGAACTCACCGCCATCGGCCTCGACCTCAAATCGTCGATCGATCAGTTGCGCGAGCAGGTGCAGAACATCGAATGACCCAGCCGATCAAGCGCCGCGGCCTGATGCTGGTGCTGTCGTCGCCGTCCGGCGCCGGCAAGACGACGATCTCCCGCGCGCTGCTCGAACGCGACGACAATCTCAGCCTGTCGATATCGGCCACGACGCGGCCGATGCGGCCGGGCGAGAAGGAGGGCGTACACTATCACTTTGTCGATCAGGGCCGCTTCAGCCAGATGGTGGCCGAGGGCGCGCTGCTGGAGCATGCGCTGGTATTCGGCAATTCCTACGGCACACCGCGCGCACCGGTGGACAAGTCCCTGGCCGAAGGGCGCGACGTGCTGTTCGACATCGACTGGCAGGGCACGCAGCAGCTCGCGGAAAAGGCGCGCAAGGATCTGGTGGCGGTGTTCATCCTGCCGCCCTCGACCGTAGAACTGGAACGCAGGCTGCATACTGCGGGCCCAGGACAGCGACGCGGAGGTCGCCAAGCGCATGGCCAAAGCCGCCGACGAGATGAGCCACTGGGCGGAGTACGACTACATCATCGTCAACACCGACATCGAAGCCAGCGTGCGCCGCGTGCAGGCGATCCTGGAAGCCGAACGCCTGCGCCGCGAACGCCAGATCGGACTCCATGACTTCGTCGCCCAACTGCGCGAGCGGCCATAGGCCAAGACTAGCGGTCCGCGCCCGCCATCTTCTGCCATTCCCGCGCCAGCGCACAAAACTGGCCGACATCCAGCTCCTCCGCGCGAGCGGTTTCCGGGATGCCGGCAGCCGCCAGCAGCTCTGCCGCGGCCGGCGTGAGCGTCCGCAGGCTCTGCCGCAGCATCTTGCGGCGCTGGCCGAAGGCGGCCGCCGTCACGCGCTCCAGCGTTGCCTTGTCGGCCGGATGCAGCGGCTGGGCGCGCGGCGCGATCTGCAGAACGGTCGATGTCACCTTCGGCGGCGGGGTGAAAGCGCGGGGCGAGATATCGAACAGGCGCCGCACCTCGCACAGCCACTGCACGAGAACGCTGAGACGGCCGTAATCCTTGCTGCGCGGCGCCGCCGTCAGCCGGTCCGCGACCTCCTTCTGGAACATCAGCGTCAGGCTGGCGAGGGAGCCGATTTCGGAAAGCCAGCGCAGCAGCAGGGCCGTGGAGACATTATAGGGCAGGTTGGCGACGATGCGGCGCGGGGCGGGGCCGAGCGCGGCAATCTCCACCGCCAGGGCATCCGCCATCACGAATGTGAGCCGGCCGGGAAAAGCCGCCGCGATCTCCTCGAGCACCGGCCGGCAGCGTTCATCCCGTTCCACCGCCACCAGATGCACGGCACCGTTTTCAAGCAAAGCACGGGTCAGGCCGCCGGGGCCGGGTCCGATCTCGATGACCGTGCCCCGGGTCAGATCGCCGGCGGCGCGGGCAATGCGCCCGGTCAGATTGAGGTCGAGAAGGAAATGCTGCCCCAGGCTGCGCCGGGCCGCCAGGCCATGGCGGGCAATGACGTCGCGCAGCGGTGGGAGCGAAGCCGAAGCGGCAGAGGCCTGCGCGTCGGCTGCGGCCATCAACCCCGGATATCCACGAAAGACGTGCGCCTGAGATCGCGCAGATAGCCGCGCGCCATCAGGTCCAGCCGCTCGCGCGTCAGCTGCTCGCGGATCTCCTCGTCGGTCGGGCCGCTGGTGGAGAGATTGCGCGCGCAGACCACATAGCTGGCGATGCCGTCCTCATTGCGGATCGGTTCGCTGGCCTGGCCGATCGGCTGGCCGACCGCGATGCTCTGCAGATTGCCGGGCAGCGCCGTGACATCCATGCCCGTAAGATCGCCGGTGAGCGCGTCAATGCTGGCTCCGGCACTCTCCGCGTCGGCGCAACTGGCAATCTGCTCGCGGAGCGACCGTAGGGTTTCGGTCGCGTCGGCGACCTGCGCCGGCGTTGCGCCCGCCTCGAGTTCCAGTTCGATCTGCTTCAAGTCCACGGTGCCCACCGCCACCGTGCCGGCGCTCTCGCGCCGGTCGCGCAACAGCAGGATGTGAAAGCCGCCGTCGCTGCGGATCGGGCCGGCGACCTGACCCTTTTCCAATTGCTGGACCGCGGCCGCCAGTTCCGGCGACAGGTCCCCCGCCTTCACCCAGCCGAGATCGCCGCCGCGGGGCGCCGTCGAAGCCTGGGAGAACTGTCGGGCGACCGCGGAAAACTGCGCGCCCCTCCTCAATTCCTCCAACAGCCGCCGTGCCGCATCTTCCGCGTCGTTGCTATCGGTGGCCTCATCGGCCGAGAGGAAGATTTCGGCCAACAGATATTCCGGTTCGCCCTGACTTTCGATGATGCGGGTCCGCGCTTCCGCGATATCCTCGGCCGTGATGATGATGCCCGGCTGGAACTTGCGGCGCACCACCGTGCTCCAGGCGATTTCCGATTTGATCTGGCTTTTCAGGGATTCGATCGGAATGCCGTTCTGCGCCAGCATCTGCTCGAATTGTTCCCGGCCCATCTTGTTGTCCGATGCCAGCGAGTCGATACGATCGTTGACGGCGCGCTCGGAAATATTGACACCCTGACGTGCGGCCTCCTGATTGCGGATCTGCTCGTCGATCAGCGCGCGCAGAACCTGGGGCGCCAGACGCTGGCGCACTTCCGGAGTATCCTGCAGCCGCGACGCGACGATGGCGATGCGCATGCGCGTCGCAAGATCCATCTGGGTTATCGCGCCTTCATTGACGACGGCGATGATGCGCAGCGTGTCCTGCGCCGGCGCCGGCGGCGCAAAAAGAACGAAGGCCGCGACGGCCAGGGCGAAAATGCGGCAGTAGTTCATGGCTTACGATTTCAGGTGGTTCACGATTGCCGGCAATATAGGCACAAAACTGCCGAATCACAATGCGCGCCGATCGTCGCAGGCGGCTCGGAAAATGCCACAATTCCCGGCCGTTCAGGGTCGCGTTCCAAAGCTGCCCAGGTTCTTGAAGGCTACGGAAAACAGTGCCTTGATCCCGGGATCCTGCTCGTCGTCCTCGAAGTTGTTCTGGAACACGGAGCCACGGATCTCAAAACACTCGTCCGCATAGGCGATGCCGCCGCCATATGACAGCACCCGGCCCGACTCCAAATCCTGCCGTGCGGCGATAAAGGCCGACCAGTATTCGTCGAATTTCGTGTTCAGCCGGGCAGCGATCTCCTGACGGTCGCCGAAGCCGCTGTTCGGATCGGCCTCTTCGGACAGGAAAGCATAGGATACGTTGACATTCAGCCAGTCCGGGCCCGCTTGCATCAGCAATTCGTCTCGCTGCGCCTGGAAGGAATCGGCGTCCAGGCGGAAGCGGTACATCAGGTCCAGATAGTCGGCGGGATTGATATATACCGCGCCAACGATGTCAGACATATGGGTGTCCAGGCCCGAGCCATTGTCGAAATTATTCGTGTCGTTGAAGCTGTAGCTCTGCCCCAGGAAGGCGCTGGCAAAGCCGCCCTCGTCGCCATAGATGCTCCAGCGCAGCCCGTAGTTCACCCGCTGACCGGTGTCGACGCGGTCGAGGCCGGCGAAGCGGTTGAGGTCGAACAGGTTGGTCTCGTCGAATTCGATGTCCAGGCTGTCTTCATTGGGAATGCGGCCGGAGTTGCCCGTATCGGTGCCGGCGATGATCTGGGCAATCGGTTCAACCACTTCATGCCAACCCTCATGCTGCCTGATGAACGGGTAGCGCCACTCCAGGGAAATCTGCGGAAACAGGCGGGGTTGAGTGCCGTTCTCTGTGGGCCCGGTCGGATTGGGATCGTTGGAATTCGGATCGAGACCGTGGAAAGAATAGACATCCCCCTGCAGCCGCGCGGAGAGCCGGTAGATGTCGCCCCAGGGCGAGGTATAAGGCAGCACCCAGCCGCCCGTGAAGGATATCCGGCGGCTGTCGCGGCCCTCGATGCGCGACAGCACCAGCGCATCGGCGTCGAAGGTAAAGTAGCTGCCGAAGAAGGAGGGCGGGCTGACGTAGTTGTAATCCAGCAGCGGCAGGATGATTGGCGCTTCATCGTTTTGATCGATGTCGCGAGTGCCCTGGAAGATAAGGCCCTGCATTGACGCGTAGTTGCGGCCATTGAACATCTCGGCGAAGGCACGGCTGGTCAGCGTGCGTTCGTCGGAGAAATCGTATAGCCGTTCATAGGTCTTGTCGGTGGCGCGTTCGATGTCGAAGCCCCAGCGCCAGCTCTCGTCGACGTCGAAGCGGCCGGTGGCGTCGACATGACCGCGGAAGTCGCCTTTCTCCAGGCCCGCCTCCTGGTCGTCCTCGTCGGAGAAGGTGCCGCTGGTCTCGACCGCGAAGCGGCCGTCTTGCACGCGCTGGCGGTAGTCCGTGTACAGGACAGGATACTCGCCGGTGGAAAAGATGGGGGTGATGGTGACGTCCTTGTCCTCGGAGATCACCCAGTAGTAGGGCAGACGGATGGAAGCGCCCAGCTTGTCCCCGTACTGGAACGACGGCGCCAGCAGACCGCTGTCGCGCTTCACCGACGGATCGGGGTGGCTGAAATAGGGCGTATAGAGCACCGGCACGCCGAACATTTCCAGCCACGCATCCTCGTACTCGATGCGCCGGGTTTCCTTGTTGTGGACCACGCGGATCGCCTTGATCTGCCAGAGCGGCGGCCGCATCGGATCGTCCTTGCAGAGATCGCAGGGCGAATAGACCGCATGGTTGAGGGTTGTCTTCTTGCCGTCGTCGCTGCGCGTGCCCGAGGCCGCCGCCATGCGCGAGCGGTCGCTGAGCAGCAGGCGGATGACCTCCACCGTCGCCGCCTTGAGATCGGAGGTCAGCTCCACATAGTCGGCGAAAATCGTGTCGCCGTCGGGACCGGTCAGGCTGACATTGCCCGTCGCCGTGACCTTGTTGGCGCGCTGGTTGTAGGACACTGTGTCGGCATGGACGACATTGTCGCCCTGGGAGATCTCCACATTGCCTCGGGCGGTGACGATGCCCAGCTCCTCGTCATAGGTCAGTTCGTCCGCCTGCAGCAGGACCGGCTCCTTCGCGGTCGGTGTTTCAGTGGCGGCTTTCTTTCCGGTGCCGCTATCCTTTTCAGCCTGGGCGGGCAGCGCGGCCATCAGGATGGCTATCAAGGCGAGGGCGTGAAAACACCGCCGCAGGATCACCGAGCCGCCCCCATTCTTTTGTGTTATTGCCCTAACCGGCGGATATAGAGCAGGATTCATTCGTCAAGACCAGCCTTGACGGCCCTCAATAGGCTGTTACCGGTATGATTCCCGGGGCCGCAAATATCGCCACCGACTGCAAGGAGTGTTGCCTGCCATGAATGTTGCGTTCGCGAAACTCGAGATGCCTACATCCGGAGCAATTGTGGCCGGCGTGTTCGCCAACAACAAACTGTCGCCGAGTGCGGCAAAGCTCGATCGCCAGAGCCGCGGCGCCGTCGCGCGCGCCATCGCCGCCAGCCGCTTCAAGGGCCGCGCCGAGGATACGCTCGTCATCAACGCGCCGGTTGGGACCAAGGCCAGCCGCATCATGCTGGTCGGTCTCGGCAAGGAGGGCGAAATGGATGCGCTGGGCGCCCAATCCCTCGGCGGCCGCATCTATGTGACCCTGGGCGGCGCGGGCGATACCGCGGCCGCCGTGCTGGTGGATGATGAATTCGGCGGCAAGCTTCCGGCGTCGGAACTCGCCGCCAACATCGCCTTCGGTGCGCGGCTGCGCAGCTACCGCTTCGACAAATACCGCACCACGGAAAAGCCGGAGAAGAAGCCGTCGCTGAAGCGGCTGACCGTGATGGCGAAGGATCTCGCCGGCGCCCGCGGGGCCCATGAGCCCATGGGCAGCCTGGGCGACGCCGTGTTCGTCGTGCGCGATCTCGTCTCCGAGCCCGCGAATATCATCTATCCCGAAAGCCTGGCCGCCGAGGCAAAGAAGCTGAGCGCCTTCGGCGTCAAGGTGGAAGTCCTGGACGAAAAACAAATGGCCAAGCTGGGCATGAACGCGCTGCTTGGCGTCGGCCAGGGCAGCGCCCGGGAATCCCAGCTCGTGGTCATGCAGTGGCATGGCGCCAGCGACCGCAAGGCGCAGCCCATCGCCTTTATCGGCAAGGGCGTCACCTTCGATACCGGCGGCATCTCCATCAAGCCCGCCGCCGGCATGGAAGAGATGAAATGGGACATGGGCGGTTCCGGCGTGGTGATCGGCCTGATGCAGGCGCTGGCGGCGCGCAAGGCCAAGGTCAACGCCATCGGCGTCGTCGGCCTGGTGGAAAACATGCCCTCGGGCACCGCGCAGCGGCCCGGCGACATCGTCAAATCCATGTCCGGCCAGACCATCGAGGTGATCAACACCGATGCCGAAGGCCGCCTCGTGCTGGCCGACGCCATGTGGTATTGCCGCGACCGCTTCAAGCCGCAATTCATGGTGGATCTGGCGACGCTGACCGGCGCGATCATGGTGGCGCTCGGCCGCGAGCATGCCGGCCTGTTCTCCAACAACGATGCGCTGTCGGAAAAGCTGATCGCCGCGGGCAAGGCCACCGGCGAGTTGCTGTGGCGCCTGCCCATGGGCGATGCCTATGACAAGATCATCAATTCCGACGCCGCCGACATGAAGAATGTCGGCGACCGCTACGGCGGCAGCATCACCGCAGCGCAGTTCCTGCAACGTTTCGTCAAGGATACGCCCTGGGCCCATCTGGACATTGCCGGCATGGCTTGGTCGGACAAGGATCGCGCCACCGTGCCGAAGGGCGCGTCCGCCTATGGCGTGCGGCTGCTCGACCGGCTGGTGCGGGACAATTACGAAGAAAAAGCCGGCAAGTGAGATAGCGGCACCCCAGAACCTGTCAGAGATCAGATGAAAGTATCCTTTGCTAAGCCCGGCAGTGCGGCGCCGGGTGCGCTGGCGGTCGGCATCTTCAGCGGCCTGGAACTGACGCCGTCGGCGGCACAGATCGACCGCAAGACCCGCGGCGCGCTGTCCCGCGCCGTCGCCGCCGGGCGCTTTCGCGGCAAGATCGGCCAGGTGCTGCCGGTGCTGGCGCCGCGCGGCGTGGGCGCTCGCAGCATTCTGGTGGCCGGCCTCGGCAATGCTGCGGAATTCAGCGATCTGGCGGCGGAACGGGCCGCCGGTGCGCTCGCGGCCTATCTGCTGGCCACTGCTGAAACCGATCTGGCCCTTGCGATCGAGGCGCCCAAAGGCGCGACACTGGATCCCGCGAAGCTCGCGGCCCATCTGGCCAATGCCATCTGCCTGCGCGCCTATCGCTTCGACAAATACCGCACGACCGAAAAGCCTGACAGCAAACCGCGCCTGGTGCGACTGGCGGTGCATACCGCTGACCCGTCCGCGGCCCGCGCCGCTTATGCACCTCTCGCCAGCACAACCAACTCGGTGCTGCTGGCCCGCGATCTCATCAGCGAGCCGGGCAATGTCATCTATCCCGCCAGTTTCGCCGCAGCGGCCAAGGGGCTCACCTCTCTGGGACTGAAGGTCGAGGTGCTCGGCCGCGACAAGCTGAAGAAGCTCGGCCTCAACGCCATGCTCGGCGTCGCCCAGGGCAGCAGCCACGAGCCGCAGCTCGTCGCCCTGCAATGGAATGGCGCCGGCAAGAGCAGTGGCGCGCCCATCGCCTTCGTCGGCAAGGGCGTCACCTTCGATACCGGCGGCATCTCCATCAAGCCGGCGGGCGGTATGGAGGAGATGAAGTACGACATGTCCGGCGCCGCCGCCGTCTTCGGCGTCATGCGTTCGCTCGCCGCTCGCAAGGCCAAGGTGAACGCCGTCGGCATCTGCGCCATGGTGGAGAACATGCCCGGCGACAATGCGCAGCGCCCGGGTGACGTGGTGCGCACCATGTCCGGCCAGACCATCGAGGTGATCGATACCGATGCCGAGGGGCGCCTGGTGCTGAGCGACGCGCTCTATTTCGCCTATTCGCAGTACAAGCCACGGGCCATGATCGACTTGGCGACGCTGACAGGGTCGGTGTTGGTGGCGCTCGGGCGTCGAGCATGGCGGCCTGTTCGCCAATGACGACAAACTTGCGGATCAGTTGCTGGCCGCCGGCAAGGCGTCAGGCGAACTGCTCTGGCGCCTGCCGATGACCGAGCATTACGACGACCTCATCAAGTCCGACATCGCCGACTGGAAAAACGACGGCGGCCGCTGGTGCGACGCCATCAACGGTGCCTCGCTGCTGAAACATTTCGTCGGCAACACGCCCTGGGCCCATCTGGACATCGCCGGCATGGCCTGGACCAAACAGGACCGCCCCACGGTGCCGAAAGGCGCCGTGGGTTTCGGCATCCGCCTGCTGGATCGGCTGGTGGCGGATTGTTATGAAGGGAAGTAGTGCCGAGGTTGTAAGCACAACTTCCAAAGGTTGACTCCTCTCCCCCACTTCGTGTTGGAGAGGGGACATATTCGGCAGTTGCGATTGCCCGGAAAATTCCAGGCACAAATGCAAGTGCGGTCGTGACCACAGGAATTTGAATTGCTGCAGCACAGACAATGACCGAGATCCGCTTCTACCATCTGCAGAAGAGCACGCTGGAAGCAGCCCTGCCGCCGATGCTGGAGAAGACGCTGGAGCGCGGCCAGCGCGCGGTGGTGATCGCCGGCTCGCCGGAGCGGGTCGAGGCGCTTACATCCTATCTCTGGACCTATAACGACCGCGGCTTCCTGCCCCATGGCAGCTCCCGCGACGGATTTGCGGAACTGCAGCCAGTGTGGCTCACCGAAAAGGACGAAAATCCGAACGCAGCGCAGGTCCTGTTCCTGACTGACGGCGCTGTCTCAGGCCGTGTGGCAGATTTCACGCTCTGCGTCGAACTGCTCGACGGCAACAACGAGAACGCCGTCGCATCCGGCCGCGACCGCTGGCGCGACTACAAAGCCGCCGGCCACAAACTTACCTATTGGCAGCAAAACCCCGCCGGCAAATGGGAGCAGAAGGCCGAGGCCTAAGCCGCCACCCGCCGCAGGTTCAGCTTCAGCCCCACCACCTGATACACCGTCAGCCCGGTGATCTGCACGATGTCGGCCAGCCGCAAATTGGTCTCCGTCAGCAACACGCGCGCATGGGTCCAGGGGTCGAGCCGCCGGGGATTGGCGCGGAAACGTTTCTCCGGCATACGCCGCCGGGCCAGCTCCCGGGCATCAAGGCCGCGCTGGCGCGCCTCCGCCAGCGCTGCTTCGCGCTTCATCTTGGCGACATGGATCTGCCAGTCCATCAGATGGACGTAGCGGGCCTGTTCGGCCTGGGTTTCGCTGGTCTGGGAGGCGAATCCGGTCTGCTGCCGGCGGGGCAGGGCGGAATCGCCGCAGGCCTCCTCCAGCGTCATATCGTGCCGCTGCGCCATGCGCTTGGCGGCGGCCAGGGCGTTTTCCCGCTCGCCGGCGAAGGGACTCTCCGCCGCGAGTTTCAGCAACCCGTGGAAACGCTTCCTTTCCGATTCGCTAAACGACGTGGAAATCCCAGCCTCCCTAGGCTCGGTGGGCTAACAGGTTTCGCCATAATGCGGCAAAGAAGTTTAATGATCGTTCAACGCATCCGCCAGCTACGAAACTGTGTTATATTGATGTATGATAGGTGCACTTTGATTCACGGGTTGCCTTTGGGGGCGCTTGGGTATCGAAGATGAAAGCATAGAGATGACCGAGATCAGGCAGGCCAAGTTCCAGATCGGGCAGATCGTCAAGCACCGGATTTTTCCGTTCCGCGGCGTGATTTTCGACGTCGATCCCACCTTCAACAACACGGAGGAATGGTATCAGTCGATTCCGGCGGAGGTGCGTCCGAAGAAGGATCAGCCTTTCTACCATCTGCTGGCCGAGAACGCGGAGACGACCTACATCGCCTATGTCTCCGAACAGAACCTGCTGGTGGACGACAGCGGCAAGCCGGTGAAGCATCCGTCTGTCGGCGAACTCTTCAGCCGCCAGGACGGTGCAAAGTACGTGCTGCGGCAGCGATCGACGAACTAGATCGCTTTCTATAGATCGCTGCGATCGAGGATCAGGGTGTGACGGCGCCCGATGGATCCAGGTGCCAATAGCACTGGCCCTTCAGGACATACCGCGCGCCCAGCGATTTGTAGAAGGCAATGGCGCGCTCATTTTCAGGACTGACGGTCCAGCGCGCATAGGTGCCGCGGGCGATGACCAGCTTCTCGACCGTGGCCATCAGATGCCGCGCGACGCCTTGCCCGCGATAGGCCTCGCGCACGAACAGGTCATCCACCAGGATGAACTGCCGCCCGCCCCAGGTGGTGTAGGCGTTGCCATAGGTGACAAAGCCTGCGGGCGTGCCTGCATCGAGCGCAATGAACCCGCCGAACTGCGCGCTCGCCCCGAACCCGTCGCGCCGGATAGACTCCTCGGTCGCGCCGATCAGGTGTTCCTGATTCTCAAATCGCGCGAGTTCGCGCATCATGGAAAGCAGTGGAGGCGCATCATCGGACTCGATGGCACGGATGGTGAGGTCTGGTGGTGGATTCATCGCTTTCAGCGTTCTCACTCCAGCGCCGCCTGCGCGACCAGCCATGCGTCCTCGGCGGCGGCGATCTCTTTCTTGATGTCGCCGTAGCGGAGCTGCAGCTCCAGCAGCTTGGCCGTCGGGCCGTTATAGATCTCCGGGTCGGCCAGGAGCGTCTCCATCGCCGCCTTCTTCTTGTTGAGGTCGGTTAGGCGGCGCTCTGTCTGCTGGGCCTGCTTCTTGAGTTGGGAGTTCTGGGCGCGCTCTTCGGCGGCGGCGCGGCGCTGTTCCTTGCGGCCGGCGGCAGTGTGCGCGGCGCCCGATGTGGCGCCGTTGCCTTTGCTGCCTTCAGCGGGCCGGGTGCGGCGCTCGGCGAATAGGAGTTCGCGGTAGTCGTCCAGGTCGCCATCGTACTGCCGCACCGTGCCGCCGGACACCAGCCAGAGGCGGTCGGCGCAGAGCTCGATCAGATGGGGGTCGTGGCTGATCAGCAACACAGCACCCTCATAGGCGCCGATCGCCTGCACCAGCGCCTGGCGCGCATCGACGTCGAGGTGGTTGGTGGGTTCGTCGAGGATCAGCAGGTGCGGCGCCTCGCGGCTCATCAGCGCGAACAGCAGCCGCGCCTTCTCACCGCCGGAGAGCGAGCCGGCCTTGGTCAGCGCCTTGTCCTGCTCGAAGCCGAAGCGGCCGAGATGGGCCCGCAGCTTCTGCTCGTTCAGCAGCGGCGCCATGCGGCCGAGAATCTGCAACGGCGTGGCGTCCAGGTCCAACTCATCGGTTTGATGCTGGGCGAAATAGCCGACCCGCAGCTTCGGCGATTTGCGCATGCTGCCATGCATCGGCTTCAAGCGATTGCTCAGCAGTTTCGCCAGCGTCGATTTGCCGTTGCCGTTGGCGCCCAAGCAGAGCCACGCGATCGTCCATGTCGAGCCGCAGGCTGACATTGTTCAGCACTGGCTTCTCCGCCTGATAGCCGACGGCGACCTTCTCCAGCGTGATGATCGGCGGCGCCAGCTGGTCGGGTTGCGGGAACTCGAAGGCCACCGTGCGCTCCTCGGCGATGGCGACGATCGGCTCCATGCGCGCCAGCGCCTTCAGCCGCGACTGCGCCTGCCGCGCCTTGCTGGCCTTGTAGCGGAAGCGGTCGATGAAGGCCTGCATATGGGCGCGCTGGGCTTCCTGCTTTTTCTGCGCGGCGGCAATGTTGGCGATCTTGAGAGCGCGCGTGCGCTCGAAGGTGTCATAGCCGCCGCCATAGACGTTCAGCTTGCCCATCTCCAGATGCACGATCTTGTCCACCACCTTGTTCAGGAGGTCGCGGTCATGGCTGACGATCAGGAGGGTGCGCGGATACTTCTGCAGGAAGGATTCGAGCCACAGCGCCGCTTCCAGGTCGAGATGGTTGGTGGGCTCGTCCAGCAGCAGCAGGTCGGGCTCGGCGAACAGCGCCGCGGCCAGCGCCACGCGCATGCGCCAGCCGCCGGAGAACTCGCTGCAGGCGCGGAGCTGCTGCTCGGCGCTGAAGCCGAGGCCGGAAAGGATTTCGGCGGCGCGGGCCGGCGCGCTGTGGGACTCGATGTCGGCCAGCCGGTTATGGATCTCGGCGATGCGATGGGGATCGTGGGCGGTCTCCGCCTCGAGCAGCAGCGCCGCGCGTTCGGTATCCGCCTGCAGCACCGTGTCGATCAGGCTCGCCGGCCCGCCAGGCGCTTCCTGGGCCACCACGCCGACGCGGGTGTTGTTCGGCAGCGAGATCGTCCCGTTGTCGGCATGCAGCTCGCCGGTGATCAGCTTCAGCAGCGTCGACTTGCCCGAGCCGTTCCTGCCCACCAGGCCGGCATGGTGGCCGGCAGGCAGCATCAGCGACGCGCCCTCCAGGAGGACGCGCCCGGCGATCCGGTAGGTGAGGTTCTCGATCTGCAACATGGCGCGGGGTCATAGCATGGCGGGGCAGGGAAATGCCAAGCGCGGCTCGGGTTTCCTTACCGCAACGGCTAAAGGCGGCAGGCCCGGCCCCATTGCGGCAACCCCCCGCCGCCGCTATAAGGCCGCGACTTTTACGGACCCGAAGGAAGGACGACCATGGCCATCGAGCGCACTCTCTCGATCATCAAGCCCGACGCGACCCGGCGGAACCTGACCGGCAAGGTCAATGCGCGGCTGGAAGAGGCGGGCCTGCGCATCATCGCGCAAAAGCGCCTGTGGCTGACGCGCAAGCAGGCCGAGCAGTTCTATGCCGTCCACAAGGACCGGCCGTTCTTCAACAGCCTCTGCGAATTCATGACCAGCGGGCCGGTGGTGCCCCAGGTTCTGGAGGGCGAGAACGCCGTGGCCAAGAACCGCGAGGTCATGGGCGCCACAAATCCGGCCAATGCCGCGCCCGGCACCATCCGCAAGGATTTCGCGGAATCGATCGAGGCCAACTCGGTGCATGGCTCGGACTCGGCCGACAACGCCAAGATCGAGATCGCCTACTTCTTCAGCGGGCTGGAACTGGTCGGCTGACGCCGCAGCAAATCGGGGCCTGAAACGGCAATGCCCGGTTCAACACCGGGCATTCGCATTTTGGCCCCGGGAGATCGGGCGCTAGACCAGGAAGATCCTCATGCCCAGCAGGATGATGGCGGCCAGGACGATGACCACGGCCATCAGCTTGCAAAAGCCCGCCCAGCCCTGGCGGCGTTCCTGATACATCTGGTCGAATTCAGCCATTGCCTCACTCCGCGTCGCAGCCCGTTGATTCCGGCAGTTTAATAGCCCAGTCGGACGGCCCCTGGCAACGGCCGCGGGGGAGGGATGGATAGGGTTAGCCGGGCCAGGCGGCGGCGGTTTCCCGAACCACGGAACCCGGCGCGCCGGCTGCCCGGGCCACCACTTTGCCGGCCTGGAACACGGTCTCGCCCGCCCCCTCGAGAATGGCCTGCACCTCTGCTGCATCGTCAGGCGCCACCACGGCCACCATGCCCACGCCGCAATTGAACACCCGGGCCATCTCCGAATCGGCAATGCCGCCGACGCGCATCATCCAGCCGAACACCGGCGGCAGCGGCCAGCGCCGCGCATCGAACTCGGCGGCCAGATTCTCCGGCAGCACCCGCGGCACATTTTCCACCAGCCCGCCGCCGGTGATATGGGCCAGCGCCTTGACCTTGCCGCTGCGCACGGCGGCGAGACAGCTCCGCACATAGATCTTGGTCGGTGTCAGCAAGGCCTCGCCCAGCGTCTGGCCCTTGGCGAAGGGCGCGGCATCGCCATAGCCGACGCCGCTGGCTTCCACCACGCGGCGGACCAGCGAGAAGCCGTTGGAATGCACGCCTGTTGAGGCGAGGCCCAGGATCACATCTCCGTCCGCGACCGTTGCGCCGGTGATTTCCTGTCCGCGCTCCACAGCACCCACGGCAAAACCGGCGAGATCGTAGTCCTCGCTGGCATACATGCCCGGCATCTCCGCCGTCTCGCCGCCGATCAGCGCGCAGCCGGCGATGCGGCAGCCCTCGGCGATGCCGCCGACGATTGCCGTGCCTGCCGCCACTTCCAGCTTGCCGGTGGCGAAGTAGTCGAGGAAGAACAGCGGCTCCGCACCCTGGACCACCAGATCGTTAACGCACATGGCCACGAGATCGATGCCGATGGTGTCGTGCTTCCGGGCGGCGATGGCGATCTTCAGCTTGGTGCCGACGCCGTCGGTGGTGGCGACCAGGATCGGATCGCGGTAGCCGGCGGCCCGGGGATCGAACAGGGCACCAAATCCGCCGAGGCTGGCGGCGGTGCCGGAGCGGGCGGTGGCCTTCGCCATCGGCTTGATCGCTTCGACCAGCGCGTTGCCGGCGTCGATATCCACGCCGGCCTTCTTGTAGCTGAGGCTGTTGATCGCCATTCTCCCGGGAGCAGTATTTTCAGGCGTCCGGACGGCTTGTTGGCGTCCCGCCGGACGGTGCGCTATAAATGCACAATTGAGCCGCAACATACTGGATAGAGACGGGTTTGCAATGGCCGCTGTCCCGACATGCCCTCGCGTTTTCATCGCCGCGCTGCTGATTCTCTGCAGCGCATTTGCGGTCATGCCGCAAGCCCAGGCCGGCACCTACACCGTGTCCGGCATTCCCGTCGACGTCACGGCGGCGGATGCGTCGACCGCGCGCGATCAGGCGATCGTCGACGGCCAGCGCGCCGCCCTGCAGAAGCTGGTCGAGAACATGATGGGGTCGGAGAAGGCCAAGCAGATCCCGTTGCCCAGCGACGACGAAATATCCGCCATGGTGCAGGATTTCGAGGTGGAGACCGAGCGCGTGTCCTCCGTGCGCTATGTCGGTTCGCTCACCTACCGCTTCCTGTCGGATCCGGTCGACCGGCTGGTCGGCCGCGCGCCGGCGGGCACGCTGGACACCACGACGATGCCCATGCCCGCCGGGCCGGTGCGCACCATCACAGCGAAAGTGCCGATCTCCGGCCTGCAGCAGTGGATGGAGGTGCGCAACAAGCTGGTTGGCGTGCCCCTGCTGCATCGCGCCGATGTTCGCTACCTGGCGCCGGACGAGGGCAAGATCGATCTGGTGTTCAGCGGCGAGCCGGCGCAACTGATGCAGGCGCTGGCGCAGCACCAGCTGCAGCTGACGCAGACCGGCCCCGACTGGATGCTGGTGCAACTCGGGGTGCCCGGCGCGACGACGCCGTAGTCAGCTTTGAACGAACGCCCGGGAATCCTGCTGACGGCGCTGCCGAACCTGATCAGCCTGCTGCGCCTCTGCCTGGTGCCGCTGGCGATCTGGCTGATGCTCTCCGACCATTACTTCGGCGCTTTCTGGGTGTTCATCGCCGCCGGCGTCAGCGATGCCATCGACGGCTTCATCGCCAAGCATTTCAACGTGCGTACGACCCTGGGCGGCTATCTGGATCCGCTGGCCGACAAGGCCCTCCTCACATCGGTCTATGTCACGCTGGGCTATGAGGATCACATTGAGGATTGGCTGGTGATCCTGATCGTGTTCCGCGACGTGCTGATCATCGGCGGCTGCATCCTCTATCAGACGCTGACCCAGGCCCTGACCATGCAGCCGCTGTGGATCAGCAAGATCAACACCGTGGCGCAGATCATACTTGCGGCGCTGCTGCTCGGCTTGCTCGGATACGGGATCCAAGAGGACCATGGGACAGTGCAGGCTCTCACCTGGTTCGTCGCCGCGTCCACGGTGGCTTCGGGATTTGCCTACCTGTTCATCTGGGGCGCGCGGTTCTTCCGCATCGAGGGCGGCAAATGACGCGGGAACGGCAGCTGCGGTTCTGGTTGATCGGACTGGTGCTGTTCCTGATCGCGCTCTATCTGCTGCGTGGCGTGCTGCTGCCTTTCGTTGCGGGCATCGCCATTGCCTACCTGCTCGATCCCCTGTGCGACCGGCTGGAGCGCGCGGGCTGCTCGCGGACGCTGGCGACATCTATCGTGACGATCTGCTTCGTCATCGTGGCGGCAACCCTGCTGGTGCTGATCGTGCCGCTGATCGAGGGGCAGATCATCGACCTCATCGTGCAGATGCCGCGCCTGATCTCGGCAGTGCAGCGCTGGGCGACGCCGCTGCTCGCGGGATTGGAGGAGCGCTTCGGCGCGGGTCAGGTCGAGGAGATAAGGCAGGCGCTCGGCGGCCAGCTCGGCGGCATCCTGAAATGGATCGTCGGCGCGTTTCAGCAGCTGCTGACCAGCGGCCTTGCGCTGGTGAACATCTTGTCGCTGCTGTTCATCACGCCGATCGTCTCCTTTTATCTTCTGCGGGACTGGGATCATCTGGTGGCGAAGATCGACGGCTGGCTGCCGCGGCGATATGCGCCGGTGATCCGCCAGCAGGCACGGCTGATCGACGAGACGCTGGCCGGCTTCGCCCGCGGCCAGGCGACGGTGTGCCTGATCCTCGGCACGTTCTACGCCGTGGCCTTGAGCGCGGCGGGCCTGGATTTCGGCCTTGCTGTCGGCCTGATGACCGGCGTGCTGTCCTTCATACCTTTCGTCGGCACGATCACCGGCTTCGTCACCAGCATGGGCCTGGCAATCGCCCAGTTCACCGGCGGGCCCGATGGCACCGACTGGCTTTCGATCGGCTTGGTCGCCGGCATTTTCGTCGTCGGCCAGGTGGTGGAGGGGAACTTCCTGACGCCGAAACTGGTGGGCGACCGGATCGGGCTGCATCCGGTGTGGGTGATCTTTGCGCTGCTCGCCGGCGGCGCCTTGTTCGGCTTCGTCGGCGTGCTGTTGGGATTGCCGGCAGCGGCGGTGGTGGGCGTGCTCACGCGCTTCGGCCTGACGCGCTACATGGGCAGCCCACTCTATCATGGTGGACTGCCTGTCGCGGACGATCCGCTGCACGCGACGCCGCCCGCGAGGGTCGACGAACCCCCGGGTCCGTGACGGGAGCTGCGACCATGCCGCAACTGCCGTTCGACTTCGCCGCCGCGCCATCCTATGCGGATGAGGATTTCCTCGTCGCCGCCAGTAATGCGGCCGCCCATGGCTGGATTCAGCGCTGGCCGGACTGGCCCGGGCGGGGCCTGGCGATCTTCGGGCCGCCGGGCTGCGGCAAGACCCATCTGGGGCAGATCTGGCGGCGGCGGGCCGCGGCCGCGCAGGCCGCGGGCAGCGATCTCGGCCTTGCCGAGCCGCCGGCGATCCTGGGCGACGCTGCCGCCCTGCTGATCGATGATCTCTCTCCAGCTACGCTTTCACCCGCGGCAGAGCAGTGCCTTTTCCATCTCCATAATCTGCTGACGGAACGGCGGGGGCAGCTGGTGATTTGCGCCGAAGAAGCGCCGGCGCGCTGGCCAATAAGGCTCGCCGATCTGCGGTCGCGGCTCAACGCGCTGCCGGCGGTCGCCATCGAGCAGCCTGACGATGGCCTGCTGCGCATGCTCCTGGCGAAATTGTTCTCCGACCGCCAGCTCACAGTCGATGCCGACGTGATCGAATATGCCTCGCGGCGCATCGAACGGTCGTTCGCTGCTGCGCGGAAACTGGTTGATGATTTGGATCGTGCGGCGCTGACGGCGCAGCGCAAACCGTCGCTCACGCTGCTGCGCGAGCTGCTGCAGGGATCCTTGCCGCTGGACTAACCGGCGGCAGCCGCTACCAGGATCTTACGGGCCCCACATCCAGATGCAGAAACTTCTGTTTGCGGTAGTAGCCGACGCCACCCGCCTGCATGTTCAGAGCAATCTGGCGCGCCTGCTTCAGCGGCAGTTCCTTGCCGAAGCGCACATCGGCGGCGCGGCCGAAGATGTGCAGGCTGTCCTTGGCGACCCTCTGTCCTTCATGCAGCAGCTCGTTGTTGGTCGAACGCGATCTGTAGCCGCAGACGACCTCGAGCGAGCTCGTATAGTTCGCAGTCGCATTAAATCGGTTCAGCAGGTCGAGCAGGCGGATGTCGACCTTGGTCACGGCTTGGTTATGGCGGTCGCGGAACAGATGATTGATTTCCGCAAGCGCATCCGGCAGGTAGCGGCCCTTCTCATAGTACGGGCCGCGAAAATCCTCGTCGCTCCAGCGCGTGTGCAACGTCAGCGTGCGGTATTTCTCGACAGCCGCGGAAGCGGTATCTGGTCTTACGATGAGTGCCGCCGCTGCGCCCGCGCCCCAAAAGAGAAAGCTACGCCGCGGCAATGACAGGTGGTCTGTCATAGGCATTTCCCCCCATGCAATTCAGCCCTTGCCAGGCCGTTCATAGATCGGACACCGACCGTGCGCCGGTTCGACTTCCCCCGATTAACTTTCCAACCCAGCTTGGTCAACGATCTTGTTAACCATGTGTTTTCTTTTACACGTTCAGAAATCCGACCCCGATTCGCACAAACGCAATGGTAAACAGTATGTTATGTCCCGATGTTCACAAATGAGCCAAAAAAGTTGACATTCTGTTAAGGCGGTTCAATCTGGTCGTGCGGGTGCGGAGAGTCACGAAAACCGGCGACGAGGGGCCACGTGTCGGAAGAATTCGAGCTCAAGCTGCGCATGAGCCCTGATAGGCTGGAGCAGCTTCGCCGCAGCGCCCTGCTGCGTTCCCTGGCGCGAGAGCGCGCCGTCACCCGACATCTCTCCACCGTCTATTTCGATACGCCCGATCGCGCGCTGCAGCAGCGCGGTATCGCCTTGCGCATCCGCCAGATCGGCGACCGGCGCATTCAGACGGTGAAGGTTCCTCTCGGCGAACCCGGTGCAATGCACGCCCATCGTGAGCTTGAGGCAGATGTGGACTCCGACATGCCACAGTTGCATCAGGTCGCCGACGACGAACTTCGCGAATTCCTGACCCGGCCCGAGATCGCCGGCGCCCTGCAGCCGGTGTTCAGCAGCGAGTTCGAGCGCACAGCGGTGCCGGTGAAGCTGTTCGACAGCGAGATCGAGGTCGCGCTGGATCACGGCGAGATCGGCGCGGGCGAGCGCCGCTCGCCGCTGAGCGAGGCCGAGCTGGAGCTGAAGTCGGGGCGGCGCGAGCGGCTCTATGAGCTGGCCATTGCGCTGAATGAAGCGATTCCCGTGTCTTTGGAGGCGGAGACCAAGGCGGCCCGCGGCTATCGGCTGGCGGCGGGCGAGGGGCCGGGTTCCTTCCGCGCGGGGCCGGCGGGGCTCACGGGCGACATGACGGCCCGCGCGGCCTTTGCCGCGATCGCCAGGAACGCGCTGGAGCAACTACGCCTGAACGAGGCCTGCGCCCTGATCGGCGAAGATATCGAAGGTGTGCATCAGCAGCGCGTCGCCATCCGCCGGCTGCGGTCGCTGATCTCCGCCTTCAAGGACACGATGACCGGCGATACGCGCGGCTATCTCATTCACGAGCTGAAATGGCTGCAGGGCGTGCTGGGGCCGGCGCGGGACTGGGACGTGTTTATCCATGAAATGCTGGCGCAGATGCGGCAGCGCCTGCCCGAAGAAGCGACACTGCGCGAACTTCTGTCGGAATCGAAGCGCCAGCGCGAAACCGCCTACAATGCGCTCCGGCACGTTATCAACGGCCCGCGCTACACCGAGTTCCAACTGCGCATGGAGTTGTGGCTCACCAAGGGGATTTGGGAGACCGCGGACGTGGCGAGCGGCGATCCGCTGGACCGGCCCATCGCCGATTTCGCCGCCGATGCGCTCGACCGGCGCCACAAGAAGCTGCTCAAGCTCGGCGGCAAGAAGGCGAAACTCGAGGAAGCCGAATTCCACGATTTGCGTCTCGAGTTCAAGAAGATGCGGTACCTTTCGGAATTCTTCAGCAGCCTGTTCGCAAAGAAAGGCGTGCGGCGCTATCTCAAGAGCATGGCCGCGGCGCAGGATCGACTGGGATCGCTCAATGACGCACTGGTCAGCCGCTCGCTGCTCGGGCAACTGGAGCCGTCGCTGCATGATGCTCTCGGCGAACCGGAAACCCGCAGGCTCGGCGGGCTGCTGTTGGGATGGCAGGCCGCCAGCATCGAGCGCGACCTCGACCATTTCGAGGATGTCTGGCGCGAATTCCGCAAACAGAAACGCTACTGGCGGAAGCGTTAGTCGTCGATATCCCTGGGCGTGACGAAGTCGATCAGCTTCGCCCGTTCGAGCTTGCTCCAGGAATTGGCGTCGATCTCGAATACCGCGAGCGCGGCTGTCGGATACTTCTCGCGCAGGTGTTGCAAGGCCTTCTTGTCGCCGCTGGCAGCAAGATAGTTCGCGAGCAACGCGGTGCCCGGATTGTGGGCAACGACGAGCAGGGTGCCGACTTTGGCCTCGACGGCGTGAATCTCCTTCAGCATCTGTTCCGGTGCGGCGAGATACAGCGCATCCACAAATCGCACATCTACTTTGCCGCCAAGTTCCGCCAGCACCAGCTCGGCGGTTTCCTGCGTGCGCTTGGCCGTGGAGCAGAGCACCAGATCGGGCAGCCAGCCGGCCTTGCGCATATGGCGGCCGATTTCCGGCGCCGCCTCGCGGCCCCGTTTGGCCAGCGGCCGGTCGAAATCCTGCAGCCGCGCATTGTCGCGGCTCGACTTGGCGTGGCGCAGCAGCAGCAGGCGTTTCATGGGCGGGGACCGATGCTAGCCGTTAAGTCAATGGTTTTGAAAGGATTTTTCAGGCCAAATGTCATCGGCTTGTCATAATGCCAGCAAAGCACTCATATACAGTGGTGGCAAAAGGAGACGCCACAGTGGATGACATAAAGACCGCTGCGCCGGCCGCCGTCGCGCCCCCCGCCGAAGCGAAATACTTCAATCGCGAACTGTCCTGGCTGGCCTTCAACGAGCGCGTGCTCGAGGAAGCGTTCAACGCCGGGCATCCGCTGCTGGAACGGCTGCGCTTCCTGTCGATCTCCGCCAACAACCTCGACGAATTCTACATGGTGCGCGTCGCCGGCCTGAAGGGCCAGGTCGCGGCCGGCGTGACGGTGCCGAGCCAGGACGGGTTGACGCCGGCGCAGCAGCTCGCGGCGATCAACAGCCGCACCAGCGAGCTGATGCAGAACCAGCAGGCCTGCTGGCGGCAGCTCCGCGCCGGAACTGCGCGCCGCCGGCATCACCGTGGTGGAGACGACCGAGCTGCGGCCCGAGGAACGGCAATGGCTCGACAGCATGTTCCTCGACCAGATCTTCCCGGTGCTGACGCCGCTGGCGATCGATCCCGCCCATCCGTTTCCGTTCATTCCCAACCTCGGCTTCTCGATGGCTCTCGAACTGAAAGGCAAGCGGGATACACGCACGCTGCGCGCCTTGATTCCGCTGCCGCAGCAGATCCAGCGGTTCATCCGGCTGCCGGGGCAGGAAACGCGCTTCATCACGCTCGAGGATCTGGTCGGACTCAATCTGGACCGCCTGTTTCCCGGCTACGAGGTTCTGGCGATCGGCAATTTCCGCATCATCCGGGACAGCGAACTCGAAATCGAGGAAGAGGCGGAAGACCTCGTCCTACTATTCGAGTCGGCGTTGAAGCGCCGGCGGCGCGGCAATGTGATCCGCCTCAAGGTGAATGCCGGGATGCCCGAAGGTCTGCGCGATTTTGTTACCTCGGAACTCGACGCGTCGCCGGCAGATGTGCATACGATCGACGGCATCCTCGGCCTGTCCGCCACCGGCAAGCTGATCATCGACGACCGGCCGGACCTGAAATTCACCCCCTATATCGCCCGTTTCCCCGAACGCATCCGCGATTCCGCCGGCGATTGCTTTGCCGCGATCAGGCAGAAGGACCTCATCGTCCATCATCCCTATGAAAGCTTCGATGTGGTGGTGCAGTTCGTGCGCCAGGCGGCGCTGGATCCCACGGTGGTCGCGATCAAGCAGACCCTGTACCGCACCAGCGACGACTCGCCGATCGTCAAGGCGCTGATCGAGGCGGCGGAGGCGGGGAAATCGGTCACGGCGCTGGTGGAATTGAAGGCGCGCTTCGATGAGGAGCGGAACATCCGCTGGGCCCGCGACATGGAGCGTGCCGGCGTGCAGGTGGTCTACGGCTTCCTCGAACTCAAGACCCACGCCAAAGTGTCCATGGTGATCCGGCGCGAAGGCTCGGCGCTGCGCAGCTATGTGCATTTCGGCACCGGCAACTATCACCCGGTGACCGCCAAGATCTACACCGACCTGTCTTTCTTCACCTGCGATCCCGCGCTGTGCCGCGATGCCGCGCGCATGTTCAACTACATGACCGGCTATGCCCGGCCGGAAAAGATGGACAAGGTCGCCGTCGCGCCGGTCAATCTGCGGCAGACGCTGCTGCAGCTGATCGAGACCGAGATCGCCAATGTGAAGGCGGGCAAGGCCGGTGGCATCTGGCTGAAGCTGAACTCCATCGTCGACAGCCAGCTCATCGAAGCGCTCTACCGGGCCTCGCAGGCCGGGGTGAAGATCGAACTGATCGTGCGCGGCATCTGCTGTCTCAGGCCCGGCGTGCCCGGCCTATCAGAAAATATTAGGGTCAAGAGCATCATCGGCCGCTTTCTTGAACATTCGCGAATCATATGCTTTGGTTCCGGCGAAGCGCTGCCATCCCGGAGCGCGAAGGTTTTCATCTCATCGGCGGACTGGATGACGCGCAACTGCGATCATCGGGTCGAGAGTCTGGTGCCGATCGAGAACCCGACCGTTCATCAGCAAGTGCTCGATCAGATCATGATCGCCAATCTCAAGGACAACGCCCAGAGCTGGACCCTGCAGTCGGACGGCAAGTATGAACGCGTGAAGTCGCCGGCGGAACCGTTCAGCGCCCATACCTATTTCATGACCAATCCGAGCCTCTCGGGCCGCGGCAGCGCGCTGAAGAAGGACAAGAAGGCGCCCAGCCTGTCATTGCGGAAAGCGTAGGCGTTTTGGCGGTACAGGCGCTGACACGGACGGGGACAAAACCTCAGGCAGCCGCGGGCCGCATCGGCGTCATCGATATCGGGTCCAATTCCATCCGTCTCGTCGTCTTCGCCGGCAATGGCCGAGCGCCGATGACGCTGTTCAACGAGAAGGTGCTTTGCGGCCTCGGGCGCGGGCTGGATGCGTCGGGCCGGCTGAACGATGCGGGCGTCAAGCTGGCGCTTGAGAACCTGGCGCGGTTCGTCTGGCTGGCGCGCGCCATGGAGGTGACGCGGCTCGATTTGCTGGCAACCGCTGCCGTGCGCGATGCGGAGAACGGGCCTGCGTTTGTCGGCGAGGTCGAGCGCCGCTGCAGCGTCAAGGTGCGGATCATTTCCGGCACCGAGGAGGCGCGGCTGTCGGCCCAGGGCGTGCTGTCGGGAATTCCTGGCGCTGACGGCATCATGGGCGATCTCGGCGGCGGCAGTCTTGAACTCGTGGTCCTGAACAAGGGCCGCATCGGCGCACACACGACGCTGCCGCTGGGGCCGATCCGCCTGATGGAGAGCGTGCTCAACGATCTCGACGCCGCGCGCAAGGTGGTGGATGAGCATCTGGATGACGTGTCCTGGCTAGCCCAGGCAAAAGGCCGCGACTTCCATCCCGTCGGCGGCGCCTGGCGCAATCTGGCGCGCATCCATATGGAGCAGATCGGCCATCCCCTGCATGTGATCCATGAATATGCGATCGAGCGGCGGGAGGCGGAAGATCTGGCGCGGCTGGTAGGGCGGCTCAGCAAACGGACGCTGATCACCATCCCCGGCATGTCGAAGCGCCGCGCGGAGACGCTGCCCTTCGCAGCGCTAGTGCTGGAGCGCATCCTGCGCACGGCGCGGCCGGCGCGGATTCTGTTTTCCGCCCACGGCCTGCGCGAGGGGCATATCTTCGACCTGCTCTCGCCGGACGAAAAGGCGCGCGATCCCCTGATCGCCGCCTGCCAGGAACTGGCGCAGCTTGATGGCCGCTTCGGCGACACCGGCGAGTTGCTGGACGACTGGATAGCGCCGCTGTTCAAGGGCGACGACGCCAGGCGGCTGCGCCTGCGCCGCGCCGCCTGCACGCTCAGCGATATCGGCTGGCGCGAGCATCCGGACTACCGCGCCGAGCAGGTGTTCGCCCGCATCGTCCATCTGCCGGTCGGCGGCATCGACCATGTCGGCCGCATCTCCATCGCCTACGCCATCTATGCACGCTACGGCAGCGACGAGCCGACGATGCAGATGGCAAAGCTGCTGACCATGCTGAGCGACGAGGATCGCGAATATTGGAAGCGGGTCGGATTGGCGCTGCGGCTGGCCTTCTCTGTCAGCGCTGCAACGCCTGCCGTACTCAAGGAAACCGCCGTCCGCATGGGCGACGCCAGGATCCGGCTGCTGCTGCCCAAGGGGCAGGAGGCGCTGTTCGGCGAAAGTGTCGAGCGCCGCTTCAACGCGCTGGGCCGCGCCTTCGACCGCGACATCGAACTCTCGATCGCGCGTTAAGAAATTCGTTTCAGCATGTCGGGAGCGGTGGAGGCGGTGGCGATTCTAACATCGAGGCGGGCTATCCCGCGTCGCCAAGCGGAATGATCTTGATGCCCTTGCCCGCCACCGTCAGGCCGATGCGGCCGGCCTTGAGCGCCAGGGCATCCTCGCCATAGACCTCGCGCCGCCAGCCATGCAGGGCGGGGATGTCGGCGGAGTCGTCCGCCGCAAGAAGGTCCAGCTCGTCGCTGCTGGCGATCAGCCGCTGCGCCACCCCATGCTGCTCGCATTTGGATTTCAGCAGCACCTTCAGCAGTTCCACCAGAGGTCCGATGCCCTGGGGCAGCACCGGGCGCGGCTCCGGCTTCGGGCATTCGGATTCTGGTACTGCGAGTCCGCGCTCGATCGCAGCCAGGATCGCGGTACCCTGCTTGCTCTCGGCGAAGCCCCGTCCGAGGCCGCGGCCATGACTGAGATCTTCGACATTGCGCGGCGCATGGGCCGCCAGCTCGATTAGCGACTCGTCCTTGATCACGCGATTGCGCGGCAGGTTGCGCCGCTGCGCCTCTTCCTCGCGCCAGGCCGCCAGTTCGCGCAGCAGCGCCAGGAAGCGCGGCTTGTCCGAGCGCACCTTCAGTCGCCGCCACATCATCTGCGGATCGGCGCGGTAAGTCTTGGTATCGGTCAGCACCGCCATCTCATCTTCGAACCAACTATGGCGGCCGGCCTTGTCGATGCGCTTGCGCAGCTTCTCATAGGCCAGGCGCAGATGGGTAACGTCGGAGAGCGCGTAGGCGAGTTGCCGGTCCGACAGCGGCCGCCGCGCCCAATCGGTGAAGCGCGATGATTTGTCGATCCGCGCGCTGGCCAGCTTAGTCGCCAGCGTCTCGTAGCTAACCGAGTCGCCGAAGCCGCAGACCATGGCGGCGACCTGGGTGTCGACGATCGGCACCGGCAGCTTGTTCGTCAGGTGGTAGAACACTTCCATGTCCTGGCGCGCCGCGTGGAACACCTTGACGATCTTGGTGTCGGTGAGCAGGTCATAGAGCGGCTTGAGGTCGATATCAGGCGCCAGCGAGTCGATTGCTGCCGCTTCCTCCGGCCCCGCCACCTGGACCAGGCAGAGCTGCGGCCAATAGGTCTTGTCGCGCATGAATTCGGTATCGACGGCGACGAACTCCGCGCCGGATTGGCGCTGGCAGAACGCCGCGAGGTCGGCAGTCTGGGTGATGAGGGTCATGGGCCGGTAATACAGGGATTCGGAACGGCCTCACAAGCAAGCTTGCCTATGAAAAATCCTGCGGCCATGCAGGCAACGGCGGAACTGCAGGGTTAATGGGTCCTGCGGCATCCCGTCAGCCGGTCCACCTTGACAATTCCCGGCCTTTCCATGCCTTTTGCGCCCGGATTTCTGGGCCGCAGGGTGGGGGATAGCGCCACCGGCAGCGCGGCCCGGCAAACTGACATTCTTGGGGGATCGATGCATATCTACCGGACCCATAACTGCGCCGCGCTGCGCGCCGGCGATGTCGGCAAGCAGGCGCGCCTTTCCGGCTGGGTGCATCGCAAGCGCGATCACGGCAATCTGCTGTTCATCGATCTGCGCGATCATTACGGCGTCACCCAATGCGTGATCGACACCTCGAACCCGCTGTTCAAGGCGGTCGAGGGCATCCGCGTCGAATACGTGGTGACCATCACCGGCAAGGTCGTGCATCGCCCGCCGGAGACCGTGAACACCAAGCTGGCGACCGGCGAGATCGAAGTACAGATCGAAGAGTTCACGGTGCAGTCGACCGCCGAGGTCCTGCCGCTGCAGGTCGCCAGCGACGAAGACTCCGGCGAGGACATCCGCCTGCGCTATCGCTTCCTCGATCTCCGGCGCGAGAAGGTCCACCGCAACATCGTGCTGCGCTCGCGGGTGATCTCCAGCATCCGCCGCCGCATGATCGAGCAGGGCTTCACCGAGTTCCAGACGCCGATCCTGACCTCGAGCTCGCCCGAGGGCGCCCGCGACTTCCTGGTGCCGAGCCGTCTGCATCCCGGCCAGTTCTATGCGCTGCCCCAGGCGCCGCAGCAGTTCAAGCAGCTGCTGATGGTCGCCGGCTTCGACCGCTATTTCCAGATCGCGCCCTGCTTCCGCGACGAGGACAGCCGCGCCGACCGTTCGCCGGGCGAGTTCTATCAGCTCGATTTCGAGATGTCGTTCGTGACCCAGGAAGACGTGTTCGCGGCGATCGAGCCCGTGCTCCATGGCGTGTTCGAGGAATTCGCCAACGGCCGCAAGATCACGCCGGCACCGTTCCCGCGCATCGCCTTCGATGACGCGATGCTGCGCTATGGTTCCGACAAGCCCGACCTGCGCAATCCCCTGACTATCACCGACGTGACGGAGATCTTCCGCGGCTCGGGCTTCGGCATTTTCGCCAAGCAGGTGGAGGCCGGCGGCATCGTGCGTGCAATCCCGGCGCCGGGCGCTGCCGGCAAGCCGCGCAGCTTCTTCGACAAGCTGAACGAATGGGCGCGGGAGCAGGGAGCCGGCGGCCTCGGCTACATTCAATATGCCGAAGAAGGCCCCAAGGGTCCGATCGCCAAGAACCTCGACCCGGACCGGCTCAACAAGATCCGCGAAGCGGCGGGACTGAAAGCGGGCGATGCCGTCTTCTTTGCCGCCGACAAGAAAGCGGCGGCAGAGAAGTTCGCCGGCGCGGTGCGCACGCGGCTGGGCGACGAGCTCGGGCTGATCGAACCGAATGCGTACCGGTTCTGCTGGATCGTCGACTTCCCGATGTATGAGCTGAATCCGGACACCAGCAAGATCGAGTTCAGCCACAACCCGTTCTCGATGCCCCAGGGCGGCCTCGAGGCCCTGACCACGCGCGATCCGCTGACCCTCAAGGCCTATCAGTACGATATCGTCTGCAACGGCGTGGAGCTCTCCAGCGGCGCCATCCGGAACCATTTGCCGGAGATCATGTACAAGGCCTTCGAAATCGCCGGCTACAGCAAGGAAGAAGTGGAGAGCCGTTTCGGCGGCATGCTCAATGCCTTCAAATTCGGCGCACCGCCCCATGGCGGTTCCGCGCCGGGCATCGATCGCATCGTGATGTTGTTGGCCGATGAGCCGAACATCCGGGAGATCATCGCCTTCCCGCTGAACCAGCAGGCGCAAGACCTCTTGATGCAGGCACCGGCCGAGGTGCCGCCGGCGCGTCTGAAGGAACTGCATATCAGACTCGAACTGCCGCCACTGAAGAAGTGAGAACCTCACTATTGTCAGCGGCTTGAGCCGCGCAACAGGGGGCGGTTGCCACGGGCGCGGTCGCCTTCTAGAGTCGCCGCGTTTTAGGGCGGCACACGGAGGCATGATTGTCGCGACCTGCCGATGACGGCTTCTATCTGCCGGCCGAATGGGTTCCCCATGCACGCTGCTGGATGGCATGGCCTGTGCGTGGCGAATTGTGGGGCGATCACCTGGACGCGGTGCGCGAGGCCTATGCCGAGGTCGCCAACGCGATCGCCCGCTTCGAACCCGTCACCATGGTGGTGAAGCCGAAGAACGTGGCGGAGGCCTCGCTGCAATGCGGGCCGGGCATCAGCATGTATTCGCTGCCCCATGACGATTCCTGGCTGCGCGACAACGGCCCCAGCTTCGTCGTCGATCATCTCGGCGGCGTGGCCGGCGTGTCCTGGAAGTTCAATGGCTGGGGCGGGCGTTTCGCCGACTATGATCGCGACGCCGTGGTGGCCGAAGCGTTGCTGAACCACCTGGAGATGCGCCGCTACGATGCGTCCGTCGTCTTCGAAGGCGGCGCGCTGGTGACCGACGGCGAAGGCACGGCGATCGCCGCGGAATCCATCCTGCTGAACCCGAACCGCAATCCCGGCCTCGGCAAGGCCGAGATGGAAAAGATGCTGGCGTCCTATCTCGGCATCCGCAAAGTCATTTGGCTGACACAGAGCCTGGCGGGTGCTCATGGGGAAAGTCCGGTGGACGATCTCGCCATTTTCGCCCGTCCCGGTGTCGTGCTGGCGCTCGCCTGCAGCGACAGCGCCGATGCCAATCATGGCGCGCTTGCCGACACCGTGGCGCGCCTGCGCAGCGAAACCGATGCCGCCGGCCGTGTGCTCGATGTGATTACGATCGAGCAGCCGCGCGCCCGCTATATGGAAAACGGCGACCGGCTGAATCTCTCCTACGTCGATTGCTACATCGCCAACGGAGCGGTGATCATGCCGGTGTTCGAAGATCCGCAGGACGCCCGCGCCTATGAAGTCTTCGGTAAGGTGTTCCCCGGCCGGGAGATCGTGCAGATTCCGGCGGCCGATATCGCCTTCGGCGGCGGCGGCCTGCACGCCATCGCCTTGGGCCAGCCGGCAGGGCCCGTGGTTCCCGCTACGGCCTGAGTGCGCCTAAACGAGGCGATCCGGCGGCGGCCGGTTGGCGAAGAACGCGTCCAGGTTGTCCAGGCATTTGAAGCCCATGCCGTTGCGTGTATCCACGGTCGCGCTGCCGAGATGCGGCAGCAGGAATGTGTTGTCCAGCGTGCGGTACTCCGGATTGATCTTCGGCTCGTTCTCGAACACATCCAGTCCCGCCGCCGACAGCTTGCGCGACTTCAGCGCGGCGATCAGCGCGGCATCGTCGACGATGGTGCCCCGCGCCGTGTTCACGACGATGGCGCCGTCGGGCAGCTTGGCGATCCGCTCCGAATTCAGGAAATGATAGGTCTCCGGCGAGGCCGGGCAATTGATCGACAGGAAGTCGCAATGGCCCAGCATTTCATCGGCGCTGGCATGATAGATCGCGCCCTGTTCCTGCTCGGCGGGCAGCCGGCGGCGGTTGGCATAATGGATCTTCATGTCAAAGCCGCGGGCGCGCTTGGCCACCGCCTGGCCGATGCGCCCCATGCCCAGGATGCCCAGCCGCTTGCCCGTGACATGAACGCCCAGCATGTAGGTGGTGCCCCAGGAGTTCCAGCTGTTGGTCCGCACGATCTTCTCGCCCTCCGATGCCCGCCGCGCCGCGCCCAGCAGCAGCAGCATCGTGATGTCGGCGGTGGCGTCGGTCAGGACATCGGGCGTGTTGGTGACCACGATGTTGCGCGCTTTTGCCGCATCCAAATTGATGTGCTCATGGCCGACCGAGAAGGTAGCGATGGCGCGGATCGATTTCGGCAGCGCCTGCAGCAGTTCCGGCGTCATCTTGTCGGTCGGACAGATCAGCAGGGCATCGGCGCCCATCTTGCCGGCGCCGTCGATGATGTCCGCGGGCGACAGCAGCTTGTCCTCGGGGTTGAGGTGGGCGTTGTAGCTTTTCCCGAGGCGCGCCGTCACGGCATCGGGCAGCTTGCGGGTGACGAAAACGGCCGGCTTGGTCGACATGAAACTCAAACTCCCCCAGTTAAACCATTATTTGGACGCAGATTTTTGCTACTACCCCAGCCCGAACCATGACATAATTCCGCAACTTCAGCAGATCGCAGCAGCTACAGAACGGTTGAACTCGATGCACTCCGAACGACGTTATCAGCGGCTTGGCTTGGCGGCTCTCATCCTGTGCTTGGCCGCTTTTGTCAAACCGGCCGCTGCCACCGATGTAATCCCGCATCATGCGGTTTATGAGCTCTCGCTTAAGTCCGGCGCACATAGCGAAGTTAGCGACGTCAGCGGCACGATCGTGTTCGACTGGGAAGACGCCTGCGACGGCTGGGCCGTGAGCTACCGGATGGATATGACGTTCCTCTATCAGACGGGCACCGAAGTCGCCTTCGGCATGAATGTCGCTTCCTGGGAAAGCAAGGACGGGAAACGCTACCGCTTCTTCGTCAAGCGGCTGCAGGGCGATCAGGTCACCGATGAATATCGCGGCGACGCCGAGTTGAGCGCGCCCGGCGGTCCCGGTGTTGCGCATTACAGCCTGCCGGAGGAAAAGACGCTTGAGCTGCCGGCCGGCACGCTGTTCCCGACCGCCCATAGCCTGCGCGTGCTCGAGATGATGGCCCATGGCGACCAGTTCTTCTGGGCGAGTTTCTTCGATGGCTCCGACGGCAATGGTGCGCTCGGCGTGAACGCCATCGTCACCGATCGCAAGGATCCCGATGCGGCGGCCGGCAAACTCTGGCCGCTGCTGGCCGGCACCCGTTTCAGCAATGTGCAGATGGCCTTCTTCAAATCCGGCGACGAGACGGCCCTGCCGGAATCCGAGCAGCAGTTGCTGATGTACGATAACGGCATCACCGGCGAGCTGATCTTCGACTACGGGGATTTCAGCGTCGCCGGCAAGCTGAAAGAGCTGAAGCCGCTGAAGCCGTCCTGCTGATCAATCCTCATCGTCGGCCGGTGCCGGCGCATCCTTGCGCCAGCCGCGGCCCTTGTGGATCGCGTCGGTTCCCAGCTTTTCCCTGACTGCCACCATCGCCCGCTCCACGCCGGCCACCCGCTGCAAATCCGGCGCGAACAGGTCGGGCAGGTCGGCCTCCTCGGCATCCGCAAGCTCGCTGGTGCCGATGCCGATCAGCCGGTAGCGGCGGCCATCGGCTTCCGCTTCCAATAGGGGCAGGGCGGTGCGGTAGATGATCTCCGCCAAGCCCGTCGGCCCCGGCAGCTTGCGGCTGCGGGTCAGGATGCGGAATTCGGCGGTCTTCAGTTTCAGCGTGAGCCCCTTGGCGGCGAAGCCATTGCGCCGCAAGCGCCGCGCCAGTCTTTCGCAAAGAGGCCACAGCTCCGCGGTCAACTCGTCGATGGTGCTGAGGTCGCGCTCGAACGTGGTCTCGGCCGAGATGCTCTTGGCTTCCGAGTCCGGCTCCACGGTCCGATCATCCTCACCCCGCGAGAAATGGTAGAGGCGCGAGCCCAGGCTGCCGAAGCGGCGGATCAGTTCCTCCTCGGCGATCGTCTGCAGTTGCCCGATGGTGTAGATGCCGCCCTGGGCCAGCTGCGCCTGCATCGCCTTTCCCACCCCCCAGATCAGGCCCACCGGCTTGCCGGCCAGAAATTTCCTGGCGTCGGCCTGGCCGATCACCGAGAAGCCCCGGGGCTTGTCCAGGTCCGACGCGATCTTCGCTAGGAACTTATTGTAACTAAGGCCGATGGAGACGGTGACACCGATCTCCCGCTCGATCCGCTGTGCCAGCCGAATCAGGGTCTCCGCGGGCGACCCATGGTGGAGCCGTTCGGTGCCGCCGAGGTCCAGGAAGGCCTCGTCTATGGACAACGGCTCCACGGCAGGCGTCGCCGCCAGCATCAGTTCCCGCACCTCCTGGCCGACCTGGCTGTATTTGGCCATGTCCGGCGGCAGCACCACCGCCTTGGGGCAGGCCTTGAGGGCCTGGAACATGGGCATGGCCGAGCGTACCCCGTACATCCGGGCCACGTAGCAGGCGGCGGAAACCACCCCCCGGCGGCCGCCGCCGACGATCACCGGCTTGTCCTTCAGGGCGGGATTGTCGCGTTTTTCGACGCTGGCATAGAAGGCATCGCAGTCCAGATGCGCTATGTTAAGTTGTTGGAGTTCAGGATGCGCTATACTGCGGGGCGAGCCGCACGCCGGGCAGCGGCTCCAGGGGGCGTCTCCGGCCGGCTGCAGCTTGGCGCAATCGCGGCATAGCACTGGCATCGACGACCGCCTCCGCAGGGTTCCCGGGCAGATTAAACCTGGGCGCAGCGGTGGCAAACTTGGTTTATGAGCCTTTTCGACAAGTGGTCGATATCGATAGTTTTTCGCGTCCGGTCAGACATTTAGCGTGAAGAGATTGTGCTTACTAAATCTTAATATAGGACTGATAATGGTAAGGGGTCGTGATGGGGGCAAAGCCGACGGCCCTTGTCCCCGTTTTCGCGGCAAGAGTGTTCTAACCCCCCGTCGCTTTGTGAGGGACTATGACGCAATCCAGCGGAATCGCCGCGGCCCCGAGAACCTCTTCAGGTACGGAGGCTAAGCCGATGCGGCAAGCGTCGACACCCAAGACCATTCTCGTTGTCGAAGACAACGAACTGAACATGAAGCTGTTCCATGACCTCCTGGAGGCCCATGGCTACAGCATCCTGCAGACGCGCGATGGCATGGAAGCGCTGAAACTGGCGCGCCAGCACAAGCCCGATCTGATCCTGATGGACATCCAGCTGCCCGAAGTCTCCGGCCTTGAAGTCACCAAGTGGATCAAGGAGGACGACGAGCTCAAGAGCATTCCGATCATCGCCGTCACCGCCTTTGCCATGAAGGGCGACGAGGAGAAGATCCGCGAAGGCGGTTGCGAAGCTTACATCGCCAAGCCGATTTCCGTGACCAGCTTCCTGAAGACCGTCGAGCAGTTCCTGGGCTAGGCATCGCCAGCAAGCGGGTGAAAGTACAAATCGATGTCAGCGCGGGTCCTGGTCGTTGATGATATTCCGGCGAACGTCCGGCTTCTGGAAGCGAAGCTGGCCGCCGAATATTTCGACGTCATCACCGCCGACAGCGGCGCCGCCGCCCTCGAGATCGTGCAGAACAACACGCCTGATATCGTGCTGCTCGATGTCATGATGCCGGGCATGGACGGCTTCGAAGTCTGCCACCGCATCAAATCCAATCCGAAGACGCTGCATATCCCCGTGGTCATGGTGACCGCGCTCAGCGAGCCCAAGGACCGGGTGCGCGGTCTGGATGCCGGGGCCGATGACTTCATCACCAAGCCGGTCAATGAACTCGCGCTGTTCGCCCGCGTGCGCTCGCTGACTCGCCTGAAGATGATGATGGATGAGTGGCGCCTGCGTGAGGAAACGTGCGGCCAGTTCGAATTGCTGAGCGCCGCCGCCGCCGCCGAGAACGATCCCGGCAATGCCGGCTCGATCCTGGTCGTCGAGGCCAGCCAGGCCACCAGCAGCAAGATCGTCGAGACCCTCGGCACCTGCCAGCATGGCGCCGTGGTCGCCCGCAGCGGTGCGGAGGCGCTGGCGATCAGCCGCCAGCAGCGCTTCGACGTCATCATCCTGGCCGCCCATGTGGGCAGCGAGGACGGGCTTCGCCTGGTGACGCAGCTCCGCGCCCAGGAAGATACCCGCCAGGTGCCGATCGTGCTTGTTGTCGACGAGTTCGATACCCAGCGCCTGATCAAGGGCCTGGACATCGGCGCCAACGACTATCTGATCAAGCCGATCGACCGCAACGAGCTCATCGCCCGCGTGCGCACCCAGGTGCGCCGCCGCCGCTACCAGGACCGCCTGCGCAGCAACTACGAGCGCAGCCTGTCGCTGGCGCTGACCGACAGCCTCACCGGCCTCTACAACAGGCGCTATCTCACCAACCATCTGGAGAGCACGATCCAGCGCGCCCGCGAGACGGGCAAGGCGCTCTCGGTGGTGATGGTGGATGTCGACCACTTCAAGCGCGTCAACGACACCCTCGGCCACGGCACCGGCGACGAGGTGCTGCGCTCTGTCGCCCAGCGCATCAACGGCAACCTGCGCAACTTCGACATGGTGGCGCGCTATGGCGGTGAAGAATTCACCATCGTCATGCCCGACACCTCAGGCGACATCGCCGTCATGGTCGCCGAACGTCTGCGCGAGCGGGTCGCCAAGGATCCGGTGATCGTCGCGGAATCGGGCGAGAAGGTGAACGTCACCGTCAGCATGGGCGTCGCCGCGCTGAACGGCCCGGCCGACACCTCGGCCGACATGCTGAAACGCGCCGATGCGGCGCTCTATGTGGCCAAGCAGGAAGGCCGCAATGCGGTCCGCGCCGAGCCTGATATCGCCGCCTACAAGCCCACGGAATTGCCGGAGATGCGCACGGTCGCTTAGCCGCGCTTCGGACCCGGGAATCAAAAAGGCCGCGAATTCGCGGCCTTTGTCGTTTCAGGCGCTTGGCGGCAGCCTTACTTGATCTTCGATTCCTTGAAGGTGACGTGCTTGCGCACCTTCGGATCGTACTTCTTGAACTCCAGCTTCTCCGTGGAGGTGCGCGGGTTCTTGGTGGTGACGTAGTAGTAGCCGGTGTCGGCCGTGCTCACCAACTTGATCAGGATCGTGCTCGATTTAGCCATGACGCACCCTTAGGGCCGGAACCGCTAGTTTCGGGAAGGCCGCGAACATACAGTCTGGGCGGCCGATGTCAAGCGCCGGCCGGCCGTGCCGGCCAGTTGAAGGTGCCGTTTAACTCTTTGATATCAAAACCCTTCCTCCGGCACGGACCACGGGCCGCCACCGGCGCGGCAGCGGGCGGTCTCGCCCTTGTAGCAGAACAGGCGGCTCGGCTCCTGGCCGGGCTGTAGCCTTGCCCGCCAGCGGCGCAGCGCCTCCCGCAAGACATATTGCGTGACGTCCACCAGACCGAGGGTCCGCAGCTCGTCCAGGGTGCGCCAGCCGAGATCCAGCAACTCGCCGCTGCCCGCCAGCTCGCCCGCGGCGAGGCGGCCATCGGCGAGGAAGAACCGGGTGTTGTAGCGGCGCTTGGAATAGGTCGGTGTGATCGCCCGGCAGATGAAATCCAGGGCGCCGAAAGCGGGCACGCGGCCGCCGTCGGCAAAGGCCTGCCAGACCAGGGCGGGGCCGCCGCTGCCGGCGGCCTCGGTTCCGACCAGCAAGCCGGTCTCCTCGAAAGTTTCGCGGATTGCGGTACGCGCATAGGCCGCACCGGGCCGCCGCGATCCCGCCTGCAGATTCGCCACGACTGCGGGATGCAGAGGTTCGGGAAAACCGCTGGCAAGGCTGTCGCCGTCGTCGACCCGGCCGCCGGGAAACACATAGATGTCCGGCAGGAACGGCACCCGGCTATGCCGGCGGCCGACCAGCACTTCCAGGCCGCGTTTGCTGTCGCGGATCAGGACCAAACCGGCCGCATCCACCGGCCTGACAGGGCGCGGGGCGGGCATGGCGGCGATATCAGGGTTGCGGCGCCGTCGCCGGTTCGAAGATCGCGCTCAAATTCTCGTTGGTTGGGCCGCTGACATGGGCCAGATGAATGGCGCTGCTATAGAGCGTTTGGCTCTCCAACAGCTTCTCCGCCACTTCCATGTCCACGGCGGATTTGCCGTGCTGCGAGGGACAATTCGCCCGCAGCTTGATCAGAGTCGCCGAGTCATCGGGATTTGCCGCGGCCCGCGCCGCCGTGGGAAGGGCGGCAATGCGGCCCTGCTGCAGCTCGCGGATAAGCTTGTCGGCGTTGGCCGGTTCGATCGAGGTGCAGATCGACGGCAGCACGCCCAGCTCATGCAGCGTATATCCCGAAGGTGCGTGGAACCGCGCCCAGGTCACCGACATCTCGCCGCTATTGGGCAGGGAGATGACCCGCTGCACCGTGCCCTTGCCGTAGGAGTTGCTGCCGACGACGACGGCGCGATCGTCGTCCTGCAGTGCCGCCGCGACGATTTCGGAGGCCGATGCGGAATCACCGTTCACCAGCACCACGATCGGCTTGCCGTCGATGATATCGCCGGGAGTCGCGTCATAGTACTGATGGCTGTCGGGATTGCGGCCATGGGTGGAGACGATGCGGCCCGACTGAATGAAAAGATCGGCCACCGCCACCGATTGATCGAGCACGCCGCCGGGATTGTCGCGGAGATCCAGGATGACGCCGTGTAGATCGGCGCCCATATCCTGTTTCGCCTGGATCATCTCGCGCTCCAGGCTCTCCGAGGTCTCGGTGTTGAAGCCATAGAGACGGATATAGGCGAGGTGGCCGCGCCGCTCATAGGTCACCGTTTCCGGCGTGATATGGGCGCGCGTGAGCGTGCGATCGAACGGCAGCTCGGTGCCGCGCAGGATCGTGATCGTGACCGGCGAGCCTTCCTCGCCGCGCAGCATGCCGACGATGCCTTCCTGTTCCAGTCCGGTGACCGGCTTGCCGTCGATATGGGTGATGGAATCGTCGGCGCGCAGGCCGGCCCGCTCGGCCGGGGTGTAGTGCTGCACCGAAAGAATGCGGACCCGCTGTTCCTCCACCGCGACGCGGATGCCGACGCCGCCAAACCCTTCGCGGGAAGCGCGGACATCGACCGTCTCCTTGGCCGACGTGTAGCGCGAGAAGCGGTCCAGCTTGCTGACGAAGCCGTCGAACATGACTTCGTAGACGCCTTCATTGCCCGCCTGGGCGACGGCCGGCGAAGCCGCCTTCGCCGCTTCCACCATGTCGGCTGCAAGAGCCGCCCAAGCGCGCGGGTCTCCCGCCGCCGGCAGGGACATGGTGCGGACCGGGGCGCCGTCTCGGCTCAGCACCGCGCTGTCAGCCGTGAAATTCACGCCCAAGGCCGCGTCGAGCTGCGACAGCCGCGACAGACCAGCGAGCGTCACGTCGCGCAGGCTGACTTCGCGGACATAGATGGTGTCGATGCCGCGGAGACCGGCGGTGAAGACATCGCGCGGCGTCGCCGGCCTCGTCGCGCCGCCGGACATCGTGCAGGCGGCGAGGAAAAGGAAGCTGAGGGAGAGGAAGCAAGCGAGCGCTAAGCGCAAACTGCCAAGTCGGGTTTTCGAGTCAGGCATGAGGGCTAGATACAAGTCCATTGCTTTCCAACAAGTTAACCTACCGACTCGTTCCCATCGTCACAAGAACTACCGTTGTGGCAATCCGGCCGTGACAAAGTTGGAGCGCGCCGCGGACAGGTCATCGCCGATGCTTGCGGCGTGACTTCTGCCGGTTTTTCGGGGGCTTGCCGGCCGGCCGGCGGGCTTTTGCATGAGTTGCTGGCCGCCCCATAGGTTTTTTCACCGCAGGCGCGCTGTCGCTTTCCTCGGTCTCGATCAGTTCGAGCACCATCCCGCCGGTGACCGGCGTCGCCTCGACCAGCCGCACGGCGACCACCTCGCCCAGGCTGAAAATGCGGCCCCATCGCCGCCCGACCAGGGCATGGCGCCGCTCGTCATGCTCGTAGAAATCGGTCGGCAGGGTGCTGATGGGGATCAGGCCGCTGCCGCCGCTGTCATTGAGCGTGACGAACAGACCGAAGCGGGTGACGCCGGAGATCCTCCCGACGAATAGGTCGTTGATGCGTTCGCTGAGGAACGCGGCGATATAGCGGTCCATGGCGTCGCGCTCGGCGGTCGCGGCGCGTCGTTCTGTCGCAGAGATCTTCTCGCCGATTTGCGAAAACTCCGCCGCGGCGTCGGGTGGCAGCCCGTCCTTGCCGAACTGGAACCCATCGATCAGCGCGCGATGCACCAGGAGGTCCGAGTAGCGCCGGATCGGCGAGGTGAAATGGCAGTAGCGGCGCAGCGCCAGGCCGAAATGGCCGATATTCTCCGGGTTGTATTCCGCCTGGGACTGGCTGCGCAGCACCAGGTCGTTGAGCATGGCCGCATAGGGCGTCTTCGCCCCCTGCTCCAGCAGCCGCGCGAAGGTCGCGGGCTTCAGCACCTGGCCGCGCGCCAGCGACAGACCGAGCGAGCCGACGAACTCCCGCAGCGCCTCGATCTTCGCCGGGTCCGGCGCGTCATGGATGCGGTACATGCAGGGCTGGCGCTTTTCTTCCAGCGACTCCGCGGCGGCGACGTTCGCCGCGATCATGAACTCCTCGATCAGCCGGTGGCTGTCGAGGCGCTGGCGCGGGATGATCCGGTCGATGCGGCCCTCGTTGTTGAGGAAGACCCGCCGCTCCGGCAGATCGAGATCGAGAGTGCCGCGCGCCTGCCGCGCTTTCATCAGCGCATCATAGGCGGCGTAGAGCGGCGCAATCACGCTGTCGCGCAGCGGCCCGGCCGGTTCGTCCGGCGCGCCGTCCCGGGCGCTGCTGCACCTGGTCATAGGTCAGCCGCGCCGCCGAGCGCATCAGCCCGCGCATGAAGCGGTGATGCCGCTTGTTGCCGTCGCGGTCGATGATCATCTCCACCGCCAGGCAGGCGCGCTCCTGCAGCGGCTTCAGCGAGCAAAGCTCGTTCGACAGCGCCTCCGGCAGCATGGGCACGACACGGTCGGGGAAATAGACCGAGTTGCCGCGCTTGCGCGCCTCCCGGTCCAGCGCATCGCCTGCCGTCACATAATGCGCGACATCGGCAATCGCGACGACCAGGCGGTGACCGCCCGGATTCTTCGGATCGGCATCCGCCGCGGCCCAGACCGCATCGTCGAAGTCCCGCGCATCGTCGCCATCGATGGTGACCAGCGGCAAATCCCGCAGATCGGTTCGGTCGCCCAGGGGCACCGGCCGCGCCGCCTCAGCCTGGTCCAGCGCCGCCTGGGGAAAGCGATCGGGAATGTCATGCTCGTGGATCGAGATCAGGCTGATGGTCTTGGCGCTGCCGAAGGGGCCGACCCGTTCCACCACCCGCATCTCCGTAGCGCCGGCGCGCTGGTGCTCCAGCGGTTCGGCCAGCACCACATCGCCGGGCTGCGCCCCCGCCGTGTTGTTGCTGGCAATGCGGAACTCCTGCTTGATGCGGCGGTCCGCCGGCCGCAGCCGGCCGCCGATATTGGGGATCACCTCATAGACGCCGACGACGCGCTTCGGCGCCGGGCCGAGGATGCGGACGATGCGGCCCTCATAGGTGCGGTCGTTGACCCGGGTCAGCTTGGCGAGCACCCGGTCACCCGCCGCCACGGCGCGCTGGCCGCGGGCTTCCGGCGCCATCAGCACCTTCGGCGGCGGTCCTTCGCCGCGCCATTGCAGAGGGCGGGCGATGATCTCGCCATCAGGATCGGTCTCGATGATCTGCACCACGGCCACATCGGGTAGGGCGCCCGGCTTGCTGACCTTGCGGCCGCGGCCGCGATCGAGCTCGCCGTCGACGGCGAGCTCCTTGAGCAGCGCTTTCAACGCCACGCGGTCGTCGCCGCGGATGTGAAAGGCGCGGGCGATTTCCCGCTTGCCGACGGGTGTCGGGCTCTCACGGACGAATTCTAGAATTTGCTGCTTGGTCGGCAGCGGTACCTTCTTTGTCTGTTTACTCATCTAATCTGTTGGCGCCGGCGATCGGAGCGGCGATCAAGCCGGCGCTTTAAACTCCACTTCTACAAATACGAACTCATAGTCGTTCGCGTTGATTACATTATGTTCGACGCCGATCGGCCGGTAATAGGACCGGCCTTCGGTCATGTCGGCAAGACGCTCTTCCTTGCCATCGAACAGTTTCAATTTTCCAGTCGTCATGGGCACCACGACATAGTCGTAGCCGTGCCGATGCCAGCCGGTCTCCGCCCCCGGAGAAAAGCGCCACTCCGTCACCTTCACGCGTTCATTGTCCACTTGTACTGTGGGTTTTGCGGGCGGGCGGCTGGCGGTCATGCTGTGCTCCTGATGCGGGCGGGGGATTGAACAAGGCAACGGCTATCCTCTCCTGAGTCTCCTTCGGAGAACAGGTGCAAGTTCCGGCAATAGATGGGGGCAGCAGTTGCAGTTCGATCCAGTCGCTTATTCGTTGGCAGCGCGCTTGCGTGAGGGCGGTTTCGCTTCGGCATCCTCGCCGGCGGCGTCTTCGGCCGCTGCGGCTTTCTTGCCTTTCTTCTTGCCCTTCGCGCCGGCGGCACTCTTGCCGCCTTTGCCTTTCTTCCTCTCGGCCTGGGCGGCCAGGATGGGGACGGCGATCTCCACCGTCACTTCCTCCTCGCTCATGCCTCTCGGCAGTGAAGCGAGAATGTTCCCATGGCGTAGATATGGGCCGTAGCGGCCGCTATGCAAGGTGATGGGCTTGCTGTCGGCGGGATGGTCGCCCACCGCTTTGCCCGGTGGCGTGCGCCGCTTGGCGCTGGCTTCCGCCAGCAACACCACCGCACGGTTCAGGCCGATGGTCAGCACATCGTCATCGCCGCGGATCGATTTGAACACGTCGCCATGCTTTATGTAAGGTCCGAACCGGCCGATGCCGGCGACGATCGGCTCGCCGCTTTCCGGATGCTTGCCCACTTCGCGGGGTAGCGACAGCAAGCCGATGGCGCGGGTCAAATCCACATCGGCAGGCGAGACGCCGCGGGGCAGCGCGGCCCGCTTCGGCTTGTCCTTGGGTTTTTCTTTCGCTTTGGCCTTGCGCTTTTTCTTCGCCGGCTTGCCGTCGGCCGACGGTGCTTCAACGGGCGGCGGTTCGACTGGAGCCGGTTCCGCCGGCACGGCGCCATTGTTCGCGTCGCCGAGCTGGACATACACGCCATAGGGCCCGCGCCGCAGCGTCACCGGCAAGCCGGTCGCTTCGTCGATGCCCAGCAGCTTCGGCTCGGTCAGCGCATCGGCCGCGCCATTGCCGTTCTCGACGCCGAGGCGCCGGGTATAGCGGCAATTCGGATAGTCCGAGCAGCCGATGAAGGCGCCGAACCGGCCGAGCTTCAAGCCCAGGCGCCCCTTGGCGCAGGCCGGGCAGAGGCGGGGATCCTTGCCTTCCTCCAGCACCGGGAAGAAATGCGGGCCCAGATCCTCGTCCAGGGAGTCGATCACCTGGGTGATCGTCAGGTCCTTGGTGCCGCCGATCGCCGCGCTAAAATCCTTCCAGAAATCTTGCAGCACCTTCTTCCACTGAATCCGGCCGCCGGAGATATCGTCGAGCTGATCTTCGAGCTGGGCGGTGAAGTCGTATTCCACGTAGTGCTCGAAGAAACAGGTCAGGAAGGACGTGACCAGCCTGCCGAGGTCCTCGGGAATGAAGCGCCGCTTCTCCAGCCGCACATATTTCCGGTCCTGCAGCACCTGCAGGATGGACGCATAGGTCGAAGGCCGGCCGATGCCAAGTTCTTCCAGCCGTTTCACCAGGCTCGCTTCGGAATAGCGGGGCGGCGGTTGGGTGAAATGCTGCTCCGGCTTCACTTCATCGCGCTTCAGGCCTTGCTGCGGCTGCAGGTTCGGCAGACGGCGGTTGTTCTCGTCATCCTCGGCCGGATCGTCCTGGTCTTCGTGATAGAGCGTGTAGTAGCCATCGAACAGGACCACCGAACCGTTGGCCCGCAGCGTGGTTTTGCCGCCGGTGATATCCACGGCGACCTGGTCCAGCACGGCGCTTTCCATCTGGCTCGCCATGGTGCGCTTCCAGATCAGCTCATAGACCTTCTGTTCGTCGGCATCGAGATGACGCGCCACATCTTCCGGCCGGCGATGGACGTCGGTCGGGCGGATGGCTTCGTGGGCTTCCTGGGCGTTTTTCGCGGTCGTTTTATAAACGCGCGGCGCCTTCGGCAGATATTTGTCGCCATAGTCTCTGACGATGAGTTCGCGGGCCGATGCGATCGCTTCATTTGACAACGTCACGCCGTCGGTCCGCATATAGGTGATCAGGCCGACCGTCTCGCCTTCGAGCGTCACGCCTTCATACAGCTTCTGGGCGATGCGCATGGTGCGGCTGGCCGACAGGCCCAGCTTGCGCGACGCCTCTTGCTGCAGAGTGGAGGTGGTGAAGGGCGGCGCCGGATTACGGCGCGCCTGCTTGCGTTCGACATTGGCGACCGTGAAGGGTTCGCCGGCCATCAGCGCCGCGACGGCGGTGTCGGCGGCGCCTTGGTTGCCCAGGTCGAACTTGTCCAGCTTCTTGCCGTTCAGGTGGGTCAGGCGGGCGGTGAAGGTCTCGCCCTCGGCGGTGCGGAACAGCACCTCGACCGACCAGTATTCCTGCGGCTTGAAGGCCTCGATTTCCTTTTCCCGCTCGCAGACCAGGCGCAGCGCCACGGATTGCACGCGGCCGGCCGACTTGCTCTTCGGCAGCTTGCGCCAGAGCACCGGGGAGAGGGTAAAGCCCACGAGGTAGTCCAGAGCGCGGCGGGCCAGGTAGGCCTCCACCAGCTCCTGGTTCAGCGCCCGCGGATTCTTCATCGCCTCCAGCACGGCGGTCTTGGTGACTTCGTTGAACACCACCCGCTGCACCTCGACGCCGGTCAGGGCGTGGCGGCGCTTCAATTCCTCGGTGATATGCCAGGAGATGGCCTCGCCCTCGCGGTCGGGGTCGGTGGCCAGGATCAGCTTGCCGGAGGATTTGAGCGCCTGGGCGATCTCCTTGAGCCGGCTCTCCGCCCGCTCGGCGACGTCCCAGGTCATGGCGAAGTCCTTGTCCGGCGCCACCGACCCGTCCTTGGGCGGCAGGTCGCGGACATGACCCATGCTCGCGATGACCTTGTAGTCAGCGCCCAGGTACTTGTTGATGGTCTTCGCCTTGGCAGGCGATTCGACGACGACGACGTTCATGACCACTGGTCAGCAATCTCCTGGGGCCTCGGGGGGCGGGAAGGTCCCGTGCCGGGCCCCGAAAGGTCAGCTACGTTGCGCCTTGTTGGTTAACAATAGGGAAATGCGGTTTCCTGGATGCCATTCAAGACGTCCGGCCAGGTCCAATTCCAGGAGGGCGGCCCGGACGACGGGGGCGGACAATTGGCACCATCGGGTCAGTTCGTCAACAGCGATAGGGGTGGGGCCAAGCAGCGCAGCCACCGCTTCGAGGCCTTCGTCTGGCAATGATTCATCCGTTATTTCAATCAGTTGATCCGATAATTCGAATGTTAATGTTTTAGTTGAAGAAAGGCCGCTCGCCCCCTCCAGGGCGGCCAGGACGTCGGCGGCCGATTCGACCAGGACCGCCCCCTGGCGGAGCAAATTATTTGTTCCCCGGCAGCGGGGATCGAGGGGCGAACCGGGCACCGCCATGACCTCCCGGCCCTGTTCCAGGGCCAACCGTGCGGTGATCAGGGACCCGGATTGGAGGGCCGCCTCGACCGCCAGGACCCCCAGGGACAGCCCGGAGATCGACCCGGTTGCGCCTGGGGAAATGCCGGGCCTGAGGAATGGTTCCGACCGGCATCTCGGAGATCACCGCCCCGCTTTCGGCGATCCGGTGGTAGAGGTCCTCATGCTCCGGCGGGTAGATGTTGTCCACGCCGCCGGCCAGGACGGCGACCGTGCCGCTGGCGAGCGCGCCCTTGTGGGCGGCGCCGTCGATACCCCGGGCCATGCCGGAGACCACCACGAAGCCTGCCGAGCCCAAGTCCCGGGCCAGGTCCTCCGCAAGCCGCCGGCCGCTGGCCGAGGCGTTCCGGGCGCCGACCAGGGCGACGCAGCGCCGGTCCTTCCATAGGGGCCGGCCGATCAGGGAGATGACCGGCGGCGCGTCCTCGACCGCCGCCAGGGCCGGCGGGTAGTCGGCCTCTCCCAGGGCGATGAAGCGGCCACCGGCGGCGGCCAGCGCCTCGGTCTCCTGTTCCGCCAGATCCCGCGGATAGATCGCGATGGCGGCCGAACGGCCGCCGCGGCGGGCCAGATGGGGCAGGGCCTCCAGCGCCGCCTTGGCCGATCCATAGCGGCGCATGAGGTGGAGATAGCTGACGGGACCCACATTCTCGGTGCGGATCAGCCGCAGCCGGTCAAGCCGCTCCTGTTCGGTGATCGCGATGGTGCTCTTCATATGCATGGATACCCCGGTACCGATGACGATGGCACAATTATAGAGTGTGCCGCCAAATCATGGCAATTCTGGGTTGTGGCACGCCTCGGCATGCCATCACATCGCCAAATTCAGAGATCGGTGGGATTAGGAACCGGGTGCCGTGCTGCTGGAGAGTCGGATATTGGATTCCTCGCCCTTGAGCAGCCGCTTGATGTTGGCGGCATGGCGCCACCACACCAGCACGGCGAGGAACAGGCAGAACACGGCAATCTGCCGGTTGATGAGGAACCAGGCAAACACGGGCGATGCGGCGGCCGCAATCAGTGCCGACAGCGACGAATAGCGGAAGGCAAAAGCCATGATCAGCCAGACCGCGATGGCGAACAGCCCCAACGGCCAGTAGAGCCCGAAGAAGATGCCGAGCATCGTTGCCACGCCCTTGCCGCCCTTGAATTTCAGCCAGACGGGGAACAGGTGGCCGATGAAGGCGCCGGCGCCGGCAATGATCGCTGCATCCGGCCCCCAATGGCTGCCGATCAATACCGCAGCGGTACCCTTGAGGCCATCGAGCAGCAGCGTCAGCGCCGCCAGACTTTTGTTGCCGGTGCGCAGTACATTGGTGGCGCCGATATTGCCCGAGCCGATGGCGCGGATATCGCCGAGTCCGGCCAGCCGCGTGAGGATCAAGCCAAAGGGAATCGAGCCCAGTAGATAGCCGCCGGCGGCGATGGCGAAGAACAGCCATGTAGAGGCAAATCCGCCGAAGGGGTCTGACATGCTCAGTCTTTGTTGTGATTATCGGCCTGGAACACGATACGCCCGTCCACGATGGTGCGCAAGACGCGCCCCTGCACCGGCTTGCCGTCGAAGGCGGAGTTCTTGGATTTGCTCTTGAGCGTGGCGGCGTCGATTTTCCAGGCGCGATTGAGATCGAACAGCGTCACGTCGGCCGGCGCACCCTTGGCCAGCCGCCCTTGCGGCAGCCCCAGGATCTCGGCCGGCCGCACCGTCATCCGCGCCAGCAGATCCAGCAGCCCGATATCGCCCGCGGTGATACATCTCCAGCCCCACCGGCAGCATGGTCTCGACGCCGATCACGCCGGGCGAGGCCTGGGCGAAGGGCACGCGCTTGGATTCCTGGTCATGGGGCGCGTGGTCGCTGGCGATGCAGTCGATGGTGCCGTCTGCCACGGCGGCGATAACCGCGCGCCGGTCATCCTCGCTCCGCAAAGGCGGCGACACCTTGGCGAAAGTGCGGTAGTCGCCGATGGAGAGCTCATTGAGCGCGAAGTAATGCGGCGCCGTATCGCAGGTGATTTTCAGGCCGCGCTTCTTGGCGCGGCGGATGCTGTCGATGGCGGCCGCGGTGGTCAGATGGGCCGCGTGATAGCGGCCGCCGGTCAGCTCCACCAGATGCAGGTCGCGCTCCAGCAGCATCACTTCCGCGGCCGGAGGAATGCCGGTCAGGCCCAGCCGTGTCGCCAGCTCCCCCGCATTCATCGCCCCGCCCTCGGCGAGCGTCGGCTCCTCCGGATGCTGGATGATCAGCAACCCGAAGGTACGGCCGTAGCTCAGGGCGCGGGACAGGACGCGGGCGCTGCCGACGGCGAATTCACCGTCGGTGAAGCCGATGGCGCCGCTCTCCGCCAGCAGGCCCATTTCCACGATATCGCGGCCCTGCAGCCCCTTGGTGATCGCGCCGTAGCAATAGACCTTGGTCTGCCGCGTTTCCCGCGCGCGCCGGGCGATGAATTCGATGCCGGCGACATCATCGAGAACCGGCTGGGTGTTCGGCAATGCCACCATGCTGGTCACGCCGCCGGCCGCCGCCGCCGCCGCCGCGCTGGCGATCGTCTCCTTATGTTCCTCGCCCGGTTCCCGCAGTTGCACCCGCATGTCGATCAGGCCGGGCGACAGGCAATGCCCGGCGGCGTCGATCATCTCCGTGCCCTCGGGCAGGCCGCTCTTGCCGACATCGGAGCCGAAATCGGCAATCACGCCGTCGACCATGAAGATGCCGCCGCGCTGATCCAGCTTGGTCGCGGGATCAAGCAGCCGCGCGTTGACGATGGCGCGCGGGCGAGTCTGCCGGGGGGTGCGGGGCTCCTGCAACATCACAGGGGTCCCGCATTCGGCCGCAGGCTGCGGGTCAGCACATCCAGGCAGGCCATGCGCACGGCCACGCCCATCTCCACCTGCTCGCGGATCAGGCTGCGGTCGATATCGTCGGCCACCTCGCTGTCGATCTCGACGCCGCGGTTCATCGGCCCGGGATGCATGATCAGCGCATCGGGCTTGGCGTTGGCCAGTTTCTCGTAGTCGAGGCCGAAGAAGTGAAAATACTCGCGGATCGACGGCACATAGCTGCCCTGCATGCGCTCGGTCTGCAGCCGCAGCATCATCACGATGTCGCAATCCTTCAGGCCCTTGCGCATATCCGTGAACACCTCGACGCCCATGCGGTCGATGCCCGGCGCCAGCAGCGTCGGCGGCGCGATCACCCGGACGCGGGCGCCCATGGTGGTCAGCAAATGGATGTTGGAGCGGGCGACGCGGCTATGCCTGATGTCGCCGCAGATCGCCACCAGCAGCCCGGCCAGGCTGCCGCGGCGGCGGCGGATGGTCAGGGCATCCAGCAGCGCCTGGGTCGGATGCTCGTGGCTGCCATCACCGCCATTGATCACCGCGCAGTCCACTTTTTGTGACAATAAATTTACAGCACCGGAGTCCGGATGGCGCACGACAATCACGTCCGGGCGCATGGCGTTCAGCGTCGCCGCCGTGTCCAGCAGCGTCTCGCCCTTCTTGATCGCGCTGGTGGCCACCGACATGTTGACCACGTCGGCGCCCAGCCGCTTCGCCGCCAGCTCGAAGGAGGTGCGGGTGCGGGTCGAGGTCTCGAAGAACAGGTTGATGACCGTGCGCCCGTGCAGCAGCGAGTCTTTCTTGTCGGCCCGCCGGTTCTGCTCGACATAGGAGTCGGACAAGTCGATCAGCCCGTCGATCTCCTGGGCTGTCAGTCCTTCAATTCCCAATAGATGACGGCGCGAATAGAAGAGGGAGGAAGATCGATCGGCCGATGCGCTCATCGGGGGCGGACTATAGGTCCGGGCAATCCGGCGGCGCAAGGGTGCGGCGGAAAGGGCCGCCAATGGCCCGGATTCCCCGGACAATTCGCCCGATTGCGGCATGCTGTTGCCGAATCACCGGCTCGTGAACCCTTTGTCGAAACGTTTCCGGTATGCAGTATATGGTCGGCGAGATAGAGGACTGCGACCGATGGCCTATAGTTTCGATCCGCTTACCATAAAATCCGCGATGGTGAGCGCTCTCTACAGCTATTGGCTGAAGCGGCGCGGCGACCGGCTGATGCCGCGCCGGGCCGATATCGAGCCGGCGGACATCAAGCCCCTGTTGCCGAATCTTTTCCTGTCGGAGTTCGAGACCGAGCCGTTCCGGGTGCGCTACCGGCTGATCGGTACGGAGATCGTCAATCACGCGCGCTACGATTTCACCGGCCGCTATCTGGACGAGCTGGACTTCAGCGCCTACGACACCGTCGACTGGCAGAGCCTGTACCTCTTGGTTTGGGAACAGAAGGCGCCCCTGTTCGGCGAGGCGCTGGAAACCTTCCGCGACCGGCTGCGCCCGCCCGCGCCCTATCAGTATTGCATCCTGCCGCTGTCAAACGACGGCGTGAACGCGACCGGCGCGATCGCCATGGAGGAATATCAGAAGCTCAGCCTCCATGAGCGCGAGCTGCTGGAGGCGACGTCGCTGAAGGCCAGGCGGTAGTAGAAGGTGCGGTCGCCCGCCCGAGCACCAAAATAGCTGTCATCCTCGCGAAAGCGAGGACCCAGAAGATGCAGAGCGCCGATCGCTCCACGATGAACACCGCGCCCCGAAACCCTGGGTCCTCGCTTTCGCGAGGATGACAATCGTGGAACGCGAGCACCAAGCTTCCTGAGACATCGCACGCCCGTCAGATCACGCCGCGCTGCCGCAGGGACTCGATCTCCGCTTTCGACATCTGCAGCAGCTCCCCCAGCACATCCGGCGTATGCTGCCCGCAATAAGGCGGCGGCAGGCGGTAATCGACGGGTGTTTCCGAAAACTTGATCGGGTTGCCGATGAGATCGACCGTGCCCGAGGCCGAGAGCGGGTGCGGCATGGTGATCTTCATCTCCCGCTGCTGCACCTGCGGGTCCTCGAACACCTGATCCACATTGTTCACCGGGCTGCAGGGCACGCCGAGCTTCGCCAAGCCGTCGATCCACTCCGCCTGTTTCTTCCGCCGGGTCACCGCCGGCAGCAGCTCATAGATCTCCCGCCGGTTTCGCACGCGGTCGGCGTTGGTGATGAAACGCGCATCCTTGGCCAGTTCCGGCGTGCCGGCGAAATCGCAGAACTTCTGGTACTGCGCGTCATTGCCGACCGCCAGGATGATGAAACCGTCGGAGGCCGGCAGCACGTTGTAGGGCACGATGTTCGGATGCTCGTTGCCGACCCGCTGCGGCACCTTGCCGGAGGTCAGGTAGTTCAGCCCGACATTGATCAGCCAGGCCACCTGGCTGTCGAGCAGCGCGAGATCGATGTACTGCCCGACGCCGGTCTTGTCCCGGTGATGCAGCGCGCCCAGGATCGCCACCGTCGCATACATGCCGCACATCACATCGGCGATGCCGACGCCGACCTTCATCGGCGGCCGGTCGGGCTCGCCGGTGATGCTCATGATGCCGCCGATGCCCTGGGCCAGCAGGTCATAGCCGGCGCGGGGCGCATAGGGTCCGGTCTGGCCGAAGCCGCTGATGGAGCAATAGATCAGCCGCGGCTGGCTGTCCTTCAGGTCCGCATGGCTCAGGCCATAGCGCGCCATGTCGCCGACCTTGAAGTTCTCGATCATGATGTCGCATTTGGCGATCAGCTTCTTCGCCAGCGCCTGGCCCTCGGGCTTGGAGATGTCGACGGTCACCGAGCGCTTGTTGCGGTTGGAGCTGAGATAATAGGCCGCCTCGTCGGTATCCTTGCCGTCCTTCCCCTTCAGATAGGGCGGTCCCCATTTGCGCGTGTCGTCGCCGGCGCCGGGCCGCTCGATCTTGATCACTTCCGCGCCGAGATCGCCCAGCAGTTGGGTGCAGGTCGGCCCCGCCAGGATGCGGGACAGGTCGAACACGCGGATGCCGGAGAGCGGGCCGGTAGAAGTCTGTTCGGTCATGAAGTTCCCGGGGCGAGAGGGCGCAAGGTCCGCACGGCAAATGGGCCGATTGGGAATTTGCGCACTCTCCCCGCGGGGCGCGGGACGGTCAAGCCCACCGGCGCGTTCAGGTTTTCCAGGGCGGCAGCTTGGTCGGGCTGTGTTCGACCTCGACGATCGCCTTCTCCCAGGCGGCCATGCGCTCCGGCCCGGCGGGGTGGGTGTCGAACAGCGATGCCTTGGTCTTTTTCTTGTCGAGCTGCGCCAACACCTGCCAGACATGTCCCGCCTTGTGCAAATCATAGTTGGCGCGGGCCAGCAGATAGGCCGAGAGCAAGTCCGCCTCCCGCTCCTGGGATTTCGAATAGCTGAGCGCGCCGATCTGCGCGCCGACGCCTGCCCAGGTGCCGACGGCGTTCGTCATCCCGGGATCGTTGCCGTCGGCGCCCGCCGCCAGCGCACCGCCGGCGACGGCCAGTCCCGCAAGGATGGCGCCGATCGCCGCGTTCCGCTTTTTCTCTTCGATATGCCGCCCCAGATGGTGGCCGAATTCATGGGCCACAACGGCGGCCACCTCATCCTCGGATTGCAGCAATTCGAGCAGGCCGCGCTGCACCACTACGTTGTTCGTGCCCGACGCGTAGGCATTGACCTCGCCGTCGCTGGAGTAGGTAATGTCGATCCTGCAGCTTTCCACCTTCGCATGCTGGCAAAGCGCCGGCGCCGACGCCTGCAGGCGGCCGGCGATCCGGTGCAGCAGTTCGCGGGATTCCGCCTCCGTCCGCAGATATTTCGGCAGATATGACGATGCCGAACTCACCGTCAGCGACGCCCTGTTGACATCGGCATCGCTCAGTTCCGGCAGCACGAAATCCGCGCCCGAACAGCCGGCGAGCGCCAGGGTCGCAGCGATCCCAAACAGGGTCCGCCGGAATGACCGGGCGGACCGACCTGAGCGTGACATTTTTCTTCCTCCCACCACTTTTGGTTGTATTTGTCGACAAACATATCGCACCGGCTACAACCTTGCAAGGATCTATTGAATGGTTTCTGCTACTTTCGCGTGCCGGCGTTGAGGGCGTCGAGCGCGCCCTGCAAGATGTAAGTGGCCGCCAGGGTGTCGACGGCGCGGGCGCGCTTGCTCCGGGTCAGATCGGCCTCCAGCATGGGCCGGGTCACCGCCATGGTGGACAGGCGCTCGTCCCAGAATGCGATCGGCAAATCGCCCTGGGCCAACAGATTGCGGGCAAATTGCCGCACCGACTGGCAGCGCGGGCCCTCGCTGCCGTCCATGTTCAGCGGCAGGCCGATGACCAGGCCGCCCACATTGCGCTCGGCCATGATCTGCCGTAGCGCCGCCAGATCGGGGGCGAATTTCTTGCGCCGGATCGTGCTGACGGCCGTGGCCACCGACAGCAGCGAATCCGAAACGGCGACGCCAATGGTTTTCTCGCCGAGATCGAGACCCAGCAGCCTCTGCCCGGACGGCAGGGCGGCGCGAAGTTCCAGCAGCGGCAGGACCGGCATGCGCCGTCTTAGCAAGCGCCGCGCCCCCTGGGCAAGCAATGGCGGGCAAGCTGTACGGCGCCGTTGACCTCGCGGACCGCCGGCGTTGCTCTTGGCCATGGACAAGCCGGGGCCTGATTGGCTTAAGTCCTTTCCGGGCGGCAGCAAACGACCGCGCCGGACGACACACAGGAGAACGAACGCCCGGATGGAATGGCTGCTCCACGTCATCCTGCTGTTCAAGGGAATCGGAATCGGATTCGCGGTCGCTGCACCCGTCGGTCCCATCGGCATGCTCTGCGTCCGCCGGACTCTGGCCGACGGGCAGCTCGCCGGCTTCGTTTCCGGGCTTGGCGCGGCGATCGCCGACGCGATCTACGGACTCGTTGCGGCGATGAGTCTGTCGTTCATCAGCTCATTCATCGTCGAGCATAAGGACTGGATCAGCGTCGTCGGCGGAATCTTTCTGTTATATCTGGGCTACGTGGAGTTGAAGGCCAAGCCGATCGATCCGGCCGCCGGCGCGCCCACCACGCTGGGTCTGGTCGGCCATTTCTTCACCACCCTGTTCTGGACCCTGAGCAATCCCGTCACCATCCTCACCTTCATCGCCGTGTTTACCGGCCTCGATGTCGCCGGCCCCGGCGGCCAGATCGGTTCGCCGGAACGGGAGTTCGCGGGCATCACCGCCCTGGTGATCGGCGTGTTCCTTGGATCTACGCTCTGGTGGCTGGTGCTGACCCAGGGTGTCGGCATGTTCCGGCACCACTTCTTCGGCCCCGGCCAGACCACCCGCTGGCCGAACTTCATCGCCGGGACCCTGATCATCATCTTCGGGATCTACGCCCTGACGGCCGTGTTCCGCCTGATCTAGGCGGCGACACTGCGGCGTTCGCGCATTAGCAGGAAGGGCTTTTCCACGGCGTAATGCAGAATCAACGCCGCGGCCGTGGCGATCAGCAGATAGGGCGGCAGGAAGACCAGGAACTGCGCGCCCCGGGAAAGCCCATCGTACCAATCCAGGCTTGCGCAGAATGCCTGCGCCATCGGCAGCAGCGCCAGATGCACGAGATAGAGGCAATAGGCCAGCCGCGACAGCAGCAGCGCCGGCCGGGAACGGAACAGCCTGCCGGGGCCGCCCTTGAACACGAGGCCCAGAAGCAGCAGGCCCGAGCCGATGGAGAGCAGGCTCTGCAGCGGCACCTTGTCGAAGAAGCCGATATGGTCGAGCAGCGGCACGAAGCCGACGATGCTCGCGAACAGGACGGCGCCGAGCCAGAACAAGGCCTGGGCGCTGCGCCGGTTCGCCAGCCATGTCAGCCCCGCACGGTCGCGGTAGAGCAGGGCGCAGAGCATACCGATCGCCAGCCCCTCATAGCTCGCATGGAACGGGCTGCGATAGACCATGAAGAAGGCGACATAGTCGATCTCGCCCGGCGCAGCCGCCTGGATCACCCAGCGCAGGACAATGGGCAGGGCCGAGAGCGCGGCGATGGCCGCATATTGCTGCGCCGGGCGCTGCAGGCGGAACACCGCCATCAGCAGCAGCGGCGACAGCAGATAGAATTTCTCCTCCACGCCCAGCGACCAGAAGGTGGCGAGGATGTTCGACGGCAGGTAGTCCTGCAGGAACAGCAGATGATAGCCGATGCGCAGCGCCATCAGTTTCTGGTCGATCTGCAGATAGGGGATCAGCCCGAACGCCGCCACGAGCATCACAGTATAGTACGCCGGCACGATGCGCAGCGCGCGGCGCCAGAGATAGTCGCGGAAATCGATCCGGCCATCCTGCCGGCGGTAGCGGCCGCAGATATGATGGGTGATCAGGAATCCGCTGAGCACGAAGAACAGATCCACGCCCACCCAGCCATTTATCAGGGGAATGCCGGCATCCCAGCCGCCCAGGGGATACAGCGCCTCGCCCTCGCGCCAAAACGGTCGCACGCCGTGGCGGAACAGCACGAAAATGATGGCTAGCGCCCTGAGCCCGTCCAGCTCGGCGATCGACTCCGCTCCGCGGGGCATGGCGAGATAGTCGCGGACGCGCTGCGTCCAACGGGTCGCGGAAGCGGGAGCGAGAGCCAGAGTCACGGCGCTATCCGGCGATGCCGAGCGTCTTCTGCAGGCTCTTGCGCCTGACCTTCCAGATAATGGAATCGGCGATGTAGTGGTGGAAGTTGAGGATCTGGTAGCTGATGACCATGAACGGCAAAGTCGCGGCCGAGAAGGCGAGCGACAGATAGACCGTCGTTGAGAGGCCGACGCAGACCAGGAAGTAGATCCAGAAATTCCGGGTCTGGCTGATATAGGAAAGGAACTTCGCCTGCGGCTCGATGCCGCCCTTGAAGCGGTTGTTGTTGAACATCCAGACGAACAGGATGTATTGCGCGTTGTGCCAGATGTTCACCGTCAGCCAGCCGGCGCTGATGTCGTCGATCACGATATAGCCGACGAAGAACATCAGGAAATGGGTCGAGACATAGAGCGTATGCGCCAGTGGCAACCGTCCCTGCCACCACAGCAGCAGCCGCGTCGCCGGCGAACCAGGCGACGCCGGCGACCGCGGCGATGCCGACGATGTCCACCAGCATTCCCGCCACCGGCAGGACCTTGATCGGCATCGACAGGAAAGTCTCCGGCGCCTGAAAGGACCGGTTCAGGATGCCCCACAGCGGCAACAGGTAGAACGCGATCTGCATGACCGTCAGATTGTCGCCGGGGATGCCGCCGGCCTTGCGGCGATAGACCTGGGACACGCCCCAGCTCTGGCGCGCATAGTGGAACCACTGCCAATAGAAATAGAGCGTGACGATCGACCACAGTCCGAAGCCCAGATACATCGCCAGCACGCCGGCAAGCACCAGCATCGGCAGATAGAGCACGATGAATCGGTGCGCACGGAAGCTCTCGCGGTCGAAGGTCAGGCGCGTGAATGTCGAGACCACATGGTGGTAGCCGAGCAGCCAGAGGTCGGCCAGCATGATGGGAAACAGCAGCTGCGGCTTGAGCGTGACAATGAAGCCCGAAAGCAAGCCGATGCCGGCGATGGCCGCCACGAAGCCGAGATCGAACTCGCGGCTGCGCAGCCAGCCGGGCGACGGGAATGTGGCGCTGGCGGTCGTGACGGACATGGCTAATTCCTTAGCCCAGGCCCGCTTACCAAACCCTTAAGGAAAGGTTTCTGGCAGCCGCCGCGGCTTGCGAGCGGACAGCGCCGATGCTAGTTTCCGCGCGCCGAATTAACCAACTACATCGCTGGAAACGAGAGAGAAATGCCGCTCGATCGCAAGACCGTGGCCCATATCGCAACGCTCGCCCGCATCAAGGTGCCGGAGAGCGATCTCGACGCCATGGCCAAGGAGCTGGACACCATCATCCATTGGGTGGAGCAGCTCGGCGAGGTCGACACCTCCAAGGTGGAGCCGATGACCGGCGCCGTGCGCGTCTCTCTGCCGCGCCGCAAGGACGAGATCACCGACGGCAATTGTCGCGACAAGATCCTGGCCAACGCGCCGGAGCAGGCCCACGGATTCTTCCTGGTGCCGAAGGTGGTCGAGTAATGACCGCGCTCACCGATCTCACAATCGCCGGCGCGCTGGACGGCCTGGCGAAGAAACAGTTCTCGTCAAAGGAACTGACCACGGCCCATGTGAAAGCCGTGGAGGCCGCGCGCACCCTCAATGCCTTTGTCACGGAAACGCCGGACAAGGCGATGACGATGGCGGCCGCGTCTGACGCACGCCGCGCGAAGGGCGAAGCGGGACTGCTCGATGGCGTGCCGCTGGCGATCAAGGATTTGTTCTGCACCGAGGGCGTGCTGACGACCGCCGGCTCCCATATCCTGGACGGATTCAAGCCCACCTATGAATCCACGGTCACCGCCAACCTGTGGAAGGCGGGCGCGGTGATGCTGGGCAAGGTGAACATGGACGAGTTCGCCATGGGCTCCTCCAACATGACCAGCCATTACGGCTATGTGAACAATCCCTGGACCCGCAAAGGTGACAACCGGCCGCTGGTGCCCGGCGGTTCCTCCGGCGGCTCGGCGGCGGCGGTCGCGGCGCGCATCGCGCTCGGCGCCACCGGCACCGACACCGGCGGCTCGATCCGGCAGCCCGCGGCCTTCACCGGCATTGTCGGCATCAAGCCGACCTATGGCCGCTGCTCCCGCTGGGGCATCGTCGCCTTCGCCTCGTCGCTGGATCAGGCGGGACCGATGACACGCACGGTGGAGGATGCGGCGATCATGCTGCAGGCGATGGCCGGCCATGATCCCAAGGACTCGACCTCGATCAACGTGCCAGTGCCGGATTACCGCAAGGCGCTGACCGGCAACATCAAGGGCCTCAAGGTCGGCATTCCCAAGGAATACCGGCTCGACGGCATGGCGCCGGAGATCGACAAGCTCTGGGCGGATGGCGTCGAGTGGCTTAAGCGCGCGGGAGCTGAGATCGTCGACATCTCCCTGCCGCACACCAAATACGCGCTGCCGACCTATTATATCATCGCGCCGGCCGAGGCCTCCTCGAACCTGGCCCGCTATGACGGCGTGCGCTTCGGCCTGCGGGTACCCGGCGAGAGCTTGGACGCCCAGTACGAAAACACCCGCGCCGCCGGTTTCGGCAAGGAAGTGCGGCGCCGCATCCTGATCGGCACCTACGTGCTCTCGGCCGGCTACTACGACGCCTACTACCTGAAGGCGCAGAAGGTGCGGGCGCTGATCGCCAACGATTTCACCGAGGCGTTCAAGAAGGTGGACATCATCCTCACCCCGTCGACGCCGTCGGCGGCTTTCGCCGCGGGTGAGAAGATGGACGATCCCATCGCCATGTATCTGAACGACGTGTTCACGGTTACGGTGAATCTCGCGGGACTGCCGGGAATTTCCGTGCCTGCGGGTTTGTCGGCGGAAGGCTTGCCGCTCGGCCTGCAGCTCATCGGCAAGGCGTTCGACGAGGAGACGGTGCTGAAGGTAGGTCAGGTGCTGGAGAAGTCGGCTGGCTTTACGGCAAGGCCGGGTTCGCCGTCATGACGCACAGATCTTCTCGTAGGGGCGACCTGCGGTCGCCCGGTGTCAGCCGTACTGCATCCGGACGACCGCAGGTCGCCCCTACGGAACACAATCATGCCAGATAACAACACCACACTGATCGAAGGTCGCACCGGTTCCTGGGAAATCATCCTGGGCCTGGAAGTTCACGCCCAGGTGATCTCCAAATCCAAGCTGTTCTCCGGCGCCGCCACCGAATTCGGCGCCGAGCCGAACACGCAAGTCAGCCTGGTGGACGCGGCTTTTCCCGGCATGCTGCCCGTGATCAACGAGATCTGCGTCGAGCAGGCGGTGCGCACCGGCCTGGGCTTGAACGCGCAGATCAATTTGCGCTCGGTGTTCGACCGCAAGAACTATTTCTACGCCGATCTGCCCGCCGGCTATCAGATCTCCCAGTTTACCCAGCCGGTGGTGGGCAAGGGCACGATCGTGCTCGATCTTGCCGGAAGGAAAGACCCGCGAAGTCGGCATCACCCGTCTGCATCTGGAGCAGGATGCGGGCAAGAGTCTCCATGATCAGCATCCGACCAAGACCTATATCGATCTCAACCGCTCCGGCGTGGCGCTGATGGAGATCGTGTCGGAGCCGGACATGCGCACGTCGGAAGAGGCGGCCGCCTATCTGAAGAAGCTGCGCTCCATCCTGCGCTATCTCGAGACCTGCGACGGCAACATGGAGGAGGGCTCCATGCGCTGCGACGTCAATGTCAGCGTGCGGAAGCCCGGCGCGCCATTGGGCACGCGCTGCGAGATCAAGAACGTCAACTCCATCCGCTATGTGCAGCAGGCCATCGAATACGAGGCGCGGCGCCAGATCGAAGTGCTGGAGGAGGGCGGCGAGATCAAGCAGGAGACCCGCCTGTTCGACGCCAGCAAGGGCATCACCCGCCCCATGCGCTCGAAGGAGCACGCCCACGATTACCGCTACTTCCCCGACCCCGACCTGCTGCCGCTGGAGTTCGAACAGGCCTGGGTGGAGAAGATCAGATCCGCCATGCCCGAGTTGCCCGATCCCAAGAAGGCTCGGTTCATGAAGGAATACGGCCTCTCCGCCTACGACGCCGGCGTGCTCGTGGGGGAGAAAGAAACCGCGGCGTTCTATGAGGAAGTGCTGAGCGGCGGAAAGCGGGATGCGAAGATCGCAGCCAACTGGATGACCAGCGAGCTGTTCGGCCAGCTCAACAAGGCCGGCAAGTCGATCACGGAGTCGCCGGTCTCGGCTAAGGCCCTCGGCGGCCTGATCGATCTCATCGGCGACAACACGATCTCCGGCCGCATCGCCAAGGACGTGTTCGCGGAGATGTTCGAGAGCGGCAAGGAAGCCGCCGCCATCGTCGAGGCCAAGGGACTGCGCCAGGTCACGGACACCGGCGAGATCGAGAAGAAGATCGCCGAGATCATGGCCGCCAACGCCGACAAGGTGGCGGAGTACCGCGCCGGCAAGGACAAGCTGTTCGGCTTCTTCGTCGGCCAGGTGATGCGCGCCATGGCCGGCAAGGCCAACCCCGCGATGCTCAACGATCTCTTGAAGAAGAAGCTGCAGGGCTAGCGGTTACGCCGCCTTTGCACCCCCATGATGCTCGTCGAGGTAGCGCTCGAAATGAGGCAGGAATTCCGGCAGCGATTTGCGGCCGAAACCGATGCGGAAATGGGAATTGCCGTAGCTGTAGGTCGTGCTCGGCAATAGGGTCACACCGGCGCGCTCGATCGCATCCAACGCGAAACGCTCCGCATCCATATCCACCTTCAGCCGCGGGAACGCGATCGACCCTGCGTGCGGGCGCACCCAGGAGAACAGGTGCGCATAGCGCGCGAAGAAGCCGTCCAGCAGTTTCATGTTCGCCAGCACGATGCCGCGGTTGCGCATGACGATGCCGGCGCGGTGCCGCAGCGCCAGTGTCGCCAGGAACTCGCTGGGCGCGCTGTTGCACATCGTCGTGTAGTCCTTGAGCATGGCCATGCGGTCCAGCACGCCGGCGTTGCGCGTTGCCACCCAGCCGATGCGCAGTCCCGGCAGGCCGTAGGTCTTCGACATCACGCCCAGGCTCACCGCCTTCTCGTAGAGATCGCAGGCGGCGGGCAGGGTGTCGGCGGGATCATGCTCCAGCTCCCGGTACACTTCATCGGAGAACAGCAGCAGCCCCGCCGCCCGGCAAATCTCCACCAGCCGCGCCTGTTCGCCGGCGGTCATCAGATAGCCGGTCGGGTTGTGCGGCAGGTTGACGATGACGGCCCGCGTCTTCGCCGTGATCAGCTTCGGCAGTTCGTCGAGATCGGGCGCCCAGCCATGATCCTCGCGCCCCAGCCAGGGCACGATATCGCAGCCGATGCTGCGGGCGATCTCCGACAGCGCCTGATAGTGGGGCGTCTGCACGATCACGGCATCGCCGGGCTCCAGCACCGCCTGCATGAAGTTGGCGATCGGCTCCACCGCACCGGTATGAACCAGCACCTGCTCCGGACCGATCCCCCGGTACAGCCGCGTGATCTCCCTCCTCAGCTCGGGCGCTCCCGGCGATTCCGTATAGCCGAGCCGTTGATGCAGGAACTTGTCCGCCGCGTCCGGCTCCAGCGCCAGCAATTCGCCGATGGTCAGCGACTCGCAGTCCGACCCCGAGATCAGGTAGGGCGCGGAGAATTCATACTTGGCGTAGTAGCGTTCGATCTTGAAGGGTGAGGGGCGCATCGGTCGTCATCCCGTATGTTCGTCTGCCGACTTTGTCCCATCTAGCCGCGAAAAATCCAGAAGTGCAAACGCGCTCCCCACTCAGCGATCCTCCCCCCTTGAGGGGGAGGATGGCTCGTCGAGCGTTAGCGAGACGAGTCAGGAGGGGGGTTCTCGAAGACGGATGCAATCAGTGAAGGCTGAAGTGAGGTGTTTAGGTTTGTAGACAGCGAGCCGACCCCCCACCCGCTCGCTTCGCTCGCGACCGCCCCCTCAAGGGGGGCGATTCGAGTTTAGGTGATTCACTCCGGGTAGTGGTGCATGAGCCCACAATTGTCATCATCACAACTCCGCCCTGGATCGCGCGCCCCGCGGCCACTAATCTTGCCGCCAACTAAATCAACCCGGGGAAAACATCATGGCGAGGAAAGCAAAGCGCGCCGCGGCTCGTGGCGCCAAGGCGAAGAAGACCGCGCGCAAGGTTACCGCGAAGAAAGTGCCGTCAAATCAAGAAGGCGGAGATGATCGACCTCTTCACCGACACCACGCCGAACGGCTACAAGGTGTCGATCTTCCTGGAAGAGGCCAAGCTGCCCTACACCACCCACTACGTGGACATCAGCACCGGCGACCAGTTCAAGCCGGAGTTCCTGGCCATCAGCCCCAACAACAAGATCCCCGCGATCACCGACCGCAACGGCCCCGGTGGGAAGCCGTACTCGCTCTTTGAGTCCGGCGCCATCCTGCTCTACCTCGCGGAGAAGACCGGCAAGTTCCTGCCGAAGACCGAGCGCGGCCGCCACGATGTCATCCAATGGCTGATGTTCCAGATGGGCAACATCGGGCCGATGCTCGGCCAGGCGGGCCATTTCCGCAACTACGCATCGGACAAGATCCCCTACGCCATCAACCGCTACACCAACGAGGCCAACCGCCTCTATGGCGTGATGGACAAGCGCCTGGGCAAGGCGCCCTACCTCGCCGGTGCCTATTCCATCGCCGACATGGCGGTTTGGCCCTGGCTGCGCTTTCCGGACCGCCACGGCGTCAACGTCGACGACTTCCCGAACGTCAAGCGCTGGCGCGAAGCCATCGCCGCCCGCCCCGCCGTCCAGCGCGGCCTCAAGATCCTGGCCGATAAAGTCCGCACCGCGCCCATGGACGACAAGGCCAAGGAAATCCTCTTCGGCGCCACGCAGTACAAGAAGCACTAAAGCGTACAAGCCCATGTAGGGGCGACCTCGGCAAGATCGCTTCGCGATCTGCCTGGCGGTTGCCCGTGTCGTTGCATACCGCCGTTGCCTGTGCATGAGTCCTGCTCGATCAAGATAGGATCTCGAGATGCCGGTTGAGAAAGTCGAGACGCTGGTCGTCGGCGGCGGTCAGGCCGGCTTGGCGATGAGCGAGCATCTGGGCAAGCGCGGCGTGCCTCACCTCGTGGTCGAACGGCACCGGATCGCCGAGCGCTGGCGGACGGAAAGATGGGACTCCCTGGTCGCCAATGGTCCGGCCTGGCACGACAGATTTCCCAACATGACCTTCGCCGGCATCGATCCCGACAGCTTCGCCACCAAGGACAGGATCGTCGAATATTTCGAAGCCTATGCCCGTCAGATCGAATGCCCGATCCGCTGCGGCGTCCTGGTGAAATCGGTTGAAAGGAAAGCCGGCGGGCCGGGCTTTCGCGCCGAAACCTCCGGCGGCGTGATCGAGGCCACCAACCTGGTCGCCGCCACCGGACCCTTTCAACGCCCGATCATCCCCGCCGTCGTGCCGCCGGATGCCGGGATTATGCAGATCCATTCCAACGCCTACCGCAATCCCGGCCAGTTGCCTGACGGTGCGGTGCTGGTGGTCGGCGCCGGATCTTCGGGCGCCCAGATCGCCGACGAGCTGTTGCGCGCGGGCAAGCGCGTCTACCTGTCGATCGGCCCGCACGACCGGCCGCCCCGGGCCTATCGCGGCAAGGATTTCGTCTGGTGGCTGGGGGTGCTGGGCCACTGGGACGACAAGACCCGCGAACCGGGCATGGAACATGTCACGATCTCGGTCAGCGGCGCCAATGGCGGCCACACCGTGGACTTCCGGCGCCTTGCCGCGCGCGGGATCACTCTGCTGGGCCGCGCGGGACCGTTCAAGGACGGCGTGATGCATTGCGCGCCCGATCTCGCGCGCAATCTCGCCGCCGGTGATGCGAACTACCTGTCGGTGCTGGACGCTGCCGACGCCTATGTCGCCAAGAACGGTCTCGACCTGCCCGAAGAACCGGAGGCCCGCAAGATCGAAGCGGATCCGCCCTGCGTGACCGACCCTATTCTTCAACTGAACCTGGCAGAGGCCGGAATAACCTCGATCGTCTGGGCGACGGGCTTTGCCCTCGATTTCGGCTGGCTGAAGGCCGGCGCATTCGACGCGAAGGGCACGCCGCTGCATGAGCGCGGCGTCTCCGAGGTGCCCGGGCTTTATTTCCTGGGCCTGGCCTGGCTGTCGCGCAGAGCCTCTCCCTTCATCTGGGGCGTCTGGCACGATGCCGAGTATCTGGCGGAGCATATCGCCGCGCGCAGGTAGGGGCCGGAATCCATCGGCACGGCGGCGTTGCGCCTAACCTTTCCTCACGCCATGCAGCGCGGCCTCCACTTCGGCGCCACACTGTATAAGAAGCATCAAAGCAATATGCGCGTGAACTGACGCAACTCTTACTGACCCCTCTCCCCTTGCGGGAGAGGGCGGCAATCGGCCGCGCCGCGGCCGATCGCCGGGTGAGGGGGCTGGGAGCACTCGCGCATCAAGCCACGCACTGACGCCGCGCGTGAAGCGCCCGCTCATTTCGCCAAAGCCTACCCGCGCCGGCCCTCACCCGCAACATTCGCTGAACGGGCGGGAGCACTTGCACACCGACGGCATGAGCGGATTCTATCGAGTCTTGAGCAGCTCCAGCCACGCCGGCCGGAAGCCGCGGGACTCATAGAAGCGGATGGCGCCGGCGTTCGGCTCGATCGCGCCGATGAAATGGTCTGGCGCGCCGCGGCGGGCGATCTCCCGTTCGACCCGGTCCATCAAGGCCGCGCCGATGCGCTGTCCGCGAAACTCCTCCCGCACCACCAGGAACTTGGTTTCCGCAATCTTGCCGCCGGTGGCCCAGGTATCGGCATAGCCCGGCAGGTCCGCGACGCCGTAGATCGCGGCACTGGCGACGCCGGCCAGCCGGCCGCCCACCCGCGCCACGAAGAGCAGCCCGTCTTTCGCGCTCTTCTCGAACAGCGCCGCAATGACCGGCCAGGAATTCGCGTCGTCGAGAAACGGCCGAAGGCCGGGCGAAACCGCCTGGTGGTGGTGATGAAGCTCCAGCCATAGCGGCGCAAGCGCGTCCACATTCCCCGGCGGGAATTCAGATATATCGGCGCCCGAGTGCGCGCCCGTCTGCGCGGGCCGGCGGAACCGCGTGAGCGTGAGCCAGGCCGGCACATAGCCGCGCGCCCGGTAGAATGCCGCGGCCCGGCGGTTCTGCGGGATCAGGCCGATCAGCTTGGTCGGCGTGTCGGTCGCGGCGATGCGCTCTTCCATGGCGCGCAGCATCGCCGAACCCATGCCGCTGCCACGTTGCCGCGGCTCCACATAGATCGTCACCAGCTCCCACAGCAGCGGCGGCAGCGGAAAGGTGGCCTGCCACTGCATCGGCCGCTTGGCGCAGAGGAGGTAGCCGGCATCGCCCGCGCCATCGGCGGCAATGAAGCCGAAGCCGCCGCTCTCCAGCGCCTCGCGGTATTGCCGGCTGCGCAACGCCCAGGAGGCCTCGTCGGAAACGTAGGGCGCAAGCTCGGGCGCCAGCCGCTGATGATGCCGGTGCAGCTTCAGCCACAGGGGCGCGAGCCGCGGAATGTCCCGCGGCGACAGGGGCGCGAAGCTCATCGGCGCGGTCTGGGGGAGAGCAGCTGCGGCAGCAGGACGTCGATGAAATCGTCGAGCGCCGCCGGCCCGCGCTCCACCTTCGACCGCAGCACCGCGCCCTGCCAGGAATTGAGCAGGATCCGCGCCAGCTTTACAGCGGCCGGGTCGGCGCGGATGTCGCCGGCGCGCTGGCCTTCGGCAACACAGGTCCTGAGTTTCCCGCTCCATTCCGACAGCAGCCGCTCGATCAGGGCGCGCGTCCCGGCATTCACCGTCGAAGATTCCGCGCTGATATTGCCGAGCAGGCAGCCACGCATGAATCCGGTCTTGGCGTTGTGAACCCGCAGCCGCTTGAAGTACGCCTTGAGCCGCGCCAGGGCCTTCCTGCCATCGGGCCGCAGCTCCTCGTCCAGGGCCTCGGAGACCTCGGCGAAATAGGCTAACAGCACGGTATTGCCGAAATCGTCCTTGCTCTTGAAGTGATTGTAGAACGACCCCTTCGGCACCCCCGCCGCCGCGACGATCTCCGCGACACCGGAGGCGGCCAAGCCGTTCCGGTGCACGACCTCAAGGCCATGCGTGACGATATCGGCGCGCTTGCTGGGACGCGGCATGACGGGAATATGACCGGTCGTCTTAAAACGGTCAAGGTTTCAGAGGACGCACCTTTCCTTGTCCCCTCTCCCCTTTGAGGGGAGAGGGATCACAGCGGTCGCGAAGCGACTGCTGTGTGGGTGAGGGGTCTGGGAGCACTCCCGCATCAAGCACTGCACGAACGCAAAAGCGATCGAAGGATCAGGCCTCGGCAATGGCCGCGATGGACACTCGCAGGCCGGGGATTTGCACGGGCAGCTTCGCGCCTTGCCGCGCCGGCGGGCTTACCGGAAACCACTTGACCCACTCTTCATTCATTCCGGCGAAATCCGATTCCTCAAGAAGAATGACGGTGGCGCTCGCGATCCGATCGAGGGACGTGCCCGCGGCCTCGAGGATGGCGGACACATTCTTCAGGCACTGCCGGGTCTGCTCCTGGATCGTCTCCCCGACGATCTTCCCGGTCACCGGATCCTGCGGCCCCGTACCGGAAACGAACACAAGCCCCGCCGCCCGCACCGCCTGGCTGTAGGCCGGCGGCGGGGGCGGGGCGTCAGGCGTTCGGATGATGTCTCTTGCCATAAGCTTCTCCAGTGCTGCGAGATCAGACGTTTACGATAGCACCGCGCGACTATGCTTGGTTTAGTCGGTACCGATAACCGTTTTCTACGGAATCCCCGCAAACTGATTCAACCAATTGATGATCTCATCTCTGACTTCGAGGATTGTGAACACGGCGTGGGTTGTGCCTTCAATCTCCATGTAGGTATCAGCAGCGTTACAGCGATCGGGGCGCCAGTCGGCGACAGCTGAATCATGCTTCGAAAAAATGGCCAGAAGAGGCGATTCGCCGCGAATGCCTCGCCAGCAGGTCGCACCCATGGCGACGCGAGCGCGGATTCCGTCACCGGAGTACCAAGCAGTGAATTCTCCACCGCGGCTATGACCCATTAGAAATATTTGTGATGGATCGATCCATGGAAGCGTACGCAACTGTTGCAGGTTGTAGGCAATTTCAGCGAGCGTTGCTTCAGCTGACCATGTGACCACTGGATCGTTGAGATCCTTCGGTACGCAAACTACCGGCCGATATTTCCGCGCGAAACTATTGGGCTCGAATACCGCGTAACCGTGAGCCGCGAGTACCTTTAGGAACGATCCTTCGGAGAATATTCCATCGCAACCATGGAGGAATAGTATCGCTGGCAGTTTGGCGTCCGTTGGAATTTTTGCAAAAATTTCGTTGCGGGCTTTGGGATCTGGCACCCACGAAACGTCGATGCTCTGAGCCGGCAGATTGAGATAGATCGCATTACTATCCCAAGTGCGTTGAAGTTCGATTGGATCGTCAGCTGCTGGTATGGAATCGCCGGCGATCGCCAAACTCGCAGAAAACAGGAACAATCTTGTTAGTAGCGCAGTGAAACAGATTGTTCTCGTCGGAAAGTGCGCCTGACGTAAGCTGACCATGGCCGCCTCCATCGATCGCAGAGTTAGCACCGCCTATGATCATCGAATTAATGTTCGACTGTCTTCCCCCAAATTGGAGGAGCGTGCGGCCCCTGTTCCTGAAACGAGCACAAGATCCGCTGCCCGTACCGCTTGGCTGTATGTCGGCGGCGGGGACGGGGTATCAGTCGTTCGAATGATGTCTCTTGCCATGAATTTTTCCAGTGCTCAGTGATGATGAGTTTGCCTGGATCGTTCGTTACCTCATCATCCATTCGCTCGGTGTTCAGCTCTGGACGATGTTCAAATCGATACCGTTACCTTCTCCGGCGCTTCAATCGGAAAGCTCCAGCGATTGCCATGATTCGAAGTAGCGATGACATTGTCGGCAGTCAGTTCGACTGAAACGAAGGGATTTGACGTGTCGAAGAACGCGATCCAGATCGGCTCATCGCTTTCGGCGCTGACCAAAGCGACATAGCCATCGCCTCCAAACCCTCCCTCACCGCAATACACGGAAAGATTGCGTTGCCGATCCATCGCTGGCTCGACTAGCATTATCATATGACCACGCCCTTCACTTTTCGCATTGAGCCGAGTAATTGTTGTCGTGTCACCGTGGCTGACTTTGAATACGAATTTCCCAGGTTGGGGTTGCGGGATTTCCCGGACAAGCATCGGTACTGCACGCCCATCGGCATAGTATATTGCAGCGATCAAAGGCAGCTGCCGACGCTGCCAACACTCGGCCAGCGACACTTCAACGCCTGGCTCGCTACCCTCGCTCAATCGGTCGGCCCTCAAGGTTGCAGAATCCAAAATCCTTCTCTATCTCCCAACGTCTCCACAAGGCAATATGATAGTCCCGCGATTTGTCACGGGCGGTGATGATGCAGAAGCGGCCGCACAAGAGGCTAAACGGAACCGCTGCTTGATCGTGCGCGGCGGAGCTGCCTAGCAATGAACCAGGTCGCTGCAGAGACGATAACTCCAGCCAGTATCTTGCCGGATCCCTGAAGGATGGCCGAAGGACCGAACCCGTCATTTAGCCAGGCGACCAATGCTACCATCGCGATCCCCAAAGCACCGCCAGTAAAGGCAGCAACGAGCAGACTGCGGGAACGCCATCCGGCGGCGACCCATACGACCATCGCTATGGGATCGAGCATAGGCTCGCCGACGACTATGAAGAAACTCATCAGGTCCGCCATCTTTCCTCGTAAACCTCGCCCATCTCAGCCTACGCAATTCGATCTGCTACGGATAGCTGCCGCCAGACAGAATCGCTCTTGCTCGATTTATGTATTTTGGGTATAATTTACGCAAACAATCTATGTTCTGGAGTTGTCCATGATCGTACCCGTCCAAACCAGGAAAATTACCCCCAACTTGCTTCTATCACCACCCCGCCGCGGCTGGCTCCGCCACGGCAACCGCCCCGGCGATTACGCAAAAGCCCCTCGCTGCGGCGCCCGCACCCGCTCCGGCGGTTGCTGCCGGCAGCCGGCGATGAAGAACGGCCGCTGCCGCATGCATGGCGGGCTCAGCACCGGGCCGCGGACGGCGGAAGGGCTCGCCCGGTCGCAGCGGGCCCGCTGGAAGCATGGCTTCGACAGTGCCGCGATCCGGGCGCTCCGGCGCGAGACCATGCTGACCGCCCGCCGCCTGGCCGGGCTCGTGCGCCTGGCGAATGTCAACTTCCCGCGTGCCGAGTTTCCGCTCCGGTCTCCCCGGCGGCGCCGCCGCGCCGAGGCCCGTCCGCGTCCAGCGGCGCCGGCTTCGTCCAGCGGGATGCGGATGCCGTCCTCGCTTGGCATGGGGTCGATCGCACGGAATTCAGTTTTTTCGCCGGCGCCGCTGGATCAGAAGAAGAAGGGTTCACCACGAAGTCACAAAGGGCACGAAGGTTCTGTAGGGGCGACCTCCGCCAGATCGCCTCGCGATCTGCCTGGCGCTCGCCCGAAGTACGACGAGACGGTGACGGGCGACCGCAGGTCGCCCCTACGCCCTTTCGATAACTGCAAGCCAATCGCAAACCGGTATTCAGGCACGCCACCTTTGTGTCCTTCGTGACTTTGTGATGAGACAATTTCTCGCTTGGCATGGGGTCGATCGCTCGGAATCCTCATGAAATCCGCGGCACCCCGCGCACACCCCCAGGAGCCCCCATGGTCCAGCCCACCCCCCTCCGTCCCGGCACCCAGCTCGCCCAGGGGCTCGGCGCCCATGATCCGCAGTTCGGCGGCTTGGTGCCGGCGATCCATCCCTCCACCACCTTTCTGCGCGATGCCGCCTACAAGCTGCAGTTCGAGAATTCCTACAGCCGCCCCATCGGCCCGACCCATCTGCCGGCCGAGGCGGTGCTGGCCTCGCTGGAGGGCGGCGCGGCGGCGATGCTGTTCGGCTCGGGCATGGCGGCGGCGACGGCGGTGTTCCAGGCGCTGAAGCCCGGCGACCATGTCATTGCGCCCCAGGTGATGTACTGGGCGCTGCGGAGCTGGCTCGCCGGCTGGCTGCAGCCCTGGGGCATCGCGGTGGATCTCGTGGACATGACCGACGCCAACAAGGTGCGCGCGGCGGTGCGCCCGGGAAAGACCAAGCTGATCTGGGTGGAGACGCCGGCCAACCCCACCTGGTGCGTCACCGATCTGGCGGCCATGGCCGAGATCGCCCGCGGCGCCGGCGCGCGGCTGGCCGTGGACAACACCGTGCCGACGCCGCTGCTCACCCGGCCGCTGGCGCTGGGCGCCGACATCGTCATGCATTCCTGCACCAAGTATCTCAACGGCCATAGCGACGTGCTCGGCGGCGCGCTGATCGCGGCCAAGGACGACGAGTTCTGGCAGCGGGTCAGCGGCATCCGCGACAATAATGGCGGCGCCCTCGGTCCCTTCGAGGCCTGGCTGCTGCTGCGCGGCCTGCGCACGCTGCATCTGCGGCTGCGGGAGTCCTGCGCCAATGCGCAGAAGGTGGCCGAGCATCTGCAAGGGCACCCGGGCGTGGAGGCGGTGCTCTATCCCGGCCTCGGCAACGATCCCGGCCATGCGGTGGCGAAGCGCCAGATGACAGGCGGCTTCGGCGGCATGCTGTCGGTGCGGGTCAAGGGCGGGCGGGAAGGGGCGCTGAAGGCGGCGGGGCGGCTGCAGCTATGGAAGCGCGCGACGTCCCTCGGCGGCGTGGAGAGCCTGGTGGAGCATCGCGCCAGCGTCGAGCCGCCCGATAGCCCGGTGCCGAAGGATCTGCTGCGGCTCTCCGCGGGCATCGAGGACGCGCGCGATCTCATCGCCGATTTCGATCAGGCGCTGAAGGGTCAGTGAGAGGGGAAAAAATTACCCGCGCTGAGAGGGCGCGGGCCGTGTGTCGGCGAAACCGGGTTCGAGGAGGCGGCGGGGCAGGGATCTGCCCCGCGCCCTCGATTTCGGTGGGTAGGCTAGGCGGTGGGCTGAGCGGCAGGCTGGGCGGTGACGGCGGCGGCGCGCTTGCCGGCGGCGATCGCGATCAGCTCGCGGCGGGCGTTCTCCAGGATCGCCTTCTCGCGGGCATCCTCGCGGTCGAACACGTCCAGGCAGGACAGCTTGATTTCGACCAGGTCGACCAGGGCTTCGATTGAGCGCTTTGACAGAGACATTGAATTCCTCCCGTTGATAGCGTTAACGAGGCGATCCTGCGCCGCCGCCCGCTAACAAAGCGTGAAACGGCACTTAAGAATGAGTTGCTACGGAAAAAATTCTGCGCCCGGAAAGCCGCGGGAAACCGCTACGGTGAAGGACCGGTAAATATGGACGAGAGGTTACGGACAGTAGTGTCCAGAAGCCGTGGTGTCCTGGCACCGCCCGGGCCCGGGAGCGCGGCCGGGCGAATCAACTGGGCCGGGGAAATCCAGCCCCAGCAAGGTCCTGCAGTCTGTTCCTCAGCCACCCGCCGAGCCAAATTGACATCCGCCATCAGGACCTCTAGAAGGGGCGCGCTCGCATACGCCGTGATGCAAGCCATTCATCGACAAGATTGCAGACCCCTGCGGAGGGGTGGCCGAGTGGCTGAAGGCGGCGGTTTGCTAAACCGTTATACGGACTTAAATCCGTATCAGGGGTTCGAATCCCCTCCCCTCCGCCACTTTCCCCTTCGCTAGGTCCGCTCGCTGCCGGCGAGCCAATTCCAGCACGCCATGGTGCGGCTGCGGTGCTGATCCATCGCCGTCGCGGCAGCTTCGGGGTCGCCCTTGCGCACCGCGGCGAAGATCTTGCGGTGCTCTTGCTGAGCTTGCGTCATGCGCGATGGCTCGACGGCAAAGATCGATGACGTGCGGGCGCGCCAGACCCGGTCCCACAAGCTCTGGATTTCCTCCTTCAAGGCCTCGTTGACTCCCGGCTCATAGAGCTTCGTGTGGAAATCGCGATTACTCTGGGAAAACTGTTCGGCCCGATTTCCAGCCGCCTCGTCATCCATCCGCTTCAGGACCCGTTCAATGCCCTGGAGAGCTTCCGGTGAATGGCGGCCGGCGGCTTCGCGCACGGCGAGGATCTCCAGATGCATGCGCATGGAAACGATCGCTGCGGCATGCTCCCAGCTGAGATCGACGATCGTCGCCCCGCGGTGGCTTTCCATGCTCACCAGGCCGTCGCGTTGCAGCATCCGCAGCGCCTCGCGCACGGGCATTTCGCTGATCCTGAATTCCTGCGCCAAGGTCGACAAGCGAAGCCGGGGATCGAGCTTGTCCTTGCCGCCGAGTATTCGGGCGCGGAGCTGCTGATAGACCCATTCCGTCTTGGTCGTGAACGGGCGATCCGCCGCCATATTGGTAGGATCTGAGGCTTCCATTTCGGTTCCAACTGTTTGCGCTTGACGCGGTCTGTCTTCGTATATTTGATATGATCTACAATATCAAATATCAATACGCGGGGGAAGGCCTGTGACGATAGCAATTGAGGTGGCGCGCACGGCGCATCGCGTGATCGCCGACTATATGGCGGTCAAGCAGGGCGAATCTGTCGTGATCGTGGTCGACGATCGCACCAGTCCCTCGATCTGGCAGGCGCTGGCCGGGCAGACCTATGCGGTCGGCGGACTCCCCGTCGTGACCATGATGGCGGCGCTGGCGAAAAGTGGCATGGAGCCGCCTGCGCCGATTGCCGCCGCCATGTGCAAGGCCAACGTCGTGGTCGCCGCGGCCAGCCGGTCGATGTATCACATAGAAGCCAAGAATCAGGCGAAGCTTGCGGGCGCCCGTGGCGTCTTCAATGCGCCTTATCTCGAGGACGGTTGGATCGACGGGGCGATGACTGCCGACTTCCTGGAAATCAGAAAACAGGCGGAACGGCTGCGCGACAGACTGGCGCGCGGCAAACGTGCGAAGGTCACGACGCCGGCGGGAACCGAGGTGACCATGGTCATCGAAGGGCGGAAACCGGTCGGCTGGCTCACAGGCGTATGCCGGAACCCGGGCGAAGTCTCGGCCTTCCCCGGCGGCGAAGTATCGTTGCCGCCCCTTGAAGGCACGACAGAAGGGCGCATCGTTCTTGAGCATATCATGACCGATATCGGCCGCCTGGGGGAGCCGATCGTGCTGACGGTGAAAGAGGGCGAGTGCGTGAAGATCGACGGCGGTGTCGAAGCGCGGGCGCTCGTCGCCCACATCGACGGCGTCAAGAACGCAACGAACATCGCCGAGCTCGGCATCGGCCTCAATCCGAAGTCACGGCTGACCGGCGGCATCACCGAGGTGAAGAAACGGCTTGGCACGGCACATATGGCGCTGGGCGATTCCGCCGCGGGCTATGGCGGCGCGGTAACGAGCGATGTGCATCTGGACGGCATGTTGCTGAACGTGCGCATCGAAATCGACGGCGAGGTGATCGTCGAGAACGGCGAAGTCCGCGTATGAGCGCTGCGCGCCCCGAGCCATCGGCGGCGCCCGGTGCGGCCGGCGGCGATATCACGGCCCGGCTGCGGCGCCTGGAAGGCGGCGGATTGCGGACCTTTGCCGAAGATCCACCCATGACATGGGAGCGCGCCGAGGGCTGCTGGATCCATGACGCCGACGGAAAAGCATATCTCGATCTCTATGGCGGATTTGCCGTCGCGGCGATCGGCTATGGCCATCCGAAAGTGGTTGCAGCGATCCGCGAGCAAGCTGGCCGGCTCATGCATTGCCCCTCCGCTCATCCATCGCGGGTGCGGGCCGAATTCCTCGAGGCCCTGGAGTCGATTGCTCCCGCTGGGCTGACCCGCTTCCTGCCGGCGATGTCCGGCGCGATGGCGAACGAGATTGCGGTTGCCCTCGCGCGGACGCGTCGTGACGGCGAAATCATTGCCTTCTCCGGCGGCTATTTCGGCCGTTCCGTAGGCACTGTCGGGCTCGCCGGCAAAGCCCGGTACCGCGAGGCCCTCGGCCTGCCGCCTTCGGCCCATTTCGCGCCGTATCCGTATCCGCTGCGCCTGGGGAAGCAGGCCAGCGACATTGCCATCGATGCGCTCGAGAGACTTGCCGGCCCCGCCGGCGGCATTGGGCCAATCGCGGCGGTCGTACTCGAACCGATTCAGGGCAATGGCGGCGTGGTGATACCGCCGCCGGACTTCCTGGGCCGCCTGCGGGCGTTTTGCGATCGCACGGGCGCGCTGATGATCGTCGATGAGATCCAATCCGGCTGCGGGCGCACCGGCCACATGTGGGCGATGGAACGGGCAGGTGTCACGCCGGATCTGATGACAGTCGGCAAGGGAATCGGCGGCGGCGTCGCGGTCGCGGCCGTCATGGGCCGTTCCGAGGTGATGGACTGGCCGCCGGACTCCTATACGTCGACCTTCCTGACAAACAACTTGAATCTGGCGGCGGCAACGGCCGCGATCGGCGTCTTGCGCGACGAGCGGCTGGCGGAGCGGGCGGCCAGGCTGGAATCGTCCGCGCTGCTTCGGCTGCGGACCGCTTTCGCCGGCGTTGCGGGCATCGCAGAGCTGCGTGGCTGCGGCCTTTGGTTCGGCATCGAACTTGTCGAGCAAGACGGAACGTCGGCTGCCGGCCGCGCGGCAGCCATCCTGCGGCGCCTTCGCGCCCAAGGCGTTCTCGTCGGCCGCGGCGGCTACGACGACAATGTCATAAAGCTGTCGCCGCCTTTGGTCATCGACCAGGACGAACTGGACAGAGGGCTTGATCTGGTGGCGGCTGCGGTCGTGGCGGAAATGCAGGCAGGCAAGTGAGATGAGCGGGATCGAGGCTGACAGCCGCATGAAGAACGTCAGGAATTATGTCGACGGCGGCTGGGTTGATCCAAAGGCAGAACGTTTCCAGAGCTGGAACGCCGTCACCGGAGCGCCGCTCGCCTCTGCGCCTGTGAGCGACGCTGCAGCCGTAGATGCCGCGGTGCAAGCCGCCCGGCTGGCCTTCGACCGCGGCGACTGGCGATGGAAGAAAGGTTCGGAGCGCGCCGCCGCGCTGCTGACCTTCGCCGATGCCTTGGCTGCCCGCGGCAAGGAGATCAGCGAGCTCATCGCCTATGAGATGGGCAAGCCCGTACGCGTCAACATGGCGCGCGAAATTCACGGCGCGGTGGACAAGCTGCGCTTCTTCGCGGGCGCCGCGCGGCTGCTGGAGGGCCAGATCACCGCGGTGACGGCGCCGGAAGTCTGGGACATGACGCTGCCCGAACCGCTGGGCGTAGCAGCGCTGATCATTCCCTGGAATGACCCGGTCGATCTGGCCGTGCGCAAGCTCGGTGCGGCGCTCGCAGCCGGCTGCACGACGGTGGTCAAGTCCTCCGAGATCACGCCGGCATCGACGGCGGCGCTGATCGAAGTCGCACATGATTGCGGGGTGTTTCCCCGCGGCGTGATCAATCTGGTGCATGGACCGGGTGACCCGACCGGCGAGGCGCTGGTCGCCCATCCCGGCGTCGACAAGATATCCTTCACCGGCAGCACGGCCACAGGCATCCGGATCATGGAGCGTGCGGCCAAGCGCCTCGCGAAAGTCTCCCTCGAATGCGGCGGCAAGTTTCCGGCGCTCATCATGCCCGATGCCGACCTGGAACGCTGCCTTGATGCCGTGACCTACGGCGCCTTCATGTATGCAGGGCAATCCTGCACCGCCTGCACTCGCCTCATCGTGCACCGGTCGGTCTATGACCGAGTTGTCGAGGGCGTTGTCGCCCGCACGAGGAAGCTACCATCGGGCAATCCTCTCGATCCTGCGGTTCTGGTGGGGCCTATGGCCTCGCGCAAGCAGTATGACAAGGCCGTTAGCTACATCCGCCTCGGGCTCGCCGAACGCGGCCGCGCGGTTGTCGGCGGCGATCCCGGTGACAGGAAGGATCTGTTTCTGCCGCCTACGGTGTTTGTCGATTTGCCGGCGGCGTCGCGCTTGGCGAAGGAGGAGGTGTTCGGCCCAGTCTTGCTGATCCGCAGCTTCGACAGTGAGGACGAGGCGCTCGCCATGGCCAATAGCACGCCATACGGCCTTGGCGGCTCGATCTGGTCGCAGGACATCAACCGGGCGCTGCGGCTGGCGCGCAGGGTGGATGTGGCCGATCTCTGGATAAACACCCACTACATCCGTCACGCCGAGACATCGTTCGGCGGCCGCCACCTCTCGGGTATCGGCCGTGAGCTCGGCATGGCCGGCGTCGAGGAATATATGTCGCGGAAGAGAATCTGCATCGATACGCGCAGTTCCTTCCATCTCAAGGACTGGTTCGAGACGCCGGAGCCGGCGGCATGAGCGATGCCGACGTCATCGTCGTCGGCGGCGGCATCGTCGGCGCCGCCACGGCATACTTCCTGGCGTGCCGCAAAGTCAGCGTCCTGCTGGTTGAGGCGGAGACGCCTGCCTGGGGCGCGTCCGGCCGCAATCCCGGATATCAGTGGCTCCATACGCGCCGCGCCGGGCTGCAGATGGAATTGGGAATGGTCGGCCGCCGGCTCGCCGATGACCTGGCACAGGAACTGGACGGGTTCGAATTCCGGCCGAGTGGCGGCATGATCTATTTCTTCGATGAGCGGCAGCGGCCGCTGTTCGAGTCCCTTGTCGCCGAGCGCCGCGCGGCGGGGTTGCCGATGGAGCTGATCGACGGGAAGCAGGCACGCGAGCATTGCCCCGCGCTGTCCGATCGCGTCGCCGGAGCAACCTGGAATCCGTTGGATGCGCATCAGAATACCCGGAAGCTGGTCGAGGCCCTGGTTGCCGGCGCCGAGCGGCATGGCGCCCGCCTGCTGTCCGGTGCGCGAGTCGAAGCCCTCATAATGGAAGGGCAGCGCTGTACCGGCATTCGCACCAAAGCCGGCAATTTCACCGCCGGTACGGTGATCCTCGCGGCCGGTTCCTGGACTCCGAAGCTGCTGGCGCCGCACGGCATTGACGTGCCGATCACCGCCATGCGGCTGCAGGTCGTCGAGACCGAACCGGCGCCCTTCAGATTCGAACCTCTGCTCTACGGACCAACGGCATTGAAGCAATATGCCTTCATCCGCGATCTGCCTGCATACAGCGATGTCGGTGCCTCCCATCCGCTCGAGAGCACGTTCGACGGGGTCGAGTTCCTGGAGCTCGCCGTGCAGCGCGAGGACGGCCGCATCCTCCTGGGATGCCCGATGGATTTCCCCGGCCTGGACGACCGGCCGACGGTATCCGGCCTGGCGTTGACCCTGGCGGTGCTCAGCGAAGCGATGCCGCCGATTAAATCCCTGGCTGTCGAGCGGATCTGGGCCGGCCTGCTGCCCCAGACGCCGGACGCGTTGCCGATCATCGGACCCGTTCCCGGCATGGACGGCCTGATGCTGAATGCGGGCCATGTCTTCGGCAATCTCGCCGGGCCCCTGTCGGGCAAGATTCTCGCGCAGTCGATGACCGGCGAGCGGCCGGATTTCGATCTGGAGCATTTCCGATTCGACCGGCCGGGGCTCCGCTCCAACAACGACCAGCATCGACGCTGGTAGACGAGGCAGAGATGGGACGCAAAATCGAATTCATCAATCCGTTCGGGACGGAAGCCTATGACGGGCTAATTGCCGAAACATTGCTGCCCTGCGCCTCGCCGGATACCCAGGTCACTATCCGGCATTTGCGCAACGCGCCGCCGGACATAGACTACTACTACAACAAGCATCTCATGGAGACCGTCGTCTTCGAACGGGTCATGCAGGCCGAAGAGGAAAATTATGACGCGGTTATCGTCGGCTGCTGCTATGACCCGGGTGTGCGGGTGGCGCGAGAACTGGTGGACATCCCGGTAGTTGGGCCGCTCGAAGCCTCCATGCAGATGGCGAGCTATTTCGGGCACAGCTATACGGTCGTCACCGACCATCACAAGGCGGTGCCGTATCTCGAGGATCTGGTGCAACAAAGCGGGCTCGCCGGCAGTTGCCGCGGCGTGCGCTGCATCGAATGGTGGGTCAAGGACATGGTGCTCGATCCCGATGCGGTGGCGCGCGACACGATCGAACATGCGCGCCGGATCATGGCCGAAACGCGCGCTGAAGCGATCGTCATGGGGTGCACAATCGTCGCGGCGTGCTACCAGCGCTATGTCATGCGCACCAACGCGGCGCCGGATGTGGTCATTCTCAATCCGAACCTGATGGCGCTGAAAATGGCGGAGAGTCTCGCCGATCTGAAGCGCCAAGGTCTCTATACGCTTGCGCGCAGCGGCTACTATGAGAAGCCGAAGGGACACTACCGGGATCAGTTCTTGCAGCAGCGCCGGCAGGTCGCGCAGGCGCTCGGCCTGTCGGTTCCGCAGCCACGGGCATAGCCGTCGCAGACGGGCATTCGCAACATCGGCAGGAATAGAGGGCAATGGCTAGGCGCATCCTTGTTGTCGGTGGCGGTGTTGTCGGATGCAGCATTGCCTGGCACTTGTCGCAACGGGATCTTGGCGAGGTCGTGCTTCTGGAACGGGACCGGCTGGGCTCGGGCACGACCTGGCATTCCGCCGGCAACCTGACATGGCGTCCGGGGGCGAGCCATGACGAGAACGTGCTCTATGCATTCGAAACCATTGCCCGGCTGACAGTGGAAACCGGCCAGGAGACAGGCTGGCTCAAGACCGGACGCCTGTTTCTGGCCCATGGACAGGCAGCCATCCGCCGCCTTGAACGCTATCAGGAAGCGGCCAAGGATCGCGGCGTAGATTCGCGGATCGTCACGGGCCCCGAGGCGGCCCGCCTGCACCCGCTGCTGCGTGGCGAGGCCATCACGGCGGCCTGGTTCAATCCGCTTTCAGGCCGTCTCAATCCCGCCGACCTGACGGCGGCCTATGCCAAGGGAGCGCGGGCGCGCGGCGTGCGGATCGTCGAGAACTGCAAGGTGACGGGCCTCTCGCTGCATAGCGGCCGTATCCGCGGCGTGGAAACGACGAAGGGTCTGTTCGAAGCCGATCAAGTCGTCGTTTCGGCCGGCCTGTGGTCGCGCGATCTCCTGCAGCGCGCCGGCCTGCCTGTGGCCCAATGGGCCTGCGAGCATTTCTATGTCATCGCCGATGTCACGCCACGGTTGCCGCGGGAAACGCCATCCTTTGTTGCGCCCGAAGACCTGTTCTATGGCCGGGAGGAGGTCGGCGGCATGATGGTCGGCTCTTTCGACGAGAACGCGAAGACGTTGGACGCGGCAGCCCTTCCTGATCCCTTTGCCTTTACGCTGCTGGAACCAGACTGGGATAAATTCGCGCCGTATTTTGAGAAAGCCACTTCGGTCTTTCCGATCCTGGAGACCGCGCCCATTCGCCGGTTTGTCAATGGGCCGGAGTCCTTCACGCCTGATGACATGCCGCTTATCGGGCCGGCATCGGCCATCGAGGGCCTCTATATCTGCACGGCGATGAATTCCGGCGGGGTTACCTATTCCGCCGCGGCGGGGCATATGATCGCCGACCTGGTTTCGGGGACGAAGCCCCGCTTCGACACAGCGGCCTTTGCGCCCGAGCGCTTCGGCGAAAAAGCCAAGAATCTGGCTTGGTTGCAGCGCGAGGTATCGGCTGTCGTCAGCCGCGGCTATCAGCAAACGAATCTGTAGCGTTTCCTTCTGGCCGTGCCGCGCCACACTGCCGCCTAGCCGACGGCCAGAGGATGATGGCAGGCGACGAGCTTGCCGGCGGAGTCCGGTTGCAGCAGAGGGCGCTCGCGCGCGCAGAGTTCGGTGGCGTAAGGGCAGCGCGTGCGGAAAGTGCAGCCGCTGGGCAGATCGAAGGGGCTGGGGAGCTCGCCCTTGACCGCCTCGCGCAACTCCCGCCGCGGCGCATCGATCTCTGGCGCCGCCGCCAACAGTGCGGCGGTGTAGGGATGGGCGGGCACCTTGAACAGCCGCTCGGTCTCGCCGAGTTCGACGATCGAGCCCAGATACATGACGGCGACGCGATGGGAGAGATGGCGGACGACCCGCAAATCGTGGGCGATGAACAGAATCGTCAGCCCCAGCCTGTCCTGCAGCTCCAGCAGCAGATTGATGATCTGCGCCTGCACCGAGACATCGAGCGCGGAGACAATCTCGTCAGCGATCAGGACATCGGGCTCGACGGCCAGGGCGCGGGCGATGCCGATGCGCTGCCGCTGTCCGCCGCTGAACTCGCGGGGATAGCGCTGCGCGGCGTTCTGCGGCAGCCCGACCAGGTCGAGCAATTCGGCGACGCGCGCCTGCGTCTGCTGGCGCGGGCGGAGATTGTGGAATCGGATCGCCTCCGCGAAGGTCTGCCCGACGGTCATTCGCGGATTGAGGGAGCCGTAGGGATCCTGGAAAGCCATCTGCACACGGCGATGGTAGGCGCGCCTTTCATCGCCGCTGAATTGCAAGGCATCGCGCCCGTCGAAGCGGATCATGCCGTCGCTCGGTTCATGCAAGCGGACCAGGCAGCGGGCCAAGGTCGATTTGCCGCAACCGGACTCGCCGACAATGCCGAGCGTTTCGCCGCGCCGGACATCGAAGCTGACCTCGCGCAAGGCATGCAACAGCGTACGCGACTTGCGCCGCGAAAAGCCGAGAAAACCATGCCGGGGCGCGAAATGCTTGCTGAGACCGGTAATCTGCAGGATGGGGGCCACTGCATCCGGGCTCATGATCGCGCCTCCATCGCCAGGCGATCATGATGGATGCAGGCCGACAGATGTCCGCTGCCCGTATCGACAAGCGGCGGCGGCGTTTTGCGGCAATCGTCGGTGACGAAGCGGCAGCGCTGGGAAAAGCCGCAGCCGGCGGGGCGGCTGTCCGGTCCCGGCGGGCTGCCGGGGATAGGTCGGAGCGGCCGGCGCGCATGGCCGGCCATCGGCAGCGATTCCAGCAGGCCGCGCGTGTAGGCATGGCGCGGTTCGCGTAACAACTCGGCGACGGGCGCCTGCTCGACGACCCGCCCGGCATACATCACCGCGACATGGTCGCAGGTCTGGGCGATGACTCCGAGATCGTGGGTCACCAGCAACAGGCTCATGCCAAGCTCGGTCCGCAGGCGCAGGATCAGTTTAAGGATCTGGTCCTGAATGGTGACATCCAGGGCCGTGGTCGGTTCATCAGCGAGGAGGAGCTTCGGCGATGGCGCGAGCGCGATGGCGATCATGGCGCGCTGGCGCATGCCGCCGGAAAACTGGTGGGGATAGTCGTCCACGCGCGAACGGGCGGCCGGGATGCCGACATGGTCGAGCAGCTCGATGGCGCGCCGCCGGCAGGCCTCGCCGTCGAGCCCGCTGTGGGCGCGCAGGCTTTCGCGGATCTGCTCGCCGACCGTCAGCACCGGATTGAGCGCCGTCGACGGCTCCTGGAAAATCATCGCGATCTCGCGGCCGCGGATCGTATTGAGCTGCCGTTCGGGCAATGTCATGAGATCGGCGCCGTTCCAGCGCACCGTGCCGGAACAGCGCAGCGGCGGCCGCAACAGGCGGGCGATCGCGCGCAATGTCAGGCTCTTGCCCGAGCCGGACTCGCCGACGAGGCCGAGGACTTCTCCGGCGCCGACTTGCAAACTCACATTGTCGACCAGCGTCCAGACGGAATTGGCCGCGGCGATGGAGACCTTGAGGTCCGATACCGAGAGCAGGGGCGCCGCTGTCATCGGCACTACCTTGAGCGGCGCAGCAGATCGGCGACGCCGTCGCCGACCAGGCTGAATCCGAGGCCGGTCACGACGATGGCAATGCCGGGGAACACCGATATCCACCATCCCGTGCTGATGAAGTTCTTGCCCTCGGCAATCAGCACGCCCCATTCCGCCGTGGGTGGCTGCGCGCCGAGGCCGAGATAGCCGAGGCTGGAGCCGAGCAGGATGCCCAGGGCCATGTCGGTCATCCAATACACGATGATAGAGCCGATGGCATTGGGCAGCAGATGGCGGAAGATGATCCGCAGCTCGCCATAGCCGAGGACGCGGCCCGCCGCGGCATAGTCGGCCTGCTTCTGCGTCATCACTTCGGCCCGCATCAGCCGGGCATAGAACACCCAGCCGACGGCGCTGACGGCGATGAACATGTTGGCCAGCCCCGGACCGAGCACGGCGACGATGGCGATGACGATGACCAGGAACGGGAAGGTCACCACGAGGTCGACGATGCGGCCGAAGACCATGTCGAGCCAGCCGCCGTAATAGCCGACCAGTGCGCCGATAATGGTGCCGCCGATCACCGGAAAGAGCGTCGTCAGCAAGGCGATGGCGAAATCGATGCGCGCCGCCCAGATTACACGAGACAAGATATCGCGGCCGAAATTGTCGGTGCCGAAGGGATGGGCAATCGAGGGCGGCTTGAGAATGGCGGTCATGTCGAAGGCGAGGGGATCATAGGGCGCTACCCAGCCCGGGACCGCCGCCATGAGCACGAACAGGCCGAGGATCGCCATGCCGGCGACGAGGGGCGCGGGCAGGGGGCGGCGGCGGCGGACGTTTCGATCGACAGATATCGCGCTCATGCGCTCACCCGCGGATCGATTGCCGCCTGGATCAGGTCGGTGATGAGAAAGATGAGAGAAACGATCAGCGCCAGCGCGAGCGTCAAGCCGAGGATGACCGGGTAGTCGCGGCCGTAGATCGAATCGATCATCAGCCGTCCGGCGCCGGGCACGGCAAAGACCGTCTCGGTGATCACGGCGCCGCCGAGCAGCGTGCCGATATTCAATCCGAACAGCGTGACCGTGGAGATGATTGCATTGCGCAGCACATGCTTGCCCAGCACCACGCGGGGTTTCAGTCCCTTGGCGCGGGCAAAGTCGACATACTCCGCGCCCAGCACTTCGACAATGCTATTGCGCAGATTGCGCATGAGCACGGCTGACAGGCTCAAGGCGAGGGTGAGGGCGGGGAGGAACAGATGATACAGCTTGTCGCCGATGGTCTCGCCATAGCCGCCGACGGGAAACCAGTGGAGCTGGGCGGCGAACAAGGTCAGCAGCAGGATGCCGAGATAGAACACCGGCGTCGAAAGGCCGATCTGGAATCCGGCGCGGATGCTGCCGTCGACCAGCCCGCCATGGCGCAAGGCCGCGACAAAGGCCAGCGGCACCGCCAGGAACAGGGCGAGCATCCCCGCCATCGCCGTCAGCAGCAGAGTCACGGGCAGCCTGGCGAAGATGAGGCCGATGACCGACGTCTTCAGAACGATGGACTCGCCGAGGTCGCCATGGACCAGGAGCCGGTCGAGAAAGAATCCGAACTGAACGACGATCGGGCGGTCGAGGCCGAGCTGCCGATTGATTTGCTCGACGGCCTCGTCGGTGGCCCGTTCGCCCAGGAGGGCGCTGGTGGGATCGCCGGGCAGCAGGCGCACCAGCACGAACATCACCACCATGATCAGCAGGAAGGTCGGGATGACCTGCAACAGCCTGAGTGCGATGTATCTGAGACTGACCGGCATCGGCGGCTGATGTCACGATTTAAGATAAAAGGCGCGGCGTTAAACCCAGTTAACGCCGCGCCAGTGCTCAGTTCAACGTCTATCGCGGGGTAGCCTGTTATTCGACCGTTGCGCCCACGAAGATGTTGTTGCCCAGCGGGATCTGCACGAAGCCTTTCACCGAGCTCCGCAGCGCCACCGGATAGGGCGACTCATAGAGCGGAATGATCGGCGGTGCTGCCATGTAGATATCCTGGATCTCCTTGTACTGGGCGATGCGCTTTTCGGTACTCATCTCCTTTTGGCTAGCCTCGAACAGTTCGGTCACCTTCTTGTCCTCCCAGCCGGTATGCAGGGATTCGATGTTCGGGAAGTAGGCGAAGTAGGAGGTGATCTCGTTCGGATCGGCGATATCGTCGGTCCAGGAGCCGGTCCGCATCTGGAAGTCGCCGGCGCGGTACCGGTCCGTCCGCGTTGCGTTGTCTACCTGTTCGATACTCAGGCGGATGCCAACTTGCGACCACATCTGCTGAATGGTGGACAGGATCGCCGCGTCGTCGGCACCGCCAGCGAGCGCCAGGCAGCTCACGTCCAGACCGTCGGCATAGCCGGCTTCCGCCAGCAAGGCCTTGGCCTTCGCCTGATCGAAGGGGAAGACCGGTCCGGTGCCGGAATTGTACGGCGTCACCGACGACATAAAGGAGATCATGGGCTTGGCGACATCGAAAGTAACGATTTTGATCAGCGCATCCTTGTCGATCGCATAGTTCATAGCCTGCCGGACCTTGGGATCCGACATCGGATTTTTCGCGCCATCCTTGAATGTCGGCCGGACATTCATGGTCAAGTAGGTGACCTTGGTCGACGGGAACAGCTCCATCTTCAGGTTCGGGTCGGCCTTTAGCTCGGCGACGCGGGCATAGGGGATGAATTCCGCGCCATCAACCTCGCCCGCCTGCAATTTGAGAATGCGGGTGGCGTCGTCCGGTATCGTCACGAACTCGATCCCGTCGAGATAGGGAAGCTGGTTGCCGCTGGCGTCCTTGCGCCAGTAGTTGGCATTGCGCTCCAGCTTCATGGAAACGTTCCGCTCCCAGCTCACGAACTTGAAGGGACCGGTGCCGATGGGGTGCTCGGCAAAGGCCTTGGCCTTTTCCTCGTCCGTGGCACCCGGCGCGGCTTCATAAGCCTTTTGCGGCAGGATCGCCGTATTGAAGGTGGCAAGGGTCTTGATCAAAACGGGATCGGGTTGCTTCAGCTTGATCGTGATCGTGTCCGGCGCGGCCACGGCGATGCTGTCGACCGAGGCCAGCAGGAAGTTCCAGATGCCGTTCTTGGGATTGGCGGCGCGATCGAGCGACCATTTCACATCCTCGGCCGTCATCGGCGTGCCGTCGGAAAATTTAACGTCCGTACGCAGCGTGATGGTGTAGGATAGGCCGTCGTCGGAGGCCTTCCAGGCCGTCGCCAGTCCCGGCTGCACATCCTTGCCGTCATCGGTCGGCAAGAACAGCGTGTCGTAGAGATTGGTCAGGATCCAGATGTCGACATTGGCGTCATTAAAGACGGGATCCAAGAGTAGCGAGTCCGCGTAGCGTGCATAAGTGAGCTTGCCGCCCGCCTCCGCGGTCGTAGGCAACGCGACGGCCAAGCCGATCGCGATACTGAACAGCGCTCCTAAAAGCTTCTTCATATACGGCTCCCTGTGTCGGTCCTGTGTGTTTCGCCCCAGTTTTTGTGTTATATTTCACTGTAACAGTAGTGGGCGGTCATGGTCGAGTCAATCCGGCGCGGATTCAGGTGTTTTGCCGTCTTTTCGGGACTTCCGAGGGATGGCTGTGGCTCATTCATTGCCGGTTGGCGGCCAACGTGTTATGATCAGCTAGTACATTTAAAAGAGATCGGATTTCAGCATCATGGAATTTTCCGTGGATCACGCCCTGCCGGTGGCCGTCGGCGTGCAATTGCGCGGTCTGATTGAATATGGAATTGCCTGCGGGCAGCTGATGCCGGGTGACCGTCTGCCCTCGGTGCGCGAAATGGCGGTCCGCGCTGCGATCGCGCCGATGACCGTCAGCAGCGTCTATGCCGATCTGCAGAAGGCCGGACTGATCGAGGCACAGCGGGGATCGGGCACCTTCGTCAGCCGCGCCGCCGCCGGCTTCGCACGCCCGCAGATCCTGGCCTTGCAGCGCCGGGTGGACGAACTCATCGCCGCCGCCGCAACCGATGGAATCGGCGCGGCGGAGCTGGCGCGCCTGTTCAACGCGCGGCTGCACCGGTCCAATGCGAAGTCCCGCGCGCTGCGCCTGGTCTTCATCGGCGTGTTTGCCGAGGCGACGCGCGCCTACGTCACGGAGATACAGCGGCGCCTGTCCCGCGGCGATACCATTGCCGGCATCACGCTGGACGAATTTACCCGCAGCGATGTCGCCCGTCAGCGGGCGCTCAGCGCCGATCTGATCCTGACCTTCGCCAACCGCAAGGCAGAGGTGGTGGATCTGGTCGGCCCGGAACGGCGCGTCGTGACCATCCGGTTCATTCCGGCCGATCAGACGCGGGCGGCGCTGGCAACAATCGACCCGCGGGCGCGCCTGGGCATCGTGTCGACCTTGCCCGAATTCCTGCCGATCATGAAAGCGGGGGTGCAGCAATTCACGCCCCATGTGCGCAAACTCGAGGCGACGGTGCTGGGCAGCGCCGATCTGAAGAGCGTGCTGCGCCGGGTGGATGCGGTTGTCTATGCCAGCGGTTCCGAGCGCATCCGCCGTCTCGTCCGGCGCGGCGTACCGGTGTTCGAATACCGGCACGCGCCCGATCCGCACGAGATCGACGATATGTTGCTGCCGGCGCTGGAAGAACTGCGAAGCGGTGGAACGCCGGCTGTTACCTCGGCGGCGGGATAAAGGGAGAAGGCAATAATGAAAATTCACGACGCTAACTGGATGCAGGTCGAGGACTACCTGAAGCGCGACGACCGCGCGGTGCTGCCGATCGGCAGCACGGAGCAGCATGCCGGCCTGAGCCTGATGGTCGACAGCATCCTCGCCGAAAAGGTTTCCGCCGATGCCGCGGAGCCGCTGGGTGTGCCTGTGTTCCCGCCGCTGAGCTACGGCATTACGCCTTATTTCATGGCGTTTCCCGGTACGGTGAGCCTGCGAGTCGAGACCATGATACGGCTCGTCGGCGATATCCTGGATTCGCTTCATACCCACGGCTTCCGGCGCTTCACGCTGGTCAATGGCCATGGCGGCAATCAGCCGGTGCAGTCCTTCGCCGCGGAATGGGTGGCGGCGCACACGGACTGCCGCATCAAATTCCATAACTGGTGGAATTCGCCGAAGACCTGGGCGGTGGTGAAGTCCATCGATCCGGTCGCGTCCCATGCGTCCTGGATGGAAAACTTCCCCTGGACCCGCATTCCGGGGTTCCCGCAGCCGACGCAGCAGAAGCCGATGATCGAGGTGGAGCGCATACGGTCGATGACGCCGAAGGAAGTGCGCAAGCATATCGGCGACGGCAATTTCGGCGGCCATTATGAACGGTCCGACGACGAGATGATGCGCGTCTGGAGCGTCGCCGTCGACGAAACGCGGGCCCTGATCGACGGCGGCTGGTGATGGGCGCCTCCGACATCGCGGTCTGGGGCGCCGGCGCCATTGGCGGCACGGTCGGCGCCTACCTGGCGCGGGCGGGGCACCGTGTGCTGTTCATCGACCGCGTCGCGGAACATGTGGCGGCGATCCGCCGCGATGGACTCGCCATTACCGGGCCGATCGCCGAGTTCCGCGTGCAGGCGGAGGCGGTGACGCCGGCGGAGATAAAGACGCCGCTGAAGAAAGTGCTGCTTTGCGTCAAGGCACAGGACACGAAGTCCGCCGCTGAACAGATACGGCCCCATCTCCTGCCCGACGGTTATGTCGTCTCGCTGCAGAACGGACTTAACGAGCTGGAGATCATCGACGCGCTCGGCATCGGGCGGACCGTCGGCGCGTTCGTGAATTTCGGCGCCGACTACATGGAGCCGGGCGTCGTGCATTTCGGCGGCCGCGGCGCGGTGGTGGTCGGTGAAGTGGACGGGTCGGTCACCACGCGGGCGGGCCAGCTCCACGAGATGCTGCGGCAATTCGACGACAATGCCAAGCTGACCGCCAATATCTGGGGCTACCTCTGGAGCAAGCTGGCCTATGGCGCGATGCTCTTCGCGACGGCGCTGACCAACGACTCGATCACCGACTGTTTCGCCTCGGCGCGCTATCGGCCGACATTCATCGCCCTGGCGAAAGAGGTGGCCGCCGTGGCGCTGGCCGCCCGCGTCGAGCTCGAGCCGTTCGATGGTTTCGATCCCCGCGCCTTCATGGCCGACGCATCGCCGGCGCAGGCCAATCGATCGATGGAAAATCTGGTCGTGCATAATAGCCGTTCGGCCAAGACCCATAGCGGCATCTGGCGCGATCTCGCGGTGCGCAAGCGGCGGACCGAAGCGGACGCCCAGCTCGGCCCGATCATCCGGGTCGCGGGCGAGAAGGGCGTGGGAGCGCCGATGACGGCGCGGCTCTTGTCCCTGATCAAGGCCATTGAAGACGGCGAGGCGCGGCAGGATGGCGCGATGCTGGACGCCCTTGGCGAGACGTTGCCGATTGCCGCCGCCTCATGAATCTGCGGTTTGACGGGAAGACGGTTGTCGTCACCGGCGCGGCCCATGGCTTCGGCCGGGCGATCGCCGTGGCCTTTGCGCAAGTGGGGCGCCCGGGTCTGGGCTTGCGATATCCTGGCCGATGAACTGGCGGAAACGCAGCGGCTCTGCGGGAAGAGTTGCGAGACGATCCGCACCGATGTCGGCGACCCCGAGCAGGTGCGCGCCGCCGTCAATGCCGCCGAGCGGACCTCGGATCAGGTGCATATCCTGGTCAACAATGCGGGCGGCGTGCTCGGCCAGGTCGGTCGTCCGCTGGAAGTTATTGCCCCCGAGGAATGGCGCGCCATCTTCGACGTCAATGTGAATGGCGCCTTCTATTTCTCGCAAGCCGTTGCCGCCGGCATGAAGCGCGGCAATTTCGGCCGCATCATCAATATCTCCTCGCGCGCCGGGCTGGAGATCAGCCTGACCGGCATTCAGGCCTATGCCTCGGCGAAAGCGGCGCAGATCGGCCTGACGCGGCAATTGGCCCATGAACTCGGCCCCTGGGGGATCACCGTCAACAATGTCGCCCCAGGTTTTGTCCGCTCCAATCCGGCGACGGAACGGCAATGGCAATCCTATGGCGAGGCGGGGCAGAAGCGCCTTGTCGCGTCGATCGCGCTGAAGCGCCTGGGCACGCCCGATGACATCGCCCATGCCGTTCTGTTTTTCGCCTCGGACTATGCCGGCTGGATCACCGGCCAGGTGCTGAGCGTCGATGGTGGCAAATGAAAGACATCACTCCCCTGGGTTATCTCGATGGCAAGCAGGATGAAATCCTGCAGCGGCTGATTGCCTTTGCCGCCATCCCGTCGGTGAGCACCGATCCCGCCTACAAGCAGGGTATCCTGCAAGCCTCCGAATGGGTCGCCGCGCAGATGGCGGCCGCCGGCCTGGAGAATGTGCGCATCAATCCGACCGCGGGCCATCCGATCGTCACCGCGGATTGGCTGCACGCGCCGGGCAAGCCGACGATCCTGGTCTACGGCCATTACGACGTGCAACCGCCGGACCCGCTGGACAAATGGAAGAGCCCGCCCTTCGAGCCGACGGTGCGCGACGGGCGCCTCTATGCGCGCGGCGTGTCCGACGACAAGGGGCCGATGCTGATCCCGATTGCCGTCGTCGAGGCCTTCATGCGGACGGAGGGCAGGTTGCCGGTCAATGTCCGCTTCATCATCGAAGGCGAGGAGGAACGCGGCAGCGTCAATCTCGAACCGTTCGTGCGGGCGAATGCCGCCCGGCTCACCGCGGATTTTTTGCTCTCCGCCGACGGTGCCATGTGGCGGCCCGACGAACCCTCGATCACCGTCGCCAGCCGCGGCATGGCGGCATTGGAATTGACGGTCCGCGGTGCCGGCAAGGACCTGCATTCCGGCCGCCATGGCGGCGCCGTGGCAAATCCCGCGCAGGCGCTCGCGACGTTGCTGGCGTCGCTGCATGACGCCCGCGGCGCCATCGCCGTCCCTGGCTTCTACGATCGCGTCGGCGCGCCCTCGAATTCCGCGCGCGAGGAAATCCGCGTCATGCCGTTCGACAATGCCCGCTATCTCGCTAGCATCGGTGCGCCGGACGAAGCCGGCGAGGCGGGCTGGTCGCTGCTCGAGCGGATGTGGCTGCGGCCGACGCTGGAGATCAACGGCATGTGGGGCGGCTATCAGGGACCGGGAACGAAAACGGTGATTCCCTGCGAGGCCCACGCCAAGATCACCTGCCGCCTGGTCCCCGGCCAGCAGCCGGCGGAAATCGTCGGCCAGATCGAGGCGTTTCTCCATGCCCGCTGCCCGCGGGGCGTGACGCTGGAGGTGCGGCCCGGCGATCACGGGTCCGAGGCCTATGAAATTCCAGCCGAGCATCCCGGCCTGGCGCTGGCCGAGCGCATCCTGGCCGAGATCTACGGGCAAAAGGCGCTGCGTGTGCGCATGGGCGCGACCATTCCCATCGGCCTGATTTTCCGCCACGGCGTGGGGGCGGAGACGGTTTTCTTCTCTTTCTCGACCGCGGATGAGGACTATCACGCGCCGAACGAGTTCTTCCGCCTGCAGCGGCTGAAGGACGGCATGCGCGCCTGGGTGCGCTACTGGCAGGAACTCGGGCGGATGGAGGCTGGAAACTTCAAGGCAGGCGCTGATCGGCCCGCCGCCGCGCTCAGTACCCCAGCACCCCGTTGACCCGCTGCTGTTCGCCGCGAGTGTTCAGCAGCAGGCGCTGGTTGTAGGCATTGAGCTCGCCGCGGTTATTGCTGTTTTCCAGGCGGTTGAGCTGGCTCTGCACCTGGGAGCGGTAGATCAGCGCTTTCTGTTGCTCAAGCGGCGACAGCTGCGCCGGCGGCGGCTGATAGAGGTAGGGCTTCAGCAGGTTCGGCTCCTCCGAGAGCGCGGCGTGCGCGCCGGCGAGAAGGATTGCGGCCATGGCCGTCAGGAACAGGCGCATCGTTGCCTCACATAAGCTCGCGACCGATTGAGTCATTGCTCTGCACGGCGGCACAAATTGCCAACCCGTCCGCATCATGCTAAGCACATTCATACATATAGGCGTACAGCGATGAAATTCCGAATCGAATATTGCACCGTCTGAAACTATGAACCCAAAGCTCTCCGGGCGAGAGCCAGGCTCATGGAACAGTCGGCCGCCGAGGTCGACCTGATCGAATCCTCCGGCGGCGCCTTCGAGGTATTCCGGGACGGCAAACTGCTGTTCTCGAAGAAGCAGCTCAAGCGCTTCCCCACCGAAGAAGAGATCGACGGCTTTCTGAAAACGTGACCGCAGCCGTTACGCCGCGTCGGATTTCCGGTCGCGCTGCGCTGTGTCGTCCCGGTCCAGGCTTCGGATATAGAGATCGCTGGGCTGCAGGTCGCCGCAGGACGGGCATTTGAACTGCTCGATATTCCATTTGGCGTCGCGCCCGATGCTGATCATCACCTCGGCCGGGCGATGCCGCTTGCACAGCTTGTGGCCGATGGAATTGGCCAGCTGCACTTCGGCCAGCAGGCTCTGCTCCCGCGCGCGCTCCAGCGCGGCCCGCACCTCGTCCCGGGCGGGGCCGTCCGGGAGTTTCTCGACCGCGGCCTGACCCAGGCGCAGGAATGTCTGCACCGCCTCGCCCCATTCCTTCACGCTGTTCATGCTCAGTCCCATGGCTGCACCGTCTCGCTGTCGTCGAGGGGGATTATGGCTTTCTTCAATCTGCATTGCCAGGGTTCGCCGCCGCCCGTCAAGCATCCCGGGCGAGCCCACGAAATTGTCACCGGCCGGATTGAAGAATTGCCGATAAAGGCTTGTAACGCCCCGCCAAATCTACACTGCGGCGGCGCCGCGCTGGAACAGCTTGCCGGTCGTCGTTGCGAGGAACGGCACCAGCGGGATCGTCTCCTGCTTCAGGAAGCCCCTGGGCGGCAGCGCGCCGCTGCGCACCATCTCGATGACGGACACCGCCGAGGCCGACGTCGTCCAGGCGATGGCCGTGCGCCGCGCGCCGGCCGCCATGATCGGCTCATAGGCGCGCACGAACTCCCGGCGCTTCAGCACGCCATCCACATGTCCCTCGGCGGAGACATGGATGTAGACGATGTCGTCATCCACGGGCGGCTTGGCATAGGTCAGGATCTCGCCCGCCAGCTGCCGTCGCTCCCGCATCAGCAGCTCGTGGAAGAAGAAGTTCATCAGCTTCACATGGCCGGGATAGCGGATGGTCTTGTAGTCGATATTGTCGATCTTGCCGTGATAGGTCTCGCACATGGTGCCGAGCCCGCCCGAAGTGGTGAAGGCTTCGAGCTTCACGCCGCCGATATAGATCGTCTCCACCCATTCCATCGGCGAGACCAGCTTGCGCTGGCCCTCCTCGATGACCTCGCAATCGTTGAGATATTCGTTCACCACGCCCTCGGGCGACCAGTTGAACGCATAGCCCATGAGCCCGGCGGGATTGCGGGGCAGGGCGCCGACGCATAGACGCAGCTTGCGGCACTTGTCGAACTGCGCCGCGAGATCGGCCGCAACAATGCCGACAAAGCCCGGTGCCAGTCCGCATTGCGGCGCCATGATGCCCTTGGCCGTCGCGCTCAAGGCGATGATCGACTTGGTGGTCGGCACATCCTCGGTCAGGTCGAAGTAGTGGATGCCGGTTTCGTGCGCCGCCTTCGCCACCTCCTTGTTCAGGTGATAGGGCAGGCAGGACAGTACCGCTTCGAAGCGCGCGAGCGCCTTGCGCAGCTCGGCCGGCGCGGCGAGATCGGGAGTCTCCACGGGAAAGGACAGCTTTTCCTTCGACGCCCGGGAATCGAATCCCGTGACCTCGAAGCCGGCCTCGCGCAGCAGCGTCGCCGCCAGCGCGCCGACCTTGCCCAGGCCCAGGACCGCGATCTTCTTGAACGACATACCGAGGCTCTTAACGCGAGTCCCGGCTTGCGGCAAGGCGCAGCGACGCCGCGGCATATCAATCGGCGCAACAAAGTTTGTCATCCCGGGGCCGCCGCTTCAGCGGCGGAGCCCGGGACCCAAGCACACGGAATTCATTAAGTTACCCTGACTACCGCTTGGTGTTCATGGGTCCCGGATAACTGCGCTGAAGCGCAGTTTCCGGGATGACAAGAAGGAAGTTTCACGAGTGCGCGCGCACTACGCCACACCACGCTCGTGATGGGACCGCCGCACGGCGACGATCTCCGCGAGCACGGACAGCGCGATCTCCTCCGGCGTGATGGCGCCGAGGTCGAGGCCGGCGGGGGCCTTGAGCTTGGCGAGCTTGCCGGCATCGGCGCCGCTGGCGGCCAATGTCTCCTTCAGCTTTGCCGCCTTCTTGCGGCTGCCGACGAAGGCCACGAAGTCGGCGTCGACCGCGAGCGCGGCGCGCAGGGCGGCTTCGTCGCCGCGGCCTTGCGTGGACACGACGATGAAGCGCGCTCCCGGTTCGTGGGCCGGCAGCGCATAGTCCTCGATGCGCTGGTCCACTTCGGCGAAGGCGCTCTGCTCGGCCTTCGGCGCGCAGGCGGTGACGGCGAAGCCGACCCGCCGCGCCAGGTCGGCGATGGCGACGGCAACAGGACTCGAACCGCAGATGACGAGCTGCGGCTGCGGCAGCACCGGCTCGACGAACACGTCCATGGTGCCCTGGCTCGGGCACATGTTCTTGGCGAAGCGCACGCCGCTGCGCATCTCGCCGGGCTGCACCCCCTGGTCCTGCAGCGCATCGGGCGGCTGTATGGAAACCAGCCGCGGCTGCCCGTCGGCGATCGCTTCGCGCGCGGCCTTCAGCACGGCAGCGCGGGCGCAGCCGCCGCCGATCCAGCCTTCGGACACCGTGCCGTCGGGCAATATCACCGCCTTGGCGCCGGCCTTGGCGGCGGTCACCGCGACAGTGCGCACGACGGTGGCCAGCGCAAAGGGCTCGCGCTTCGCCTTCATCTCCGACACCAGTTCGAGAACGTCCGTCGCCTTGTTCATGGCGGTCAGATCCTCGCGAGATAGGGCTCGAGGGCGGCGAGGCTCTCGAGATTGTGGGCCGGCGCGAACAGATCGACATAGGGCAGGGCCGCCTGCATGCCCCGGGCCTCCGGCGCATAGTCCTTCCAGCCGATCAGCGGATTGAGCCAGACGATGCGGCGGCAGCGGCGGCGCAGCCGCTGCATCTCCGCCGCCAGCTTCTGAGGATCGCCGGTGTCGTAGCCGTCGGAGACGATGATCACGGCGGTGCGCGAATTGATCACCCGCTGCGCATGCCAGCGGTTGAAGTCGGCCAGGCTCTCGCCGATGCGGGTGCCGCCGCCGATGCCCTGGGCCATCAGCGACAGCCGGTCGACGGCGCGCGCCACGTCGCGGTCGCGCAGGGAGGCCGACACATGCACCAGCCGCGTATGGAACAGGAAGGCTTCGCATTCCCTGAAGGCGTCGATCACGCCATGGAGGAAGCGCACGAAGAAGGCGGTGTAGAGGCTCATGGATCCCGAGGCATCCAGCAGAACAACCAGCCGCAACGGCTTCTTCTTGCGCTGCCGCCAGGCCAGATCGATCGGCGTGCCGCCATGGGACACGCTGCGATGGATGGTGCGCCGGAGATCCAGCCGCCTTCCGCGCCGCCGCGCCCGCTCGCGCCGCACCAGCCGCGCGCGCATGGCGTGGGCGAGGCGCTCGGCCAGCTCATGGGTGCGCGCGATTTCGTCCGGGGTCGGCGACGTCGCGCAGGTCCTTCTTCGACAGCGCTTCGGCAGTGGAGGCGCGGGCCGGCCGTTCGTGCTTGTCGGCGGCATTGTCGCCGGCCTCATCCGACTGCCGCTCCGCTGCCTGCGGCGTGCCGGACATGCTCTCGGCCATGGGCTGATATCGTTGGCATGCGGGCCGCAGTCTGCGAACTTGCCGTCATGGGAGCGGCAGGCCGCATGCGCTTCATGCCGCGCCCCAGCCAATAGGCGTCGAAGATCTCGTCGAACTTCTCCCAATCGCCATGGGTGGCGCAGAACAGCGCCTTCAGCGCCTGCCGCAGCAACTCCGCCCGTGCCGCCATCGGCGAGGCCAGCAGCTTCAGCGCATCCCGCGTCTCCGCCAGCCCGACGGCAAAGCCGTTGTCACGAAGTGTGCGCACGAAACCCGCCAAGCGCTTCCGAAGAGCATCGCCGATCTGCGCCGAGGGTTCTTGCAGGATTTCGGTCTGCATCGGCGGTCCCGCTACGCCACCTTGCCCAACAGGCGCTCGGTCACTTCCCGGGTCACACGAGACCGGTCCTCATGGGTCTTCAGCAGGCAGATCAGCGTCTCATGCACCGTCTCCGGGTCCTGCCGCAGGTCATGCACGGCGAGTCCGGCAAGGGTTGCCGCCCAATCCAGCGTCTCCGCCACGCCGGGCACCTTTCGCAGGTCCTCCTTGCGCACCGCCGCGACCACGCGCGCCACCTGTTGCGCCAGGGCGCTGTCGATGTCAGGCAGATGCGACTTGATGATCCGCGCCTCCCGCTCCACGTCGGGAAAGTCCACATAGTGATAGAGGCAGCGGCGGCGCAGCGCGTCGGAGAGCTCCCGCGTGCCGTTCGATGTCAGCACCACCCGCGGGATCGACTTTGCGATGATCGTGCCGAGCTCGGGAATGCTGACCTGGAAATCCGACAGCAGCTCCAGCAGGAAAGCCTCGAACTCCTCGTCGGCGCGATCGACTTCGTCCACCAGCAGCACCGGCGGCTTCTCGCGCCGGATCGCCGCCAGCAGCGGCCGTTCCAGCAGGTACTTCTCCGAGAAGATATGATCCTCGATCCGGTCGGCGCTTTCGCCCGCGGTCTCGTGGGCCTTGATGGCCAGCAGCTGCCGCTGATAGTTCCATTCATAGAGCGCGGCGTTCTGATCAAGCCCTTCATAGCATTGCAGGCGGATCAGCTCGGTCGCATGCACGGCGGCTAGCGCCTTCGCCACTTCAGTCTTGCCGACACCGGCTTCGCCCTCGAGCAGCAGCGGCCGCTTCAGATGATCCATCATCCACAACGCCGTCGCCAGATCGCGGTCGGCGACATAGCCGACGGCGGCAAGACGCTCGGCTATGCGGTCGCGGTCGGGGATCATGGGTGGGTTCGTTGGCGCGTCGCAATCGAATGCGCCCAAGAGGAAAGCATTGACTTCAAAGAATGTCCCCTCGCCCCGCGCAGCGGGGAGAGGGCCAGGGTGAGGGGGCTTGCCGTGAGCGCCAATCCCTCATGAGTCTTCTGTCTGCATCGCGTATTTTGTCGCCACCCCCTCACCCTACCCTCTCCTCCACTTCGTGGGGGCGAGGGGACAACTTGGGGAAGCGCCGAGGCGCGGTTCGAGACAGGCTCGACACGCCGTTGCTCGGGCAGAGGCGCAGGCACCGCCAAGTGAGGCGGCATCAGGATCATCTCTCCGCAGCAGCACATGATCCACCGATATCAGGTGCACCGACTACGCATGCAGCCCGAGCTTCTCCGCCACCGTCCAGGTGCGCCAGTGGTCGTGAGGCATGGCGATGTGGGTCGAGCCCAGGAACTTGAAGGCGTCGTTCACCGCATTGGCGAAGCAGGGCACGCCGCCGACATTGGGACTCTCGCCCACGCCCTTGGCGCCGATGGGATGGTGCGGCGACGGCGTCGTGGTCCAGTCGGTCTCCCATTTCGGCGTCTCCACCGCTGTGGGCATGAAGTAGTCCATGAAGGTGGGACCCGTCACATTGCCCATCTCATCATAGCGGATCTCCTGGCCCATCGCGATGGCGAAGGCCTCGGTCAGGCCGCCATGAACCTGGCCCTCGATGATCATCGGGTTGATGCGCGTGCCGCAATCGTCCAGCGCGTAGAACCGCCGCACCTTGGTCACGCCGGTATCCACATCCACATCGACGACGCAGATATAGGCGCCGAAGGGATAGGTCATGTTCGGCGGATCATAGTAATTCACCGCCTCGAGTCCCGGCTCCAGCCCCTTGGGCACGCGGTTGTAGGCCGCCCAGGCCAGCTCCTTCATGGTCTTGAATCGCTCGGGATTGCCTTTGACCTGGAAGCGATCGATATCCCATTCCAGATCGTACTCCGAGACCTCCAGCAGATCGGCGGCGATCATCTGCGCCTTGGCCTTGATCTTGCGCGCGGCCATGGCCGTTGCAGCACCCGCCGTCGGCGTCGAGCGCGAGCCGTAGGTGCCCAGACCATAGGGCGCCGTGTCGGTGTTGCCTTCCTCGATCATGATGTCGTCGGCGGGCAGGCCCAGCTCCGTGGCGATGATCTGGGCATAGGTGGTCTCATGCCCCTGGCCCTGGGACTTGCTGCCCATGCGGGCGATCACCCCGCCGGTGGGATGGATGCGGATCTCCGCGGAGTTGAACATGGCGATGCCCAGGATGTCGCAGTTGCGCGAGGGGCCGGCGCCGACGATCTCCGTGAAGAACGCCACACCGATGCCCATCAATTCCCGGGTCTCGCCCTTCTTGAACGCCTCCTGCCGCTGCTTCTGCTCGGCCCGCAGCTTCTTGTAGTCGACGGTATCCATCGCCTTCTGCATGGCGGTGTGATAGTCGCCGGAGTCATATTCCCAGCCCAGCGCCGACTGATAGGGGAACTGCTCCTTGCGGACCAGGTTCTTCATCCGCAACTCGGCCGGATCCATGTTCAACTTCTGCGCCAGGATATCCATGGCGCGCTCGATGCAGTAGGCGGCCTCGGTCACCCGGAACGAGCAACGATAGGCGACTCCGCCCGGCGCCTTGTTCGTGTAGACGCCGTCAACGGCGCAATGGGCCACCGGAAAATCGTAGGACCCTGTGACGATGTTGAAGAATCCCGCCGGCCATTTGCTGGGATCCGCGCAGGAGTCGAACGCGCCGTGGTCGGCCAGCACATGCACCCGCAGGCCCGTCACCTTTCCGTCCTTGGTGGCGGCGATTTCCGTGGTCATGTGGTAGTCGCGGGCGAAGGACGTGGTCGACAGATTCTCGATCCGGTCTTCGACCCATTTGCAAGGCCGGCCGGTCACGATGGACGCGACGATGGCGCAGATATAGCCGGGATAGGCGCCGACCTTGTTGCCGAAACCGCCGCCGATGTCGGGCGCGATGACGTGGATCTTCTGCTCGGGGATCTTCGAGATCAGCGAGGCCACCGTGCGGATCACGTGCGGCGCCTGGAAGGTGCCCCACACCGTCAACTCGCCTTTGATCTTGTCGAACGACGCGACGCATTGGCAGGTCTCGAGCGGGGCGGGATGCACCCGCTGATAGGAAATCAGCTCCTTGATCGACACTTCCGCCTTCTTGAAGGCCGTGTCGGTAGCTTCCTTGTCGCCCATCTCCCACGCGAAGATGTGGTTGTAGTGCTTGCGCTTGCCGTGGGCGCCTTCGGTCTTGTCCTTGATGTCCTCGCGCAGGACAGGAGCGCCCGGCACCATCGCCTTGAACGGGTCCACCAGCACCGGCAGTTCTTCATACTCGACTTCCACCAGGTCGGCCGCGTCGGCTGCGGTATAGCGGTCTTCGGCGATGATGAAGGCGACTTCCTGGTTCTGGAACAGTACTTTTTCCTCCGCCAGTACGGCCTGAACGTCACCGGCCAGCGTCGGCATATAGTGAAGACTGAGCGGCTTGAGATCGGCCGCGGTCAGCACCGCTATCACGCCCGGCACCGCCTTCGCCTTGGTCGCATCGATCTTCTTGATCCGCGCATGGCCATAGGGCGAGCGGGTGAAGTCGCCGTAGATCATGCCGGGCAGCTTCAGATCGTCGACATAGTTGCCCTTGCCCTGAACGAAGCGGACATCTTCGACGCGCTTCCGCTTGCAGCCCATGCCCTGTAGCCGCTCGGTGCGCACTTCCTTCGACGGGGTTTGGTCGTTCATTCTGCGGCCTCCTTCAGGGAGCCGCCCGATAGTTTCGCGGCGGCGTATTGAATGGCTTTGACGATGTTCTGATAGCCGGTGCAGCGGCAAAGATTGCCGGAGATGCCCTGGCGGATCTCGTCCTCGGTCGGCTGCGGGTTTTCTTTCAGCAGGCGATGGGCGCGCACGATCATGCCGGGCGTGCAGAAGCCGCATTGCAGGCCGTGCATCTCGCGGAAACCTTCCTGCAGCGCGTGCAGGGTGCCATCGGCCGCCGCCATGCCTTCGATGGTCAGCACATCGCCCCCGTCGGCCTGCACGGCGAACATCGTGCAGGACTTCACGGACTTGCCGTTGAGATCAACGGTGCAGGCGCCGCAATGGCTGGTGTCGCAGCCGATATGGGGCCCGGTGAGATTCAGCTGTTCGCGCAGGAAATGGATCAAGAGGGTGCGCGGTTCGACCAGCGCCTCCACTTCCTTGCCGTTCACCTTCAGGGTGAGGTGGGATTTTGCCATTGGTTGTCTCCCGTTCTTATTTCGCGCGCGACTGGGCGCGCTGCAGGGCCCGCGCGGTCATCACGCCCGCCATCTTCTTGCGATAGGCCGCCGGCCCGCGATTGTCCGAGGCAGGGTTGGCGATCGCCTCGGCCGCCGCCGCCGCCTTTTTCAGTGTCGCCGCATCCAGCGCCGTGCCGATGACCGCCTTCGCTGCGGCTTCGGCCCATAGCGGCGTCTCCGACAGGTTGGTCAGGCCGATGGAGCAGGCCGCGACCTTGCCCTGTGCCACCGTCAGGATCACCGCCGCCGCCGCCGTCGCATAATCTCCCACCTTCCGCTTCAGCTTCTCATAGGCATAGCCATGGCCGGCGGGCGGCACGGGAATGCGCACCGCCGTCACCATCTCGCCCTGGGACAGCGCGGTCATGTAGGCCCCCTCATAGAAGTCGCGGGCGGCGATGCGGCGCTGGCCGGTCTTGCTGGCGATCTGGTAGCTGGCGCCCAGGCAGAGCATCAGAGCGGGCATGTCGTTGCCGGGGTCGCCGTTGGCCACATTGCCGCCGATGGTGCCGACATAGCGCACCTGCGGGTCGGCGATTTGCAGCGCTGTCTCCCTGAGGATCGGCAGCTTGGCCGCCAGCGTGGCGTCGGCGATCAGCTCTTGCTGGGTGGTCATGGCGCCGATGACGATGTCGTTGCCGTCGGTCTTGATGCCTTTGAGCTCGCCGAGGCCGCCGAGATCCACCAGATGCTCGGGCGTGGACAGGCGAAGCTTCATCATGGGGATCAGGCTATGGCCGCCGGCCAGCGGCCGCGCCTCGGCGCCGAGATCGGCCAGCATGGCCACGGCCTCGGCGACGGATTTCGGGCGATGATAGGCAAAGGGGCCTGGGATCACGGCATCCTCCTGGGGTTCAGAGTCTTTGCCCGGGGAGTCTGGTTCTGCGTGCAGCGCAGCAACAATTGCGGCTGCACGATCCGGCGGCGCAATGCACGAACTGCGGCCCGGCCGCACGAATGGTGGCGGCGCGGCCGGCGGTCAGCAGTTTCGGTTCAGAAATCCGGCAGCGGCCCGCAGCCGATGCTGCGCTGCAAAACGGCTAGGCGGCGCTGGCGGCGTTCGTGGGCTCGCCGGCCTTCTCGCCCAGGCGGCTGCGGAGCCAGGCCAACCGGCCGCGGCTCACTGGCACGGTATAGGGCTCCAGAGTGCCCAGGTCGACCAGGCCAGTGTCGCCCATGCGCTTCAGGCCGGTGATGCGGTCGATATTGACGATATGGCTGCGGTGGATGCGGACGAAGCGCTCGGTGTCCAGCCGGGACTCCACCACGCCGATGGCCAGCGGGCAGAACAGCTTCGCCTGGCCATCATACAGATAAGTATAGTGGGCGTTGGCATGGACGGCGACGATCTCGTCCACGGGCACATAGTGGGTCGCGCCCTCGCGCTCCACCGGCAGCTGTTTGGCCGCGCGCCGCGGCGGCGAGCCCAGGCCGCCCAGCGGCTGGTAGGTGCCCTGGCCAACGTTCCGAACTTCAGCCGGGGCGATCTCGTCGGCAGGCTCGTCGTCGAAGTCGCGGCTGCCCGGAGCACGGGAGCGATCGGGCACCAGCGTCAGCAGGAAAATGCCTGACACCACGAACGCCACGATGGCCACCACGATCGCTAGCAGATCCGTCGACAGCGCCGGCGCTTCCGGGGCGCCCGCCGCTGGGAACGGCATCAGCGTCAGCCCGGCCATCGCCGTGTAGTGCATGCCGGCAATGGCGCAGCCGAGCGCCGTCGCCGACAGGAACAGCGGCGGCCGTCCGCCCCGTCCGCCCGCCAGCCACAGCGCCAGCCCCGAGGCCGCGATGCCCACGGCCACGCTGGCGATGACGAACTTGGTGTCATGGATCATATGGGCGCTGGCATGGAGCGCCGACATGCCGATGTAGTGCATGATGGCAATGCCGCCGCCCATGAACGCGGCGGCGGCCGCCAGCCGCGCCGGGCGCAGCGTGGCGCCGCTGGCCGCATAGACGCCGGCGCCCACCACCAGCACGCAGACCAGGAAGGACAGCAGCGTCGGGAAGACCAGATAGTCGACCGGGAAGGGCAGCCTTGCCGCCAGCATGCCGACGAAATGCATGGCCCAGATCGCCACCGCTAGCGAGATCGCCGCCCCCGCCAGGAGCAGGCGCCGCCGCAGGCCCACGGCGCCGCCGACCTGCACCGCCAGGCTCAGGCCCACATAGGCCCCCTGGATCGCCACGATCAGCGACAGGATGACGAGCCACGGCTCGTGCGACACACCCACCGGTTGATCCTCCCTGCCGGTACGGCTTCAGCCAGCCTTGTTGGCGCTATTGTAGGTCAAGTCGGCGGCCGCAGCTAGATATCACAAAGGCCGATACGGCCGCCGAAACCTGAGCCTATACAACCCACTACCTGCAGTGGCCGCTAGGCACTCACCAACAGCCCGCCCACCTGCTTGTCGAACAGGCGCCGGTAGACGCCGGCCTCGCGCTGGATCAAGGACCGGTGATCGCCTTCCTCGATGATGCGGCCCTTGTCGAAGATCAGGATGCGCCGCAGCGACCGCACGGTGGACAGCCGGTGCGCGATGACGATGGTGGTGCGCCCCTGCATCAGCCGCTCGGTCGCGTCCTGGATCAGCGCCTCGGATTCCGAGTCCAGGCTCGAGGTGGCCTCGTCCAGGATCAGGATCGGCGCGTCGGCCAGGAAGGCGCGGGCGAGGGCGACCCGCTGCCGCTCGCCGCCCGACAGCTTCACGCCCCGCTCGCCCACCAGCGTGCTGTAGCCCTTCGGTAGCACGCGGATGAACTCGTGGGCATTGGCCAGCCGCGCCGCCCGCTCGATCTCCGCCAGCGTCGCCTGCGGTCTTCCATAGGCGATGTTCTCCGCCAGCGAGCGGTGGAACAGGATCGGCTCCTGCGGCACGATGGCGATCTGCGCCCGCAGGCTCGCCTGGGTGCAGGCCGCCACGTCCTGGCCGTCGATCAGGACGCGGCCGCCATTCACGTCATGCAGCCGCTGGATCAGCTTCACGAACGTGGTCTTGCCGGAACCGGAGATGCCGACCAGGCCGACCTTTTCGCCGGCCTCGATGGTCACCGACAGCCCGTCGAAGAGCGGCGCGTTGTGACCACGATAATGGAACCGCACGTCCTGGAAATCGATGCGGCCCTGCTTGATGGCGATCGGCGGCGCGCCTGCCGTGTCCTCCACGCCCAGCGGCTGGCCGTGGATATCCACCAGCTCTTCCATGTCGTTCACCGACTTCTGCAGATCGCGGATATGCCAGCCGATATCCCGCAGATAGCCCTGGATGATGAAATAGGCCGTCAGCACATAGGCCACGTCGCCCGGCGTCGCCTGGCCATGCCACCACAGCCAGAGCACCAGTCCGATGACCGCCGTGCGCAACGCCAGCAACGCCAGCAACTGCGCCGTGCCGTTATTCGTGGCGCGCATCCAGGTGCGGTGGCTGCGCTTCTTCCATTTCGCCACCACCCATTGCAGCCGCTGATCCTCGCGCGTCTCCGCGCCGAAGGCCTTGACCACCTGGTTGCAGCTCACCGCATCGGCCAATGCGCCGCCGGTGCGGGTGTCCCATTGGTTGGACAGCCGCGCCGCCGGCCCGACATAGGCGATGGAGAGAATCGCCGCCAGGATCACATAGGCGACACTGCCCACCAGGATCACCAGCCCCATCATCGGCCAGCGATAGCCGAGCAGGACCGTGGAGCCCAGCAGCACGATCGACCGAGGGCAGCAGCGCCACCAGCAGCGTGTCGTTCAGCAGATCCACCGCCCACATGCCGCGGGTCACCTTGCGCACGATGGAGCCGGCGAAGGTGTTGGCGTGCCATTCGGCGGCGAAGCGCTGCACTTTCCAGAACGCATCCTGCGCCACGTCCACCATCTGGCTGAGCGTCATGCGCACGATGGCGACAAAGGACAGATGCCGGGCGATCACCATCAGCAGGCCGAGCGCCACCATCGCCGCCAGCGCCCATATCGCCTCGTTCAGCGCGGCCTCGCGCGCGCTGCTGCCGATGGCCGTCCGCCGATGCCACCGCCGGCGCCACGGCATCGATCAGCCGGCCGGCATAGATCGGCAGCAGCACGTCCGCCATCGTCATCGCCAGGATGCCGGCGCAGACCGCCGCCACCAGCAGGCGCTGCCGGCGCCAGTATCGGAAGTTGAAGGCGAGCACGTCCCGGAAGGGGGCGGCGCGCTCGCGCCAAGTGAGAAGGAAATTCATGGTCCCAAATCGGCGCTGAACTCGCGCGCCGCTCCAATCGCAAACGGTTGACGAAAGACAGCGCGCAATGACGCGAAAGCGCCAAAAAAAGCGGCTATCGAAACCTCTAGAGGTTTAGGGGGACAGGCGGCCGGGGGACCCCGTGGCCAGCCTGTGTAGCACCGGACCTAACGTTCGGCGCCGCCGGGACTGAACGGCAAATACATACGGATCATGCACGCCTCCCGGCGATTTGTTGCGAAGGAAACGTGAACATACCCAATGAGTTGGCGGAAATCAAGATGGAAGGAAATTGCTGCTGGCCGGCAGTCGCGGCGTCAGAGAACTCCGGGACGAAGTTCGAGGGTCACCTGTTTCGCTCGCAGCGTGCCCTCGACGCCATCGGGATCGCTCTCCATGCAGATTTGCGAAAGGCCGTCCTCGCGATCGCTCGCCGAATTCGAGATCGAAGATGCATGCCCGGCAGAATTGAAATCGGTCAGCGAAACTTCGGACATCTTTTCGGAAGAAGTTGATCGTCACGACGACATGCCCTGCCTCGAGTATCCGAAATATCGCCTCGGGCTGTCGGTAGCTTGTCGAGGTGCATCTGATCATGGTGTCGGATACGGAGGCGAGCTCGAGCCCCTTGCTCTCGAGGCTGAGGTCTCGAGAAGATCTTCGCATGCCGTGAAACACGCTAGGTATGGAATTCCGACCGAAGAGCCAATCAGATCAGCGCCGCTTGCCGCCGGTGAATAGCTCAGCAGGACATCTTTGGCCGATCAGTGATCCGGACGCTCGGAGTCTTGGATCTGCCGCCGTGGCCTACTTATCCTGGCGCCGGAGCTGGAGGATCGGCTTGTCCGGCAGGTTGGCGTCGGGAGTCGCGAAGCCGATTTCATCGCTGAACCCCGTGCTGCCGCCGGATTGCGGTTCATCGGGATTCTGGTTGAGGTCTTCGTTCAGCGAGGCGACACCGACGCCGCAGTCGACGAGGCCGGTGACGTCGTAGTCGCAGAACAGTACCACCTTCACGCCTGGCACGATCCAGCGCATCTCGGCGGTCGGCTTCAGCGGATAGACCACGTTGTCGTCGAGCGTGACCTTCCGTGCGTCCTTGTCGACCGAGCTGACATAGCCGGTGATCCGCTCCTGCTTCGCATCGGCGCTCAGCGCCGACAGCAGCACGACCGCTCCGCTCAGGACGGCAATTGTTCTCAACATAAAGGTCTCTCTCGCCTGCCGCGGCCCCCAGCTCGCCGCCTCGCTCCATAGATAGTGCCAGACGGCCGGTTCGCCAATGGAAATGACAATGCGGCGGTATTTGTTCCCTCCGGCGGCGGCGAGGCGGAGGCCGGGCACGGAACATCGGGTCGGATCGTTGGTTCTGTTGACATACCTCATCGGAACCGGAGGAATGGCCATGCCCGATCGCCCTTGTTGCACCGGGACGAGATGGCTGTTGCTGATCATGCTGCTGGTGCAGAATTTTTCCGGCCCGGACTTGGTCGGCTTTGTGCACTATTGAATGATCGTCGAGGGCGGAGGTGAAGAAAGCCAGCAGCGACCAGCTTGTGAACGGCATCAAGCTGAGCCACCCGGATAGGATCCTCTATCCCAGGCTGAAGCTGACGAAGGCCGACCTGGCGCAATACTACCTCAGCGTCGCCGGAGCTGCTGCTGCCCTATGTGGCCGACCGGCCGCTGTCGGTTGTGCGCTGTCCCGACGGACAAGACGGAGCCTGCTTCTATCAGAAGCATCTCACGGCGGGCATGCCCAAGGCGATCAAGCCGATCCGGCTGCGGGACAAGAGCGGCCTGAAGCAATATGTCTCCATCGATGACGTATCGGGGTTGGTGGCCCTGGTACAATTCGGAGTGCTGGAACTCCATCCCTGGGGCTGCGCGCCCGGCAAGATTGAATCCGCCGACCGCATCATCTTCGATCTCGATCCCGATCCGGCCGTGCCCTGGCCGAAGGTTGTCGCCGCCGCGAAGCTTGTACGCGATCGGCTATCGTCGGTGGGCCTGCAAAGTTTCCTCAAGACAACCGGCGGCAAGGGCTTGCACGTCGTTGCTCCGCTGTCGCCGCCGATGCCCTGGCGCTGCCGTGAAATCTTTCACCCAGGCATTCGCGGCGCAGATGGCCGCCGATGCGCCGGATGATTTCATCGCCAAGAGCTCGAAGGCCGCGCGGCGCGGCAAGATCTTTATCGATTATCTGCGCAACCAGCGCGGCGCGACGGCCGTGGCGCCTTACTCGACCCGCGCGACGCCGGGGGCGACCGTGTCGATGCCGCTGGACTGGAAGGAACTCACGGGGAGCCTGCGATCCGATGCGTTCAACGTGACTGATGTTGCCGCTAGGTTGAAGCGCCGGAAGCGCGACCCCTGGAAAGAGTTTTTCACCATACGGCAAACGATCGATCGCAAACTGTACAGATAGTGCGCTCAAGCCGTTCTCTCTGACGAACTGCCCATATGATTGGCTAGGTCTTGGACGCAATCGCTGAGCGGTTTCCTATGCGAAACCGCTGCAAAGTTGCGGCATGCTCTCCCCGCCTTGGTTCCTTGTATTGTCGCGCCGGGGCCCCTAGCATCCCCGTCCCGCGCAAAGCGGAAACAATCTCTGATATGGGAGGATTTCATGCGGTTCTGGATGTTGACGGGCGTTTCTCTGATCGGCCTGGCCTTCGGCGGCAATGCCTGGGCTATCGACGCGGATCAGAAGATCGAGGCGGCCGGTACGGTGGACAAGGCCTGGGCGCTGCTCGGCGATTTCTGCGGGATCGCGAACTGGCATCCGGCGATCGCAAAGTGCGAGATGAAGGATATGGACGGCGCCAAGATCCGCACCCTGACCACCCAGGACGGCGCGCAGATCGTGGAGAAGCTGACCAACTGGGATGATGCCGCTCATTCCTACAGCTACGAGATCCTGGAGAGCCCGCTGCCGGTCGCCAACTATGCCTCGACCATCAAGGTGGAAGCGGGCAGCGCGGCCGACACGGTGGCGATCGACTGGTCGTCGACCTTCGACGCCAAGGGCGCATCCGACGACGATGCGAAGAAGACCATCCTCGGCATCTACGATGCCGGCCTCGGCTCGCTGAAAGAGAAGCTCGCTCAGTAACCACGCGCGGCATTGCGCGGGCGCCGGTCGCGGTGCCCGCCGCTGCCTACTTGCCGTAGCGCAGCCGCTCCGACCGCCGGCGGAGCAACTCCACCGTCAGCAGCAGCAGGATCGAGACCAGGATCAGCAGCGTCGCCACGGCGGCGATGCCCGGGCTGACATATTCCCGCACGCCGCTCCAGATCTGCCGCGGCAGCGTCCGCTGCTCGGGCGCGGCGATGAACAGCGTCACCACGATCTCATCGAACGATGTCGCGAAGGCGAACAAGCCGCCGGAAGCGATACCCGGGAAGATGATCGGCAGCGTCACCTTGCGGAACGCCGTCAGCGGCGGCGCGCCCAGGTTGCTGGCGGCACGGGCGAGGTTGGTGTCGAAGCCGTCCAGCGTCGCCAGCACGGTGACGACCACGAACGGCACCGCCAGCGCGGTGTGGGCCAGGATCAGGCCGGCATAGGTTCCCCACAGCCCGACCGCCGCCAGCAGGAAATACATGGCGACGGCGGTGATGACGATGGGAATGAGCAGCGGCGAGATGATGATGCCGATCAGCAGCGGCTTCCAGCGGACGCGCATGCGCCACAGGCCCATGGCAGCCGAAGTTCCCAGCGTCATCGCCAGGATCGTGGTGGAGACGCCGATGAACAGGCTGTTCTTCGCCGCGTCGATCCAGGCATCGCCCTGGAGGATGCGCTGATACCACCTGAGTGAAAATCCCGGCAGCGGGAAGGCCAGCATGTCGCCTGACGTGAAGGAGATCGGCACGATGATGACGATCGGCAGCACCAGGAACAGCAGAACGGCGTAGCAGACCAGACGCGCGCCGTGATGCCAGATGCGGTCTTCCAGGGAGGCGTAGGCGGGCAGGGCCATGGCTCAGCTCCGCCGCAGCAGCGGGCCGGCGGCAATCAGCCGGCCCAGCAGTGCCAACAGGATGAGTGTGGCCAGCAGCAGCAGCGCCCCCAGCGCCGAGGCCATGCCCCAATTCACCACTTCGTTCAGGTGGTAGGTGATCATGTAGGAGATCATCTGGTCGTTCGGCCCGCCGACCAGCGCCGGGGTGATGTAGTAGCCGAGCGCCATGATGAAGACGAGCAGCGTGCCGGCGGCGAAACCGGGAATTGTCTGCGGCAGATAGATACGGAGGAACGCGTATCGCGTGGTGGCGCCCAGGGATTGTGCGGCGCGCATGTGGGTCGGCGGGATGCCCTTCATCACGCTGTAGAGCGGCAGGATCATGTAGGGCAAGAGCACATGCACCATGGCGACGAGCACGCCGAAGCGGTTGAAGATCAGCTCCAGCGGTTGATTGATCACATTCATCCATTGCAACGCGCTGTTCACCGGGCCGTTGCCCTGCAACAAAATGATCCAGGCCGTCGTGCGCACCAGCAACGAAGTCCAGAACGGCAGCATGACGCCGATCATCAGCAGATGGGCGCGCCGCGCCGGTAATGCATTGAGCACGAAGGCGACGGGGAATCCGAACAGCGCGCAGAGCAGCGCCACCTCGATGCTGATCTCGAACGTGCGGAACAGCAGGCGCTTGTAGAGCAGACGCTCCGCCGGCTGGCTGACGATGTCGCCTTGTTCATCCAGCTTGAGGTCGACGGCGCCCAGCAGGTAGGACGCCGTCAGCCGCCCGGACTCATTCTTCAGGGTCGCCCAATAGCCGGCATCACCCCATTTCTTGTCGATGCCGATCAGCGTCTCGCGCCATGTTCCCGTGGGCTCTGCCGGCAGGTTGTTGGCGGTCTTGATGATCAGGCTGCGGAAGCCTTCGCGGTTGGCGTTGAGGTAGCGGCCGAGCACGGCTGCCGTGCCGCCGGCGGGAATGCTGCGCAGATCGGCGGCGAGCGCTTCAAACACCGCTTCCGGCGGCAGCTCAGGCGGCGACCATTCGGCGATCGTGGCGACCGTGCGCGGCAGGTTGTCCGGCACGATGCTGTTGTCGACCGCGCGAAAGACGAACATGCAGATCGGGCCGACGAAGACCAGGAACAGGAAGGCGATCAACGGCAGCACCAGCAGCAAGTCGCGCAAAAGCCGGCGGCGCTCGATCCCGCGCAATTCGCCCTTCAGGCCGGCGAGAGCGAAGCGGGCCGGCACCTGCGGGGCCAGGGCGGGGGCGGCGGTCGCCGGCATCTCAGCCGCCCTTGTTGGCGAAAAGAGAGTGATTGATGTTATTGTGATCACTCATTACACATGAACCCGGAAAGGCCGCCGCGCGGGGCCGCGCAGGCGGGAACTGACGATGAAAAGCAGAAAAGCGCCGCAGAGGAAAGCCGCGGGCCGCAGCCGCGCCACGGCGCCTGCCGGCGCGGCCGATGCGCCCTTTGCGGTTCCCAAGCTGCAGCGCAACACCCTCAACGAAGAGGTCTACGAACAGCTCAAGCAGGCGCTGATGACCGGCCGCATCGCGCCGGGCGCCACCATGACCATCCGCAGTCTCGCCGCGTCGTTCGGCATCAGCCCGATGCCGGTGCGCGAGGCGCTGCGACGGCTGGTGGCGGAGCATGTGTTGTTCCTGCTGCCCAATCGCAGCGTCTCCATGCCCGTCATCACCCGCGAGCGGTTCCGCGAGATCACGCGCATCCGCACCTCGCTGGAGGGGCTGGCGGCCGAGGAGGCGACGCCGCTGATCGACAGCGGTACGATCGACCGCATCGCGGCGCTCAACGACGAGATGGAGCGCGAAGACGCGGCGAAGACCGCCGATTATCTGGTGAAGAACCGCGAGCTGCATTTCAGCCTCTACCGCGCCTGCCAGATGCCAACGCTGGTGAAGATCATCGAGTCGCTGTGGCTGCAGATCGGGCCGCTGCTGACCATCCAGCAGGGCATCTATGTCGAAGGCCGGCATCACCGTGCAGACCCATCACCGCCGGCTGCTGAAAGCGCTGCGCAAGCGCAACGCGCAGGAAGCGCGGGTCTCCATCGTCGACGACATCGAGGATGCGGCGAAGCTGATCGCCGATGCGCTGTAGCGGCGGCGCGGCCTTGGCGCGCGTCAGCTCAGCGCCGTGCGCACGAGATCGCCGCGATTGATCAGGAACTCCTCGACCGCCTGACATAGCTGCTCGGTTTCCGCCTCGGTGGTTTCGATCGACAGATTCCCCATGATGCGCCGCGACAGATATTGCCCGGCCGCCAGCATATCCAGATGGAACAGCTTCTTCAGGTCGGCGATCGCGCTTTCGCGGCCATGCTCGCCCTTGTCCAGATCGGCGGCATTGCGGATCGGCCCCTCATGGAAGTGGATGCCGAAGATCGAGCCGAGCCCCGTGGTCTGCATGGGAACGCCATGTTTGCGGGCCAGCTCATTCAACCGGTCGCGCAGCTTGTCGCCGAGGCTGTTCATGCGCTCCAGCCTGTCGGCCGACAGCACCTGCGTCAGCGCCGCATGGCCCGCCGCCATCGCCAGCACATTGTTGTTGAACGTGCCGCCATGGGGGAATGAATCGGCGCGGCGCGGATCGAACCGCGCCATCAGATCGGCGCGGCCGCCGAAGGCGCCGAAGCTGAGCCCGCCGCCGACATATTTGCCGAGCGTCATCAGGTCGGGCGTCACGCCGTAGCGCGCCTGCGCGCCGCCATAGCCGAGCCGCGAGGTCATCACCTCGTCGATGACGAAGAGCACGCCATGATCGCGGCAGGCGTCGGCCAAGCCGGTGATGAAGGCGGGATCGCCGGGGAGTGCGCCGGCGCCGCCCTGCATCGGTTCGACGATGACCGCCGCCAGCCGGCTCGCATGGGCGGCGATGTCTCGGCGCGCCTGGGGCAGGTCGTTGTAGCTCGACAGCACCCAATCGAATTTCATGTTCAGCGGCGAGCCGCCATGGGCGAAATAGAGGATGCTGCCGTGATAGGCGCCGTCGAAGGTCAGCACGGCATCCTTGCCGGTGATCGCCCGCGCCGTCGCCAGCGCCAGCAGATTGGCTTCGGTGCCGGAGTTGCAGAAGCGCAGCAGCTGCATGGCCGGGAAACGCCTGCGTATTTCCTCCGCCAGCAGGAACTCATGCTGGGTCGGCGCCCCCAGATTGATGCCGCCCTTCAGCGCGCCGTTCACCGCCTCGGCGATGACCGGATTGGAATGGCCGAACACGCCGGCGGTGTATTCGTTTACGAAGTCGGCGTAGCTGTGGCCGTCAGCATCGATCAGGCGGCTGCCCTTGCCGCTGCTGATGTAGAGCGGGAAGGGGGAGAAATGCACGGTCGTGCGCGTGTTGCCGCCGGGCAGGGACGCTTGGGCCAGCTTGCTCAGCCGCTCGCTCTCCTTGTTGACTGCGCGGTAGCGGGCCTCCGCTTCACCGACGGCCGAGGGCAGATCCTGATTGCGGCGCCTGACCGCGGCTTCGGTGGCAGACATCCCGTAAACCTCCAAAAAAGTGGCGGGATCGGGCGACCTGACCGGCGGCCCAATCCCGCTCGAGAGACGTCTCTTCGCGAGCGATGATCCTACTGGCTCGCCCAGGCATTGAACCGCTCGGTGGCGGCCGCCTGATGCTCGACCCAGAAGGCGTCGCTATAGACCGCAGCCCAGGCCGCCTTGTCCGGCGAGGTCGGCAGCTCACCCTTGGTCTCCGCGGGCATCTTGTCGTAGGCGGCCAGCGTCGGCACGCCATAGCTGAGGGTCTTCACCAGATCCGCCTGGGTTTCCGGGCGGGAGTAGAACTCCATCAGCTTCGCAGCCGCCGAGGGATTCGGGCCGTTGGCAATCTGCACCCAGTAGTCGGTGCCGACCCAGAAGCCGGCGTCCCAGGCGATCACCAGATTGCGCTTGTTCTCCTTAGCCGCGCCGCTGACGCGGGCGTTGAAGTTCACGACCATGGCCACGTCGCCGGCCAGCAGCCGCTGCATGCCGTCGGCGGCGCTTTCCGCCCACAGGATGTTCGGCTTCAGTTCGTCGAGTTTCTTGAAGGCGCGGTCGAAGCCGGCGGGGTCCGCCAGGACGGTATAGATGTCCTCCTTCTTCACGCCGTCGGCCATCAAGGCGATCTCGATCATGATGCGCGCGTCCTTGTAGCAGCCGCGCTTGCCGGGCCACTTGGCCACATCCCAGAAATCGACCCAGGTTTTCGGCCCGTCTTTGATCTTGTCGCCGTCATAGGCCATGCACCGTCGACCAGATGTCGGAGGCGATGCCGCAATCGTGGGCGGCGTAGTCGATCTGCTTGTCGCGGCCGCCGAGCGCGTTCCAGTCCAGCTTCACGAAGGCGCCTTCGTCACAGCCCTGGATGACTTGCGGGCTTTCGAACGCGGCGAGGTCCCAGGTGATCTTCCCGGCCTCGATCTGGCTGGTGAGCTTGGCGTATTCGCCGCCGAATTCTTCCTCGACGACCTTGATGCCGGTTTCCTTTGTGAAGGGTTCGAACAATGCCCGGCGATAGGAGTCCTGCCAAACGCCGCCCCAGCCGACAATTACCACCTGTTCCTGCGCCTTTGCCGGCGGCGGCGTGGAAACGCCGATCGCCAACGCCAGCCCGAGTACGCCCGTCAACAGATACCGTTTCATTGCAACCTCCCTTGGCCGCGGTTCAGGGCATGACAGCCGCTTTCCGCAGATGTTCGGCGATCCAGCCCGCCGGTGCATATTGTGATCACAAGACTTGTGATGCTATGATGGGGTTGCTGGGAATGTCAATGACCCAGGGCGCTTCGGGCATTGCGCGGCTGTCTGCCGCGGCCCGCCGGCGACCGACGCGTAACAGTGGAGGAGTACCATGTCGCAGCAGCAGGCCCAGGCAGCCGCCAAGACCGGCCGGAAGGTCATCATCACCTGCGCGGTCACCGGCTCGGTGCATACGCCGACCATGACGCCGCACCTGCCGATCACGCCCGACGAGATCGCCCGGGAGTCGATCGCGGCGGCGGAGGCCGGGGCCTCGGTCATCCATCTCCATGCCCGCGACCCGAAGGACGGAAGGCCGACCCCCAATCCGGACGTCTTCATGCAGTTCCTGCCGCGCATCAAGCAGTCGAGCGACGCCGTCATCAACATCACGACCGGCGGCTCGCTGGGCATGAGCATGGAGGACAGGCTGGCGGCGCCGCTGCGCGCCAAGCCGGAACTCTGCTCCCTCAACATGGGCTCGATGAATTTCGGCATCTACCATGTGACGGAGAAGATCACGGACTGGAAGCATGAGTGGGAGAGCGCCTATGTCGAGAAGACGCGCGACCTGATCGTCAGCAACACCTTCGCGCAGATCGAGCGCTTCATCAAAGAACTGGGCGAAGGCTGCGGCACGCGCTTCGAATGCGAATGCTACGATGTCGGCCATCTCTACACGCTGGCGCATTTTCTCGACCGCAAGATGCTGCAGCCGCCGCTGTTCGTGCAGAGCATCTTCGGCATCCTCGGCGGCATCGGCGCCCATCCGGAGGATCTGATGCATATGCGCCGCACGGCGGACCGGCTGTTCGGCAAGGACTACCAGTGGTCGATCCTGGCGGCGGGCCGGCATCAGATCAATCTGGCGACCATCGGCGCCACCATGGGCGGCAATGTGCGCGTCGGCCTCGAGGACAGCATCTATCTCGGCCCCGGCCGCCTGGCGAAGAGCAATGCCGAGCAGGTGACCAAGATCCGCAAGATCCTGGAGGAATTGTCGCTGGAAATCGCCACGCCTGCCGAAGCCCGGCAGATGCTGAAGCTGAAGGGCGGCGATCAGGTGGCGTTCTAAGACCGGATAAGACGGCAGGATGACTACGCCCACCCGCATCGAGGGCCGCTGCGTCTGGCTGCGCGAGGCGATCGCGCCCGGCGAGACCGACTGCGCGCCCCTGTTGAAGGACGAGTGGGCGGATATCTGCATCGTCGGCGGCGGACTTGCCGGCCTGTGGACGGCGCTGAACATCAAGGCGCGAAAGCCGTCGGCCGATGTGGTGATCGTCGAGGCAGATATCTGCGGCGGCGGCGCCAGCGGCCGCAATTCCGGCATGGTGCTGTCGCAATGGGCGAAGTTCGCGGCGCTGGAGGATTTCTGCGGCACCGAGGGCGCAATCCGGCTGGGCCAGGCCTTCGGCAACTCGGCAACAGAACTCGCCGCGTTCTGCAGCGAGAACGGCATCGACGCGGAATTCCGCCGCGACGGCTGGATCTGGGGCGCCACCTGCGAGAAGCATGTCGGTTCCTGGAACGGCATCCTTGCCGGGCTGGCGAAGCATGATCTCCATCCCTTCCGTCCGATCGACCCCGCGGAGATCGCGGCGATGACCGGCTCGCGGTCGTTCCTGTCCGGCATTCACGATCCGACCGCGGCTACGATCCATCCCGGCAAGCTGGTTCGCGGCATCCGGCGTGTGGCGCTGTCGCGGGGCGTGCGGGTGTTCGAGAATTCGCCGATGATCCGGCTCGAGCGGCGCGAGCGGCCGGTGGTCCGTACGGCACAGGGTTCGGTGACCGCCGGCCGCGTGGTCCTGACCATGAACGCCTGGTCGCTGGGCATTCCAGAACTCCGGCCGGCCATCCTGGTCATCGCCAGCGACGATGCGGTGACCGAGCCGGTGCCGGAACTGCTGGAGCGCACGGGCTACAAGGCCAAGCCGCTGATGGGCGACTCCCAGACCTTCGTCACCGGCTTCCGCACCACCGGCAATCACCGGTTCAATCCCGGCATCACCGGCGGCATCATCGGCTTCGGCAACATGACCGGCCAGCGCTTCGAAGGGCCGGTCCATCCGCGAGGATGTCATCCGCGATTGCGTGCGCCGCGGCCATCCGGCGCTGGCCGATCTGCCCTTCGCCGACAGCTGGTGCGGGCCGATCGACCGCACCCGCAGCGGCCTGCCGCTGTTCGGCCGGCTGCCGAACTGTCCCAGCGTTCTCTATGGCTATGGCTTCTCCGGCAACGGCGTGGCGACGACGCCGGTCACCGGCCGCATCCTCGCCTCGCTGGCGCTGGACCATAGTGATGAATGGTCCCAGTGCGGGCTGGTGCGGCCGGTGGAGCGCTGGCTGCCGCCCGAACCCATCCGCTATGTCGGCGCCCATCATGGTTCGCGCCGCGATCAAGCGGAAGGACCGGCTGGACCATTTGGGCCGCAAGCCGGGCGTGGTGGTTCGCGCCCTGGCGGCAATGGCGCCCGGCGGTATCACCACCTCGCGCATCGCCAAGCGGTAGATTTCAAGACCGGGAAACAGGAGGCCAGAATGCCCAAAGCCTTGCATTTCAAGCGCAACGAACTGCCGTTCATCCCCTGCACGATGCCGGAGGGCGAAACCAAGATCGCCCGCGTCATCAACAAGGAGATCAGCCACAATATGGGTGGCGGGCTGGAAATCGGCGAGAATGTCTGCATCCATTGGACGACGCTCTATGACGAGATCCTGTTCATCCATGAAGGCAGCATGATCGTGCGCACCGATCAGGGCGAGTATCGAGTGCAAGGCCGGCGACATCGTCTGGCTGCCCGAGGGTGTCACGCTCGACTACGACATGACCGGCCGGAAATGCAGCTACTTCTACGCGCTCTATCCCTTCGACTGGGCGGCGCGCAACGGCATGAAAGAACCATAAGAAACAGGGTATCATCAGATGATCGATCTCACGGGCAAGATCGCCTTCGTCACCGGCGGCGGCCGGGGCATCGGCGCCGCCATCGTGCGCAAGATCGTGCAGGCGGGCGGGTCCGCCGTGCTGCACGACGTCAAGACCACGGGCGGCGCAGCCGACGTGCAAAAGGAACTGGGCGCCGATCGCTGCCATCTTGTCGCCGGGGATCTGGCGCAGGATGGCAGCGTGCTGGAGATCTGGCGGCAAGCGCTGGCCTGGCGCGGCAAGATCGATGTGCTGGTCAACAATGCGGGCATCTATGAGTCGGCGGATGTGGATCACGAGTTCGAGGCCTGGTGCCGCTCCTGGCATCGCACGCTGCAGATCAACCTGGTCGCGCCCGGGCATTTCTGCCGCGAGGCGATCAAGCATTTCCGCGACCGACGGCGGCGGCATCATCGTCAATCTGGCCAGCCGTGCCGCCTTTCGCGGCGACGATGCCGATTACATGCACTATGCCGCGTCGAAAGCCGGCGTGGTGGCGATGACCCGCACCATCGCCCGGCATTTCGGCCGGCAGGGCATCACCGCCTTCGCCATCGCGCCGGGCTTCGTGCGCACCAGCCTGAACAAGGATTTCTTCGACAAATTCGGAGTCGATGCCGCGGCCAAGGATATTCCGCTTGGGCGAGATCGCCGAGCCGGAGGATATCGCCAACACGGTGGCCTTCCTGGCGTCGGGGCTGGCGCGCCATGCGACCGGCACGACCATCGACATCAACGGCGCCAGCTACGTGCGCTGACGGACGGCGCGACATGCGGGACGCGGTCAAGCTGTTCATTGCCGGCGAGTGGCGAGCCGGCGCGTGCGGTGAGCGGGAGGTGATCGATCCCGGCACCGGGCAGCCTTCCGGCCGCGTCTGCCTTGCCAACGAAGCCGATATCGACCGCGCGGTTGCCGCGGCGGAAGGCGTGCGCAAGGCGTGGCGGGATACGCCGGCGATCGAGCGCGGCGCGATCCTGACCAAAGCGGCGGCCTTGCTGCGCGAGCGCGCTACGCGAGATTGCCCGCGGCCTGACGCTGGAGCAGGGCAAGACGCTGGCGGAGTCCGCGGGCGAGATCAATCGCGCCATCGAGACTTTGACCTGGAACGGCGAAGAGGCGTCGCGCATCGGCGGCCGATCCCTGCCGGGACGGGCGCGGAACTCCAGCCGGATTCTGGTGCCCGCACCTGTCGGCGTGGTGGCGGCATTCACGGCATGGAATTTTCCGGCGGTGCTGACGACGCGCAAACTTGGTGCGGCGCTGGCCGCCGGCTGCCCTGTCGTGCTCAAGGCGGCGGAGGAGGCGCCCTATACCGCGGCAGCGATCGTACAAGCACTGGCCGATGCGGGTGCGCCGCCGGGTGTCGTCAATCTGCTGTTCGGCGATCCGCCTGTGGTTGCGGGGCGGCTGCTCAAAGCGCCAGATGTCCGCAAGGTCACTTTCACAGGCTCAACTCGCGTCGGCAAGGAGCTGGCGCGGCTTGCGGCCGATGACCTCAAGCGCTGCACGTTCGAGCTGGGTGGTCATGCGCCTGTCATCCTCTGTGCCGACGGCAATGTCGATGCGGCGGTCACCGCGACAATGGCATTCAAGTTCACATCGGCCGGTCAGTCCTGTATCGCGCCGAGCCGGTTCTATATCCACAAATCGCGCATGCAGGAATTCGCCGGAAAATTCACGGCCGCCGCCCGCGCACTGAAAGTGGGCAACGGCACGGAGGCCGGCATGCAGATGGGCTCGCTGGCCAATGAACGAAGGCTGGCGGCGATGCAGCGCTATACCGGCGATGCCGTGGCGCAGGGCGGAGAGGTGACGACCGGCGGCGCACGCCTGGACCGTCCGGGATATTTTTGGTCGCCGACGGTGCTGGTCTCGGTGCCCGATTGCGCGGCTGTCATGCAAGAGGAGCCGTTCGGTCCGATCGCGCCGATGGCATCGTTCGAGGATTTGGACGAGGTCATCGCCCGTGCCAATGCCGTGCCCTATGGCTTCGCCGCCTATCTATTCACGCAGTCGCTGACAACGGCGGCGAAATTCGTGAACGAGATCGAGGCCGGCAACATCGGCATCAACCAGATGAGCCCGTCCCTGCCGGATGCACCGGTGGGCGGTCTCAAGGACAGCGGCTACGGCTATGAAGGCGGCCGCGAAGGCATCGAAGCTTTCCTGCACTTCAAATTGGTAAGCGAGACGCGGCTTTAGGAAGCACCCCATTGCCGTAGGCGCAGACGATTGACGCCTCGCCCCCACGAAGTGGGGGAGAGGCATGCGATATCCGCGTCCAGCGGATATCGCGGGTGAGGGGGCTGGCGCCGATCTCTCCCATTGCGTGCCGGCGAACCCTCACCCCGTCACATTCGCTGAACGCGAAAGTGACATCCCTCTCCCGCTCCGCGGGAGAGGGGACAATTAATCGCGATGTTCGGTGTAGCGCTGCCGACTTTGCGCCTGTGTTGCGCCACTGATACCGTCAGCACGGCTTGATACTCCAAAGGGCGGCATGACGAATTTCATCATTAAGGCGGTACGCAACATCGAAGGTGCATCGATCGATGTAGCGGTTCGAGACGGTCGCATTGTTGCACTGACGCCAGCCGCGAAGAGCGCGGTAGCATCCGGCGATATCGACGGTCGCGGTTACGTCCTCCTGCCGCCGCTGGTCGAGAGCCATGTGCATCTGGACAAGACGCTCTGGGGCGAGCCTTGGCGCGGCAACAGCGCCGGACCGACACTCAGGGATTACATCGCCAATGAGCGCCGCATCCTGGCCACGGTCACCACGCCGATCCGTAAGCGTGCGGGTGCGCTGCTGGAGCATTGCATCGCCCAGGGTTCATTGCACATCCGTTCCCATATCGATGTCGCGCCCGATATCGGCGTGAGGCATGTAGAGGCGATGCTGGAGCTGCGCGCCGCCTATAGCGATGTCATCGACATGCAATTCGTCGCATTTCCGCAGACGGGGCTGCTCTCGGCGCCCGGCACGGCGGAGCTGATGGAGGAGTCGCTGAAGCTGGGTGTGGAAACCGTGGGGGGCATCGATCCCCAGGGAATCGACGGCGATGTCCTCGGCCAGCTTCGCGTCGTGTTTGGCCTCGCGGAACGGTACGATCGGGGCGTCGATATCCATCTGCATGATCGTGGCGAGGTTGGCATCGCGCAGGTTGAGCAGATCACCGAATTCACGGCGGCATCCGGCCTCAAGGATCGAGTGATGATCAGCCACGCCTATTGCCTGGGCATGGCTACCCCGGCGCGGTTGGAGTCGGTGGGCCGGCGGCTGGCGGATCTCGGCATTTCCCTGATGACGTCGGCGCCGGCGGATACGACAGTGCCGCCGGTCGCCGCATTGCGCGCGATGGGCGTCAACATCTGCTGCGGCTCGGACGGCATCCGCGATGCCTGGTCGCCGATGGGCAATGGCGACATGCTGGAGCGGGCAATGCTGCTGGCCTATCGCTTCGACTGGGGAAAGGACGAAGAACTGCGGCAGGCGCTGGATGCCGCAACGTCGGCCGGCGCGAAGGCGCTGCGGCTTGACGACTACGGCCTCGAAGTCGGCGGGCTGGCGGATTTCGTATTGGTGAAGGCGGAGAATGTTGCCGACGCCGTCGTGCGCCGGCCGCGGGAGCGCATTGTCGTCAAGGGCGGCAACATCATCGCCCGGGATGGCGCATTTCTCGACAGCCGGTTGAGTCAATAGAACCGCTGCTCACCACATCGTCTGCTTCGCCCGCTCCGGCCAGGCTTTGTCATAGGGCTCGCCGCCGACGCGATCATCCGTAAGCGCGGCGAGGATTTGCCCGGGCGTGGGCAGGCTTCCGCGCGCCACATGCTTCGCCGGATTCCAGAGATCGGATCGTACGATGGCGCGGGCACACTGGAAATAGACGGCATCCACGACCAACACGATGACGGAGCGCGGCGCTTTGCCCTCGACAGCAAAAGATTCGCGCAATGCGGCATCTATGCTGAGATGAGCGCGGCCATTCACTCGCAGCGTCGTGCCGCTGCCGGGAATCAGGAAAAGCAGGGCGGCGCGCGGATCGCGGATGATATTGCGGAGGGAGTCCGTGCGATTGTTGCCGCGGCGATCGGGCATCATCAGCGTCCGGTCGTCATGGACCCGCACAAAGCCCGGCCGGTCGCCGCGGGGCGAGCAGTCCAAGCCCTCCGGCCCGCCGGTGGCGAGGACGGCGAAGGGCGACGCCTCGATGAGGGCGCGATAGTGGGGCGTGATCCCTGTAGTTTCCTTGGCGGTTGAGGCCTCCTGGGGCAGGCCGTAGAGCGCCTCGAGCTGCTCGATGCTGGTGATGGTCGACATGATCGGATCCGATTTCTGAGTATTCGTCCGGAAGCATGGCATGGCCGCCGCCATGAGCCCAGCGCGAGATCGCACCCTTGGCCTTGAAGGTATTTCAGGTCAGAACATCAGGTCGTTAGAATTTATTGACCGGAATTCGGCCTGCTCCCGGGGAACGCCATGCAGCACGGACAAGACGACGCTGTCTATCACGAGCCCATTTCGGCAGCGACGCGCGTCCTGTTGTTTCTGGCCGGCCTGGTGCCGTTGCTCGCACCCTACGAGCTGCTTGTGAAGCCCGGCGTTCCCGTCTTTCAGCTCGGCATGATTCCGTTCTGGGTGATCGCGATTGGCGCGTCGTGCGTCAGCTTTCTGCTGCTTGCCGCGGCGGTGCTCGGCTTCACCAAAACTGTCCATTTCGACCACCGGCTTCGCCGGATGACCCTGCGGGCCGACGGCATCTTCGGATTTTCCCATGTGCGGACCCATGCCTTCGAACGGCTGGGCGTGCCGGCCATTCGCATGGACGCCTATACCGAAGGGCCGCCGGTCTACCGGCTCGAAATTTCGGTCACGGGGCGCCGGCGGCCGATCGAAATCGCCGTGTTCAAGACGGAGTCGGAAGCGGCCATACAAGCGGATCTCCTGCGGACAATCCTGAAATCGTGACGGAGCTTGCGCGGCGGCGGCCCTCCTTGCAATCTGTCGGCCCGATCTCGCCTTCAGTGCAATTCGCGACAGAGGAAACCACATGCCGTTGCCGTCAATAAAATTGACCGCCAAATCAAGCCTGCCCGCCGATGCCGGCGCATCGCTCGCTGGCCGCGTGTGGTTGCCGTCGGCGGACGGCCCCTCTGTCGCGAAAATTGCAGGCGGCGAGCTTCAGGATATCTCCGCAGCGTTCCCGACCATGCGCGACCTCTGCGAAACGGCGGAACCGGCGAAGGCGTTGCGTGAGGCAAAGGGGCCGGCGATCGGCGCGGTCGACGCCGTGCTCGCCAACACACCGCCGGATGGCCGGGACAAGTCAAAGCCCTGGTTGCTGACGCCGGTGGATCTGCAAGCCCTCAAAGCCGCGGGCGTCACCTTTGCGATTTCCATGCTGGAGCGCGTAATCGAGGAGCGGGCGCGGGGCAATCCGGATGCGGCGGCGTCGATCCGCGCCAGCATCCAGGGGCTGATCGGCGACGATCTCAGCAAGCTGAAGCCTGGATCGCCGGAGGCGATGAAGTTGAAGGCGCTGCTGATCGAGAAGGGCATGTGGTCGCAATATCTGGAAGTCGGCATCGGGCCGGATGCGGAGATCTTCACCAAGTCGCAGATCATGTCGGCCGTCGGCACCGGATTCGATGCGGGTCTACATCCGATTTCCAAATGGAATAACCCGGAGCCGGAAGTGGTGGTCGTGGTGTCCTCGGCGGGACGCATCGTCGGCGCGACCCTGGGGAACGATGTGAACCTGCGGGATGTGGAGGGCCGCTCGGCGCTGCTGCTGGGCAAGGCGAAAGACAATAATGCGAGCTGCGCCATCGGCCCGTTTATCAGGTTCTTCGATAGCGGGTTCACGCTCGACCATGTGCGCAAGATCCAAGTGACGCTGACGGTGGACGGGCCGGAGGGCTATCAGCTCAAGGGCTCCTCCAACATCGCCAAGATCAGCCGCGACCCCGCCGATCTGGTGAAGCAGATGGTCGGGCCGCACCATCAATACCCTGACGGCGCGGTGCTGTATCTGGGCACGCTGTTCGCGCCGATCGAGGATCGCGACCAGCCGGGGCAGGGCTTTACCCACAAAATGGGCGATATCGTTACGGTGGCTGCGCCGGAGCTAGGTGCGCTGGTGAACCGCATGATTCTGTCGACGGAAGCGCCGCCCTGGGTGTTTGGCGCCAGCCATCTGATGCGCAACCTGGCGCGGCGCGGATTGCTCTAGGGGACCATGTCCGAAAACCGCGAGCGTCGGGCCCGCGGCGGTGGCATGATCAGGCAATGGAAACACTCGATCCGCAGATTTGTTACCGCGCGCTGCGCACCCGCGACGCCCGTTTCGATGGGCGGATCTTCGTCGGCGTGACTTCGACCGGCATCTATTGCCGGCCGGTTTGTCCGGCGGGCACGGCCAAGTTCGAGAACTGCCGGTTCTTTCCGTCGGCCGCGGCGGCGCAGGAGGCCGGCTTTCGTCCCTGCCTGCGCTGCCGGCCGGAAACGGCGCCGGATTTCGGCGCCTGGCGCGGCACGTCGAACACGGTGTCCCGCGGCCTGGCGCTGATCGCCGAGGGTGCGCTGGATGGCGACGACGCCAGCGTCGACAGTCTGGCCGCGCGGCTTGGCATCGGCGAGCGGCAATTGCGGCGCCTGTTCGATCAGCATCTCGGCGCCTCGCCGGTCACGGTGGCGCAGACGCGGCGCGTGCTGCTGGCCAAGCAGCTGATCCACGATACGCGCCTGCCCATGGGCGAGATCGCGCTGGCCGCCGGCTTCGGCAGCGTGCGGCGATTCAACGAGACCTTTCAGCGGCTGTTCAAGCGGCCGCCGAGTGCGTTGCGCCGCAAGACTATTACGTCTCTGCGCGAGGGATCGGTGGCGGCTGATGGCGTGACTGTGCGGCTGCGCTACAGGCCGCCCTATGACTGGTCCTCGATGCTGGCGTTCCTGCGGGCGCGGGCGATCGCGGGCGTCGAGTGGATCGACAGCGAACGCTACTGCCGGACCTTCTCCCAGGACGGCGAACTCGGCACCGTCGAGATCAGCCATCTGCCGGAGCGGGAGAGCCTGAGCGTCAATATTCGTGTTGCCGATCTGCGGGCGCTGCCAGCTGTCATTGCGCGGGTGCGGCGGGTGTTCGATCTCGGCGCGGATGTAGCTGAGATCGGCGCCCATCTGGCGCAGGATCCGCTGCTGGCGCCGCTGATCGCCGCGCGACCCGGCCTGCGCGCGCCCGGCGGCTGGGACGGGTTCGAGCTGGCCATGCGTGCCATCCTCGGGCAGCAGGTGACGGTGGAGGCGGCGCGGCAGTTGGCCGGGCATTTGGTCCGTCTATGCGGCAGACCCTTGTTGGCAGCGCAGCGCACGCACGCCGCGCTGACCCATGCTTTTCCGACGGCGGCGCAGGTGAAAGCCGCCGATCTAGCGCCATTGGGCATGCCGAACGGCGCGGAAGACGGCGTTGACGTCGCTGGCAGAGGCCGCGCTCGCCGATCCCGACCTGTTCCAGCCGCTGGCCAGCGTCGAGGAAACCGTGGCGCGGCTGCGGGCGATCCGCGGCGTCGGCGAATGGACGGCGCACTACATCGCGCTGCGCGCCGTGCGCGAGACCGATGCCTTTCCGGCCAGCGATATCGGCCTGCTGCGCGGCGCCGCGCGCAACGGCACGCGGCCGAGTCCGGCCGAACTGCAGGATCGCGCCGAGCCCTGGCGGCCCTGGCGCGCCTATGCGGCGCAGCATCTCTGGGCGGCCGACGCGGCGCGCAGCAATTCACATCCGTAACCTCACATCGGAGTATCCATGGCATCGCAAAAGAACAGGGCGGCGGAGTTTCGCCGCCTGCACAAAGGACCGAAAATTCTCGTGCTGGCGAATTGCTGGGATGCGGGCAGTGCGCGGCTGATCGAGAGCCTGGGCGCCCGTGCCATGGCAACCACCAGCGCCGGTGTCGCCTGGGCGCTGGGCTATCCGGACGGCGATGCGCTGCCGCTGGACCTGCTGGTGGCGTCGGTCGCCGGCATGACCCGCGTGATCAAGGTGCCGCTGACAATCGACATGGAAGGCGGCTATGGCAAGACGCCAAAGGCCGTGGGCGCTGCTGTCGCGCGGATCATCGGGGCCGGCGCGATCGGCATGAACATCGAGGACGGCTCGTCGTCGCCGGATCTGCTCTGCCGCAAGATCGAGGAGGTAAAGCGGACGGCGAAGCGCCTGGGCGTCGATTTTTTCGTCAATGCGCGGACCGATGTCTATCTGCACGAACTGGCGCCGCCGCCAAAGCGTGTGGCGGAAACGCTGGCGCGGGCAAAACGCTATCGCGACGCCGGCGCGGATGGGCTGTTTGTTCCCGGTGCGACGCAGCCCGCGGAGATCCGCAGCATCACCGCAGCGGCCGGGCTGCCGGTGAATCTTCTGGCGTGGCCCGGCCTTGCGCCCGTGGCGGAGCTGCAAAAGCTGGGCGTGCGCCGGCTGAGCGCGGGATCGGCGATCTCTCAGGCGGCCGCGGCGACCGCGCTTGCGAAGGCCAAAGCTTTCCTGCGGGATGGCGATTCCGGCCCGCTGCGGGAGGGGGCAATGACCTACGGCGAACTCAATGCGCTGGTGACGGGGCGCTGACGCTCAGGCGGCCTTGATCAGGTCCGCCGCCTTTTCCGCCACCATGATGACGGCGGCATTGATATTGCCCGTGAGCATGTCCGGCATCACCGACGCGTCGACGACCCGCAGGCCCTCTGCGCCGCGCAGACGGAGCTGAGTATCGACAACCGCCAGCGCATCGCTATCCGGCCCCATCCGGCAGGTGCCCAGCGGGTGGTGGACGGTGATCGAGGTCTTGCGGATATGCTCGTCGATGTCAGCATCCGATGCCTTCTGCAGACCGGGCGCGATCTCCTTGGCGATGAAGGGCTGCATGGCCGATTGCGCGGCGATCTCGCGCGCCATTTTCACGCCGGTTCGCAGCGCCCGCCAATCATAGTCGGTGGAGAGGAAACGCTGGAGGATGCGGGGGTGGGCGGCCGGGTCCGCCGATTGCAGCGCCACCTCGCCGCGGCTTTCCGGGTGCAGCATGACGATGCGGCAGGCGAAACCATCGGTGAAGGGCTGCTTGAAGGGCTTCATGTACGGCCAGGCGCCCAGCGGTGCGGCGGTCAGCAGGAACTGGATATCCGGTAGCGGCACGCTGGAGCTGCTCTTCAGGAACGCGGTGATGCCGCCGGGCACGTCGGCGGCAAAGCCCTTGCCGAACAGATAGGCCTTGGCCAGCTCCGGGCCAATGCGGTCATAGCGCATCATCCGGTGGAACGGGCCGGTCCCGTTGCGATGGTACATCAGGATCGCCGAGACGTGATCCTGCAGGTTCTTGCCGACCCCGGGGAGCGCCAGCTTTACGGGAATGTCGTGTTTCTTGAGTTCGGCGGGATCGCCGATGCCCGAGAGCATCAGGGTCTGGGGCGTGTTGATGACGCCGCCGGCAAGGATCACTTCCTTTTCGGCGCGCACGGTCTTGGTCTCGCCGCCCTGGCGGTATTCGATGCCGATGGCGCGATTGCCCTCGAACAGTACGCGGGTGACCAAGGCCCGGGTTTCGATGGTCAGATTGGGCCGGCGCAGGGCGGGTCGCAGATAGGCGGTCGCCGTGCTGGCGCGGCGGCCGTTGCGGATGGTCATCTGCAGGCGGCCGAAACCCTCCTGCTTCTCGGCATTGTAGTCATCGGTCCAGCCATGGCCGACGGCCTTGGCGGCGTCGGCGAAAGCGCCGAGCAGGGGGTCCTGGTATTTGCAGGTCTGGGTCCCCAGCGGCCCGTCGCCGCCACGATAGGCGTTGCCGCCCCCCTCCCAGCTTTCCTGCTTGCGGAAATAGGGCAGGGCATCGTCATAACCCCAGCCTGTCAGGCCGCCGGCTTTCCAGCGCTCGAAATCGCCCCGGTTGCCGCGCACATAGGCCATGGCGTTGGTGGAGGAGCAGCCGCCCACCACCTTGCCGCGGGCGCATTCCACCCGCCGCCCGCCGACATTCTCCTCCGGCTCGCAGAAATACCCCCAGTCATGGAGCCGCTTTTGCAGGATCTTGCCCCAGCCCAGAGGGATATGGATCCAGGGATCCCGGTCCCAGCCGCCGGCCTCGAGGATCAGCACGCTGTTGTTCGGGTCTTCCGAGAGGCGATGGGCGAGGACGCAGCCGGCGGAGCCGGCGCCGACGATGACGTGGTCGTAGGTCTTGCGTGCCGGCATCAGGCTATCCCGAGCTATTGGTTCAAATCTGGGCTCGGGCGAACCAAGTCGCACTCCCCAGCGGAACCAATTGCTAGCACGGGCGGCCGCGCTGTCACAAGCCGCGGCCGCGGGCCCAACGTCGCACGGCGCTACTGCTTGCTGGCCGTGGCGACGGTGGCGGGAAAGGCGTGCTGATGAATGTATCGCTGCACGTCGCAGAGATGTTCATGCATCAGCTCCTGCGCGCGGTCGCCTTGGCGGGCTGCGATCGCGGCGCAGATTTCCTGGTGGAAGCCGGCATAGACCGACTGGCGCTTGTAGCAATGGGCGTTCTCGCCCAGGCGGCGCCAGCCGCTGTCGCGCTGGCTCGCATGGAGCGTGTCGAAGATGGCGAGGAACAGCGCGTTGCGCGCCGACTCGGCGATGGTGCGGTGGAAGCGGCCGTCGGCACGCTCATAGCTGTCGGGATCGGCGGCGGTGCGGGTATCTTCGGCCAGGCCTTGCAGCCGCTTGATCTCGGCCTGCGAGGCGCGGAAGGCGGCGATGCGCGCCATGACAGGCTCGATGGCCAGCCGCACTTCGATCACTTCCAGCGGATTGATATGGTCGAGAATGTATTCGAAGGCCATGTTCGGCGCATCCGGCGATGCGGCCGGCAGCATGGAGGCGAGCCGCGCGATCGTCCGCGCATGGCCGTTGCCGCTGCCATTGCCGTTGGTCTGCACGAAGGTGCCGCGGCCCTGATGCCGGGAGATGCGGCCCTCTTGTTCCAGGATGTCGAGCGCGCGGCGCAGCGACCGGCGGCCGACGCCGAGCTCCACGGCGAGCGCGCGTTCCGGCGGCATGCGGCCTTCGTCGTCGAAGCTGCCGCTGGCAATCATCTGCCGCAGTTTGGTGAGAGTCTCGTCCGTTCGCTCCATGGCAATATTCCTGTCGCTATCCGCCGGCCAGACTCAATGGCCATGCCGGTCAAGATCCCTTTGGCAGCGCGACTATCCCGGCCCATCGGCGCCACTGGGACCATCCGGCCGCGTTGCCCAACTTCCCACCCTGGAACCGCTGGTGCATGCGACCGAGACCAATTGTTAGGTCACGATACCACATGCTGCCGCCCGCAACAATCGGCGCAGCGATATGGTGCAGGGTTGACGCTGGGTTTGGGAAATGGTTACGATTTCAGGGTCAATACGTCGAGAAACGAACCAATCTTGACGCAATGGTTTGTGGCCGATCCGCCTGGCAATGCGGTCACGCGGCTTAGAATTGACCCCAGGCAGAGGTGCAGCATGAAGGCGACCAGCGAAATCAAAACCAGCAATGTTCGGGCGGCGCTGGATCAGCTCCATGCCGACGTGCTCAAGCTCAACATGGCGCCCTACTGGGCGGTGGACCACAGTGTCGAGCATGACGAAGACCGCCAGATCCTGGATACCCGCAAGGCGGTGCCCTACATCTGGAAATACCAGTCCGAGATCGACCCGCTGCTCCTCCGCTCGGCGGAACTGATCCGGACGGACACCTCGGACCGGCGCTCGCTGGTGCTGGTCAATCCCGGCCTGGCGCCGAAGCGCGCCACCGTCAGCACGATGTATGTGGCCTTCCGCCTCAACGATCCGCGGGAGATCATGCCGCCCCACCGCCATGCGCCGAACGCCATTCGCCTGGGCCTCACCGGCAAGATGAATTTCACGGGCGTGGAAGGTGAGAACATTACCTTCGGCCCCGGCGACATGGTGCTGACACCCCACGACACCTGGCACAATCACGGCAACCACGGCGACGACAACGCCATCAATCTCAGCGTGCTGGACCTGCCCCTCGTGGAAACGCTGAATTCCATGTATTTCGAGCATGACTACACGGAGGAGGAGGAAGGCAAGCGGGTGCGCCGCGCCATGCAGTCCGAACGTTTCCCGCCCGACTACTCTCAGCGCGTCTATGGCCATGGCGGCCTGAAGCCGCGCTTCGTCTCGCATTTCCGCGGCACCGGCGCCGCTTCGCCCATGTATGTCTACCGCTACGACATGATGCGCGAGCAGCTCCACAAGTTCCGCGATTGGCCGGGCGATCCCTATGAGGGGCTGATGATCGAATATGTCGATCCCACCACGGGGCAGCCGGTCTTTAAGACCATCACCTTCTTCATGCAGATGCTGCGGCCCGGCGAACGCACGCTGCCGCTGAAGCAGAGCGCCAGCCTTGTCGTGGCGCCCTTCGAGGGCAAAGGCCACAGCATCGTCGGATGGCAAGCGGCTGGATTGGGAACCGTTCGATACCATGGCTGTGCCCGGCGGCAGCTGGTGCGAGCATGTGAACGGGTCGGACAAGGAACCCGCTATCCTGTTCGTCGCCAGCGACGAGCCGACCCTGAAGGCGCTGGCCTTTTACCAGAGGCACGGCAAGACCAAGACCGGCGAAATCGTCAAGCTGTCCTGAACGCAGGCGAGCGGGATTCCTCGATCGGCTCTGAAAATGGCGAACGGCAGGAACACCAGCCATCTTGCGCGCTTCGACTGTCCGGGCGGTGGCCAGGTCTGGGTCGAGGGCACCACGCTTTATATCGGCCATATGCGCCAGCCGACGGGGACGAGCATCGTCGATGTGGCCGATCCCCGGAACCCAAAGCTGCTGGCGCGGATCGAGGTGCCCCAGGGCTGGCACTCCCACAAGGTGCGTGTCAGCAACGGCATCATGATCGTCAATCACGAGCGCAATGGGCCGGAAGGCGACACGGCGTTCGGCGGCGGTCTCGGCATCTATGATGTATCAAAGCCGAGCGAGCCGCGGCAGATCGGCAAATGGCGCACCCACGGCAAGGGCGTGCATCGCTACGATTTCGACGGGCGCTACGCCTATATCTCGCCGACCGCCGAGGGCTATGTCGGCAACATCGCCATGATCCTGGACCTAAAGAATCCCGAGCGGCCGGAGGAAGTCGGCCGCTGGTGGATTCCCGGGCAATGGAAGGCCGGCGGCGAACCCTATCCCTGGGACGACTGGACGCCGCCGCGCTGCCACCATCCCATGCGCATGGGCGACCGGCTCTATGTCAGCTATTGGCATCACGGCTACTACATCCTCGACATCTCCGACATGTCGAAGCCGCGGGCGATCGCCGGCGGCAATACCTCGCCGGCCTTTCCCCATCCCACCCATACCTGCCTGCCGATTCCGCAGCCGCTGAAGGGCCGCAATGTCATGGTGGTGGCGGATGAGGATGTCGCCAAGCTGTGGCCGGCGGCGCCGGCCTTCGCCTGGATCTACGACATTACCAACGAAACCTGCCCAATCCCGATCTCCACTTTCCAGGTGGAGGGGCTCGACAAGGACGGCTCGCCGCAGCCGCCGATGATGGGCTGCCACCAGCCCTCGGAAAGGTTCAAGGGCACGATCATTCCCTTCGCCTGGTTCGCCAAGGGGCTCCGCATCATCGACATCGCCGATCCCTTCGCTCCGCGCGAGGTGGCCTTCTACGAGCCGGACCCGCCGGAAGGTTTCGAGATCATGTCATCCAACGACGTCACCATCGACGATCGCGGCATCTGCTATCTCATCGACCGCCAGCGCGGTGTCGACATCATCGAAACGTCGGTTTTGTAGCCGGCGCAATCAGGAGAAGTCATGTGAGCAAGGGCATCGTTCCCATCGGCAAGAAGAACCCGAACCTGCCATTCCATCCGGGCGTGCGTGCCGGGGATTTCATCTTCGTCTCCGGCCAGGTGGCCAAGGATGAGAGTGGCAACATGTGCGTCGGCAATATCGAAGAGGAGACGCGCTGGACCATCGAGTCCATTCGGCGCATCCTGGCCCTGGATGGCGCCGATCTGTCCGATGTGGTGAAAGTGACGGTGTTCCTCGAGGATGCCCGGAATTTCGGCCGCTATAACAGGGTGTTCGCCGAATATTTTCCCGGGGGCATCGTGTCCCGCACCACGGTCGAGGCGCGCGCGGTGATCGAATGCAAGATCGAAATGGACGCCGTGGCCTATAAGCCGAAAGAATGAGATCGTCAGGGGTCAACGAGAAGGGGCGCAAGCCCTGCAGCGCGATGAAGAGGGGATAGGATGCTGAGAGTTTTGGGCCGGGGCACATCCGGCAACGTGCAGAAGGTGATCTGGCTGCTGGAGGAATTGGGCGCGCCCTACAAGCGGGAGGATTATGGCCGCCAGTTCAACAACACCGGGGACGCCGCCTATCTCAAGCTCAATCCGAACGGCAAGGTGCCGACGCTGGTGGATGGCGACACGGTGATCTGGGAGTCGAACACCATCCTGCGCTATCTCTGCAACAAGCAGGGCGGCCATGCCCTTTATCCGAGCGATGCCGCCGCGCGCAGCCAGGTGGAGCGCTGGATGGATTGGCAGCTCGCCTCCCTCAACAATCCCTATCTCGGCATCTTCAAGGAAGCGAAGAAACCGGCCGCGGAGCGCGCCGCCAGCTGGGCGACCGATGCCAAGGAACTGAAGACGCAGCTCGACATCCTGGAGAGCGGCATGGGCGGGCAAGCCCTGGCTCGCCGGGCAAGCGATGTCGCTGGCAGATATTTGCCTTGGACCGATCGTCCATCGTTGTCTTGACTTCCCGGTAGACCTGCCTGGCCTTGCGGGCTTACGGGCCTGGCGCGAAAAGCTTGTAGGTACGGCCGGCCTTCAAGAAGGCAACGGGCTAAAGCGGACTCTATCACAATCGCTGCACAAGCGGTGTTGAAGCAGGTACGCCCGGGAGGCGGAATGACAAAGGCGGCAATCATCGGACTGGGCACCATGGGGCCGGGCATCGCCGCCACCCTGTCGCGGGCCGGTATCGCTGTGCGTTGCTTCGATGCCAATGCCGATCAGCGCGCCAGCGCGGCGCAGCGCTTCCAGGCGGCCAGCGGCGTGCTCGCTGCCCTGGGCGATGGCCGACAAGAGCCAGGGTGCGGCAATTGCCGTCTGCGATAGCCTAGCCGACTGCGTGGCCGGCGCGGACCTGGTGCTGGAGAATGTATCGGAAAAGCTGGAGATCAAGGCTGAGGTCTTCCGGCAGGTTGAATCCGTGGTGGGTAAGGATTGCATTATGGCATCCGATACCTCCGGTATTCCCATCAGCAAGATCCAGGAATTCGTGGCGGCGCCGGAGCGTGTCGTCGGCATGCATTGGTCGAACCCGCCCCATATCATCCCGATGATCGAGGTCATCGCCGGCGCGAAGACCGCGCCCGGGGTGGTTGAATGGACGGTCGACCTGATCAAGGGCATCGGCCTGCTGCCCGTGGTGGTGAAGAAGGACGTGCCTGGGTTCGTGGAAAATCGCGTGCTCTATGCCCTGCTGCGGGAATGTGTCGACCTCGTGGAACAGGGCGTAATCGACGCCGAGGGCCTGGACACCTGTGTTTCCTGGGGCATCGGCTACAAGCTATCGGTGGTCGGACCCATGGCGCTGCTGGATATGGCGGGTCTGGACATCTACCAGGCGGTCGGCAGCTACCTGAACAAGGAGCTTTGCAGCCGCGACGACGTCGCAAAGTTCGTGACGGAACGCACCGGGCAGGGGAAACTCGGCATCAAGAGCCGACGGCGGCGTTTTCGACTATACGCCCGAGCGGATTGCGGAATTGCAGGCCCAGCGCGCGCGCAAGCTCGTCGCCGCGCGCAAAGCGCTGCAGGACTCCTAGGTGGAGCAGGGACCCGGCAGCGGCAACGGAGACAGGGAGCGAGAACCAGCTAGACCAAGTTTTGCGCCAGGGAAATTTGAATAACTGCGCTAGGCGCGTCAGAAAATGGCATCACGGGAGCGCAGCCGGTGATTGCAGTGTAATAAGCAAAACGTCTCAACGTCTGGAGGTAAAGAATGACCGGAATTACAAGAAGAAATGCGACACGGCTGGCGCTTATGGCCGCCGTGGCTTGCGGCGCGATCGGTGTGGGTCTCGCCACATCGGCGACAGCGGCGGACGTGAAGTCCATCGCCATTCTCACGCCGGAAGAGCCGACCGATTTCGGCTGGAACCAGCAGGGTCATGATGCGGCGAAAGCGGTGGCCGAGAAGTACGGCCTCGAGTTCATGCCGGCGACCGGCCTGGGCTATGGCGACGTGCATCCGCAACTGCGCGAGCTGGCCGATGACGGCGCCAGCCTGATGATCGCCCATGCCAGCGGTTACAACACCGCGGCCCCGGAAATCGGCGCGGAGAAGGGCGTGCCGGTGGCGATCGTCGACAAGCCCGACGCCAACAAGAAGGGCGCCGTCGCCGACTATACGCTGAGCGGCCATCAGGGCGCCTATCTCGCGGGCATCCTCGCGGCGAAGACCACGAAGACCAAGTCGGTCGGCATCGTCGTGTCGGGCGAGCCGCCGTCCTGGAACTCGCAGTCCGCGGCCTTTGCCCAGGGTGTCAAGGCGACCGATGGCAGCGTGAAGGTGCTCTACGCAGTCATCGGTCCCGCCGCCTATTCCGATGCGGCCGGCGGCCGTCGCGTCACCGAGTCGGTGATCGGCGCCGGCGCCGACGTGATCTTCGGCCAGGGCGATGGCGCCACCTTCGGCATGCTGCAGGCGGTGGAAACCACCAAGGCGACCGACGGCGGCAAGGTGTGGTTCATCGACGTGATCGGCGACAAGACCTCGATCGACAAGGGCAACCTGCTGTCCTCGGTGATCTGGAATCTGGTGCCGGTCTATTCGGCGATGGTGGATGACCTGAAGGCCGATACCTTCGGCACCAAGGGCTATTCGATCCAGCTCTCCGACGACTCGGTGCAGCTGCTGCACAGCAAGCACATCCCGGACGCTACCTGGAACGATGTGATGAAAGTGCGCGACGAGATCGTCGCCGAGACCCTGAAGATCGAGCCGGTGTGGGAAGCGGACAAGGTCCGTGCCCTCATGACCTCGGTCACCGACGCGCCGCAATAGGCACGGCGGTTCGACATTGACATGATGCGTTCGGCCGCGCCGCCCCTCATCGGGCGGCGCGTGCCGGTCTAGGGTATGGGTATGAGCGACGCGGGACTTTCGGCAGCGGTTCAGGGCGGCGGCGATGCCGCGCCGGTGGCGGCCGTGCGCAATATCACCAAGCGCTTTCCCGGCGTGCTCGCCAACGACAAAGTGTCCCTCGATTTTCGCGCCGGCGAGATCCATGTGCTCTTGGGCGAGAACGGCGCCGGAAAATCCACGCTGATCGCCATCCTCGCGGGCATGCAGCAGCCGGATGAAGGCGAGATCCTGCTCGGCGGCGAACCGGTGAAGATCAACTCGCCGCGCGAAAGCCTCGACCGCGGCATCGGCACCGTGTTCCAGCATGTGCTGCTGGTGCCCAGTCTTTCCGTCATCGAGAACTTGATGCTGGGCGGCCCCTGGTGGCAGCGTCTCGGCCGCGCCGCGGCGTTGAAGCGGTTCAATGAATTGTCGGCGCTGCTGGGCGTTGCGATCGATGCCGATGCGCTGGTCGGGCGGCTGTCGCTCGGCGAACAGCAGCAGGTCGAGATCATGCGCGCGCTCTGGCGCGGCGAGAAGGTGCTGATCCTCGATGAGCCGACCTCCATGCTCACGCCCCAGGGCGTGCGCGATCTGGCGCAGGTGATGCGGCGGCTAAAGGAGAAGGGCGATCGCCCTGATCCTGATCACGCACAAGCTGATGGAAGCTTATGAACTGGGCGACCGCATCTCCGTGCTGCGTCTCGGCCGGGTGGTCGGACAGATTCCGCCCGAGCGGCGGCGCAAGATGAGCGAAGCGGAAACCACCGACGAAGTCATCCGCATGATGTTCGGCAACCGTGAGGAACATGAGCGCGACGCCGAAATCCTGGTGGGCCGCGGACGCCAGGCGCACCGGCACCGCGTCGTTGACCGCACCGGACCCGCGCGTCTCAGCGCCCGCGGCCTGCGGACCGACGCTGGACGCGGCGAGTGTCCGCTGCGGGAGGTGAGTTTCGATCTCTGGCCGGGCGAGATTCTCGGGATCGCCGGGGTCGACGGCAATGGCCAGAAGCATCTGGCGGAGCTGCTGGCGGGACAGCGCCCGGCGGCTGCCGGGCAGCTCATGCTCGGCACCGCCGACATCACTGCCGACCGCGTGCCTGAGCGGCGCAAGAAGGGCATCCGCTATGTGACGGACGAGCGAGTGGGCGAGGGCACGGTGGGCGCCTTCTCCGTGGCCACCAACCTGGTGATGAAGGAGATCGGCGAGCCGCCCTATTGGCGCCGCGGCCTCAGCGACTGGGACTTCATCCACGACCATGCGCGGGTGCAGATCCGCCAGCATGACATCCGTACGCCGTCGGAGAAAACTGCCGTCGGCAAGCTTTCCGGCGGCAACATCCAGAAAGTCTTGCTGGCGCGCGAGCTCGATAACGATGCCGGCGTCGTCATCTTCAACAAGCCGACCTACGGCCTGGACCTGCAGAACACCCGCATTGCCCATGACCGCATCATTGCCAGCGCCGAGCGTGGGCTGGCCGTGATCGTGATCTCCACCGACCTCGACGAACTGCTGGAGATCAGCGACCGCATCGGCGTGATGTTCCAGGGGCGGCTCGCTGGAATCGTCGACAACACCGCCGATGTGGAACGCCGCGTCGGCCTGCTCATGACCGGGGCCGAGGCGGCGTGAGCGTCGAGACGCAATCCAGCGGCGGCAGCCCGGGCTCCGCCGAATTCGGGCGGGAGGTGCGCGGCGCGATCCTGCGCGTGCTCATCCCGGTATTGCTGGCTCTGGTCATCGGCGGTCTCGTTCTGCTTATCCTCGGCAAGGATCCTCTGGCCTATTACGGGTATGTGCTGAAGCGCGGATTGCTTACCCGGGGTGGGCTGCAGGAGACTTTCACCCGCATGGCGCCGTTGCTTCTGATTGCCGCCGGTCTGATCGTCGCCTTCCGGGCCGGGATCTGGAATCTCGGCGGCGACGGGCAATTTCTGCTGGCGGCGGTGGTCACCGCCGCGCTGGCGCCGGCGCTGATCCCGTATCTGCCGCGCGGGCTGACGCTCATCGCTTGCATGATCGTCTCGATCGCTGTTGCCGCGGTGTGGTCGCTGGTACCGGCGATCCTCAAGGCGCGCTATGGCGTCAACGAGATCGTCACTTCGCTGATGATGAGCTTCCTCGGCATCAGCTTCGCCAATGTGCTGGTGAAACTGCTGTTCTGGGATCCGGACACCACGGTGCCGCAGACCCGCACTCTGGCGGTGGAGGACCGCCTGCCGCGCCTGTTCGACTCCACGGTGCATCTGGGCGTGCTCATCGCGCTGGCGGTGGTGGTGCTTGTGCATCTCATGATGACGCGCACGGCCTTCGGGCTGAAGCTGCAGGTGGTCGGCGCCAATCCGCGGGCCGCCGTTCATGCCGGTCTGGATGTCAGCCGCCTCACCATCGCCACCTTCGCTATCAGCGCCGGCCTGATCGGGCTTGGCGGTTCGGTGGAGATCCTGGGCGTCTGGGGCGTGGTGCGCGCGGACTGGAATCCCGCCTTCGGTCTGCTGGTGGTGCCGTTGGTGTTCCTCGCCCGCTTCAACGGCTATGCCGTCATCGGCTTCACCCTGTTCTTCTCGGCCCTGATGATCGGCGGCGAGAGTGCGGCGCGGCGTGTTGGCGTGCCCCAGGACTTCGTGTTGCTGCTGGTGGCGCTGCTGCTGATCTTCCTGGCGCTGGTGGAGTATCTCGACCATGTCAGGCGCCAACGGGTGACGGCCTGAGCCATGGAAGCGCTGCTCACCCAGGCCTTCCTCTCCTCGCTCCTGTTCGGCGCCATCACGGCCGGCGTGCCGCTGCTGCTGGCTGGCCTCGGCGAGCAGATCTCCGAAAAGGCCGGCGTGCTGAATATCGGCATCGAGGGCATGATGCTTTTCGGCGCCTATTGCGGCTTCATCGTTGCTTATTACGCAGATTCCTTCTGGCTCGGCTTTCTGGCTGGCGGAATCGGCGGCATGGTCGTGGCGCTGTTCGTGGTCGCTGCTTTGCATCCGCCATGGCCTCAATCAGATCGTCATCGGCATTGCCCTGACCATCGGCGCCGAAGGCCTTACGGCACTGCTGCACCATTTCCAGCTCAGCAAGACCTATCCGCGCCTGTCCCAGGCGCCGGTGTGGGAGATTCCGGGCTTGAGCCAGATCCCGGTGCTGGGCAAGGGGCTGTTCAGCCACAACCCCGTGGTCTATCTGGGCGTGCTGCTGGTGATCGTGCTGGGCTGGCTGTTCCGGTCCACCTACATCGGCATCAACCTGGAGGCCGCGGGCAACAAGCCTGCGGCGCTGGATGCGGCCGGTGTCAGCGTCATCAGGACGCGGACGATGGCGGTGCTGGCGACAGGCTTTCTGGCCGGCGTCGGCGGCGCCTACATGGCCAACGTGGGAGCCGGTTCCTTCGTGCCGTTCATGACCGGCGGCGCCGGCTTTATCGGGATCGTTCTGGCCATGCTGGCGCGGGGCCGGCCGGTCTGGGTGCTGCTGGGCGCGGTTTTGTTCGGCGTCAGCCTGGCCATGACCACGGCGCTACAGCTTGCCGGGTTCAATATTCCGACCGACGTGGTGCAGATGCTGCCCTTTGCCATGGTGATGCTGGTGCTGGTGATCTTTGCCCGCCACAGCGTTCTGCCGCCCGCCCTGGGCTTGCCCTATGTGCGCGGCGACCGGTAGGTTTCATACATAGGAGTGGTGCCGGATCGCGGCCGCTGGCCCGGTCTCAAGACAAGAACGGGAGACTTCGACGATGTCCGATACAAAGGTCTATCTGCTCGACGGCGGATCGCTGGTGATCGACGGCTATCACGCCTTCTGGAATCGCGGCCCGGGCGGCGAGTTGCGCTTTCCCTGCTACGCCGTGCTGGTGGAGCATAAGGACGGCCGCTACATGTTCGACACCGGCTATGACTACGATCACGTCATGCGGGTGCTGCCGTTCGAGAAGCCGATCCAGGACAAGGCACAGACCATCCCGGGCCAGCTCGCGGCGCTCGGCCTCAAGACGGATGACATCAACTACGTCATCAACTCCCATTATCATTTCGATCATTGCGGCGGGAACAAGCATCTCCACAAGGCCTGCACCATCTGCCACGCCGCCGAACTCGAGGCGAGCGGCAATTGCCAGCCCTTCGAGCATCTGGGCTATTCCGATCTCACCTTCTCGCCCGAGCTGATCAAGAAGAAGGGCAAGGAGCTGCCGCCCGATCCGGCGCTGGACATGTACACGCCCACTTTCCAGACACTGCGCGGCGACCAGGAAATCGCCAAGGGACTCTGGCTATTCGAGACGCCCGGCCATACCGCCGGTCACTACAGCATGCTGGTGGAATTGAAAAACCGCCGCCCCATGCTGTTCACCGCCGATGCCTGCTACAGCCAGAAGAACATGGACATGATGTGCATCTCCAGCTTCCACCTGGATCCCGTGGCGAGCGTGAAATCATTGCACCGGCTGAAGGAACTGGCGGCAAAGCATGACGCCGAGCTGCTCTATTCCCACGATCCCGAAAGCTTCAAGAACTACAAGAAGGGCGCGGATTTCTATCACTAGTGCTGCATTGTTGAACTGAAACCAAAAAATCGCCGAACTCCTTGCGAAAGCGTCCGAGCGTGCGGAAAACTTTCGCGCGGGCGACTTTGTGATCGGCCACTAGAATACCTTTAGTATAGTATGTGCGAATTCCGTATGCGCTTTGCAGCGCCGACGACCGGAGGACAGCATGTTCCACCGCCTCGCATTTCTTCTCTGTTTCCTGCTGGCCGCGTGTGTAACCAAGCCCAATCCGCTGCCACAGCCCAGCGCATGGAAGGCGGTTCTTATTGCTGGTGATGACGCCGAACCCGCTTTTGACAATGCGGTCGACGCGATGGCGGAAAAGATCGGCAGCTATGGGCTGCTTCCTCAGGACATCGTTATCCTGAAAGCAAGCGCCACCGGCGCCCGGGCGGCCAACGAAACCAATATCGTGCAAGCGATTTCGGCGCTGAAACCGCCGAGCTCCGGGGGGTGTTTTCTCTTCATCACCTCCCATGGCGGCAGTGATCGAGGCCTGATCATGAAGGCGGCGCAAAAATTCCTGACGCCGGACGATCTCGATGAACTTTTGAATGAGGGTTGCGGCGACCGGCCAACAGTGGTGATCGCGTCAGGCTGCTATTCGGGCATCTTCGCCGAAGGCCGATCATTGCCGGCCGCGAACCGCACCATTCTGACGGCGGCGCGCAGCGATCGAGCCTCCTTCGGCTGCAATGTCAGCCGGCGCTTGACGATTTTCGATGAATGCGTGCTCGAAAGTGTCGATCGCGGCCAGCCGTGGCAGGCTGTGATGGAGAAAACGCGAACTTGCGTTGCCCGCTACGAGCGGGACATGAATGTCGCACCGCCCTCGGAGCCGCAGATCTCAATTGGCCGCAATGTTGAGCATCAGCTGGCGTTCTGAAGCGTGAATCTTTCAAAACGAAAAGAGCCCGCGTCGGCACGGCGCGGGCTCTTTCCTGGCGCTGTTCTCCCAATAATCGGCAGCGCGCGTCCCGGCGGCAGCTACGTTGGCCGCGCCGGGTATCGAATTTCCTCTACCAGCGAACCATGCCCGCATCGACGGCCAGGGCTTGGCCCGTAATCCAATGTGCTTCTTCGGATGCTAGGAACGCCACCGCCGGCACGATATCGGCCGGGGTACCCTTGCCCTTGATTGCCTGCAGCATGTCGACGAAGCCGAAAGCCTCCTTGTGCGGCGTCTGCTGCACGCCTTCGGTGTCGGTCAGGCCGGGGCAGACGGAATTCACGGTGATCTTGTAGGCGCCAAGTTCGGTCGCCAGCGCGCGGGTGAAGGTCAGCACGCCGCCCTTCGACGCCACGTAGTGCGCCATGTTGGGCGTGCCGGCGAAGATCGAGTTCGAGCTGAAATTGACGATGCGGCCATAGCCGGTCTTGCGCATCAAGTCAGAACCGGCGCGGCACATGAGGAAGAGCCCGTCCAGGTTCACCCGAAGCACGCGCCGCCATTCCTCGAAGGTGAGCTTGTCCCAGGCCACGAACGGCACGATGGCCGCATTGTTGACGAGCACGTCGAGCTTTTTGCATTTCGCTTCGACAGTCGCGAACAGCTTGGCCACCGCATCGGGATCGCCGATATCGCAAGTATGGCCGATGGCGCCGCCGCCGATCGCCTTGGCGGTCGCGGACGCGCCGTCGCCGTTGATGTCGACGGCAACGACGGTTGCGCCCTCCTGGCCCAGCCGTTGTGCGACGGCCTTACCCATGCCCTGCGCGGCCCCGGTGACAACGGCCACGCGTCCTTCAAATCTGCGCATCAACTGCTCCCTGTTTCAGTTCATGATTTCCCATAGCGGCGTTTCAGCCTTGCGCGGAGTCGATGACGGACATCGCTGCCTCCACGCCTGCCGCCACATCCACCTTGCGGCCCAACTTGCGCAGCGCGCCGCCCAGGGCCGTGATGGCCACCAGGGCGTAGATCGGTTCCGCGACCGGCCCCATATGGCCAATGCGGATCAGCTTGCCCAGTGTTTCGCCGCGCCCGGTGGAAAACACGACGCCGTACTTTTCCCGCGCGGTGCGGATGATGTCGGAATCCTTCACGCTCTCGGGCACGCGCACCGCCGTGGTGGTCGGCGACGCGATTGCCTCGGTCTTCGCCCAGAGGGACAATCCCATCGCCTTAATTCCGGCACGGCAGGCGCTGGAGGTAAGGGCATGGCGGCGCCAGACCTGCTCCGGACCTTCCTCCAGATAGAGATCGATCACCGCGTCGAGCCCGTTCATCTCGGCCACGGAAGGCGTGAAGGGGAACGGCTTGTCCTTGCTCCAGGCGTCTTTCCAATCCAGCAGGCTGAGGATGGACGCGCGCGGCGCCTTCGGGTTGGCCTCCATATGTTTCCAGGCGCGGTCGGTGACCGACATCAGCGTCAGGCCCGGCGCACCGCCCAGGCATTTGCCCGGACCGGTGATGAAGATATCGGCGAAGCAATCGTCGGGATGGATATCCATGCCGCCGAACGACGACACGGCGTCGACGATCAGCAGCGCGTCATGGTCGCGCACGATCTTGCCGATCTCCCGCGCCGGATTGATGGTGCCTGACGGCGTGTCGTGATGCACCAATGACACCACCTTGATGTCCGGCCGCTTGCGGAAGGCGCCAGCCACCTGCTGCGGATCGATGGCTTCATTGAAGGGAACCTCGATCTCCACCATCTCCTTGTGGTAGCGCGCGGACCAATAGCCGAAGCCCTTGCCATAGACGCCGGAGGCCAGGTTCAGCACCACATCATCGGGCGAAATCAGCGACGCCGCCGATGCCTCGATGCCCGGCGCCGGTTCGCATTGCAGGATCAGCGCCGGCTGCTTGACGCGCATCGCCTTCGCCGATTTGAGCGTAATGTTTTCGTAGAACTGCTGGAAATAGGGGTCGAAATCGTAATGCACCGGCCGCGACATCGCGCGCAACACGCGCGGAAAGGCGGCAACGGGACCGGCAGACAGCGTGATGACGGGTTCCCGGATAGGCGTCGAGGCCATGGCGGCGCAATCCCCCTGCGTTCTGGTTTCTTGTGAAGCCTTGGTTCGCGGCATGATAGACTCGCGGCGGGAAAAGTGAAAACAATATCGTCCCGCTCGCTCGATTGGTCCCACCAATTCATGTCCCTGCCCGAAAATTGGTTCGATTTCCTGATCATTGGTTCAGGGACGGCCGGCTGCGTCCTGGCGGCGCGCTTGAGCGAGGATCCGTCGCTGCGCATCGGGCTGGTGGAGGCCGGCGGTCCCGCCGTCGACCCGCGCATCGCCATTCCCGGCCAATGGCCGATGCTGCAGAACAGCGAGATCGATTGGGCCTACCGCACGGTGCCGCAGCGCCATACCGCCGGCCGCGTCCATGAATGGGCGCGCGGCGCGTGTCGTCGGCGGCTCCACGGCGCTGAATGCCATGGCCCATGTGCGCGGCCACCCGGATGATTTCACCAATTGGGTGGTCGAGGGCTGCGACGGCTGGGGTTATCCGGATCTGCTGCCTTACTTCATGCGCTCGGAAACCTATGCACCGGGCGCTTCCGCATATCATGGCGGAGACGGACCAGTTTATCTGACGCGGCCCGCGGAACCCCATCCGATCACCGCGGCCTACATGGCGGCGGGGGAGGAGGCAGGTATCCCGCCGACCGATGACCACAATGGCCCACGCATGGTCGGCCCTTGCCTCAACACGCTGACCATCAAGGACGGCAAGCGGCAGACCATCGCCGATGCATATCTGATGCCGGCCGCCGGCCGCGACAACCTGGTCCTGATGAGCGGGACGGACGTGCTGTCCTTGATCTTCGAGGGCAGGCGTTGCCGAGGCATCCGGGTGCGCGGGCGAGACGGCGCCGCGGAATTATTTGCCGAGCGCGGTGTGATCCTGGCCGCCGGCACCATCGGCACGCCGCTCCTGCTGTTGCGGTCGGGCATCGGTCCGGCCGATGAACTCCGCGCCCTGGGAATCGCCGTGCAACAGGATCTGCCCGGTGTCGGCCGCAATCTTCACGATCATCTGCTGTCGGGCGGCAATGTCTATCGCGCGCGGCGTCCGGTGCTGGCGTCGCGCTATCAGCATTCGGAATCCCTGATGTACATCGAGCGGCCGGGCGCGAAGGGCGCGCCGGAATTGGTGTTGGCTTGCGTGGTCCTGCCCGTGACGACCGAGCAATTCACCGGCCCGCCGATGGGCGAGGGCTATACGCTGATGTTCGGCTTCACCCATCCCCTCAGCCGCGGCAGCGTACGGCTTGCGTCGGCCGATCCAACGGTGCGGCCGCTGATCGATCCGAACTATCTGGCAGAGGAATATGACCGCGAAACCTACCTCGCCGCCCTGGAAGCGGCGCAAACGGTCGGTAACGCAGGTGCGTTGGCGGAATGGCGCGAAGAGGAAATTCTGCCCGGTCCCGGCGTCCGCTCCAAATCCGAGCGGCTGGAATTCCTGCAGAAGGCCGCCTTCACCCACCATCATCCCGTCGGCACCTGCCGCATGGGGACGTCTGAAGACGCCGTGGTTTCACCCGACCTCCGGCTCCGCGGCGTTGACGGCCTCTATGTCTGCGACGCTTCCATCATTCCGTCCATCACCACCGGCCCCGTGAACGCGGCCATCATCGCCATCGCCGAGCGCGCCAGCGACCTCCTGCGCGGCAAGGCGCCGTTGCCGCAATTGCGCTTGTGATGGAAGACGGCGATGATTGAATCCGCCTATTTACTTGCAGGGGCGACCTGCAGTCGCCCGTGGTTGCGCCACACGCATTCGGCGACAACATGGCTGCGTCACGCGGGCGACCGCAGGTCGCCCCTACAAATGAAATGTCGGTCGCTAGTACGGAAGATGTTACCGCTGCTGCTTATCCTCGCGTCCTGCATGACGGATACCTCCATCGACCGCCCCATCACCCTCCATCTCACCAACACAGGCGCCGAACCGCTGCAATGCCGCCTGATGTTCGGTCATTGGGTCGACCGCGATCTCGGCCGCCTCGCGCCGGGCGAGGGCGTCGACATCGCCATCACTCAACAGGGCTCAGACGGCGCGCTGTTCGTCCTGCGCGACGATGGCGCGCGCCGCATGATGATCGAGACCATCAATTGCGGCCGCGACAATGATTGGATGGGGACCTTCGGCCAGGTTGACCTGGCGCCGGCGCGGGCCGCACGCGCTGCCGTGATCAACGCAGCCTGTACCGCGCCGAACGGCGCTGGCCGAGTTGTATGCCCTGCCATCGATTTGACACCCTAGCCGCACGGCAATGCTACTCCTGTCAAAAATCCTGCTGATGATCGCGGCGCCCTTCATGGGCAGCTTTCTTGGCGCGGTCATCGCCAGATGGTCCAGCGGCCGGCCGCTCTATTCCGGCCGCGCCACCTGCGACTGCGGCCAGGTCGTGCTGTCACCACGGGACATGATCCCCATCGCGAGCTGGGCGATGAGTCGCGGCCGTTGTCGCATTTGCGCCCGTGGTCTGGGCCGGCTCTACCCCGCCATCGAAATCGCCGCGCTGATCATCGCCCTGTGGTCGATCGTCGCGCTGCCGGGCGCTTATATCTGGACCGGCGCGGCGTTCGGCTGGGCACTGCTGGTCATCGGCATGATCGCCTGGCGGGACGGGAAGCTGCCCATGGCCGTCGTCGTCGGCGTCGGAATCGCCGGGTTGCTGCTCGCCGGCAGCAATGGCTTGATCACGCTGCGCGACCATTTTCTTGCCGCTGTTATCGCGTTCGCAGCCTGCTTCGTCGTCGCGCGGCTTCTGAACCACTGGCAAAAGCGGCAGCTCGCGCTGCCGGGTGACGCTGTACTGCCCGCCGCGCTCGGCGCGTGGCTGGGATGGCAGGGCCTGCCGGACCTTCTCTTGCTTTCGATACTTGCCGCGTTGACGCTAACCCTTCTGAACCGCGCATCCTTGCAAATACATCTCGACCGCGTGATAGCGGCGAGCCTCTGCGCCGGTGCCTGGGTCGCCTGGCTCTATCCCCTCGGCTTCTTCACCTGATCCTGCTGGATACGGCACGCCACGATCCCTATCCTCGCAAACACAGAAACCAAACAAAAGGGAGAGAGCCATGCGTCTCAAGGGCAAAGTCGCGCTGATCACCGGCGGCAATTCCGGCATCGGCCGCGGTATCGTGCATCGATTCATCGACGAGGGCGCCCGCGTCGCCTTTGCTGGCCGCGACGAGCAGAAAGGCGCGGCCGTGACGGCGGAGGTAAAACAACGGGGCGGTGAGGGGCAGTTCTATGCCGTCGACCTGGCGCAGGAGAAGGCCGTTGCTTCAATGGTCGACAGCGTTGCGCAGCGCTTCGGCGGCATAGACATCGTCGTCAACAATGCGGGCGTCGGCAGTCGCCGCTCCGGTATCGAACCTGATGACGCACCGGGCAAGCGCTGGGATAAAATGCGCGGACCCAATCTGGACGCCGCTTACTTCACTTCCGCCTATGCGATGCCCATGCTGGCGCGCTCGGGCAAGGGAGCCATCGTCAACATTTCCTCGACGGCAACGCTGCACGGCAATTGGGGACTCTATTGCGTGGCCAAGGCAGCCATCGAGGGGCTGACCCGCTCCCTGGCCGCCGAGGGTGCGGCCCATGGGATTCGCGCCAATGGCGTCAGTCCCGGCTGGATCGCTACGGAAAACGACGCGGAGGAACCGCCGAGCGGCAATGCCAGCGGTGAGTGGGAAACTCCCTGCGCGCTGCTCAACCGCATGGGAGTCCCGGCGGAGATCGCAGGCGCTGTCTTGTTCCTGGCGTCCGACGATGCCTCCTTCGTGACCGGCCAGACGCTGATCGTCGATGGCGGGTTGTCGATTACAGACTACACCTCGCTGGCGATGCTGAAGAAGATCGGCAACAAACTGTTCTCAGGGCGCGTCTGACAGTCCCGCCGTGACAAACACCGTAGTCTGGTCTATACCAGATCGTCCAGACATGGAGAATGCATGACCGCGCCGCCGCCCCAGGAACTGATCGATCTCGGCCTCAGCCTTGTGGAGGCCAGCGGCGCCGTGTTGCGGCGGCATTTCCGCGCCGGACTTACCGGCGACATCAAGGGCGACGGCTCGCCGGTGACCATCGCCGACAAGCAGACCGAGCGGGCGATCAGGGACATCCTCGATCGCCAGCGTCCCCAGGACGGCATCGTCGGCGAGGAGGAGGGGACCAAGAACAAGGATGCCGAGTATGTCTGGGTGATCGATCCCATCGACGGCACCAAGCCCTTCATGACCGGCCGGCCGACCTTCGTGACTTTGGTGGCGTTGCTGCGCAACGGCCGGCCGATCTTCGGCATCATCGACCAGCCGATAAGCGGCGAACGCTGGATCGGCATCGCAGGCCGGCCGACGACCTTCAATGGCAAGCCGATCAAGACGCGGCCCTGCGCCGATCTCAAATCCGCAGTCGTCTATGCCGGTTCGGTGGAATTCGGCGAGCCCGGCCGCTCGAAGTTCTTCAAGATGGCTGAAAAGGCCAGCGTGACCACCATCGGCGGCGACGCCTACGCCTACGGCCTGCTGTCCATGGGTTTCATCGATGTCTGCGTCGACTGGGTGATGGGGCTCTATGACGTCATGGCCCTGGTGCCGATCGTCGAAGGAGCGGGCGGCACGATCACCATGTGGAACGGCAAGTCCCTCGGCTTTGACATCGACGGCACCGTTGTCGCCGCCGGCGACAAGCGCGTGCATGCAGAGGCCATGGCGGCGTTGGGTGGATCCGCAAAATGAAAGCGGCGGCGGAACGGCTGAGATCCAGGCCGGCAAAAAAGCCGGGTGCCGGCCGCCCGATCTACCAGCGCGTGCGCGACGAGATCGCGGGCCGCATCGACCGCGGCCAATACGAAGCTAACCAGCAACTGCCATCCGAGCGCGATCTCAGCGAGAGCCTGGGCATCAGCCGCATGACCGCGCGGCAAGTCTATGTGACGCTGCAGCAGGACGGGCTGATATACCGCTCCAACCGCCGGGGCTGGTTCGTCTCGCCGCCGCGCCTCAGCTATGCTCTGACTCGCTCCGCCAGCTTTCCCACCAACGTGCAGGCCGAAGGCGGCACGCCCAAGGCCAAGGTGTTGGACGTAGCGACCTTACGGCCAGAAGCCTGGGTGGCGGAGAAGCTCGGCCTCGGGCGTACCGGCCGCATCCATGCCGTGCGGCGGCTGCTGTCGATCGGCGAACAGCCGGCGATGGTCGACATCATCTACACATCGGCCGCGCGGTTCCCGGATTTCCTCGGCAATCCCATGGATCAATCACTGACCCGGCTGTGGAAGGAACGCTACGGGATCGAGGTGTCGCGCGCCGAGGTGACCATCCGTGCCGCGGCGCTTTCGCCCGAGGACGCGGCTGCGCTCCAGGTGGAGCCGGAGGCCGCCGGTATCCGCGTCATCCAGATCATGATCGGTCAGGACGGTAAGCCGGTCGCTGTCAATCTGCAGAACTGGCGCATCGACGTGGCGGAATTCACCATCCATACGGAATTTCGGGGCAACTAGGCCCGCCCCGGCCTTGATTCCGCGGCGGGCCCGTGGCTAAACTGGTATATACCAGTCGGGGGGATAAGAATGGCAGGTCTGCCGTCCAAGGCCAACATTGTCGTCATCGGCGGCGGGCTGATCGGCTGTTCCACGGCCTATCATCTGGCGAAGCGCGGCGTCACCGATGTGGTCGTTCTGGAGAAGGGCAAGCTGACCTCCGGCTCCACCTGGCACGCGGCGGGCATGGTGGGCCAGCTCCGCTCCAGCGCCAACATCACCCAGCTCCTGCGCAACTCGGTCGAGCTTTATGGCCGGCTGGAACAGGAGACCGGCCAGGCCACCGGCTGGCGCGCCACAGGATCCCTGCGGCTCTGCTGCACGGAGGACCGGCGCATCGAGTATCAGCGGGCGATCACCACGGCGCATTCCTTCAACCTCGAAATCGAGATGCTGACGCCGGCGGAGATCGAGAAGCTCTGCCCGGGCATCAATGTCAGCGACGTGCTCTGCGGCGTCTACGTGCCGTCGGACGGCATGGTGAATCCGTCGGATCTCACCATGTCCCTGGCCAAGGGCGCGCGCAGCGGCGGCGTGAAATTCTTCGAAGGCATCGCGGTGACGGATCTGGAAACCCGCGACGGCCGCATTGCCGGCGTGAAGACCGAACAGGGTATGATCCAGTGCGACGCCGTTGTGCTTTGCGCCGGCCTGTGGTCGCGGGAACTGGCACGCAAGATCGGCGTGAACATTCCGATCCTCGCATCGCATCACCACTACATCGTCACCGAAAAGATCGCGGGCCTGAGCCGTGACATGCCCGGCCTGCGCGATCCCGACAATCTCACCTATTTCAAGGAAGAGGTCGGCGGCTTGATCGCCGGCGGCTACGAACCCAATCCGATCCCCTATGCCGGCCGGCCGGAACGCAATGATCCTGACTTCCGGCTATTCCCGGAAGAAGTCGAGCATTTCGAGCAGCTGATGACCGGCATGGTGAAACGCTTCCCGGTGCTGGAGCGGGTCGGCATCAAGCAGTGGTTCAACGGCCTGGAATCCTTCACCGAGGACACCAACTTCATCCTCGGCGAAACGCCGGAGGTTCAAAAACTGTTCATCGGCTGCGGCTTCAATTCCATGGGCATCGCGTCCGGCGGCGGCGCAGGGCTGGCGCTGGCCCATTGGGTGGCCGAGGGCGAGCCGCCCTACGATCTCTGGCCGGTGGATATCAGGCGCTTTTCCCAATTCCACCGCTCTGACCGCGCCGTGCTCGTCCGCGCGCTGGAGGGGCAGGGCCATCACTACGCCATGGGCTGGCCCAATTATGAATTCAAAGCGGGGCGGCCGCTGCGGCGGAGCGCGATCTACGACCGGCTCTTGCAGCAGGGCGCCTGCTTCGGCGCCAAGTCGGGCTGGGAGCGGCCGAACTGGTTCGCACCCCAGGGAGTCGAGGCGAAAGACGTCTACAGCTTTGGCCGCGCCAACTGGTTTTCCCATGTTGGCGAAGAGCACAAAGCCTGCCGCGAGCATGCAGCCCTGTTCGACCAATCTTCCTTCGCGAAGTTCCTGGTGACCGGCCGCGACGCCGAGAAGGCGCTGCAGCGCATCTGCGCTGCCAATGTGGGGCGCGAGCCGGGAAAGCTGGCCTACACCCAGATGCTCAACCGCCATGGCGGCATCGAATGCGATCTCACGGTCGCGCGCCTGTCGGAGGACAGTTACTACGTGGTCACCGGCACGGCGATGGCGGTGCATGACGGCACCCATATCCGCCGCAACATCGATCCCTCCGAAAATGTCAGCGTGATCGATGTCACGTCAGCCTACGGCGTGCTCGGCCTGATGGGCCCGAAAGCGCGGGTAATCCTCGCCGATATCTGCGAGGACGATATCGGCAACGAGGCGTTTCCCTTCGGCACTCTGCGGGACATTATGGTCGCCGGCGCGCCGGTGCGGGCGCTCCGCGTCACCTTTGTCGGTGAACTCGGCTGGGAACTGCACATCCCCACCGAATTCACGGCAACCGTGTTCGAGGCTATCCAGAAGGCCGGGGTTCATCGCGGCATGCGCAATGCCGGCTATCGCGCCATCGACTCCCTGCGCTTCGAGAAGGGCTATGTCATCTGGGGCGCGGAAGTGGGGCCGGACTATACGCCGCTGGAAGCCGGACTCGGCTTTGCCGTGTCATTCAAGAAGAACACCGACTTCATCGGCAAGGACGCGCTGCTGCGCCAGCGCGAGGCGCCGCTGCAGAAACGGTTGATGACCTTCACCGTGCCGGACCGCGACACCGTGTTGCTGGGCCGCGAGACCATCTATCGCGACGGCAAGGTGGTGGGCTGGCTCACCGGCGGCGGCTACGGCTTCACCGTCGGCAAGGGCATCGGCCTCGGCTATGTCCGCAACAAGGACGGCGTCACCGACGATTATCTGCGCAGCGGCAGCTATGATCTGGAAGTGGCTGGCGTGCGCGTACCCGCGACAATCCAATTCGGCGCGCTCTACGATCCACAGAACGCGCGGTCGAGATCATGAAAGACAGCGCTGAAATCGTCGTCATCGGCGGCGGCATCATCGGCTGCAGCATCGCCTATCACCTGGCCAAGGCCGGCAAGAAGGATGTGCTGGTGCTCGAGCAGTTCCAGATCACCCACGGCGCCACCTGGCACGCCGCCGGCGTGATTGGCCAGCTCCGTCCTTCGCGCAACGTCACGCGCATGCTGCAGCGGAGCGTGGCGCTGTTCGACGAGATCGAGGCCGACACCGGCCAGGCCGTCGACTGGAAAAAGGTCGGCAGCCTGCGAGTCGCCTCCTCCAAGAACCGCATGATGGAGTTCAAGCGCGCGGCGACGACGGCGAAATCCTTCGGCATGCAGATGGACATGCTGACGCCCAAGGAGGCGCAGGACCTGTTCCCGATCATGTCGCTGGATGGAGTAGAAGGTGCTGCCTTCATCGCCTCCGACGGATATGTGGATCCGGCGAGCCTCTGCCAGGCGCTGGCCACGGGCGCCCGCAAGCGCGGTGTGCGTTTCCTACAGGATTGTCGCGTCACCGGCTTCAAGCGCGACGGCCGCCGCATCTCGGGCCTGGAAACCAGCCAGGGCGAAATCAAGGCGGAGACCATTGTGGTCGCTGCCGGCATGTGGGGCCATGAGCTGGGCAAGGTTCTGGGCGCGCGCATCCCGGCCTTTGCCGTCGAGCATCAGTACCTGGTCACCGATCCGATTCCCGATCTACCCAAGAACATGCCGACCATGCGCGACCCCGACCTGCTGATCTATTGGAAGCCGGAAGTGCGCGGCATCGCCTTCGGCGGCTATGAGCCCAACACGCTGCCCTTCGCCCGCAACGGCATCCCGCCGGGCTGGGACCGGCGGTTGATGCAGGAGAACTACGACCGCTTCGAGCAGCTCGCGGTCAACGCCGCCAAGCGCACGCCGATCGTCGGCGAGGTGGGCGTCCGCGTGATGATCAACGGCGCTATCCCGATCTCCGCCGATGGCGATTTCGTCATGGGAAAGCTGGCGGAATATGACAACGCCTTCGTCTCCTGCGGGTTCATCTACGGCATCGCGGCATCCGGCGGCGCGGGCTCGATGATGGCGGAGTGGATCTTGGAAGGCCGGCCCAGCCTGGACCTCTGGCCGCTGGATGTCCGGCGTTTCCAGTTCCACCACAATACCCGCCACTTCATGTATGACCGCGCCGTCGAGATCTACGGCAAGCACTACGCGATGAAATGGCCGGTGGAGGAGCATTCCACTGTCCGCAACATCAGATGCTCGCCGCTGTACTTCCTGCTGAAGGAGCAGGGCGCCGTCTTTGGCACCCGTGCCGGCTGGGAGCGGCCGAACTGGTTTGCGCCCAAAGGTGTGGAGCCGAAGGACAAGCCGTCCTTCACCTGGCCCAACTGGTTCGAGCATGTGGCAAACGAGCATCGCGCCGTGCGCGAACGGGTGGCCATCGTCGATCAGAGCTCCTTCGCCAAGATGGAGCTCGCCGGTCCGGGTGCTCTGCCTGCGCTGCAGAGTCTGGCCGTCGCCAATGTTGACCGGCCGCCGGGCAGCGTGATCTACACCCAGATGTGCAATGAGCGCGGCGGCATCGAGGCCGACCTCACCATCTGCCGGCTCGAGGAAAGCCGCTTCTACATCGTCACCGGCACCGCCTATGGCGAGCATGATTTCGGCTGGATCAAGCGGCATTTACCCACGGATGGCTCAGTCTTCACGTTCGACGCGACGTCGTCACATGCCGTGCTCAATCTCTGCGGCCCGCGCTCCCGCGAGGTGCTGGCGAAGCTGTCCGAGGAGTCCGTCGATGCGGCCAGCTTCAAGTTCGGCCAGGCGAAGCGGCTGACCGTCGGCGCGGCGCCAGTGCTGGCGCTACGCGTCTCCTACACCGGTGAACTGGGCTATGAATTGCATGTACCAACCGAGTACGCGGTCCATGTCTACCGCCTGCTGATGGAGGCGGGCGAAGAATTCGGTATTGCGAATGTCGGCTATCGCGCGCTGAACAGTCTGCGGGTGGAGAAGGGCTATGTGGTCTGGGCCAGCGACGTGACGCCTGACTATTCGCCCCATCACGCCCGCCTGGAGAAACTGATCTCCCGCAAAAAGGGTGACTTTATCGGCCGCGAGGCCCTGGAGAAGATTGGCCGTGAGGGGCCGGATCGCCTGCTCTGCATCTTCGCCCTGGACAAGAAAGTTCCGGTCTTCGGCGGTGAGGCGATCCTGCGCAACGGCAAGGTGCTGGGCGTCACCAGCAGCGGCGATTTCGGGCATACGATCGGCAAGCCGGTCGTCTATGGCTATGTGGCGCGGGAAGAGGCTGCACATGACGACTACATCATCGAAGTCTATGGCGAGGCGGTGACGGCGAAGCGCGCCGCGGCACCGCTCTACGATCCGGAAGGCACACGCTTCCGGAGCTGACAAGAAACGGGAGGACTGGGCATGGATGCAGAAGAACAGAAACGGCAGGCGCGGGCGCGAGAGATTGCCGCGCGTGTCGTCGGCGGCGGCAAGGTCGATCCCGCCAGCCTGCAACCGGAACCGCTGGAGGGCATGACCAATCGCAACTACCGGATCAAGATCGGCGACGCCCGCTATGTCGTGCGCATCCCCGGCGAGGGCACGGAGGAGTACATCAACCGCCAGGCCGACGGGCAGGCGGCCCGCATCACCTCGGAGATCGGCGTCAACGCGCCTGTCGTCTATTACGACGAGAAGACCGGCACGCAGATCACCCGCTTCATCGAGAACTCCCGGACCTTCCGCACTCCTGGCGTCTGCGACGATCCCAAGGCCCTGGCGCGGGCGGCCCGCGCCTTCCACCGCCTGCATACCAGCGGCAAGACGTTTCTGACCCGCTTCGACGAGAAGGTCATCGCCGCGGAATATATGGACATCCTGCGCAAGAAGGGCGCCCGGCTGCCCGACGGTTACGAACGCGTTCAGCAAGAGGCCGAGGCGATCCGTGCCGCCCTCACAGCGAAGGGCGTGAACCTTGCGCCCTGTCACAATGATCCCGCGCCGGAGAACCTGATCGATGCCGGCGACCGCGCCTACATCCTGGACTGGGAGTTCGGCGGCAATAACGATCCCTATTGGGATCTGGGCGACTTCTCCGTGGAGACCGCCTTCAACGAGCAGCAGGATCGAACCTTCCTCGAGGCTTATCTCGGCCACAAGCCCCGCGACCATGAATACGGCCGCATGATCCTGCAGAAATCCATGGCGTTCCTGCTCTGGACCCTCTGGGGCCTGCTGCAGGAGGCGAACCAGAACCCGCGCCCGGCCTATCATTTCGCCAGCTATTGGGACTATGCCATGGACCGTTTCACCAAATGCCAGGCGATCATGAATGGCGGTGATTTCCCGGGCCTATTGGAGGCGGTGCGGCGCGGTGGCGTTTGATGCGGCGATTGCGCCGGTGCTATAGCTGACAGCGATATGGCCGACACCGGCAACACAGGCAAGGGGAGCATCCGGAGCGCAGCGCCGGCAGATCCGCGCACGCTTATCGCCAGGGCGCAACAGCTTCAGGGCGCCGGGCGGATCGATGAGGCCATCGCCGTCTATCGCGGTCTGCTCCTGCAACAGCCGGCCAACGCTGACGCTCATTTCCTCCTCGGCGTGGCGCTGGCCCGCAAGAGGGATTCGCGCGGCGCGGAAGAGCATATAGCGCGAGCTGTCGCATTGCGGCCGGGGTCTGCAGATTTCCAGCATGGCCTCGGCCTGCACTACATGCACATGAAGAAGCTGCCGGAGGCCATCGACTGCCTCCGCAAGGCGGTTGCAGCGAGGCCCGATTTCGCCGTCGCGCACAACAATCTGGGCACGGCCCTGCGCCGGTCCGGCGATTTGCAGGGCGCGCTCGCCTGCTGGCGGACAGCTTTCCGGCTGAAGCGCAGCCTTGAAGCGCCACCGTCGGACCAGCAAACCTTCACCGTCGTCTCGCGGACAAAGCTGCGTCATGACATTGAGCAGCTCGGCCACCTGCGCGCACGGAATATCCTGCCGCAGAGCTATGACGGTACGATCGACGCTTACGAGAAAGTGCTCGCGTCATTGCCCGAAGGCCCGGATGCTCCCGCATTCTTCCGCCTGGGGCGCGAGCATCGCCAGATGATCGGCTCGACCTACAATCGCCTGGTGAATTGGCTGCCAATGCCCGCCCATGAGTTCGAGCGCCGTGAGTCCTGATCTGCCTTCGCGGGAGCTTGAGGCAGCCTACACGGCCTCCGGTCCCGGAATCATCCATGTCGACAATTTGCTGACGCCCAGGGCGGTGGCGGATCTCCGGCGGTTCTGTCTCGAAAGCACTATCTGGTACGATTTCAAGCATGAGGGCGGCTATCTCGGCGCCTATATCAATGAAGGCTTCGATTGCGGCCTGCTGCTGCAGATCGCCGAGGAATTGCCGAAGGCGCTGCCGGGTATCTTTGCCGGCCATCGCCTTACCCAGATGTGGGCCTACAAATATGACAGCAAGCTCGAGGGCATTGGCCTGCATGCGGATGCCGCGGCCATCAACGTGAATTTCTGGATCACGCCGGACGAGGCGAATCTGGACCCCGACCATGGCGGCCTCGTCGTCTATGACCGGGAGGCGCCGGCCGACTGGGACTTTGCCAAGTTCAACAACAATCTGCCGGCCATCCGCCAGTTCCTCGGCGAAAGCGGCAGCCGTGCCGTCACCGTGCCCTACCGGCAGAACCGGGCGGTGATCTTCAATTCCGACCTGTTCCACAATACTGACCGCTTCACATTCGCGCCTGGCTATGAAAACCGGCGCATTAACGTAACCATGCTATTCGGTAACCGGCACGAAACGGCATAGGCGGCGATGCCTTTCTGCATGCCCAAAGATGGGCTATAGTCGCCCCTGCTCTCCATCGACAAAGGATAGGCTCATGACTGGCAAAGTTGCGCGTTTCCCCGAGCGGCAGGAAGGCCTCGGCTCCCATTGGCAGGAACGGGTCGACATGGCGGCGGCGTTCCGCTGGACCGCGCGGCTCAACATGCATGAATCCATCGCCAATCATTTCAGCCTGGCGGTCTCCGACGATGGGTCGAAGTTTCTGATCAATCCCTTCGGCCGCCACTTCTCGCGCATGCGCGCCAGCGACATGATGCTGATCGACGCCAACGATCCCTCCGCCGCCGATCATCCGGACATGGACCCCACAGCCTGGGCAATCCATGGCGCCATGCACCGCAAGCTGCCGCAGGCTCGCTGCATCATGCATGTGCATTCCAAGCATGCGCTGGTGCTGGCGACGCTGAAAGATTCCCGCATCCCGCCGATCGACCAGAACACCATGCGCTTCTTCGAGCGCATCGTCATCGACGAGCAATTCGGCGGCATGGGCTTGGGCGAAGAGGCCGAGCGCCTGCCCGAATGCATCGGCGACAAGTCGGTGCTGATCATGGGCAACCATGGTGTCATGGTTACCGGTCCGACCGTGGCCGAGACCTTCGACGAACTTTACTACCTGGAGCGCGCCTGCGAGACCCTGATCACCGCCTACATGACCGGCAAGGAACTCCGCGTGGTGTCCGACGAAGTGGCGCGCAAGACCATGCAGCAATGGATGGAATATCCGGCGAAGTTCGCCGCCAGGCACTTCGACGCGCTCAAGGACATCCTCGATGATGAGGAACCGTCCTACCGGCAGTAGCGGCTACAGCGCCCCCATCACCTGGGACAGGGTCGTCGCCAGCTTGTCGACGATCTCGTCCAGTTCCTCGCGCGTCGCGTTGTATGGCGGGGCCAGGATGATCTGGTCGCCCTTGACGCCGTCCACATTGCCGCCGGAGGGGTAGCAGATCAGGCCGTTGAGGAACGCACGGTCGCGGATGCGGGCGAAGAGCTGCAGCCCGCAATCATAGGGCTCCTTGGATTCCTGATCGGCCACCAGCTCGACGCCGATGAAGAAACCACGGCCGCGGATATTGCCGATGTATGGCCGGTCCGCCAGCGCTTCCCGCAGGCTCTGCATCAGGACAGGACCCTCGGCCGCCACCTTCTCCACCAGCTTGTCGCGTTCGATGATGGTCTGCACGGCGACACCAGCGGCGCAGGCCGTGGTGTGACCGGTGAAAGTGTGCCCGGTCAGCGGCGCGCCATAGCGCTCGATGATCGGCCCGGCGATGCGCTCGCTGTAGATCGCGGCACCCAGTGGCAGGTAGCCGCCGGCAAGGCCCTTGGCCACCGACATGATGTCGGGCTCGACACCGTCATGCTCGAGGGCACGCCAGGTGCCGCAGCGTCCGGCGCCGCACATCACCTCGTCGGCGATCATGACCACGCCGTACTTGTCGCAGATTTCCCGCACCAGCTTGGCATAGCCTGAGGGCGCCGGCACCGCGCCGCCGGCCGCGCCGACCACGGGCTCGAAAATAAAGCCAGCGACCTTCTCCGGCCCGACGCGCAGGATCTCCTGTTCCAGCTCGGATGCGCAATGGGCGGCCAGGTCTTCCTTCCGCACATTCTGCGGCGGCCGGTACTCATTGACCGGCGACAGGAAGCTCGCCTCGACCAGCGCACCCTCGAACGGATCGCGCCGCGCCTTGAAACCAGAGACAGACAACGCGCCCAGCGTATTGCCGTGCCATGACCGCTGCCGGGAAATGAACCGCCGCCGGCTCATCTCGCCGCGGGCGGCATGATACTGCAGTGCGATCTTGAGACAGGATTCCACCGCCTCCGATCCGCCGGTCAGGAACACCGCGCGCTTCAGCGTGCCGCCGCAGCGCCGCTGCACGATCTCCGTCAGCTGCTCCAGCGGATCGCTGCTGAAGGTGTAGCGATAGCCGAAGGCGACGCGGTCGAGCTGCGCCTTGATCGCCTCATTGACCTCGGTATTGCCGTGGCCGATGCAGAACACGGCAGGCCCGCCGGAACCGTCGATATAGCGGTTGCCGTTGATGTCGTGGACATAGCTGCCCTTGCCCCAGGCGATCTTCGGCAGCGCGACGGGTTCCCAGGGCGATCCGGCGGCGATGGCGGGTTTGGCGGCATGTGACATGTTGGCGCGACTTTTCTCTTTGTGTTTTTACGATTCTTTAGCGGTTTTACGCCGGCAAACCGATTAGCTCAAATGCCGGATTCCTTGACCCGCCTGCACTCTCTGGTGGATTGTCATAGCCCATCTGTCCCGCGCTGACGAGGGCCGCGGCCGGGACAATCGCAAAGGAATCCACGTGGGTAAAACAACGCTGCCGGTACGGCGCTTCACTTCGCGTTCTGGCGCTGCCATCGACTTCACCGAGCTTGGCTTCGGCACCGCGCCCTTGGGCAATCTCTACCGCGCCATCAGCGAAGAGGACGCGCAGGCGACGTTGCAAGCCGCCTGGGATACGGGCTGCCGCTACATCGATACGGCGCCGCTCTACGGCCTCGGCCTATCGGAGACCCGGGTCAATCATTTCCTGCGGGGCAAGCCGCGGGACAGCTATGTGCTGTCGACGAAGGTCGGCCGCCTGATGCGCGTCTGCCCGCCGGCGGAACGGACCGGGCAGGGCAAGTTCTTCGACACACCCTCGCGGCGCGAAGTCTACGACTATTCCCATGACGGCATCATGCGCAGTCTCGAAGACTCGCTGGAGCGGCTCGGCGTCGATCGCATCGACGTGCTCTACTGCCATGACATCGATATCTTCAATCACGGCTCCCAGGAGGCGTTGGACCGCCGCCTGAAGGAATTCATGGGCAGCGGCTATCAGGCAATGGTCAAGCTGCGGGAGCAGGGCGTGGTCAAGGCGATCGGCGCCGGCATCAATGAATGGCAGGTCTGCGAGACGCTGGCCCGCGCCGGGGACTTCGACGTGTTCCTATTGGCCGGCCGCTATTCGCTGCTGGAGCAGGACTCGTTGCAGACGCTGCTGCCCTATTGCAGCGAGCGCAAGATCGGCATCGTCATCGGTGGGCCGTACAACTCGGGCATCCTCGCAACGGGGCCGAAGCCGGGCGCGTACTACAACTACGATCCGGCGCCGAAGGAAATTCTCGACCGCGTCGCCCGCATCGAGAAGATCTGCAACGCTCACGGCGTGAAATTGCCGGAAGCGGCGCTGCGCTTCCCACTCGGCCATCCCGCGATCGTCTCCGTCATCCCCGGCGCCCAGTCGCCGGCAGAGGTCCGGCGCAATGCCGAGATCATGAGCGCCAAGATTCCAGCCGCCATGTGGCCGGCGCTGAAGAAGGAAGGACTGCTGCGCGGCGACGCACCGGTCCCTGATTAGGCGGCTTTGGCGGCAAGATTTTATCCTTTCCAAACCGGCCGGGTGCGCGCCAATGGTGCGGCGGAAGGCAGGAAAATCAGCCAGTTCTTGGCATCCGAAGCTGCCGATCCGCCATTATTATTAACTAAAGATTTATCACAATCCGGGAAACTGGTGAGTGCCGGAACGCGGGATCGGAGCGGGCCGGCGCGTCTAGACCCATGCCGCGGGCCGGGCAGGCATGGCGCAGTGACGCTGAACCCTGACAGGATTCCCAGAGGCGATGAAAAAACTAACAGGACAAATCGAAGCGATGCCCGGCCAGCAGGACAACCGCGCCGCCGGCGCGACAGCGTCCGACCTGGCGGCGGCCCTGAGCGCCGCGCGGGAAAGCGAGGCGCGCTTCAAGAGCCTGGTCTCGAATTTGCCTGGTGTCGTCTATCGCGCAAGCTGCGGCGAAGACCCTGAAGATCTGTTCGTCAGCGAAGGTATCGAGTCGATGATCGGCCACGGGGCCGCCGAGTTCGGCGCCGGCAAGGGCCGCAACATCCGGGATTTCGTCCTCAAGGAGGACCAGGATCTGGTGACGGCAGTGAAGCGCCGCGCCGCCATGACTCGCCAGCCCTTCATCATCGAGTATCGCGTACGCCACGCGGACGGCACGATGCGCTGGGTGCAGGATCGCGGCCGTGTCTGTTTCGACAGCAATCACGCACCTCTCTATGTCGACGGCGTCATGTTCGACGTCACCAAGCCGAAGGAAAAGGACGAGTCCCTGCGCACGGCGCAAGCCCGCCTGGTCGACGCCATCGAAAGCGTCGAAACCGGGTTCGGCCTGTACGACGTCGACGATCGCCTGATCCTCTGCAACAGCGCCTATCACCAGACCTTCGGCACGGCGGGCCGCGATTTCGCCCGGCTCGTCGGCATGACCTATGAGGAAATCCTGCGCTGGGGCTTGGCCCGCGGGCTCTATCCCGAGGCCGGCAGCGCCATCGAGAACTGGGTCACCGCCCGCGCCGCCGAGCACCGAGCCGGCGATGCCGCCGAGCAGGCGCTGCATGTCGGCAGCAAATGGGTGCGCTGCTATCACCGCACGACCGCCGATGGCGGCATTGTCGTCGGCAGCGCCGATGTCACGGATCTGAAACTGGCGGCAGAGGCTCTCGTGCCGGAACAGGCTTTCGGTGCCGCCGCTTCCGCGGCCGGGCGCAAGCTGCTGGGCAATCCTCTGCTCGCCATCAAGCCCTCGCTCGCCGATATGCGCCGCCTCGCCGCCGAGAAGGGCCTCGCCGCCGACAGTCTGCTGGACGAAGTCGAGCAGGGCATCGAGCGCTGCAACAATGTGATGATGGCGCTGGTGGATTATGCGCGCGGCTATGAGCTGGTGCGCGAATCCACCGATATCGACATATTCCTCAGTAGCATCGTCGACGAACTCAATGTGCCGGCTGGCGTGTCGCTGAACTCTCGCCTCGGCGCTGGATGCGATGTGGCGCTCGACCGCCGGGGCTTCCGCAAGGTCGTCGACCATCTGATCGAGAATTCCGTTTTTGCCCTGACCAATTCGGGTTGGACGCCGGGCGAGGGCCGCAAGCCGACGATCACCATCCGCACCGAGCATGCCGGCCCCCATGTGCGCATCACCGTCAGCGACAACGGTCCCGGAATTTCGCCGGAGACGATGCGGCGCATCTTCGAGCCGCTGTTCACCACCAAGCGCGCGGGCGACGGCCTCGGCCTATCTACGTCACGCAAGATCATCGAGCTGCATGGCGGCACGATCGATGTGGACAGCGCCGTCGATCAGGGCACGGACTTCACCATCTGGCTGCCGCGATTCTATTCCGACCGGAAATCCGTCACCGGCGACAAGGCCGCCAGCATTCTCGCCTAAGGCCGTTCTGCTTCCTTCATCGATTTGAGCGCGGCAAGGGCGCGGTCGCGGGCCGCGCCGTGATCGACGATCGGTGCCGGGTAGTCGCGGCCGAGTTCGACTTCCCGCTGCGTGCAGCGTTTCAGTTGGCGCGAGCCAGGGCTTGTGGATGAAATCGTTCGGCAGCCGAGCGAGTTCCGGAAGCCAGCGCCTGACATAGAGTCCCTCGGGATCGAACTTTTCACCCTGCAGAACGGGATTGAAGATACGGAAGTAGGGCGCGGCATCGGCGCCGCTGCCGGCGACCCATTGCCAGCTCGCTGCGTTCTGCGCTAGGTCCGCATCGACCAGCGTGTCCCAAAACCACTCTTCGCCGCGTTGCCAGGGGATCAGCAGATCCTTGATCAGGAACGATGCGGCGATCATGCGCACACGGTTATGCATCCAGCCGCTGTGCCAGAGTTCGCGCATGCCGGCATCGACGATGGGATAGCCGGTAAGGCCGCGCTGCCAGGATTTCAGGCCCGGCTCGTCGTCGCGCCAGGGAAATCGCTCAAACTCCTCGCGCCAGGGCTGCTCCGGCAAAGCGGGCCAATGATAGAGCAGGTGATGGGTGAACTCGCGCCAGCCGAGCTCGCGTAGATAAGTGCCTACAGGACCGTCATGGATCGATAGCCCTTGGCTCTGAGCGCCGGCGGCGATGCCGTGCCAGATTTGCCGCGGACTGAGTTCGCCCCAGTGCAAATACGGCGACATGCGGGAGGTATGGGGCAGGGCGGGGCGGTCGCGATCGGTGTCGTAGGTCTTGAGAGCGGACTTGGCGAAGCGCGCGAGCTGCGCAACGGCACCGTTTTCACCGGGACGCCAGGTTTCGTGTAGGCCACTCGCCCAGTCAGGCCGCGCCGGCAGCAGTTTCCAGTCCTCGAGGCGATCCGATCTCGCTACCGCACTGCGCAGGCTTTCCGGCGCCAGAGTTGGCCGTTCCGGCGTGCGTTCGCGGATCGCGTTCCAGAACGGCGTGAACACCTTGAATGGGCCGTCCTGCTTCGTGCGCACGGTCCAGGGCTCGGCGAGCAATGCGCCGTTGTAGCTCTCGGCTGCGATGCCATTCTCGGTCAGCGACTTCTTGATCGAGGTGTCGCGGGCGATTGCGTGGGGCTCGTAGCAGCGGTTCCAATGCAAGGAGGCCGCGCCGGTTTCCCGCAAGAGATCGGTGATGACGACATCGGCGCGGCTGCGGCGGAGAATGAGTTGCGCGCCGAGTTTCTTGAGGTCAGCCGCCAGTGACGTCAGGCTGTGATGCAACCACCAGCGGCTGGCGCCGCCCATGCGCCAGCGGCCCGGCGTCTCGTCGTCCAGGATGTAGAGTGGCAGGACGGGACGGCCGGTCGCGATGGCCGCATTCAGCGCCGGATTGTCGCGCAGCCGCAAATCCTGGCGGAACCAGTGGATGGCCGGCGCCTCTGCCATCGGAGTCAGAGGGCGGCGAGGCCGACGCTGTGGATGCGGTCGCGGCCGAGCACCAGGGCGCGGGCGCCGCGGGGGAACAGGCCGGCGATCGCGGGATCGCCGACATCGAGCCCGCCGGTATAGGCGCCGAACGCCGGCAGGATCAGCCGCCGCATATCCGCGACGAAGCAGCGGCCGCCGACCCGCCGGCCGCGCACATTGGCGCCGAACTTCGGATGGAAATGGCCGGAGATTTCGCCGCGCGTCGCGCCGGACTTCGCCTCATGGCGGAACAGCAGCGGGCCTGCCGTAAGTTCATGCATCACCCGGCCGCCATAGCGTGCCGGCGGTTCTGGATCGTGATTGCCGCAGATCCAGATCCAATCCCGCAGCGCCGTCAGCGAGGTGAGCTTGCGCGCATCGTCGCCATGCAGCCGTTCCGCGGCTTCACCGTCATGGAAGCTGTCGCCGAGGCAGACGACCCGCCGCGGCTTGTAGGCCTCCAGGAGTTCCGCCAGCACCGCCAGCGTCGCCCGCGTGTCATAGGGCGGCAGCAGATTGCCGCGCTGCTGCGCCATCCGCGAGCCCTTCTCGAAATGCAGGTCGGCGACGGCGAGCAGGGATTGTGCCGGCACGAACAGCGCGCCAGCAATATCAAGCCAGAGCTCCACGCCGTTCAGGCGCCAGCCGATGCCGGCGCGCCGCAGCGCGGGTTCGGGCTCGTCTCGTTTCGCAGAAGGGATCATCCCACCTCCATCGCAGACTCGCGTTCGCCCCGCAACCTCAAACCTGGAGTTCGCCCTGGGGCTCTTCATACATCGCCTCGGCGATCAGCTCCTCGGCTGCTTCCTGCAGCAGATCGTCCATCGCCGCGCCATAGACCGAGACCTTGCCGATCTCCAGCATGACCGGCACGGCCAAAGGCGACACCCGGATCAGCCGCCGATGCGTGATCTTTCCCTTCACCCGTGCCAGCATGTCGGCGAGGCGGCGCACATCGGTCAGGCCGCCGGCGGCATCGGCCCGCGTCGCCCGCAGCAGAACATGCTGCGGCTCATGCTTGCGCAGCACGTCATAGATGAGGTCGGAATTGACGGTGAGCTGTTTGCCGCTCTTCTCCTCGCCGGGATGGCGGCGGTCGATCAGGCCGGCGATGACGGCGACGTTGCGGAAGGTGCGTTTCAGCAGGCTCGACTCCGCCATCCATTCCTCGAGATCGTCGCCCAGCATGTCCTGGTCGAACAGCGCGGCCATGTCGCGCACCGGCTTCAGGCTCCAGACGGCGATGGCGTAGTCGCTGGCGACAAAGCCGATGGGCCGCAGCCCGGCCCGTTCCATGCGCCGGGTCAGCAGCATGCCCAGCGTCTGGTGCGCATTGCGGCCCTCGAAGCAATAGGCGCAGAGAAATTCCTTGTTGCCGCGCGGGAAGGTCTCGACCAGCAGGCCGTCATGTTCCGGCAGTACGGAGCGGCGGCGCTGCAACTCCAGCCATTCCCGCACATCGTCGGGCAGAGAACGCCAACGGCCGGGCTCGGCCAGCAACGCGCGCACGCGGTCGGCGAGCTGTGTGCTCAGCGGCAGGCGCCCTCCGGCATAGACGGGGATCTTCGGATCCTCGCCGGCGGCGCGGGAACAGACGGCGGTGGTCTCGCGGACGCCTTCGAACCGCAGCATCTCGCCGGCGAAGACGAAGGTGTCGCCGGGCACGAGCCCCTGGATGAAGTATTCCTCCACCTGGCCGAGGCGGCGGCCGTTCCGTAGCGCTACCTTCAGCATCGGCTCTTCGACGATGGTGCCGACATTCAGCCGGTATTGCCGCGCCACACGGGGGTTGGCGAGATGATAGAGGCCATCCTCGCCGAGGCTCAGCCGCTGCCAGCGTTCGTAGCTCTTCAGCGCATAGCCGCCGGTGCAGACGAAGGCCAGCGCGTCGTCGAAATCCTGCCGCGGCAGGCCGGCATAGGGGGCCGCGCAGCGAACCTCGTCATACAGCGCATCGGCCGTGAATGGCGCGGCGCAGGCCATGCCGAGGATATGCTGCGCCAGCACATCGAGCCCGCCGATGCGCGGCGGCTCCTGGTCCAGGGTGTTGTCGCGCACCGCTTCGATGGCGGCGCGGCATTCCAGCACCTCAAAGCGGTTGGCCGGCACCAGGATCGCCGCACTCGGCTCGTCCAGCCGGTGATTGGCACGGCCGATGCGCTGGATCAGCCGGCTGGCCCCCTTCGGCGCGCCGACCTGCAGCACGAGGTCGACGGCGGCCCAGTCGATGCCCAGGTCGAGCGACGAAGTCGCCACCACGGCGCGCAGCCCGCCGCGGGCCATGGCGGCCTCCACCTTGCGGCGCTGCTCCGGCGCCAGGCTGCCATGGTGCAGGGCGATGGGCAGGTTGTCGTCGTTCAGCCGCCACAGCGCCTGGAACACCAGCTCTGCCTGGGCCCGCGTGTTGACGAACAGCAGCGTCGTGCGGTGGGCTTTGATGGTCAGATAGACATCCTCCATGGCGAACAGCGCCATGTGGCCCGACCAGGGCATGCGTTGCCGCGGCTCAAGGATGCGGATGACCGGCGCGGCGCCTGCCCGGCCGCGCACAACGGCGACGGCGGGATCGTCGCTGCGGGCGGTGGGCGACAGCCACTGCCGCAGGGCGCCTTCGTCAGCCACCGTGGCGGAAAGGCCGGCGCGGCGGCAGTGCGGCGCCAGCTTTGCCAGCCGCGCCAGCCCGAGCGCCAGCAGATCGCCGCGTTTGGTGCTGGTCAGCGCGTGCAGTTCGTCCACGATCACCCGCTGGAGGCCGCCGAACATCCGCTCCGCATCGGCGAAGGACAGCAGCAGTGCCAGCGACTTCCGGCGTGGTCATGAGGATCTGCGGCGGCTTGCGGCGCTGCCGCTGGCGCTTGGCGGCGGGCGTATCGCCGGTGCGCGTCTCCGTGGTGATGGGCAGGGCCATCTCGCCGATCGGCGCTTCCAGATTGCGGTGGATGTCGATGGCCAGCGCCTTCAGCGGCGAGATGTAGAGGGTGTGCAGGCCCGGGCGGGGTTGCGCCTCCAGCTCGATCAGCGACGGCAGGAATCCCGCCAGCGTCTTGCCGCCGCCGGTGGGCGCGATCAGCAGCGCCGACCGCCCCGCGCGATCCGCCGCCAGCAGCTCGAGCTGATGCGGATGGGGCTGCCAGCCGCGGCCGGCAAACCAGCCCGCAAACAGCGGGGGCAGGGAACTTGTGAGGAGCGCGGAATCCATTGTCAGATGATTTGTGATTCGCGGACGCGACGCCACCGGTCTTCAGGATGTGGATTTGAAACGCGGCCCTACATCATGCGATAGATGATGAAATACACACTACCGACAGGGGCAACATGGATCGCGCTCATTTGAACCTCTCCGCCATCGCGACGGCCGCGCCATGACCATTGGCGTCATTTCCGCTTTGCCGGAGGAGATCCGCCGCCTCGGCGATCACCTGGAGGTCGCGGACAAGATCGCCCGCGGCGGCTACACCTTCCGCGTCGGCCATATCGACGGCATTCCCGTGACGCTGGTGGAGGCGGGCATCGGCAAGGTCAACACCGCGCTGGTGGCGACGCTGCTGTTCGATCATTTCCGCTGCCGTTCGGTGCTGTTCACCGGCGTCGCCGGCGGCATCGATCCCGATCTGCGCATCGGCGACGTGGTCATCGGCGACCGGCTGATCCAGCACGATTACGGCGCCATCGTGCGCGGCAGGATCAGGCCCTACCGGCCGGGCGCGCTGCCCTATGGCGACAACCGGGAAGATCCGGTGTTCCCGCTGGATCCCAACCTGGCCGAGCAGCTCCGCCAGCGGCTCAACGGCTTCGAGCTGCCGCTGCTGCCGGCGGCGGCCACCGGCGAGGAGGCGCGGCGGCCGGCGCTCACCTTCGGCACGATCGTGTCCGGCGATCAGTTCATCAATTGCGAAGACACCCGCCGGCGGCTGCACGGGGAGTTCGGCGCCCAGGCCGTGGAGATGGAGGGCGCCGCCCTGGCCCAGGTGGCCCAGCAATTCGGCGCCAACGCCGTCAGCGTCCGCTGCCTCAGCGACCTCGCGGGGGCGGAGAGCCATATGGACTTCATGGCGTTCCTGTCCTCGGCGTCGGAGATCGCGGCGGCGGTGCTCCGGCGGATCTTGCCGGTGATGTGAGCCGGCACAGAAATCACGCAGCCGCTTTTGTCATTCCGAAGTGCTGTCGCCGGATCAGGCAATCGTCGCAATCTGGCGGTCGAACCAGGCCAGGTCCTCGATGAGACCGAAGTCACCCGGCGATTCCTGCAGCAGCCTGATGACAACCGCCCGCCCTTTCGACAGGGCGGCCGCGGCCCCGGCGCGGCTCGCCGAGCAGCAGCATCAAGGTAGCGACCCGGCGGTAGGCCGCGGCGAGATCGCGCAGTCTTCCGGCATCGTCGGCGCCGCCGGCCGCAATGCGCGCGGCAACCGCCAGCATGGCGTCGGCGGTCTGCAGGGCTGCCTTGGCGTCGCCCTGCGACTCCTGCACGCGCGAGACGTTCTCCAGGGAGATGTAAAGCTCCCGCTGACGAACGGCGTCGCCGGGATCCTGCCGCGCCAGCCGCTCGGCGATGGCCAGCGACGCCTTGTAATGCTCGAAGGCCGCCGCTGGATCGCCGCGATCCTCTAAGATGGCGCCAATGCTGTCATGGGCGATGGAGAGATTGCGCAGCCAATCGAGATTTGACGGATCGGCTTCCACTAGGCGACCGCGGATATCGACGGCGAGGCGATAGCTGTCCAGCGCGCCCCGCAGATCGTCGAGGGCAAGCAGCATATCGCCGGTCTTTTCATGGGCGGTGGACAGGTCATGCTGCCAGTCGCTGTTGCCGGGTGCGATATCGTTCAGGCGTTCGCGAATGCCTGCGCATTCCCGGTAGCTTGCCAGCGCCATGGTGTGGCCGCCTTGGGCTGACAGCACGTCGCCCATACGCTCGTGGGTGATCGACCGGTCGCGCAGCCATTCGGTATTGGCCGGCTGCAGCAGCACCAGTTGCTCGACGATGGCGAGCGACGCCGTATAGCTTTGCAGCGCTGCCGTAAGATCCCGCGACGCCATCTGGACGTCGCCGATTTTGATATGGGAGATGGCGAAGTCCCGCTGCAAGTCGACATTGTGGGGTTCGACGTTGAGGAGCATCTCCGTCGCGATCAGGGAGGACTGATAGCTTTCCAAGGCGCCGGCAAGGCTGCCTTGATCCATCAGGACATCGCCAATCGTGTCATGGGAGTCAGACAAGCTGCGCCACCAGCTGGCATCGTCCGGGTCGGCCGCGAGATGGCCGGCAGCGATGGTCAGGGACGCCTGGTAGCTTTCGAGCGCAGCTGCGGGATCGCCCTGCGCCAGCAGCACGTCGCCGATGAGTTCATGCGCGACAAAGAGATCTCGTTCGCGGCGCACGCGCCACTGTGCCGAGAGTTCTTCAGCCATTTTAGTCCCACACACACAATCGGTTCCCGCTCATTGAGCCCTGGCGGGAAGTCCGATGTATGCTGCATACCACGATTCCTGGGTCGTGGTACAGATTGTGACAATGATGTGATGCTGCGGGTCCGTCCGTCTAGCGACGCACCGGTGAGCGGACTCGAGCATAAGCGAAAACGCCCCCAATGATGATCCTGGAAACCGAGCGGCTGATCCTGCGGCGCCTACAGCCGGATGACCTCGACAGCCTCTACGCGCTCTACCGCGACCCGGAGATCCGCCGGCATTTCCCCGACGGCACGCTGACCTATGAGCAGACGAAGGAAGAGCTGGACTGGTTCTGCAACGGCGATCCCGATCATCCGCGGCTGGGCCTCTGGGCGACCATCCACAAGGCGACGGGAGATTTCATCGGCCGCTGCGGCCTGATCCCCTGGACCATCGATGGGAGAGAAGAGGTGGAAGTCGCGTATTTGCTGGCAAAGCCCTACTGGCGCCAGGGGCTGGGCTCTGAAGCAGCGCGGGCGCTGGTGCGCTATGGGTTTGAGGAGTTGAAGCTATCGCGCGTGATCGCATTGATCGAGCCGGGACATGCGGCGTCGATCGGGACGGCGATGAAGGCGGGGCTGGTGTTTGAGCGGGAGGTGGAGATGGAGGAGGTGCGGAGTGTGATGTATGCGATGACGAAACCGGTGTCCGATTCCTCGTGAGTGCGATTGACTTGGCGTAGAACGATACTGTCAGACTTGCCTTATGATGTTTAGCGCAAACGTGATTCCCCGACCGAGGAGAAGTTGCTGACTTTGTTGGATCAGCTCCGCAATTTCGGTAGGCGGCGACTCGCTGCAATCCAGTTGCAGACGGACCTTTTTACCGGCGCGGACCCTCCAACTGAGCTGTCATACGAAACTTGTCATCCCGGAAACCGAGCGTCAGCGAGGTTATCCGGGACCTATGAACACCGAGCGGTCGTCAAGGTATCTTGACGAGTCCCGAGTGCATGGGTCCCGGGTCCCGCCGCTGAAGCGTCGGGCCCGGGATGACAAACGAGTGGTGCGTTGATCCGGAAGGCAGACTGGTTGCCTTACCCCTGCCGCTCAGCAATCGTGATATCGCTTCCGCCCGGGAACCACGGGATGATGCCCGTCGCGCGGATCATGTCCGACGCGATGAGGTCGGTCGCATTGCCGTCGACGATGGCAGTGGCTTCCAGCAGGCGGAGCTGCTCGGCGCCGCAGCGGCCGCGGAAGGAAGCCTGGGTCCATTTCTTTTCTTCGGCGTCATAGACGAGGCTGGAGAGCGAGACGCTGCCGCGGCCGATTTCTTTGTCATCCTTGAGCATGACGAATTTGGCGTTCAGGCGCGACACCCGGCGCTCGATCGGCAGGAAGGCGAAGGTGACGTTGCATTCCTTCGGCGGCTCGCCGATGCCGCCGCCGCTCAGGTTGTTGCAGCCCTTCTTCTGCTTCATCACCCCGTTGTCCCAGGTCGGCGTGCAGTCGTTGTCGAAATCGATCTCGACCGGCACGGGGAAGCTGCCGCTATAGGTCACGGCGATGGAGCTGCCGTCCGGCCGCAGCAGGAAATACGGCACGAGCCAGATCAGGCCGAACAGCACGCAGATGGCGATAATGCGGGGCCCCATGGGCGATCCTCCCGCTAGAGTGGGCGCAGCGTGGCTGTTTTATCTGATCGCGGTAAAGGTCGGGTTAACGATGGCGACAATCGTCGGCGCGATGTAGGGGGCGGGCCCCGGGTCCGGCCACAGGCCGGCCCGAGGATAAGCTTGAAACCCGCCCCTACGGTGTCGATCACAGTCGCGTACGCAGCAAATCGAGACGCGCGGCCAATTCATCCGCTCCATACGGTTCCGGCGGCACCGTGCCCCACACCGGTTTCGGCCAGGCGGGGTCGGTCTTGGTGCGGGCGATCACATGCACATGCAGCTGCGGCACGATGTTGCCGAGGGCGCCGATGTTGATCTTGTCGGGCTTGAAGAGATCGGTCAGCAGGCGGCTGCAATGGGCGACTTCGTCCATGAGGATGGTGCGGTCCAGCGCGGGCAACTCGTGGATCTCGCGCACGTCCGGCCGCTGCGGCACCAGGATCAGCCAGGGCCATTGCCGCGCATTCATCAGCAGCAGGAGCGTGAGATCGAGACGCGCCAGCTCGATTGCGTCGGCCTTCAGTTTTTCGTGCAGGATGAAATCAGTCATCGCGCCCTCGCCATCGCCGCATCGGCCTATTCTGTCTATACTTCTTTCATGCAGCGATTCGCGAGACAAGGCCCATGCGCATTCTCCTGACCGGGGCCACCGGATTCATCGGCGGGCAGATCGCCGGGGCGCTGATCGCGGCCGGGCATAGCCTGCGCTGCGCGGTCCGCGATACCAAGCGGGCGCGGCGCATGTTTCCGCGGCAGGAAGTGGTCGCCTGCAATTTCAATCGCGATGTCACAGCCGAGGCGTGGCGCGCGCGTCTGGACGGCATCGATGCCGTAGTGAATTGCGCGGGCATCCTGCAATCGGCGCGCGGGCAGGGGATGTCGGCGATCCACGATGCGGCACCCAAGGCGCTGTTCGAAGCCTGCGTTGCGGCCGGCGTGCGGCGGGTGGTGCATATTTCGGCGCTGGGCGTGGCGCCCGGTCTGGTGCTGGAATATTCGGAGAGCAAGCTGGCGGCCGAGGCGCATCTGCAAGTGTTGGATCTCGACTGGGTGATCCTGCGGCCCTCGATGGTCTATAGCAGCGCCGGGTCCTATGGCGGCAGTTCGCTGTTCCGCGGCCTGGCGGCGCTGCCGTTGTTCATTCCCCTGGTGGGCGATGGCGGCCAGCCCTTTGCGCCGATTCATGCGGCAGACTTGGCACAGGCGGTGCGCAAGCTGCTCGAGGAGCGTAACGCAAACCGTCGCCTGCTCGCGGCGGTGGGTCCTGACCAGTTGGCCATGCGCGATATCCTGGCGCTGTTGCGCAACTGGCTCGGCCTTGCGCCGGCCTGGTTCCTGCCGCTGCCGCTGGGGTTGATCCGCTTCGTGGCGAAGGTGAGTGACCTGTTCGGCGGGCGCGGGCCTATCACCGGCACCTCGCTGGCGATGCTACTCGCCGGCAACGCGGCATCTCCTGCAGAATTCATGGAGGCCACCGGCATCGCGCCGCGCTCCATGGCGGACGCACTGGAGAGCGAACCGGCCCATGTGCAGGACCGCTGGCATGCGCGGCTCTATTTCCTGCGGCCGCTGTTGCGGATCGTCATCGCGCTGTTCTGGCTCTACACCGGGCTGGTGACATTCCTGTTCTGGCCGAAGGACGGCGCTTATTTCCTGCTGCGCTCGGCGCATATTCCGGACGATTGGCTGCCCTACGCCTACTACCTCGGCTACTTGCTGGATGTAGTGCTCGGCCTGCTGCTGCTGCTCCGCTGGCGGGTGCAGTTTGTCGGCGGCTTCATGGTGGCGGTGACCGCGCTCTATCTGGTGTTCGTCACCATGGCGGCGCCGGCGGAGTGGATCTACCCGATCACGCCGCTGCCCATCGTCTTCGTGCTGATGGCCGCGACCCTCGTCATGATGGCGATCGACGGCGAGCGCTAAATGTACGAAATCGTCAAGACGATCCACATTATTTCCGCCGCCGTACTGTTCGGCACCGGCCTGGGGACCGCCTGGTTCATGTGGCGCGCCGACCGTTCCCGGCAGGCGGCTGTGATCTTCGTCACAGCGCGCCATGTGGTTTGGGCCGATTATCTCTTCACTTTGCCAGCGATACTCATCCAGCCGCTCTCGGGCCTCTGGCTCACTGAACTTGCCGGGTTTCCGCCTGGCGGGAAGTGGCTGCTTGTCACTTATTTTCTCTACGCCATCGCCGGCGCCTGCTGGATTCCCGTGGTCTGGCTGCAGATCCGCATGCGCGATCTCGCGGGCGCCGCAGTGCGCGACGGCACGGCGCTACCGCCGCTCTATCACCGCTATATGCAGACATGGTTCATATTGGGCTGGCCGGCATTTGCGGCCGTCATCGCCATCTTCTACCTGATGGTCGCCAAGCCCAGTTGAATTGAATGAGTATTCATCCAGATCAATGGCTGAGACCGGCGGGCAGCGGACTCTACTGCGAGCCCGGCGGATTTCATATCGATCCCGGCCACGCTGTGGACCGAGCCATCGTCACCCATGGCCATAGCGACCATGCGCGGCCGGGGCATCGCCGCGTGCTGGCCACGCCGGGGACGCTGGCGATCATGCGCAACCGCTATGGCGAAGACTGCGCCGATGTGATGCAAGCGCTGGAGTATGGCGAGCGCGTGCGCGTGGGCGATGTGACGGTGTGGCTGGCGCCCGCCGGCCATGTGCTCGGCAGCGCCCAGGTGGTGTTGGAACATGGCGGCATGCGCGCGGTGGTGTCCGGCGATTACAAACGCAGGTTCGATCCCACCTGCACTCCATTCCAGGTGGTGCCCTGCGACGTGTTCGTCACCGAGGCGACCTTCGGCCTGCCGGTGTTCGTGCATCCGCCCGATGCGGAGGAAATCGGCAAGCTGCTGCACTCTCTGGCGCTGTTCCCGGAGTCGAGCCATGTGGTGGGCGTCTACGCGCTGGGCAAATGCCAGCGGGTGATCGCCATGCTGCGCCGCGCCGGCTATGACGCGCCGATCTATCTTCATGGCGGGCTAACAGAACTGTGCGATCTCTATGAGTCCCAGGGCGTCGAGCTCGGCGATCTCAGGCCGGCCGCGGCCAAGGGCGAAAGCCTGAAAGGCCAGATCGTGCTGGCGCCCCCCTCGGCGATCGCCGACCGCTGGTCGCGGCGGCTGGCGGAGCCGGTGACGGCGATGGCCAGCGGCTGGATGCGGGTGCGCGCCCGGGCGCGGCAGCGCGGCGCCGAGCTGCCGCTGATCATCTCCGACCATGCCGACTGGCCGGAACTGACGCGCACGCTGACCGAAGTCGGCGCCGGCGAGATCTGGGTCACCCATGGACGGGAAGAGGCGCTGATGCACTATGCCACGCAGCAGGGCCTGCGGGCGCGGGCACTGGCGCTGATCGGCCGCGAGGAGGAGGGGCAGTGACTCCACCTCAGCTCCGCGGCCTGCGGCTGCGTCCGGGGCGGGAAAGCGACCTGGACGATGTGATCCGCATCTGGCGCGACACCTGGCGTGAAAGCTATGCCGGCTATTTCAACACCGGCGCCGACGATACGCCCTGGCTGCAAAGCATCTGGCAGGAGTTCCTGCCGCTGATGCGCTGCTTCGTCATCGCCGAGCTCGATTGCCGCGTGGTCGGTTTCGCCCACCGCGACGGATCGCTGGTGGAGGATCTCTGGGTCGATCCGCTTTATTGCAGCCGCGGCATCGGTCCGCGCCTGCTGACACACGCACTGCACGCCATGGCCGCCGATGGACACCGCACCGCCAGCCTGTTCTGCCTTGAGGTCAACAGCCGCGCCCGCCATTTCTACGAGCGCGAGGGCTGGCGGCCGGCCCTGCGGCAAATGCGCGAACAGCCCGACGGCCGCGAGCCCTTTTGGCTGATGCGCTACGAGTACGATCTCGACCGGCTTAATATGGCCTAGTGGTTCGATGCCAACGGATGGTGCCCATCCGTTGGCTGAATTGAAATCACCAGACATTTGATCTGGTGGGCTGATTCACGCAACGTTTGGGAACCAAGCGTTGCGATCAGACCACCGGAGCGGGCCTTCATGAGAGAGTTTGCGACACTGCTGGACCGGCTGTCCTATACGCCGGCCCGCAATGGCAAGCTGCGGCTGCTGTCAGACTATTTCCGCCGTGCGCCCGATCCCGCGCGTGGCTATGCCCTGGCCGCCATCACCGGCACCCTCAGCATCGAAGCAGTCAAGGCGGCGTCGGTGCGGGCGCTGGCGGAGGCGCGGGTCGATCCTCAGCTGTTCGGCTGGTCCTACGACTATGTGGGCGATCTCGCGGAGACCGTGGCGCTGATCTGGCCGGCGCAGCCCGGCGCCAACCGGCCGCCCGACCTGGCCGAGGTGGTGGAGACCCTGCGCGCCGCCAGCCGCCGCGAGGCGCCGCAGCTGGTTGCGGGCTGGCTGGACGCCCTGGATCCCACCGGGCGCTGGGCGCTGCTGAAGCTGCTGACGGGCGCGCTGCGCATCGGCGTCTCGGCGCGGCTGGCCAAGACGGCGCTGGCGGAGTTCGGCGGCGTGACGCTGGACGAGGTGGAGGAGGTCTGGCACGGGCTGACGCCGCCCTACGAACCGCTCTTCGCCTGGCTGGAGAAGCGGGCGCCGCGGCCGGAGGTGGGCGATCTCGCGCTGTTCCGGCCGCTGATGCTGGCAAATCCGCTGGAGGAGGGCGAGCTGGAGAGCCTCGATCCCGCCGAATACCTCGCGGAATGGAAGTGGGACGGCATCCGAGTCCAGGCGGTGTCGCGGCGGTCGGGCGAAAAGCGGCTCTTCTCCCGCACTGGCGACGACATCGGCCGCGCTTTTCCCGATCTGCTGGAGCGGTTCGCGTTCGACGCGGTGATCGATGGCGAACTGCTGGTGGGTGCGCCGGAAGCGGTGGCGCCGTTCAACGATCTGCAACAGCGGCTGAACCGGAAGACGGTGACCGCCAAAATGACCCAGGACTATCCGGCCTTCCTCCGCGCCTACGACATCCTGTTCGAGGGCGGCGAAGATCTGCGCGTCCTGCCCTTCGCCGAGCGCCGGCGGCGGCTGGAGACCTGGCACGGCCGGGTGGCGCCCGTCCGCGTCGACCTCTCGCCGCTGGTGCCCTTCGCCCGCTGGGAGGAACTGGCGGCGTTGCGCGACAACGCCCGCGCCGCCGGCATTGAAGGGCTGATGCTGAAGCGCAAGGACAGCAGCTACATCGCCGGTCGGCCGCGCGGTCCCTGGTTCAAATGGAAGCGCGGCGCGCTCACGGCCGACCTGGTGCTGATGTACGCCCAGCGCGGCCATGGCAAACGCTCGTCCTACTATTCTGACTACACCTTCGGCGCTTGGGCGGTGGGGCCAGAGGGCGGGCTGCAACTCACGCCGGTCGGCAAGGCCTATTTCGGCTTCACCGATCAGGAATTGCGTCTCCTCGACAAGTGGGTGCGCGATAACACAGTGGACCGCTATGGGCCGGTGCGCGCAGTGCGGCCCGGCCTCGTGCTGGAAGTGGCGTTCGACAGCATCCACGCGTCGTCACGGCACAAATCGGGCTTGGCGATGCGCTTCCCGCGAATCCACCGCATCCGCTGGGACAAGCCCGCCGCCGAAGCCGATCTACTCGAGGCGCTCGTCGCGATGGTGGAATAATTAAGATTCCACTGTGTTTTATGCATCGGTGGCATTGTTGTGGCGGACGTGCCTCTGTATTTTGGCATGGAATCTGATAGTAATGATGCGTGGGTAAAGCAGCGCTCGAAATGACAACCGGTTCCCTCGACGGAATCGAGATCTTCCGTGATCTCGCACCGGCAGCACGGCAGATTTTGGCCGCACGTTGCGCGTGGCGCGAGTATGGACCGCGGCAATTGATCGTCGGCCATGAGGAGCCGTCGCGGACGGTATTTTTTCTTGTCGGCGGGCGCGTGCGCGTCAGCGTCTATTCTTCCGCGGGCAAGCGCGTGACCTACCGCGACATCGAATCGGGCGAGATGTTCGGCGAGTTCGCCGCCATCGACGGCGAGCCGCGCTCGGCCAGCGTCGAGGCGACCCAGCCGAGCCTGGTGGCCAGCATGTCCTCCGACCTGTTCTGGGAGACGCTGCGCATCCATCCGGAGGTGAGCGCCGCGGTGCTGCGCCGGCTGACGCGGCAGGTGCGCTCCCTGTCGCGGCGGCTCTATGAGTTCAGCACGCTCAACGCCAAGCACCGCCTATATCTGGAGCTGCTGCGGCTGTGCAGCGGCGCCATCGCCGCCAACGGCACGGCGGTGGTGAAGGACGCGCCGACCCATGAAGACCTGGCTACCCGCATCGGCTCGCAGCGGGAGACCGTGAGTCGCGAGATGGCTGATCTGGCCGCCAACGGCGTGCTGGAACAGGACCGGCGCCTGCTGACCATCAAGAATGTCGATGCCCTCCGCCGCCTGATCGACGACGCACTGGACGGCTAGCCCCCCACTAAGTTATTGATTGTAGAAATGTTTTTCGCTCGCGCGGTATGCGGGCATACGGTCGTATTGTGCGGATCATCACAGACCGGGGATGCGCAATGGCTAGAGAATTGTCACAGTGGTTAATAAAATTCGTTGATGGACGCCCGGTTCATGTTTCTCTCCCCGCAATTCTCACGGCCAATTCCGCTGTGCGGTTCCACCAGAGCTGACCCCGACTTTCGGTCAGGGCAAAACCTCGATCGCTCGGGACGCATCGGCCCGAACTTCCCTTCATCCCTGGTGCTGAACGGAACCGCGGCATGAACTTGCCGCCGGCCGCAACCAGCGCTGGAGTCCGCCACCCCGGCGCTCGGCCTTGCGGCAGAACGGCGCGGCAGGGCGGCATTGTCAGATGATCAAGCGCAGCACCGATGTGAGAGCCTACGAACTCTATCTCCAGGGTTCGCATATCTATTCTCACGAGACCCGGGAGCGGTTGGAAGCCTGCCGCCAGAAATTCCATGAAGCCTCGACGGTGGACCCGGAATTCGCCCGCGCTTGGGGTTATCTGGCTTATGTCACGATGCGTGGTGTCATGCTGGGCTGGCGGCCGAAGATAGAGGCCGCCCTTGCCGAAGAATATGCCAGGCGCGCGGTGACGCTGGACCCCGACGACTACACCAACTATTGGGACCTGGCGTTCGTGTATCAATGCATGGGCCGCATCGACCTGGCCCGCCTGCAGTATGAAAAGGCGCTGCAGCTCAACAGCAACGACGCCGACCTATTGGCCGAGGTGGCGGAGATGCATGTCTATGCCGGCGATCCCCAGCGCAGCATTGCCGAGCTCAAACGCGCCATGAGCCTGAATCCCGACGTACCGGATTGGTACCGATGGAATCTGGGCTGGGCCTATTTCAATGCGCGCCAATATGAAGCGGCGGTCGCCGAAATCGATCGCATCGCGGAAATGCCTGCTCACGCCTACTTGATTAAGGCCGCCGCATTGGAGAAGCTGAACCGGCATGCGGAAGCGGAAAGCGAAATCCGCCGTTACCTGGAGACGAACACCGGCTATGATCTGAAGATGCTGAAACAGCGCACGGCATTCAAGGCGCCGGAACTCGAGGAGCATTGGCTAACAGCCGTAAGGGCCGCCGGCCTGCCGGAGGCTTATGACTAGCGGACCATAACGCAACCGTCACGCATTTCTGCAAGAGGCCAATCAGGGGGGCCAACATGCGAGGAACAAAGAACCGCAACGCCTTCAAGGCATATATTGAAGGCGAACGTCAGTTTTCCGTGATCTCGAAAGCCGACATGGCGAAATCGCGGAAGAACTTCGAAAAAGCCACTAAACTCGACCGGAAATTCGCCCGCGCCTGGGGCTGGCGATCCTACGCCACGATGCGCAGCATCATGGTGGGCTGGCTGCCCGAGTCGGAATCGAAAAGCGCCGGCGAGTGGGCCAAGAAGGCCGTCGCGCTCGATCCCAATGACTATGCCACATATTGGGACCTTGCGTTCTATCAACTGAACGTCGGTCAGTTCGACAAGGCGATCAAGACATACGAGAAAGCGCTGAAACTCTATGAGACGCTGACGGACTGGCTGGACCGGAAGCACGGCCTGCTGGCCGAGATGGCGGAGGCCTACATTCATGTCGGAGAGCCGAAAAAGGCGATCGACCTCCTGAAGCGCGCTTGCCGCGTGCCTGATTGGTACAAATGGAATCTCGGTTGGGCCTATTTCCACGCCGAGGACTATGGCAACGCCGCGAAATGCTTCGAGGGCTTGGACCTGAAGCCCGGCGATCCCCGTTATGTCATGGAAACACAACTCTTTGTCGCCGCGGCGCATCTCTGCAACGCTGAAAGCGAAGCGAGCTTGGGCAAGCAGGCTGTCGCGGACAGCTGCCGCGCTTCAGCCCAGAGCGCCGTGGCAACGCTGAAGAAGCACCAGCCCGACTACTCTCTCCAACACGCCATCGCCCACCGTTCCAAATTCAAGAACAGCGCGGAATTCGAGCGCTGGGAGAAAACGGTGCGGAAACTGCTGGCGTAAGGCTGGGCGTCTTACTTAGCGGTCAGCTCCACGACGAACTGCAGGCCATGCAGACGGCCGTGCTGCTGGAAGACGCAAGCCTGGCCGGCGTCATTGAGGCTGCGAAAGACGTCGGCGGCATCATTGATGGCGTCATGGAGCGGATGCTCGTGCACGCCGAGCAGCCTGACATTGAATTCGGCGATCATCTGGGTGAATGAGTCGCGATAGTTGGTTTCGGTGTCGACGGAAACATAGATACGCGTGCCGCCATGCATATGTCGCCGGCAGGCTTGCAGGAACCGGCGAAGAACGGCGTTGCCGCCCGGGCCGCCATCGATGGCCGCTTTCAGATGCGGATCGAGCGCGGCAAGAATCTGCGCTTCGATGAACGCCTGCGGCAGATTGGCGATGATCACATCGAGCGGCTCGGTGTAGATCGGCGAACAGATCGCCGCATCGGACATCGAGCGCTACCTGATTCAACTCGCCGTTCTTGCGCGCGGCAGCGACTGCCAGATGATCGATATCGGTGGCGGTTACTTTGCCGCCGCGCTTCGCGGCAAGGATGGCCAGGATACCCGAGCCGGTTCCGATATCCGCAACACGCTCTCCCGGTTCGACCCGGACATGGCCGGCCAGGCTGAGCGTATAGGCCGATGGCACGAAGACGCCTGGCGGAATCGTCAAGTCGATCTGCGTGCCGTTGATGGAATAGCGATGTGATTGCCGGCTCGAAACGAGATCGTCCAAGATTTCCGCAATGCCTCCGTGAGTACTCCGCTGCAGTTCTTTAGCAGATTCGAACGGCTGGTTTCGGCTTGCATGAGGCTTTCCCCAACGGCCGCTTCGGCTAGACTGACCGCCCCTGCAACAACCGGTCCCTGCCGCACCCGTGTTCTCCGCCATCCGCTCCGTCGCGTCGCTTCTGCTGGGTGCCGGCATCCTGATCCTGGGCAATGCCCTGATTGGCATCACCCTGCCGATCCGCATGGAGCAGGCGGATTATGGCCGGTTCACCTCCGGCCTGGTCATGTCGGCCTACTATCTCGGGCTGCTGATCGGCTGTTTCTTCGCGCCGGCGCTGACGGCGCGGATCGGGCATCTGCGGGCCTTTGCCGCCTACACCGCCTGCCTCTGCGCGGCGACGCTGCTGCATGCCCTCTGGTTCGAGCCCTTGCCCTGGGCCGTGTTGCGGATCGCCAGCGGCTTCTGCATGGCGGCGTTGTTCAATGTGATCGAAAGCTGGCTCAGCTCCCGGGCCACCAACGAGACCCGCGGCGGCGTGCTGGCGGGCTATGGCATCTTTGCCTGGCTGGCGGCCGGCCTCGGCTATTTCCTGGTGAACAGCTACCCCGCCGCGGGGATCGAACATCTGATCCTCTCGGCGGTGCTGCTCTCGATCTCCGTGGTGCCCGTCGTGCTGACGCGGGTCGCGGCACCCGATACGGCGCAGGCGCAGCCCTTGTCGCTGGGCGAACTCTATGTCCTGTCGCCGCTTGGCGTGGTCGGCGCTTGCGGCGCCGGGCTGATGGGTGGCGCTTTCTTCGGCATGGGCGCGATTTTCGGCAGCGATGCCGGCCTGACGCAGCTGCAGATATCCATGCTGCTGGGGCTGGCGATCTTCGGCGGCATGCTGCTGCAATGGCCGCTGGGCCGGCTGTCCGACCGCTATGACCGGCGGACTATCCTTTTCGCGGTCCTGGCCGCGCAGGCCATCGTATGTCTGCTGGCGTTCGGAACCTGGACCACACTACAAAGCTTCGAGCCGCTCATCGCCCTCATCTTCCTGTTCGGCGGCACCCAGTCGACGCTCTATCCCGTGTCGGTGGCCCATGCCTTCGACTATGTGGACAAGGACCGCATGGTTTCAGCCTCCGCCGGCCTGCTGCTGGCCTGGGCGGCGGGGGCCTGCCTGGGGCCGCTCTTGGCGTCGATCGCCATGGAGATGTTCGGTTCTTCCGCGCTGTTCCTGTACTTGGCCGCATTGGCGGCCATCATGGCGGCCTTCACCCGCTACCGCATGACACGGCGGCCGGCGCTGCCGCCGGAGGAGCAGGCGCCGTTTGTGCCGCTGCCGGCGACGACGGGGGCCGGCGGCCAGCTCGATCCGCGGGTCGAACCGCCAGGCAGCGTCAATGTCGATCCGCCGCGCCAGCCGGAGTGAAAATCCCGGCCATTCCCCGCCGCTTCCATGCAAGCTCTTGCCGCTCCCGGCTGCCACCCTGAAGATGCGAAGCGCTATGCCTTTGCGCTAGACAACGTTCAACTGTCGGGATCGAGAATGGCCAGCGAGGAATACGACTACATCATCATCGGCGCCGGTTCGGCCGGCTGCGTGCTGGCCAATCGCCTGGGAGCCAAGCCTGAGAACCGAATCCTGGTGCTGGAGGCGGGCGGCCAGGATCACTGGTGGAACTGGAAAATCCATATGCCGGCGGCGTTCGCCTATCCGCTCGCCGACGACAAGATAAACTGGTACTACCACACCGAGCCGGAACCCTTCATGGATAACCGGCGCATGTATTGCCCGCGCGGCCGGGTGATCGGCGGCTCATCCTCGATCAATGGTATGTGCTATATCCGCGGTCACGCCCGCGACTATGACCGGTGGGCGCAGTCGGGCCTCCGCGGCTGGTCCTATGCCGATATCCTGCCGTACTTCCGCCGCGCCGAAAATCATGGGCCGGGCGAAGACGACTATCACGGCAAAGGCGGCCCGCTGGACGTGTCCCACGGCATCACCCGCAACCCGCTGTTCGAAGCCTGGATCGCGGCCGGGCAGCAGGCGGGCTATCCCATGACTACGGATCTCAACGGCCGGCAGCAGGAAGGGCTGGGGCCGATGGAGATGACCACGCGCGCCGGCCGCCGCTGCAGTGCGGCCAAGGCCTATCTGCGGCCGGCGCAGGCGCGCGGCAATGTCACGGTCGCCTCGCGGGCGCTGCTGTCGCGCATCCTCTTCGAAGGGCGCCGCGCGGTTGGCATCGAGTATGCGCAACGGGGACAGGTGAATCAGGCACGGGCGGCGCGCGAGGTCATCGTCAGCGGCGGCGCGATCAACTCGCCGCAGATCCTCATGCTGTCGGGCGTCGGGCCGGCGGATCATCTGCGCGAGCATGGCATCAAGGTGGTGCATGACCTGCCGGGCGTGGGGCAGAACCTGCAGGACCATATCGAGACCTATGTGCAGCATCGCTGTCTGCAGCCGATCACCCTCTATCCCGTGCTCAAGAATCCGCTGCGCCAGCTTCTGGTGGGCATCCAGTGGACCTTCACCGGCACGGGCCTGGGCGCCACCAACCATTTCGAGGCCGGCGGCTTCATCCGCAGCCGCGCCGGGGTGGACCATCCGGACCTGCAATTCCACTTCCTGCCGATCGCCGCCAGCTATGACGGCAGTTCCACCCAGCCGGGCCATGGCTTCCAGGCCCATGTGGGGCCGATGCGGGCGACCAGCCGCGGCTGGGTCAAGCTGCGCTCGGCCGATCCGAAGACTCCGCCGGCGATCCAGTTCAACTATCTGCAGACCGAGCAGGACCGCTGGGAGTTCACCACCGGCATCAAGCTGACGCGGGAGATCTTCGCGCAGAAAGCCTTCGATCCCTACCGTGGGCCGGAGCTGGCGCCGGGACCGGACATCAAGTCGGATTCAGAAATCGACGCTTATGCGCGGAAGAAGGCCGAGAGCGCCTATCATCCGTCCTGCAGCTGCAAGATGGGTCTGGCCACGGATCAGATGGCGGTCGTGGATGACGAGGCCAGGGTGCATGGGCTCGAGGGCTTGCGGGTGGTCGATGCCTCGATCATGCCGTCGATCGTCAGCGGCAATCTGAACGCGCCGACCATCATGATGGCGGAGCGGCTGGCGGATACGATCCTGGGCCAGCCCTTGCTGCCGCGGTCGGAGGCGGCGGTCTACATCGCGCCGAACTGGGAGACGAGCCAGCGCTGACGCCGGCGTTGCCGCAGGATCAATCCCCGGGAATGGCCATGCCGCGCTGGACCGCGGGCCTCGCATCCATGGTGGCGAGCCAGCGCATCAGATAGGGCAGCTCGCCCGACTGCGCGATGATCTCCCGCCGGAACGAGACCGTGGGATAGAGCGCCACATCGGCGATGGAGATCTCACCGGCGAGGAACTCTTCTTCCGACAGGCGGCGGTCGGCATTCTTGAGGTGGCCGATCAGCCGCTGCTCGAACAGCTTGCGCGAGTTGTTGGTGGCCTCCGGCATCAGCGAACCGACCACGAACAGGATGGCGCTGGCGGGCGCCACGTCGGTCATCGATTGCATGAACCATTGATAGGCAAGCTGGCGCCGGGTGGGGTCGCGGGGCAGGAGCCGGCCGGTGCGCTCGGCCAGATGGAGGATGATGGCGCCGGACTGGCAGATGACGATCGGCTTGCCGCCGGCGCGGCTGAGATCCACCAGCACCGGGATCTGCCCGGCCGGGTTGATCCGCAGGAAGTTCGGCGTCTTCTGTTCGCCGCGCTCCAGGTCCACCTTGATGGCCTTATATTGCTGGCCGCACTCTTCCAGCATCACGGAGGCGCGCTGGCCGTTGCTGGTGCCATAGGTGTAAAGCTCTAACATACTTGGATTTCTCCAAAATTCCTGATTTCAGTGGCGGCGGATTGGCCGGCTGTTTTAGCCCGGCACGGACGGCGCGCCAACCCCCGCGGCGGCGCCCCGCGGACCCTGGCCTTAACCCTCTTGGGCTGGCCCGAGGAACACCAGATGCAGGCCGATCTCGTCATGGCTGGCGTCTTCGGCGGCGGAAAGCCAGGTTTCCACCAGGACGCCCGCCAGTTCCGGCGCATTTCGCCACAAGCTGAGGCCGTCCCGCAGGAACAGGACATAGCCATCGCCGGAAGCCCGGTCCGGCAGATCGCGGAGGCACTCGGCGACCGCATCCCAGTTATGGCCGAAATAGTCGGGAAACTTCAGCGCGCCGGCCAGCGCGCGCATCATCTCTTCCTTGGTGCCGATGGTGCCGGCATCGAGCTCGAACAGGGTGACGTTCTGCGCTGCGAGCTCGCGGCGGAGGTCATCGGTCAGATCGCCAGCCGGCGCAAAATGCAGGCAGCGCCAGCCGACGCGGGCAAGGTCTTCGGCGAACAGCATGACCGGCGCGATCTCCAGTTTTACTTCAACTGCACGAAATTGTCGTAGTGATCTGCGGTGTAATAGATTTCTCCGCCCGCGCCGGTGACGATCCGGCGCGCGCCGCGGTCGGCCGAGTTCGGCGTCTCCACCGTGTATTCATGATAATAGCCGGCCGCGTAGCGCGGCAGGCGGCCCTCCCGGTTCTGAAAGACCGATCCGTCCTTCTTGTGGAGGAACGGGCCGCCATCGGCGATCAGCGCCAGGGCCGCGGCGATGGCGCCCCGTTCTTCGGTGCCGAAGCGCGCCAGGGCGTCCGCGGGGACGCTGGCGGCGGCGAGGTCCGGTGCCGATGAAGTTGCCGCAGTTCCTGCAGGCGGCGAGGTGGGCGTTCCGCCCCCAAGCCACTGCTGCCCGCCGACATATGCGATCAGGACCAGCAGCAGAGAGATGGCAAAGACTATTCGCTTCATGGCTGGGGCAGGGCGGCGGGGGCGATCGGTTCGACGGCAGCGGCCCGAATGCTCGGACGAAGTCACGATAGCATGGCCGGGGGCGAAACGGCGATATCGAGCGAACAGGCAGCGTTATGTTAGCGGATGCTGCGAGGGCCGCTCAAGGCATCCACGAAGCCACAAAGGCTGGCCGGCTGCCGGCACCGGGGATTGCCTATTGGAAGACGAAGCTCAGCACCTGATCCAGGGCGCCGCCGCCGAACATCGCCTTCCTTGGCGCCGGCGGCGGCGATGCCACGGGCTCGACCTCGGCCATAGCGTAAGCCGCCTTATGCGGCGTTTCCGGCTTCAGCGGCGGCAGGGGCGGCATGTCGACGGCCGCGACTTCGACCGCGGGCACCGGGGCGATCGCCGTGGGTACGATCGCCAGCGGTTCGATCGACGGTTCAGCCGGTTCCTGCGTCGCCGCAGATGCGGCAGCCGGGCGCAGGATGGTGAGGCCGTCATCCGCGGCCTGCCGGGAAGCCGTCACCACACGGGCGGCGCTTCCATCCGAAGCCTGTGCGGTTTCGACATCGCTGCCGGAGCCCCAGTTCAGCGGATAGGTGTAGGCACCGCGAACGCCGACCGAATAAAGCGGCGTAAAGTCGCTGCGGCTGCCGAGGGTCACGACCGCCCCGCTCTTATTGTCGAGCGTGACGACGTTGGGCCCGACCTTGGCGCCGAGGACAGCATGGGGTTCCCGGGCGGAGCCGAGCGTGCCCACCAGGATCGCCGTCTGCTCCAGCGGAATGCCGGCTTCCTTGGCCAGATACATCTTGAAGATGGCAAAACCTTCGCAATCGGCGGCGCCGCGGCTGAGGGCTTCGCCCGGCGATTCCCAATAGTCGGTCTCGTGCCAGAGCTTGGCGTCCGTGTCATAGGCCAGCAGGCTGTTGACCCTGTCATTGATCTCCCGCAGCCGCTGCATCTCAGGCTTGCCGCGCAGGGATTGCGCCCAGCCGGCAAGCTCGCGCATCTCGCCGTCGGGCTTGCGGTTCTCATTGGCAAGATAGATGCGAACAGAGGGCCAGCGCGGGAACATCTCGTCGACAACGGGATCGATGCTGCGCGCATTCGGCAGTTCCATCGTCCCATTGACGCTTGGCTCAGCGGGCGGATTGGCCAGCGCCGGCGAGGACAGGTATGGCAGGCAGAAGGTTGTGCATAAGACGAATGGCCCAATAAGTCCCTTCAGGCGTCTCATTCCCACCCTCGTATGTTTATTGTCCGTAGTCGATCGCGCGCAGCGACCGTTCTCTTATTCGCACCCCATGCCGTTGAACGCGAAGTGGTATTTTTGAGCTTGAATCTTCATCTTTGAGACAGTTGTACGCCACTAAATGAACAAAGTTATGATTTGTTCCCGAAAATCTTTCTCTCGGCGTCTTGCCGCGACGCCTTTCAGCCCTCCGATCCCCTGCGGCGCCCGCGGCGTCGTGCCGCATCGCTGTTCGCGGCATGGGGCACGATGCCCGCCGCTCCCGGCGAGATCTTCCCCAATAGCTCGATCACCTGCTCGATCGTCGGCCGCTCGCCCGGCTCATAGCCGTCGAGCGCGGCCCGGATCGAAGCCAGATGTTCGGGCGTAGTGCCGCAGCAACCGCCGATGATGCGCGCCCCGGCATCGCGGGCGAGGCGGGCATAGCGGGCCATCATCTCGGGCGTGCCGTCATAGCGGATCTTGCCGTTGTCGAAGTAGGGCACGCCGCAATTGCTCTTGGCGACGATGATGTCGCCGGGCCGTGCGGCGGCGGTAAGGTTGAGCAGCGTGGCCACCAGCTCCGACGGGCCGATGCCGCAATTGGCGCCGTAGGCCAGGGGATGGGGATGGAGATCGTGCTGGCAGAAGCTGGCGACCTCTGCCGGCTTCACGCCCATCATGGTAGAGCCGTTGGTGTCGAAGGTGAGGGTGGTCACCACCGGCAGCCCGGTGCGCCCGGCGCCGGCCACGGCGGCCTTCAGCTCGTCCTTCGACGACATGGTCTCGATCCACAGGCAATCGGCGCCGCCGGCCGCCAGGGCCTTGGCCTGCTCGGCGAAACCCTCGGTGCCCTCGCCGATCGTGAGCGGACCCAGCGGCTCGAACAACTCGCCCGAGGGGCCGATATCGCCGGCGACGATGATCTCGCGGCCGCTGCGCTTATGCTCATCATCGGCGACGCGGCGTGCAATGCGCGCGGCCAGCTCGTTCAGCTCGGCGACGCGGTTCTCCGCCTTGTGCAGCTTCAGCCGATAGCTGCTGCCGCCGAAGCTGTTGGTGAGGATGATGTCGGCGCCGGCCGCGATCATGTCGCGATGCAGTTTCTCGATGCGGTCGGGATGATCGACGTTCCACAGTTCCGGCGCATCGCCGGCGGCGAGCCCGGCATCGAACAGATTGGTGCCCGTGGCGCCGTCCGCAAGCAGATAGGGCCGCTGGGCGAGGAGTCGCTGAAAACGGTCTGACATGGGGCAAACCTAGGACGATCGCGGGGGCAGGACAAGCAAAGGAATGGGGTGTTTCCAGTATGTTACATGCACGGGTCTTGCAGACGAACGAGGGCCGCTGCTGCTGGTGATCCTGTTCTCCTTCAGCAGCAACGCGCTGATCAGCTTTCCGCTCGGCGAGCTGACCTTCGATTGGTATCGCGTCCTGTTCGCGAATGCGGAGTTCTGGTCGGCGCTGAAGAACAGCCTGATCATCGCGGCGGCCACCGGCCTGATCTCGACGGTGGCCGGCACGATGGCGGCGCTCAGCCTTGTGAAGTTCCGGCCAGCGACCTCGAGCGCCCTGATCGCCTGCCTGACGCTGCCGGTGACATTGCCGCCCTTGCTGCTGGCGGTTTCACTGGTGGTCTTCTTCGTGCGGTTTCTGGAACTGCCGCTGTCGCCGGCGACGGTGATCGCCGGCCATGTGCTGATCGCCCAGTCCTTCGTCATCCTGATCGTTCTGGCGCGCCTGGCGAACTTCGACTACGCCTCGATGGATGCGGCGCGGGATCTGGGCGCCACGCGGTGGCAGGCCTTCCGCAAGGTGCTGCTGCCGCAGATCCGGACGGCGCTCATCGGCGCCGCGCTGATCGCCATGGCGATCTCCCTCGACGACTTCATCATCGCCGTATTCACGCTCGGCGGCGGCAACACGCTCTCGACCTTCATCTGGGGCAAGGTGCGGACGACGCTCGATCCCTCGATCAATGCCATCGCCTGCATCCTGCTGGTATTCACCGTCGGCACGACGCTGGCGGCGCTGAAACTGACGAAGTACCGGGGATAGCCTGATTTAGAGCACGTGGATCGTCTGTCCCGTGAGGTGGCCCTCGATCGACTTTACATAGGCGCGGCCGACGTCGGCGCCCGTCACGGTCTTGTGGCCGGGGAAGTAGGGGCCGTAATGGTCGAGCGATTCCTGGAGCAAGCCGGGGCTGATGCTGTTGATGCGGATGCCGCGGGGCATCTCGATCGACGCAGCTTTCGCGAAGCAATCGACCGCGCCGTTGACCGCGCTGGCGCAGACGCCCAGGCGGATCGGGTCGTGGCTGAGCACGCCGCTCATCAGCGTGAATGAGCCGTTGTCGTTGACGTAGTCGCGGCCGATCAGCACCAGGTTCACCTGGCCGAGGAACTTGTCCTTCAGGCTGGTCAGCATCTCGGTTTCCGTCAGCTTGGCGAAATCGCCGAAATGCACCTTGCCGGCGGTGCAGGCGACGGCGTCCACCTTGCCGGTCTTCTCGAACAGCGCGCGGATCGACTTGCTGTCCTTGATGTCCGCCTGCAGATCGCCGCTCTTGCTGCCGACCTTGATGATCTCATGGCGGTCCTGCAGCGCGGCGACAACGGCCTTGCCCACGGTTCCGGTGGCGCCGACGACGACGATTTTCATGGAATGCTCCTGAGGGTGATGCGCGGTGAGGGCGCCATAGTCAATGCGGCGCGGGGAGAGTCAAGGAGGCGGAGATTGGTGCGGACACTAGCAGGGGCGGGTTACAAACCCGCCCCTACATTGTTCAATGCAGTGCTCTACAGCGGCTAGCGCATAGTTCTTCGTCGCCATGCCGAAGATGTCGTCGAAGGCGGAGCCGTCGCCGTCGGAATCGAGCATGGAGGTGAGCATGCCGCCGAGGCCGCCGCCGGTTGGAGCCTGCGCTTGACCCTGGCCGCCGCCGAGCACGGAGCCGAGCAGATCGCCCAAGCCGCCACCGGCTCCACCGCCCATGCCGCCGGGCGCGGCCTGCTGGCCACCGAGGATGGAGCCGAGGACGTCGCCGACTCCACCTGAACCGCTGCCCGCTTGCGGCTGAGACCCGCCCGTGGCGTTCTTTGCCAGCGAGGCCATGACGAGGGAGGCGACGATCGGCAGGAGTTTCTTCAGGAGATCCGGGCCGAGGCCGGACTGCTCGCTGACGCGGCCGGCGACCTGGCGGCTGACCTCCTTGCTGCCGAAGATCTGGCCGAGGACATCGTTGCCGGCATTGATGGTGCTGGGCTGGCCATAGGCGGCGGGGTTGCCGAGATTCTGCTGATGGCCGCCGCTCTGCAGCATCTCCAGCAACGCGCCGAGCCCATCCTGGCTGCCGGCCTGGCGCTGGATGCCGCGGGTCACCGCGGGCGTGAGCTGACGCACCGCCGCGCGCACCTGGTCGGGGCTGCCGCCTACCTGCCGCGCAATCTGGTCGATCGTGCCACCGCCGGCGCCGCCGGCAGGAGCCGTGAAGAATTCGTCGAGAAGACCCATGGTGCTTCCTCCATCTGTCGTCGCGTCTCGGCGGCTGGCGCCGCTCTTGTTGGGGATGGGGAAGACTAGCAGGTTTTGGCGTCGCGCAGACCTAATAATCTGTAGGTAATTTGTGAGACGGAGAAACCGTAGGGGCGGGTTTGATCCTCGGGTCAAGCCCGAGGACGCCCCTACAAACGCCCGCACAACCGTGCAGGATAATCTACGCCCGCAACCGCGCGTTCTCCGGATCCCACGGCGAGTCCGCGACGATGCGCGCCGTGCGCTTCTTGCCCAGCATCAGGATCTTGAGTTCGGTGCCCGGCTGCGCAGCGTCGGCTTTCACGTAACCCACTGCGAGGCTCTTGCCGACGGCATAGCCATAGGCGCCCGAGGTGGTGCGGCCGACCATCTTCTTGCCGACGAACAGCGGCTCGTTGCCCCAGGGATCGGATTCCTTGGCGTCCACTTCGATGGTGACGAATTTGCGCGGCACGCCCTGCTGCTGCTGGCGCACCAGGGCCTCGCGGCCGATGAACTCGCCCTTGTTGAGATGGATGAAGCGGTCGAGGCCGGATTCCCAGGCGGAGTACTCGGTGAAGAGATCACCGCGCCAGTATTTGTAGCTCTTCTCGATGCGCAGGGAGTCCATCGCGCGGATGCCGTAGGGCTTGATGTCGAATTCTTTGCCCGCGTCCATGATCGCGTCGAAGATCACGTTCTGGTAGGTGAGGGGATGGTGCAGCTCCCAGCCCAGCTCGCCGACGAAGTTGACGCGCAGCGCCCGCACCGGCGCATGGCCGATGGTGATGTCCTGGCCGGAGAGCCAGGGGAACTTCTCGTTGGAGAGATCGGTGTCCGTGATCTTCTTCATGAGATCGCGCGCCTTCGGCCCGGAGACCACCAGCACGCCATTGGCCTGGGTCACGTTGTCGATGCGCACGCTGTTGTCGGCGGGCAGGTTGCGCCAGAGCAGGTCGCCGTCATGGCGTTCCGCCGCGGCGGCGCTGACGACATAGAAGCGGTCCTCGGCGAGGCGCGAGATCGTGAACTCCGAGCGCACGCCGCCCTGGGGCGTCAGCGCATGGGCCAGCGCGATGCGGCCGATTTTCTTCGGCAGGCGGTTGGCGACGAGGCGGTCGAGGAAGGCCTCCGCGCCCTTGCCGGAGATCTCGAACTTGGAGAAGCCGGTGAGATCCAGCAGGCCGACGCGCTCGCGCACGGCACGGCATTCCTCGCGCACCGGCTCGAAATAGTTGGTGCGGCGGAAGCTGTACTTGTCCTTCTGCTTGCTCTTCGAGGGCGCAAACCAGTTCGGCCGTTCCCAGCCGTACTTCTGGCCGAACACGGCGCCCAGCGCCTTCATGCGGTCATAGCAGGGCGCGGTCTTGGCCGGCCGCGCGCCCGGCCGCTCTTCCAGCGGATAGTGATGGATGAAGACGTGCTCGTAGCACTCCTCGTTCTTGATCTTGGTGTAGCGCTTGTTGGCGTAGGGGCCGAAGCGGCGCGGGTCCAGATCCCAGGGATCGATGGCGGGTTCGCCATTGACCATCCAATCCGACAGCAGATCGCCGGCGCCGCCGGCGGCGGTGATGCCGAAGCTGAAACCCTCGGCGAGCCAGAAGTTCTTCAGGCCCCAGGCCGGGCCGACCAGCGGACTGCCGTCGGGCGTGTAGGGGATCGGGCCATTGATGCAATCCTTGATGCCCACCTTGCCGAAGGACGGCACGCGGTTGATGGCGGCATGGATGTGGGGCTCGAGGCGGTCGATGTCGGGCGGCAGCAACTCCTGGCCGAAGGTATCGGGGACACCGTCGACGGCCCAGGCGGGCGCGCCTTTTTCATACGGCCCGAGGATGTAGCCCTGGCGCTCCTCGCGCATGTAGTAGGAGGCGTCGCTCTCGCGCAGCACGGCGAGCTCCGGCAGGTTCTGCCGCTTGCGCTCTTCCAGTTCGGGCGCGGGCTCGGTGACGAGATACTGGTGCTCCACGGCGATGACCGGAATGTCGAGCCCGACCATCGCTGCGGTCTGCCGCGCCCAGGAGCCGGTGGCGGTCACCACATGCTCGCAGGTGATGTTTCCCTTGTCGGTCTGCACTTCCCATTCGCCCGAGGGGAGCTGCTTGATGTTCGTCACCTTGGTCTGGCGGTAGATCTCGCCGCCGCGGGTGCGGGCACCCTTGGCCAGCGCCATGGTCACGTCGGCGGGCGCCACATGGCCGTCATCGGGGTGATAAAGCGCGCCGACGAGGCCGTCGGTATTGCAGAGCGGCCAAAGCTCCTTCACCCGCGCGGGCGTGATGATCTCGAAGGGCACGCCGATGGTATTCGCGGTGCCGCAGTATTTCAGATACTCGTCCATGCGGTCGCGGTTGGTGGCAAGGCGCAGATTGCCCGTGGGATGGAAGCCGACGGCCTGGCCGGTCTCGGCCTCCAGCGACTTGTAGAGATCGACGCTGTATTTATGCAGCTGCCCGATGGAGTAGCTCATGTTGAACAGCGGTAGAAGGCCCGCGGCATGCCAAGTGGAGCCGTGGGTGAGATCCATCTTCTCCAGCAGCACCGCGTCGGACCAGCCCTTCTTGGTGAGATGATAGAGAATGCTGACGCCGACAATACCGCCGCCGACAATGACCACACGGGCGTGGGATTTCATGGATAGGGACCTCGGGTTCTAGTTGTCTGGTTGGTTGGCCGGGAAGTATCCAGCGTGCTGTTCACGAATTGGGCAATACGAATAGGTTCTACGGGCCGTGTTCCCCCTCCTCCGCGAAGCGGGGGAGGGCAGGGAGGGGGCAGCGCGATGGAGACGGAGCGCCGAGCGCTTCCAGGATAGCGTGATAGACGCCGTCCGGATTTTGCAGAATCTCGTTGTTCCAGAATCTAAGAATTCGCCAGCCGGCCGCACCGATCTTCGCGTCGCGCGTGCGATCGCGCCCATCGGGATCATGCTGACTGCCGTCTGCTTCGATGACAAGGCGCGCAGCGAGGCAGGCAAAATCAGCAAAATAGGGCGAAATTGGATGCTGCCGCCGGAAGTGCCAGCCATAGAGTTGCTTGCGTCGAAGGATCTGCCAGAGCATTCGCTCTGCCGGAGTAGACTCAGCGCGCAGTTGGCGAGCGCGATTTCGGATGTTGGACTTTACTCTCGGCATATTAGCTTTTGGTCTCGTTGTAGCGAGCCTTTGCCCCCTCCCTTACCCTCCCCCGCTTCGCGGAGGAGGGGGCTTCGAGCGTCGGCGCTTGATTGTTCGGCAAGCAAGCCAGCACAAATATTCTCCCCGCCATCAAGGGCTTGCAATCCCGCGACGGCATCTGTCGGAAACCCGCCTTTCGGGCCGATGGCGGCTAGTTTGGACGGCGGCGGCCGCGGCGGCGGGCGTTCCCCTGGCTCGGCAGGCTGCCGTCGGGGAAGCGCGCGGTCTGCAGGATGAGGTCGCGCAGGCGCAGCGTCGCGCCGTGATCGGCGGGGACTTCCAGGCCATAGGCATCGATAAGCTGCTGCGCCGCCGCGGCGGGATCCAGCGCGCGGTCCAGGCTCAGGATCCAGGACAGCAGTATGTCCTCCGCCGGGCCGGGAAAATCGGCGCCCATGTCGAGCACCTGGCGGATCAGGAGCTGGGGATCGAAGGCAGGGCCGCGCTTGGCGGTGGTGTCGGCGGGCATGAGAATGCAGTCGGGCTGTGGGCTGCCGCTCTTATGCTACAGCGCCGCGCCCCGCTCAATGCGGTTCACTGGCCTAATTACCATAGGAATCGTTGAAGGGATTCCTGGCGATAAGGGTATTCACAGCGGTCGTTGCGCGATCTTTGAGGGTAAGAAAAGTCTGCGGATCGGCATAGCGCTCATAGGCAATGGCACTGAAAACAAAACGCCTGACCTTGGTCATGCCGGTAACTTCAGCTACCACATTCGCGTCGGCTTGAGCCTTCATCTGGGCCGCCGCGTAGTAGAGGCCTTCCTCGTCGCGGCCCATGAATCCCATGAATTTTTGCGTCCCGGACTGCGAGCCGTTCTTCACCCCGGCAGCGAATGCCTTGACGGTGCTGTCGATCTTCTCGCGCGCCTGAGCGTCGGGATTGAGCGGAAACTCGTCCCGGCCATAGGCTCCGGCAATCTCGTTGCGAGCGCGCTCGACGACCAACCGCCGCGCGGCACCGGTCTCGAAAACCCGGTCGTTCTTCCACGAGGCCGTCACGAGAATGTAGGGGCCTAATCCGTCGCCGGTATTGTTGCGGATCGCTTCCAGGGCCCCGCAATCCATCCAAAAGGCCAGAAGCTGACTGTCTGGTGCGAGGAGCTCCTCATAGATGTTGAATGCCTGCTTTTCGAGAGTGCGGCTCTTGTCGAGGGCGCAGAAGCCTGGGATGGGCTCCAAGGTCACCGCGTGGCCGGCAAGACTAATCTCTTCGGCGGTGGCTGGTGGCACACAGAACTGCAACGAGAGAACCGCCGCGGCAACGAACCCGGACTTCCGGACCATGCACTTCCTCCTGGCCGACCAAGAATGCCTGGACGGCGTGGAACGGTAATCTGGCGTGGGGCGGTCTGCAACGGGCTGGGGCGGCCGCCGGCGCCACAATTCGGTAAGTCGTGGGGCGAAACTGTGACTGCCGCGCCGCTTCTTCGCCCCATCCGCTCCCTAATTCCGACGCGCCCCGGCCGTGTCATCGGCCCGACCCGCAACCAGAGCGGGCAATGCGTGTGGCAACAAAAAGGGGTGCGCAATGAGTTCGTTCCATGAGCTTTCCTGGCCGACCAAGGCGCTGAGCGCCGGTGCGATGCTGGCGATGGTGCTGTCGCTGACGGGCTGTCCGAGTCCGGATGCGACGACGAATAAGACCGGTAGCGAGACGCCGCCGGTCACCGACGATGGAATCCTGGTGACGGCCGTATCGTCGGACCGTGTCTTCTTCGAATACGACTCGGCGGAACTGCGGCCGGATGCGCAGGCGACGCTTGGCGAGATCGGCGCGTGGCTGGTGAAACATCCGAATACAAACGTGACGATCGAAGGCCATTGCGATGAGCGTGGTACGCGCGAATACAACCTTGCGCTGGGCGAGCGGCGTGCAACCGCCGTTGCCAATTATTTGGCGGCGGTCGGTGTCGATCCCTCGCGCATGCAGACGGTCAGCTATGGCAAGGAGCGGCCGGCGGCGGACGGCAGCGACGAGTTGGCCTGGGCGCAGAATCGCCGGGCGGTTTTTGTGCAGGTGAATTGAGGACGTTTCTCAACCGCTCAATGACTTGAGGCGCGCCAGCGCGTCGCGGGCGAGATGCCGGGTGAGATCCGCCGCCGGCATCTCGCGGCCGAGGGATGCCGCCTGGCCGGACCAGAGCGAGCCGAAATCGGCGGAGCCCTTGGCTTCGGCGGCGGCTTTCAGCGGCGCCAACGCGCCGCCGGCTGTGGGAAAGGCCGGCGCATCCGCCGAGATCGGCCCCACTTCGCGCATCACGCGGTTGATGATGCCGCGCGCCGGCCGGCCGGTGAAAAGATTGGTCAGCGCCGTGGAGTCGTCGCGGGCGTTCTTGAGCGCGGCGCGATGCATCGCCGACACATTGGCCTCCGGACAGAAAAGATAGGCAGTGCCCACTTGCGCCGCCGCGGCGCCGAGGGCGAAGGCGGCGGCGATGCCGCGACCGTCGGTAACGCCGCCGGCGGCGATTACCGGCAGCTTCACCGCATCGACCACCTGGGGCAGCAGCGCGAAGGTGCCGGCCTGAGACGCGATGTCATCGGTCAGGAACATGCCGCGATGGCCGCCGGCCTCGTTGCCTTGGGCAATGATCGCATCGCAGCCGTGATCGGCGAGCCACTGCGCCTCGCGTGCCGTGGTGGCGGAGGCGATCACCTTGGCGCCAGTGGCCTTGATGCGGTCCAGCAGCCGCCGTTCCGGCAAGCCAAAATGGAAGCTGACGATCTCCGGCTTGAACTCCTCGACGATCTCGCAGGTGACGTCGTTGAACGGGTCGCGGCTGACCGACGGCACCGGCTTGGCGGGATCGATGGCGAACTCTGCGTAGTAGGACGCCAGCCGCGCTTTCCATCTGACCTCGCGGGCGGCATCGGGCAGCGGCGCCTTGTGGGTGAAGAAGTTCAAGTTGAGCGGCTTTGCCGTGCGCTGGCGTATGATGCCCATACCCTTGCGGATCTGCTCCGGACTCGAGGTGGCACAGGCGAGCGAGCCGAGGCCGCCCGCTTCGGCCACGGCGATCGCCAGCTCCGCCGTGCTTGGTCCCGCCATCGGTGCCAGCAGGATCGGATGCTCGATGCCGAAAAGGTCGATGATCCTGCGGTCGGGCCACATCGCGTGTCTCCTGAAACTGCCGTTACGTGTCGATGATCGGCAGCAGACAACGCGATTGCGGCAGACGCAATAGCCCTGGGCCTCAGCGATTCCCGGTTTTCAATAGCCGCTGGTTTCGTCCCAGAACTCGCGATTTTCCGGGATCATCATTTGCTGATGATGGGAGAGCAGGCATTGCCGCAGCGAGCCCTCATAATATTGGGCGCAAGCGCGGAAAAAGTCTTCCGCTCGCTCCAACACCTCGGGATCGGTTTTCTGGCGAACCGATTCCGTAACCACCCGGTTCCAGGCGCCAAGGTAGTCGTCATGAATCGTCCGGCTCTCCGGCAATCCGTTCACCAGCGCGGCAACCAGTCGCGCGGTGTCGGCGTTGACCGACGGTGCATCGAGAAAGCGGGACGCGGCAATGCGCATCGGGCCGGTAGCGAGTGCGATCTCTTGCGGCGTCTGCGGATCGGGATCGCCCGCATGTGCCAGCGGGACAAGCGAGATGCCCGGCTCGATCTGCATCGCCACTGCGGTCGCATTCACCCGGTCGAGTTCCGACCGCGCCAAGCTGACGCGCACCATCGTATAGGTGGAATGACTATGGACACTGAGCGCAACGTCGCTCGCGGTCATCGTGCTGATGTTTCCGGCGCTATCGGTCAGAGAGAGCTTCAGTCGCTCCGTGAAGTTGGGCTCATAGGGCTCGCCGAAGCCCGGCACATCGCGGTCGCGCTGGAGGCAAAATGAGCCGACGAGCGCATAGCACTCCCGGTCGTTGCAGGTGAAGGGGATCGGATCGCTGCTCGCCATCATTCCCAGAACCTGCGGTGCGGCCCCGGCGGGCGCGGCGATTGCCGAAATCGCCAGGGCCACGCCGGCCGCGAGCCAGCCTGTACATTTGCTATGCATAGAAATTTTTCCCTAGTAACTGCCGAGCGAATTCCAGAAATCGATGTTGGTGCTCACCACCAGCCGGTCATGGCTGCCCTTGAGGCAGGCGCGCATGCTGTCGACGTGGTGGGTCACGTCGACTTTCTGCTGGCAGGTGCCGTACATGTTCCGCGCCTCTGCAATCCCTTCGGGTGTCGCGGCCTGTCCCGCAGGCGTTGCGAGGGCTGCTTCCAACACCCGGCCATCGGAATCCTGGGCGTGATAGCCATGGGGCAGGGCATTGATCATGCGGTTGGCCAGGCGGATCGCATCGCCGGATTCGCCGGCCCGGTCGAAGAACTCGGCGCCCTTGTCGCGGTAGGTTCCCGTAGCGATGGCGATTTCTTCCGCCGTCTGCGGGTTGGCGTCATCGAGAGAAGCGGCCGGGATCAGCGAAGCCTTCTCGCCGATCTCGATGGCGGGATCGATGAGGCCGAGCGCCGCGAGCTTTTCCGCTGGCAGCGTGACCTCGATGGCGGTGAAACCCCGGTCTGTATTGAAGTCCAGGAAAGGCGCTGCGGGTAGGCGCACCGTCTCGCCTGCCGCATTCCGGCCGGTGAGGGCGATGTCAGCGCCTTCCACCGGTAAATAGGACTGGCCGGGCTGCGGATTCTCCCGCGGTTGTTGCAGGCAGAAGGTGCTGAGATCGGCCCGGCAACCGGCGGTGTCGCAGGTCAGCGGGATCGGGCCGTTGCTGGCGACGATGCCCAGCACTTGCGGCGCGGCTTGAACGCTACCGCCAGTCAGCCAGGCCGCACCGGCGATGACCAATAGAGCCCGCACATGGACGGTCATGGCTCCCTCGCTTGCCGACGCTTAATAAGCGGCGGTCTCTTTCCAGAATGCGTGGTTGCTGGTCGCCTGCAGGTCGGCATGGCGTAGCTCCAGGCAGTAGCGCATGGAATAGCTGGAACGGGCGTCGACCGAGATCTGACAGGCCCGGTACATGTCCTTGGCCATGGCCAATCCTTCGGGCGTGGCGCCTGTCAAAGCCGGCTCATTCGCCTTGGCCATCCACAGCTCGCCGCGAGTCCGCGCATTCTCCTGCCCACTGAGCGGCAAGGCATTGATGAACACGCTGGCGATCCGCGCTGCATCGCTGGCGGCATTGCGGCTATCGAAGCGCTTTGCGGCGACTTCGCGCATGACCGTGGTGGCGTATTCAATCTCGTCCGTGGTCTGCGGCTGCACGTCGCCGGCCACATCAGCCGGCAGTACCGAGACATTCTCGCCCACCTCGATCTGCAGAGTCGCCGCGTCCAACTCTGACATCACGGATTGGGGCACCGAGATATGCACCGATGTGAAGCCGATCTGGCTGGTGATCTTGACGTAGTCAGCCGCCGGCAAGCGCGTTTCCTGGCCCGAGGCGGTGGTGGCGACCAGGGTCATGAAGCTGCCGGGCGCCAGGACATAGCCTTGGCCGGCAAAGGGCGCCGGGCGCGCTTCCTGCAGGCAGAAGGCGCTGAAATGCGCGCCGCATTCCCCGCCACTGCAGGTCAGGGGAGTGGCGGCGCCGTTGCTGGCGACGACTCCGAGGATCTGCGAGGCGGCCTGGACGTCGCCCGACGGCAAGGACAGCCCGACCATGAGGGCGGCGGCGGTCAGCGAATGGGTGAATAGCGGTCGCAGGGTCATCGTCGGACACTCCCTAGGCTGGAGCGCCGGGGCCATGCCGACCCGTCCTGCAAGCCCTTGCCGAGAAGGACTTCGCCAAGAAGGCGGCATCGTCCGGCACAAGGAACCATCTCCGCCGCAAGACCGGCGGAACGAATGCAGAATCGCACTGATCCGCATCGCGGGTCAACAGGCACGATCAAGCTGCCGAGTCCAATGGAACTCCGTGAGCATCACAATCTCATGAGCAGGCTCGGTTTCCCGCTGATAATCCGACTCATGCCGGCAGGGAATGCGGGCCTGGCGATGCTTCCACGATGTTCGCAACAGTTGGAATCGACGAGTCGATTGCGGCGCAAAGGGGCCAAGGGCGGTCGCCGCGCCGCAAGTTACCAAATGCCGCTGAAAACATAATCTGGCCAATCCTTTAATCGATAAGGCGGAAGCGGAAATGAGCAACGCATCTCCAGAGGTTTCAGCGCCGGTCGCACCCACCGGCGGCCGCCGCGCCCGCGGCGGTTCCGATGCGCGCCGCGCCGCCCGCAGCCGGCCGAAGATCGAGCAGCTTCCCAACATCGTGCGCAAAGTGCCGCTGGTGGAGGTGCTGGACGAGGAGGGGCTGCAGATCATCGAGAACAATGCCGACATCATTCTCGAGGAGATCGGCATCGAGTTCGTGCAGGACGAGGAGGCGCTGCAGCTCTGGAAGGATGCCGGCGCCGATGTGCGGGGCACGCGCATCCATTTCCCGAAAGGCCTGCCGCGCTCGATCATCCAGAAGACCGCGCCGCGGGAATATGTGCAGCATGCGCGCAATTCGGCCCGCAATGTCACACATCGGCGGCAAGAACACGGTGTTCGCGCCGGTCTATGGCCCGCCCTTCATCCGCAGTCTCGATGAGGGCCGCCGCTATGCCAACATCGAGGATTTCCGCAATTTCGTGAAGCTCGCCTATATGACGCCGGCGATGCATCATTCCGGCGGCACGGTGTGCGAGCCGGTCGACCTGCCTGTCAACAAGCGGCATCTCGACATGGTCTACAGCCACCTGCGCTATTCGGATAAACCGTTCATGGGCTCGGTCACCCATCCCGAGCGGGCGCAGGACACGGTGGAGCTGGCTAAGATCGCCTTCGGCGCCGAGTTCCTGCAGCAGAACACGGTGATCACCAGCCTGATCAACGCCAACTCGCCGATGACCTGGGACGGCACCATGCTGGGCGCTCTCAAGGTCTATGCGCGGAACAACCAGGCCTGCATCGTCACGCCGTTTATTTTGTCGGGCGCGATGAGCCCGACGACGGTGGCGGGTACGCTGGCGCAGGTGCTGGCGGAAGTGCTGTCGGGCGCGGCGACGACGCAGCTGGTGCGGCCGGGCGCGCCGGTGTTGTTTGGCGTGTTCGCGAGTTCGATGTCCATGCAATCGGGCGCGCCCACCTTCGGCACGCCGGAACCGTCGCTGGTGTCATATGCCGCCGGGCAGCTGGCGCGGCGGCTCGGCATTCCCTTCCGCACCGGCGGCTCGCTCTGCGGCTCGAAGGTCGCCGACGCACAGGCGGCCTATGAAAGCGCGCAGACCCTGAACTCGACGCTGTTCGCCGGCACCAACTTCGTGCTGCATTCGGCCGGCTGGCTCGAGGGCGGGCTGGCGTCAGGCTATGAGAAGTTCGTCATGGATGCGGACCAGCTCGGCATTATGCAGGTGCTGGCCGGCAATATCGATCTCAGCGAGAACGGCCAGGCGATGGACGCCATCCGCGAAGTGGGCGCCCGCGCCGTCGGCGCCAACCGGCATTTCCTGGAATGCGCCCATACCAACCGCAATTTCGAGACGGCGTTCTACCGCTCCACGATTGCCGACAACAACAGCTATGAGCAGTGGGAATCCGAGGGCGCCCAGGACGCGCTGAAGCGCGCCAATACCCTGTGGAAAAAGATGCTGAGCGAGTATGAAGCGCCGCCGATCGATCCCGGCGTCGACGAAGCGCTGCTGGAATACATCGCCAAGAAGAAGGCGGCGGTTCCGGATTCGAATGTGTGACCGCCGATGACGGCTGTCGCAACCGGCCGCTGCCAATGCGGCGCGGTATCATACAAAGTGAACGGGCCGCTGCGGCCGGTGGTGGCCTGCCATTGCGACATGTGCCGGCGCATCAGCGGCCATTTCGTCGCGGCGACGGCGGCGATGCGCGAGCATATCCAGATCGCCAACAGCGAGTCCCTGCATTGGTATAAGTCGTCGGATACCGCGCGGCGGGGCTTCTGCGGCATCTGCGGCTCGAACCTGTTCTGGGAGGGGGCCGGCAAGCCCCATATCAGCATCATGGCCGGCAGCCTGGACAAGCCGACGGGGCTGAAGCTGGTAAGGCATATCTTCGCCGGTCATGCTGGTGACTATTACCAGATCCCCGATGACGAGCCGCAGCAGGATGACGGGGATCACGGGATAACCATTCCTGTGTCCTGATCCGCCAGCGGGTTACCAGAAAATAGCGGATTTGCACCGCGGACCAGGCATGGGCGCGGCATGACAGTTTGCGTAGTATTTTAACTAATTCTTAAGTTTCCTTGCTGCATCGTAAAGGAGACGAAATCCGCCTCTGAGAGCGGGCCCGGGTGGAGATGCGATGCTAATGCTGCGCCGGTTCAATCGGAAGACGGACAGCCTGATAGCCCTGCCGTTTGCGGCAGTCCTGGCGTTCGGCGCCGCGACCTATGGTTTGGTATCGACAATGGTGTCATGGCCGGCGCCGGCGGGCGCCGCTGATTCATCCCAATCCGCCGACTTGTGGCGCGTGCTGTTCATCATCGGCGGCGCCGAAGGCCGTGCGCCATCAGGAGAAGGAACCTGGGTCCCGCTGGCCGTGGGTTCGATACTGGAACCGGGCAGCGAGATTCGAACGGCGGCTGCCGCCGAGGTCTACCTCGGAAGCGGCGAACAGATCGTCAATGTTTCACCCAACAGCCGCATCGAATTGCCGCCGCCGAACCGCGCTCCGGCGACCCGGGTCATGCAATGGTTCGGTGAGGTGATCTACGAGATCGGCAAAGGACCGCCCGGACATTTCGAAGTGGATACGCCGGACCTCGTTGCCGTGGTGAAAGGCACGAAATTCTCCGTAAGCGTGGACGACGACGGCAGCGTTGTCGATGTCAGCGAGGGTGTGGTTCGTGTCACCGCCGGCCGCGATAGGGGCAACGGCGCGGATGTAACGGCCGGCAGCGCCGCCGCGGTTTCAGCGTCGGAACCCGATCACGTCTCCGTTTCCGAAGGGAAGAGCGCCGATGCAGGAGCCCCAGCCTCCAGCAACAGCACGAGCAGTGCCAAGAGCAGCAAAGAAGGCGCTAAAGGCAATGCCAATGGGGCTGCCAATGGAAACGGCAACGCGAACGGCAATGGAAACGGAAACGCGAATGGCAACGGCAATGGCAACGGCAACGGCAACGGGAATGGTAACGGTAACGGCAATGGTAACGGCAACGGCAACGGAAACGGCTCCTAAAGCCGGCCCGCTGTAATAGCCTCCATCCCAAACTACCGCAGCGCTGTCACGAACCGCATTCTCCGGCCGCTTCGAAAACCCTCACGAGAAAATCTCTGCAGCCCCCGACAGGCCGCGCTCGACGCGGATCTGATAGGCGCGCGCGGCACACGCCGCGATGAGGATATGGGCGAATTGACCGCAAACGAGGATTATCCCGTACGAGATTAGATACTCTTTCGATCGGAGAAGGTTGTAGGCGAGAGGCTGGACGTTCATTTCCGAAAGTTGCGGTTCAACTGCAGCCCAATGGCCGAAAATGTAAGAGGCAATACCAGCGTAGTAAACGGCAATTGCGACCACGGCTACCGGCACCAGTGCGACTGCATATGTCAGAACAAGTCGTGCGGTCGCCGCCCGGAGATGTGCCGTCGAACCGCTAACTTGCAGAGAGCCGCCGCGGTCATCTCGCCGCCTTGCAGCATATAGCGTGAGAAATAGACGAACCCCGCAACAAAGAGTGCGCCAAAGTAGATGAATTCCGACCGGCAGGAATACAAGCACGAAGAGCATGAAAAGCCGGATGGCGGTGCCTTAGTTTCAACAAGAGCATGCCATGTCGAACCGCTGTCCCGTTCGCAAGTCGCGAATGTGAGATTAGCCTGACCGCGAAGATCGTTGCTGCCAGATAGGCGCAGAGGGTTGTTATAAGTATCTGCACAGTGAGTGATACGTCTCGACTCGAGAGCTGCCGCAACCGCATCACTGTCCAGGGATTGATGCCGATGAACGCAGCGACAGTATCACCGACGTAATCAGCGACCATGTGGCAGGTAGATCGCAACGACGAAGACAAAGAACAGTCGCCCACACGGATGCCGCGAGTTTCGCAATAGGCTGTGATGCGCAGAAGCCCGGACGATCTATAGCGGCAATTGCGAATGCAAAGCTGGTTCTGGTCGCCAACAAGCTGGCGACTGCGTACGAGATGATCCAGATTGACATGATGATCGTCAATGCAGAGGGATTGGCGACAAGCGTGGCGGAAAACCCCATCGGATCGAATGGGCTCACCCGGTAAACGCAAGTATACGATCGGAACATCGAGAAATCCGGCGATACAGAAGTAAGCATAGACAGCGATCGACACCGAGAAAAAGTCGAAGGCCATAGCGGCCGGTCAAATATGAGAAGTATGAATGCTTGGGAGAATCGCCAAGCAAGACAAATCGTTGGACAGCAACTCCCAATGGCGTCTGTATGGCTGCAATCAAGGCATAGAGGGCTATTCCCAACAAGAAACTGCTGCCGATGACGAGTGTCTGGTTCGAGCCGGGACTTGCATTGGCCAGCAACCCTGACATAGACAGGTTGCCATAGAGGAATACGCCGAAGACAGCGACGAGCGACACGGAGCCATAGACGAAAAACCGGAACATGACGCCGCTGCTGAAGATGGCGCCGATACCGAGCCGGTAGCCGTCATACGCTGTGCGCCAAACGGGAATCTTCGGACGGGGCAGGGTCGCGGAAATGTCGGTCATCTGAATTCTCGAAGCTGAAAATCTGCAATGGACTATGCGTCACTTTCTGGCACGGCAAATGTAAATACAATCTAAAGGTGATAAATCGGCTGAAGCTGCTATCGCCCAGGCCGGGTTGCCAATCCTGCAACTCCAATGCCAGACTGCGCGCCATGAAACCACGGAGATTGGGCGATATCTCGCTGGCGCGCATCCTCGAGCGCGAGGAGCCGGCGTTTGTCGCCACGCAGCTCATCCCCAACGCGACGCGGGAAGCGCTGGCGCCCTACCGGCAATGGCTGGAGCCGCGGGCGCTGGATCCCAAGACCGGACTGTTCATCCTGCCGATCCAGACCTACGTGGTGCGCACGCGGCACCACAACATCCTCATCGATGCCTGCCTGGGCGAGGACAAGACCACGCGCTGGCATTTGCCCTGGCACAAGATGAAAGGTCTGACATTCCTGCGCGACCTGGCCGCGCTGGGGCTGGCGCCCGAGGACATCGACTACGTGATGTGCACCCATCTCCATGGCGACCACATCGGCTGGAACACCCGGCTGCTGGACGGGCGCTGGGTGCCGACCTTTCCCAAGGCGCGCTATGTCATGTCACGCGCAGAGGTGGATTATTACCGGAATTTTAACAAGACGGCCTCGGCGGAAGACTATGAGGAGTGCATCGACGAAAGCGTTCTGCCGGTGGTCGAAGCCGGGCAGGGCGGTGTTGATCGGCGGCGACTTCGCGCTGGACGACGAAGTCTGGATCGATCCGCTGCCCGGCCACACCCTGGGCCACTATGGCGTTCATCTGCGCTCAGGGGGCGAGGAGGCTGTCATGATCGGCGACCTCATGCACAGCCCCGTGCAGTGCGCCGAGCCCGACTGGCATGCCGGCAGCGATCTGGATCCGGCGCTGGCGCGGCAATCCCGCCGGCGGTTCCTGGAATGGGCGGTTGAGACGCAGCACCTGGTGCTGACGGCGCATTTCCCATCGCCCTCCATCGGCCACATCAAGCGGCAGGGCGCCGCCTTTCGCTTCGACTATAGTGAGTAGCCGCAAGGCCTCAGCCCGGCTTTTGCTGACATTTCATGAACATCCGGCCGGGTTTTTACGAACATTTCACCATTAAGACTGATAGTCGAGCTTGGAATCTTGACGATGGACAGGGGCGCGCTTGGCCGTCCCGCCGTCGTCATGGGGATGTTCGGAGTTCCTAACCCTATGCGTGTGCTCGCATTTGCTTCGCAGAAAAGCGGCGCGGGAAAGACAACGCTCGCCGGCCATATGGCCGTGCTTGCGCAGAAGAGCGGCATGTCTTCGGTCGCCCTGATCGATATCGATCCCGAAGCGAGCTTGGCCGATTGGTGCGTTCAGCGCACCGAGCTTCCCCTGAACTATGCTCGCGCGACGCAAGCCGATCTGCTGCAGAAGATCGAGAATCTGCGCGCCGAAGGCACCGAGCTGGTCGTTATCGATACACCGGCGGCCCTGGGCCAATCCATTGAGGCGGCTCTGGTTGTTGCGGATCTGATCGCCATTCCGGCACGGCCCTGTGCCCATGATCTGGAAGCCGCCAGCGCCATCGTCGAACTGGTGCAATTGTCAGGCAAACCCTTCGTGTTCGTCATCAATGGCGTCGAAGCTGACGCCGAACTGCCGCCGGAAGTGGTGATGACATTGGCCCAGCATGGACCGGTCGCAACCACGGCAATCCCGCGCAACATCGCCTTCGTCGAAGGCATGATGGACGGGCGCACGGTGATGGAAATCAGCACCGAACCGTCGCCGACGGGTAATGTGCAGAAGCTATGGGAATATCTGGCAAAACGCCTGCCGAAACTGGCGCGAGGCTGGTGCGGCTGCCGCGCCGAAGCTGGCGGATCTTCCGCCGCCGCCTGTCGACGCGGATCCGGGCAAGCCCGCCGGGGATCTCTTTTCCAACAAGACGGCCGGCAAAGGCGAGTCTTCAGCGGCCTCGGCGTTTCAATCCGGCATGGCTGCGGCGGCGGCTGAATCCGCCTCCGCTGCTCCCGCTGCCGCAGCGCCGGCCGCACCTGCCGCTTCGCTGGCGCCAGCGCCCGCCCCGGCGTCAGATGGCGGCGAGCAGTCGAGCCCGGAAGCGATGCGCAAATATCCGCGCTTCGTCTATGACCGTCCGGCAAAGATCAAGCTCGGCGACAAGGAATATGACTGCGTCGTGCACGACATCTCCGCCGGTGGCGCGCTGATCATGGCGAACCTGCCGTTCAAGGTCGGCGATATCGTCTTCCTCAAGCTCGAATCGATCGACGATCTGACCTCGGAGGTCCGCCATCGCGAGGACGACCGCGTCGGCCTGCGTTTCAAGATCGAGCCGCGCCAGCAGCTCAGCCTGGTGAAGAGTCTCTCGGCCATGGTGCAGGCCGGGACAGGACGGCGCGCCTAGCGTCGCAATCAAGGTAAATATTCCAGGTAATTCGCCGGGAATTTACACCTGATAAAGACTTCCGGTGTTACCGGATACGGCGGCGATAATATTTCCCTCACCTTATTTTGTGCAAAGAATACGGGCTATTTACGATATTCCCCATACCAGTAAGGGTTCATTAAGGATTGCTCTCTATAAGATTTTTAATGACGTGATAGGGAATCTCGTCAGTCTTCGAGCCGATCGGTCATCCGATGCCGGCTGTCTTTCCCGCGGCTTGGAGAGCCGCACCAGGAGTCGTTAAATGCAAGTGATGGCGTTTGCTTCGCAGAAGGGCGGTTCCGGCAAGACTACGCTGGCCGGACATATCGCCGTGCAGGCCGAGCGCGCGGGCTTCGGCCCGGTGGCGCTGGTCGATACCGATCCCCAGGGCAGCTTGGCGGATTGGTGGAACGAGCGCGAAGCGGACACGCCGCTGTTCGCGCACACCTCCATCGCGCGCCTGTCGGAAGACCTGGCGCGCATGCGCGGCATGGGAATCAATCTCGTCGTCATCGACACGCCGCCGGCGATCACCGCGACCATCGCGGAAGTGATCCGTCTGTGCGACCTCGTCGTCGTGCCGACCCGGCCGAGCCCGCACGACCTGCGCGCCGTCGGCGTCACCGTCGAGCTGGTGGAGCGCCTGGGCAAGCCCCTGGTCTTCGTCGTCAACGCCGCCTCGCCGCGCGCCCGCATCACCTCCGAGGCCGTCATCGCGCTGTCGCAGCATGGCACGCTGGCGCCGTCAGTCATTCATAACCGCACCGATTTCGCCGCCAGCATGATCGACGGCCGCACGGTGATGGAACTCGAAGAGGGCTCCCGCTCCGGCCAGGAATGCGAGCAGCTCTGGCAGTATCTGCAGAACCGTCTCAAGAACCTTGCGCGCGCGCAGGGAATGTCGACCGGCCAGGCGCCGGCCGGCACGAAATCCGCCGCCGCCATGCAGGCCGCCGGCGAAGGGCATGGAGCGAAGTAGTCCATGCGGGCTGCATCGCTGACAGGCAGATTGCTGGCGGTCAAAGGTCGCTCCGCGGCGACGGCATTGCTGAACCGCGCCGTTTCGGCGCCGCCGATGCCGCAGCCCCAGGACGAAGGCCAGCGCGAGCCGGTCATGGATGCCCGGCCGACGCTGGATATGACGGTCACCGACGCCGCGACCCCCCAACAGACAATTGCCGCCGCCGAACTGCCGGAGCGTCCGCCAGCTCATGCAGCCGAAGCTGGAGCGTCCGACGCTTATGCAGCCCAAGAAGGTGGTCCGCATGCCGATGCCGGCCGTGTTGCCCCATTGGGCCGCCGAGCGGGTCGCGGAGACCACCAAGAAGAAGATTTCCGTGCGCCTGGATGCGCCGCGCCATTTCCGCATGAAGCTGGTGGCGTTCAAGATGAACTGGAGCGCGCAGGAGCTGATGACCCGCGCCTTCGATCGTCTGGTGAAGAAGGTTGCGCCGGAATTTGTGGACGCTCTGCCGCCGGCCGAAGAGGGGCAACCCTTTCAGGCGGAGGCAGAGGACGCGCCCGCGATGCTTGAGGCATCGGTCGGGCGTGCCGATTGATAGGGGAAATCGGAAGCGGTTGATTGGTTATGAATCTGGAAGATAAGACGCCAAACGATATTGAGCCCAGCGATCCCGCCAATCAGGCGGCGTCCCTGGCGAATATGACGTTGAAATCGCCCAAGCCGGGCACCAACGGCGCCAAGCAGAAGCGGCCCCGCAAGGCTGCGGACGCGATGGGCGGCGCCGCGGCAAAGGACAAGCCGGCCAAGGGCAAGTCGCGCAAGAAGGCATTGAGCTTCGACGATCTGGCGCAGGCAACTGCCGCCGCCAACGTCGTGTCGATCGCCGAGGCGCGCAGCGGCACGGATGCCGGGGACATACCCCCTGCGGCCGCGCCGGCAGAATTTACAGATGTCGGCACTGTGCCCGAGGCTGTGACGCCAGCACCGGCAGCCGAGCCCGAGCCCATGTGGGAGGCTGCTCCCGCACCGGCGATGGAGACCCCCGCCGCGGAAATTCCAGTTGCCGAGATCCCGGTCGCGGAGATCGCCGCGGAAGTTGACCCGGCGCCAGAGGCGGAAGCCGCGCCCGCGCCGGAAGTAGAATTCGATGGATGCGGCCCTGGAGCAGTCTCAGGCCCTGCTGGCGCAGGCGCTGGACGATGCCCTGGCCACGCAGGTTGAGACCGCTGCCGCCGAACCGGCGCCTGCCGCGGCCGCACCGCTCTGGAACGAACCCGCGCCGATGCCAGAGGCGCCAAAGCCGGAACCCGTCGTGGCCCCGGCCTATACCAATGGAAACGGCGTCCATGCGCCGGCGGAGACCGCCCCGGCGGCTCCGGCCGAGGAAAGCAACGGCAGCAGTGCCGGCCGCTCGCGCTTCGAAGCGATTGCCGCCCGCGCCGCCCGCGCCCAAGGCACCCGGACGCAGCCGGGCAGCGCCGTGCAGGCCGCCTTGGCGGCACAGCAGCAGGCCGCCGAGAAGGCCCGCCAGGGCAACGATTTCTACAGCTTCTGGGCGCAGCGCAAGAACGGGCGCCGCTTCCCATCCTATGGCGATTTCGACGCCAAGCAGATCGCCGAACTCTGGCCGAACACCATGCTGCTGTCTTGCGGCGCGGTCAGCAGCGGCAATGTCAATTTCACCCAGGTCATGCGCCTGACCGGCGCCGCCGCGACGGCGGAGCCGGCCGAGGAAGTGACCTTCACGCCCATGCTGACCGAATGGATGCTCGCCATCGGCCGCGAGGCCGTGTCCGCCGGCAAGCCGGTGCAGGACATCGAGACGTTCCAGAACACGGTGGGCAGCTCGTCCTATCGCATCGTGGCCCTGCCGCTCGGCAACGAAGAGACGCAGGTCGACCACGTCCTCTGCAACCTCGCCCGCGCCTAGCGCCGGCGCCGGAAGCGATCGAGATCAAAGCGGCGGGCAGAAATGCCCGCCGCTTTTTGATTCCGCTCGCTGCAATCTCAAATCTCGATGGAACACGTGCCTGACATCAACCGTCGCCTCGCCCCACGAAGTGGGGAGAGGCACGCGACATCCGCGTTCAGCGGATGTCGCGGGTGAGGGGCAGCGTCGGTATCACTGCCCGCACAATTGCGACTGCCACCGTGCAAGGACTAGCGCAATACGCTCACCGCTCGTGCTCCGGGCCCTCACCCCGTCACATCCGCTGAACGCGGATGTGACTTCCCTCTCCCGCTCCGCGGGCGAGGGGACAGTAAGCACAGCATTCAAGTGGATAGGTTTTGCCCGAGCGCATTTGCCGTAGTCGGGCAATTCCGCTTGCGAGGATGGCGCTCTACCCGCCGCTGCCCGTGCGCAGTTCGGCGCCTTGCGCCAGCAGGCGCTCATATTCGAGACGCATGCGGTTTTCCGCATCGGCGACGCGGTCATCGGATTCCGCCTTCCACTTGGCGCGCGCGGCGGCCAGGCGCTTGGCCTCGCCATCTTTCCACAGGCGTTCGGCTTCGGCGATCTGGCCGGCGAACTGCGCCTTCAGCCGGATCTCCAGCTCCTTCACGCGGCGGTCGGCGTTCACCTGGAATTCCGACTGGGCGTCGATCAGGCGATCGATCTCGCTGGACTCCCACTGGCGGCGTGCTTCGGCTATCGCGGCTTCGCGCTGCGCCAGGAAGCGGGCCTCCAAATCGGCGACCTTGAGCTCGAACTTGGCGTTGAGCGCGGCTTCGATGCTGGTGGCGAGCGAACTGTCGCCGCCGCCGCCGAGTCCCTTGGTGCGGGCATCGACCATCCAGGCCTCGCGGGCCGCGGCGAAGCGCTGGTTCTCGTCGGCGCGCCACTTGGCTTCGGCGGCGGAGAGCTGCTCTTCGTAGATCTCCTTGAACATCTCCTCGGCGATGGCGAAGCGTTGGTCGGTTTCGCTCTTCCATTTGGTTTCGGCGGCCTGCATGGCGGCCGCAGCTTCGGCGGTGAACATGGCGCGGGTCTGGGCGACGCGCATTTCCATGTCGGCCTTCCACTTGGCCTCCAGCGCCGGATCGACCGTGGGCATGGCGCGCAGCCGCGCTTCCGCCAGCTTGAGCAGCTCGACGGCCTGTTCCTTCTCGCGGCGCTCCGCGGCGACACGCTGCTCGGCTTCCGCCTGCCATTTCATGCGCTCGGCGGCGACCGCGGCCGCGAGCTGGGAATCGCTCTGGCTGGTAAGTCTGCTCTGCGCCTCTTCGCGCAGGGCGAGATTGCGCTGCGAATCCTCGGCGCGGCGGACGGCGGCATCGCGCTCGGTTTCGAGCTGGGCGATGCGGATTTCCAGGGTCACCCGGTCGGCCGACATCGCGGAATCCAGCGGCGGCCGGCTGCTGGGCCAGGCGGGCGATCGCCTCGTCGCGCTCGCGGGTCAGTTCGGCGATGCGCTGTTCGGACTCGGTCGACGCGGCGGCGCGCGCCTCGTTGGCGGTATGGGCCGTGGAATTGCGCCACTGGCTCTCCATCACGGCGATGCGCTGGCTGTGTTCCTTTTCCAGCCGCTGCGCATTGGCCGCCATCATGGCATCGATGGAGGCGCGCATGCCGTCCATCTCCTGCGCATGCTCGGCCTTGAGCCGGCTCTCGATCTCCGCGACCATCTGCGCCTGGGCGGCGGGGTCGACTTTGGCTTGCGCTTCCGCGATGCGCCTTTCCGCGTCGGCCTGCCACTGGGCGCGCTCGGCGGCGAGCTTGAGATCGGCGGCTTCCTGCCAGAAGCGCTGCGCTTCCACGAGCTCGTCGGCGACGCGGATGCGCGTCTTCTCTTCCATGGCGAGCATCTGCTCGCGCAGCTTCTGCTCGGCTTCGGCGACCGCCACCCGCTGCTGTTCGGCGATCTGTTCCGGCGACGCACCGCTGCCTGGCGTGATGGCTGCCCACTCGGCCTGGGCGGCGCGCAGGCGCTCGGCTTCCGCGATCTTCCAGGCCGCCTCGGCGGCGGCCAGCTTCTCGGCGACCTGGCGCTCGATGATGGCGGCCTGCTGCGTCTGATAATCCTTCACCTGCTTCTCGATCAGCGCGAAGCGGCGCTCGGTCTGCGACTGCCAGGTGACATGGGCCTCGTCCAGCCGCTTCTGCTCCGCCGATCTCCAGGCCGCTTCGGCGTCGTGGCGATGGCGCTCCTCGGCGGCCTTCCAGGTGGCCTGAGCTTCCTTGAAGCGCAGTTCCTCCGCGGCCTTCCAAGCGGCCTCGGCGGCTTTGAGCTGTTCCGCCGATGCGGGGCCGCCCGACGATGCCGTTTCCAGGCGCCGCTTGTCCTCGGCGGCGGTCAGTTCCGCGCGCAAATCGTCGAGCCGCTTCTGCTCGCCGGCCTTCCAGGCCGCCTCGGCGGCCTGCAGCCGCTGCGCTTCGCCGGCCTTCCAATCTTCCTCGGCGGATTTGAGGCGCTTCTCGGCGCTCGCGGCCCATTCCTTCTCCGCGGCGGCCAGGCGCTCCTGCTCGACGGCCCGCTGTACCTTGGCGTCCTTCGGCGTCGCGGTCTGCAATTCGACCAGCTTGGCCTCGGCGGCATGCAGCTTCTGCAGGTCCTCGATATGCTGCAATTCCAGTTCCGAGAATTTCTTCTCGTACTGTTTGCCGAACTCTTTATCCGCGGCCTTCAGGCGCTGCGCCTCTTCGGAGCGCCAGACCGCTTCCATGACCGCAAGTTCGGTCTCCACCCGTTCCTTGACCTGCTTCTCGATGTCGGCAGCTCGATGCGCCGCCCGAAGCGGAGGAGCCGGAACCCGCCTTGCCGGCGAAATCCTTCTCCCATTGCGCCTTGGCTTCCTTTAGGCGCTCGGCCTCGCCGGCCTTCCACTTCTTCTCGCTGTCGGCGATGACCTTGAGGAATTCTTCCTGCCACTTCTGCTGCGAGGCGGCCATCTTTTTCTGGACGATCAAGTCTACATCCAGGCTGCCCGGATCCTTGATCCGGGAATCGAATTCTTTCTGCAGCTCGGCCCGCATCGTCTTGATGCGTTCGGCTTCGGCGGCCTTCCAGCGGTTCTCGGCATCCACCAGGGCGCCGACCGCCTCTTCCTGCCACTTCGCCTGCGCGGCGCGCATGCGCTCGATGACAATGCCCTCGAGATCGACGGCGGGCACGGCGCTCGCCATATCCTTCAGCAGACGATCCTTTTCCTCGACCCACTCCTTGCGGGCGGCGTCGAGCTTCTCCTTCTCCGCCTTCTTCCAGCGGCCCTCGGCGTCGGAGATGGCGTTGAGCGCTTCGGTCTGCCAGCGCGTCTGCATCGAGGCGATGCGTTCGCGGACCACCTGCTCCACATCGACCTGGGGTACGCCGGCCACGGCCTCTTGCAGCCGCCGCTCGGTGTCGGACTGCCATTCGCGGCGAGCGGACTCGATGCGCGCCGTCTCGGCCTCTTTCCATTTGGCTTCGGCCTGCGCGAGCCCTTCGAGCGCATCCCGCTGCCACTTCGCCTGGGAGGACGCCAGCCGTTCCTTGACGACGGCTTCGATTTCATCAGTGGCGGGCTTGGAGTCCTCGGTCTTGGCTTCGATCTCGCCCAGCCATTTCAGCTTTGCCTGGCCCAGCCGGTTGGCCTCTTCCGCCTGAAAGGCGGCCAGTGCCGCGGTCTGGCGGGCGGCTTCGTCGGCCTGCCACTCCTTGCGCGCCGCTCCCAGCTTTTCCACCAGCTGGGCGCGGAACTTGACTTCGGCGTCGGCAATCTTCTGCGCGGCTTCCTGCTGCAGCCGCGTCTCTTCCGCCGTCATGCGGATCCGCACCGTGGCCTCGATGTCGGCCGGTGCGCGCGCCGGCCCGTGCCCGCGCCCGTGCCGCGCGAGGCGCTCTTGGCCTTCCACCGCGCCTTGGCGTCTTCCAGCTTTTCCGTCAGCTGCTCGCGGAAGCGTGCCTCGGCGGCGAGCAGTCTCTGCTCCTCCTGCATGCGCGTTTCCGCGACCGCCTGGACGACCTTGGCCTCGGTCTCGAGCATCCATTCGGCGCGCGCTTCGGCCAGGCGGCGCTCTTCATGGGCCCGCCATTCCTCCTCGGCGTCCTTGATCCGGCGGCGCTCTTCCTCTTCCTTCTGCTCGGCGCTGAACAGCGCCTGCAGACTGGCGGAGGAGCGCTGGCCTTCGAAAGCTGCCGCCGACTCCTCATCGAAGTTCAGCGCGTTTTTCTTGTTCAGCTTGATGTCGCCGAGGCCGCGCGCCTTTGCCAGAGCGTCCTTCAGGGCGCCCAGTTGAGCCGGCTCGCCCTTGCCGTCATCGGCCTGGATCGCCGTGAAGGCCGATTGGGAGCTGGTGTCCGTCAGCAGGATATCGAACTTGTGTATGGTGCTGGCGTAGTCGAATCCATCCGGATCCGGCATCAGGATGCGGACGGAGATCGGGAAGCTGTCGGAATTGTCGTCTATCGGAGCAATGAAGACGACGTCTTCGGTCTCCGCGAGCTTCAACGACCAGGTATTGTTGGAATTGCCCTGGCCGCAGGTCAGCAGGGAGCCCGGCGGCAGGTCCTCGATCTTGATAATGGCCTTGGGGTCGAGGTTAAGATTGACCAGCGAGGCCGCGAGATCGATCGGAATGCAACGCCGGTTCCGGAGGCTGGATGGATCAGCCGCCGCAACGGCGTCGCCGTCCGAATCCGCTACCTCGCGAAACTTCTTCATTCGTCAATCTCGGAAGGGCAAGTGGCCTCCGGCCGCCCGCGGGCCGCCAATCCCTTACCATACTGTTAGGATGGTAAAGCCCCCGTAAAAATCAGGGAATTTCAATCATCTTTTGGCGGTTGTTAACCGCGCGTTAAGCACGAAAAAGTCGACTTCCGGGGCGCTTTTCGCGCATCACTTTAACCAATCAACCATAAATGCTGATGTTTGGTTACTTCGCACCGCTTTGTTCCGGTGTTGCGCCAATGTTCTTTAGTAAACGATTGAGATAATTTATATATCCGAAGAGGCGCGCGGCCGCCGCCCGGACGTTCAACGAATCATGCGCTCAATGGTATCCGATTCGAATCCGGCCTCCTGGAAATGCCGGCGGCACAGGGCGAGGCGGGTGAACACGTCCTCATAGCCGATCTGCTTGCCGGCTTCGTCAGTGTAGATCAGCGAACCGCGGGTGACGAAAAAGGTGGTCATGCCGTCCTTGGCGTCGGCCACCAATGTGTGCAGTTCGCCCGGCGGTTCGAAGATGTAGGTGCCGTTACTGGCGACCCAGTTGTGCTCGAGATAGCGCCAGGAACCCTTCACGGTGAAGCCATGCACTGGCTGGGTGTGATAGTGGCAGGCGAGGCTCTTCCCCGGCGCGATCCGCAGGATGCTGCTCCAGGCTCCGTTGGTGATATCGAACATCATCGGCCGCAGCATCACCCCGTCGGCGAGCGGCACCCAGACCTTCGGATTGTCATAGTCGGCATCGACGACGATCTCGTCGATCAGGTTGGTCGACCGGTAGCCGTCGCGATGGCCGTTCCAGGGCAGATCATTCATGGGCGCGCCTTTCCTGCGTGAACGCACCAGGATACAAGCGCGGGATGGTGCAGAAAAGTCCGAAAAATCGCGGTTTTTCGAGGGTATCGGCTAGGTCAGGATGACGGTCCGATACTCCCGCGCGGCGCTCTCCATCCACAGCCACAGATGCTCGGCGAAGCTGTTGAGGACGAGGATCTCATAGCTCGGCGCGTCGTCGAGCTGGCGCAGGATGATGTTGGCGCCGGCGATGTGGGACTGGGCGCAATGGCCGGTTTGGAATTCCCGGGGATGCAGGTCGAGAGGCACACCCTTCAGCAGCAGGTCTCGGGCGCGCGGCCCGCGGACGAGGATGGAGGTGCGGGCTTCGCTGACGTCGGTGACGGCGGCGTGCTGGCCGGACAGAGCGGCGCGCAGTTCTCGGATGAGATCCGCGCCTTGGCCGTCCGGCCCGGCGATCAGCCACTCGTTCGGGCCGAGCCAGAGGCAGGCGCGGTCGCCCGAGGCGGTGAAGCGGTTGGCCTGGACCGGAACGTCCAGACCCGTGGCGGTCTTCACGCCGTTGATGAAGGCGGGATTGCCGCTGTCGCCGCGCAGATTGAGCTGCATCCGGTGAGCGCGCTCGCCCAGGCCCAGCTCGGCATCGCCGAGCCCGTCGACCGCCTTGGTGAGCAGGGCGCGGTGGGTGAGGGGGCTGCGGCGCAGATAGGCTTCAACCATCGATGCGCTTCCCCTCGAGATCGAAGAACCGGGGCTCCATCACCTTGGCGCGGATGACCCGGTCGGCCAGCGGGATATGCACCGTCTCGCCCATGCGGCTGCGGCCGTTCTTGAGCAGCGCCATGGCGATCGAACGGCCCACATTGGGGCTGTAGTAGCTGGAGGTCACATGGCCGAGCATGGCCATGGGCGGTTTGTCCTTGAGTTCCGCCACCACCTGGCCGCCCTCGGGGATGACCTCGCTGGGGTTCTCGGTCTGCAGGCCCACCAGATGCTTGCGGTCGGCGCGGGCGGTGTCGGCGCGCGCCAGGGCCCGCTTGCCCAGGAAATCCTTCTTCTTCTTGCTGACGATCCAGTCCATGCCCAGATCCTGCGGCGTCACCGTGCCGTCGGTCTCCTGGCCGACGATGACGAAGCCCTTCTCGCAGCGCAGGACATGCATCGCCTCCGTGCCATAGGGCGTGATGCCGTATTTCTCGCCGGCGGCCATCAGCGCCTGCCACAGCGCCAGCGCATAGCTCGGCGCGACATTGATCTCGTAGGACAGCTCGCCGGTGAAGCTGATGCGGTAGACCCGTGCCGGAATGCCGGCGACCTGGCCGTCGCGGAACGACATGAATGGGAATTGCTTCGCATCCAGGTCGATATCCTTGGTCAACTCGCCCAGCAGCTTGCGCGCGAAGGGCCCGTTGACCGCGACAGTGGACCATTGCTCGGTCACGCTGGTGCAGAACACCCGCATATCCGGCCACTCCGTCTGCAGCCAGTTCTCCAGCCAGCCCAGCACGCGCGCCGCGCCGCCTGATGTGGTGGTCATATGGAAATGCTGTTCGCCCAGGCGCGAGGTGACGCCGTCGTCGAAGACCATGCCGTCTTCGCCCAGCATGAAGCCGTAGCGGCAGCGGCCGATCTCCAGATTGCTCCAGGCGTTGCAATAGACCCAGTTCAGCAAATCGACGGAGTCAGGTCCCTGGATATCGATCTTGCCCAGCGTCGAGGCATCCATGATACCGACACCTGATCGCGTCGCCTTGACCTCGCGGTTGACGGCGTCATGCATGGTCTCGCCCGGGCGCGGATAGTACCAGGGGCGGCGCCACTGGCCGACATTCTCCCACTTCGCGCCGGCGTTCTCGTGCCAGTGATGCAGCGCGGTGCGGCGCAGCGGATCCATCAGATCGCCGCGCTCATGGCCGCCGAAGACGCCGATGGTGACCGGCGTGTAGGCGGGCCGGAATGTGGTTGTGCCGACCTGCGGGATATCGCGGCCCAGCTTCTGCGCCATGATCGCCAGCGCGTTGACGTTGCTGGTCTTGCCCTGGTCGGTGCCCATGCCCATGGTGGTGTAGCGCTTGAGATGCTCCACCGAACGGTAGCCCTCGCGTTCCGCCAGCAGCACGTCGGCCGCCGTCGCGTCGTTCTGGTGATCGACGAAGAACTTGGCGCCATGGCCCACCGGATTGACCGAAGGCACCACCCAGATCGGGCGCAGCTGGGCTTCTGCCGCCGCCGCTTCGGCATGCGGCGCACTGCCGGAAGTGCCGCTAGATCCGGCGTCGCGCGCGGCTTGAACGCCGGCCTCGAATCCCTCGGCCAGGCAATCGGCGAGGGCGAAACTGCCTTTGGCAGCGCCGGCCGAGCGTTCCTTCTGGACTGACCTGTCCGGCACGAAGGCGGCGATGCCCTCATCGAACCGCAGCTTGCCGCCGGATTGCGAGAACAGATGCACGGTCGGATTCCAGCCGCCGGAATGCAGGACGAGATCGCACTCGATCTCCCGCACCGCGCCGCTGACGCTGTCGCCGGCCTCGTTCATCCGCACGACGGAGACCGCGCTGACGCGCTTGCGGCCCTTGGTGCCGGTGATGGCGTGTCCGACCAGAACCTCGATGTTGCGCCCGCGCGCGGCGGCGACCGCAGCGCTGTCGGCATTGCCGCGGAGATCGACGATGGCGGCCACGTTTGCGCCCGCCTGCGCCAGGTCGATCGCTGCCTGATAGGCGCTGTCATTGTTGGTCATCACGACGACGCGGCGGCCTGGCAGCGCCCCATAGCGGTTGGCGTAGGTCCGCGCCGCGCCGGCCAGCATGATGCCGGGCCGGTCATTGTCGGCGAACACCAGCGGCCGCTCGATGGCGCCGGTGGCCAGCACGACCTGCTTGGCGCGGACTTTCCACAGGCGCTGGCGATAGGTGGCTGCTGCCCGGCGGCAGGTGATCGCCGGTGCGCTCCACCAGCCAGACGGAATTGTGGTCGTAGTAGCCATAAGCCGTGGTGCGCGGCAGGACGCGCACCTCCGCCATGTCTGCCAGTTCGGCCGTGGCGTCCGCGACCCATTTCGCTGCGGGCATGCCGTCGATCTCGTCATTGCCGCTCAGCAGCGCGCCGCCGAATTCCTGCTGCTCGTCGCAGAGAATAACCCGGGCGCCGCTGCGGCCGGCGGCGAGCGCCGCGGCCAATCCGGCTGGTCCTCCGCCCACGACCAGCACATCGCAATGGGCGAAAGTCTTGTCGTAGTGATCGGGATCCGGCTCCTCGGGCGCGACGCCAAGACCGGCGGCGCGGCGGATGAAGTATTCGTACTTCATCCAGAAGCTCGGCGGCCACATGAAGGTCTTGTAGTAGAACCCGGCAGGGAACAGCTTCGACATCACGCTGTTGGCCTCGCCGATATCGAACTCCACCGAGGGCCAGCAATTCTGGCTGCTGGCGGTCAGGCCCTCGTACAACTCCACCTGGGTCGCGCGGAGGTTCGGTTCGGTGCGCGCGCCGCTGCCGACTTGCACCAGGGCATTCGGCTCTTCCGAGCCCGCCGTCATGATGCCGCGCGGCCGGTGATACTTGAAGCTGCGGCCCACCAGCGCCACGCCATTGGCCAGCAGCGCCGAGGCCAGGGTGTCGCCCTGATAGCCGGTCAGCCGCTTGCCGTTGAAGGTGAAGGCGACCGGCTTGGTCCGGTCGATGCGCCCGCCCTCGGGCAGGCGATTGGCTTGGCCGTTCATTTGCTCACCGCGGGCGGCGGTTCGCCCATCTTGTAGGTGGCGATGATCTCATGGGTCACGGTGTGGCGCGCGGCGTTGAACCAGCGGCGGCAGCCGCGGGCGTGGTTCCAGCGCTCGAAATGCACGCCCTTCGGGTTCTTGCGCATGAACAGATAGTCGCCCCACTGCTGGTCGGTGAGCGCGTCCGTCTGCAGCGGCCGCGCGATATGCGCTTCGCCGCCGCAGGCGAACTCGCTCTCGTCTCGTTGGCCGCAATAGGGGCAGGTGATCAGCAGCATCCGATGTCGCCTTCCAGAGTCAGCATTAGTGCGCCACCGCGGCGGCGCCATGTTCGTCGATCAGATAGCCGTGGGAGAAGCGCTCCAGCGTGAAGGCTTCGTTCAGCTTGTGCGGCCGGTCCTGGGCGATGGTGTAGGCGAAGACCCAGCCGGAGCCGGGCGTCGCCTTGAAGCCGCCGGTGCCCCAGCCGCAATTGAAATACAGGCCCTGCACCGGCATCTTCGCCACGATCGGGCTGGCGTCGGGGCAGACATCGACGATGCCGCCCCATTGCCGCATGAAGCGCAGCCGGCTGAAGATCGGGAACAGCTCGGTCAGGGCGCCCAGCTGATGCTCGAGCACATTCGGGCTGCCGCGCTGGGCATAGGAGTTGTAGCCGTCGATGCCGGCACCCAGCACCAGCTCGCCCTTGTCGGACTGGCTGACATAGACATGGACCGCGCCGGACATGACGACGGTATGCAGCACCGGCTTGACCGGCTCGGACACCAGCGCCTGCAGCGGATGGCTCTCCACCGGGAAGCGCAGGCCCGGCCATGGCGGCGATGACGCTGGAATGGCCGGCGGGAACGCAGCCGACCTTGGGGGCGGCGATATAGCCGCGGGTGGTCTCGACGCCCTGGATGCGATTGTTGGCGATGCGCAGGCCCGTGACCTCGCAATTCTGGATGATGTCGACGCCCAGCGCGTCGGCCGCGCGGGCATAGCCCCAGGCGACCGCGTCATGGCGCGCCACGCCGCCGCGCCGCTGCAGCGAGGCGCCCATGATCGGATGCCGCGCCTTCGGGTCGAAGTTCAGGATCGGGCAGAGCTGCCGCACCTGATCCACGGTGAGAAATTCCGAAGTCGATGTCGTTGAGGCGGATGGCATTCACCCGCCGGTTGATCTCGCGCAGGTCGTGCAGATTGTGCGCCAGGTTCATCAGGCCGCGCTGGCTGAACATGACGTTGAAGTTCAGCTCCTGACTCAGCGACTTCCCAGAGCTTCAGCGCATGCTCGTAGAGGAAGGCGCTCTCGTCCCAGAGGTAGTTCGAGCGCACGATGGTCGTGTTGCGACCGGTGTTGCCGCCGCCGATCCAGCCTTTTTCCAGCACGGCGATGTTGGTGAGGCCGTGCAGCTTCGCCAGATAGTAGGCCGTCGCCAGCCCATGGCCGCCGCCGCCGACGATAACAGCGTCATAGGCCGGCTTGGGCTCCGGGCTGCGCCAAGCCTCCGACCAATTCTCGTGATAATCCAGCGCGTTGCGGGCCAGACTGAAGATCGAATATCTGCTCTTCATGGACGCTTTCGAGGGCAGAATCGGCGGCCTGTTGACGGGGCGTCTTTATTGCAATGACAGCCCCACCCGGCAAGGGCCGACGGCGAAATATGCCGTGAATCCAAGCGAATGACACGACCGGCCCGTCCGGCATTGTCCATGCTGCGACATGCGGCAACGTCCCGCACCGATTTCCAGCCCGCGGCGCTTTGCCGCCATCATGCAACGCTTTTCTCCATTTGCGACATAGGCTAAGATGGCTCCAACGAAACAACAAACGCGGGACGCGCCCCCGAATGGCGCGCCAAGGGCTAGATGTTCGGGTCTCCGTCAAAAGAACTGCCGCAGCGCATCGCATTCCTGCTGGTGCCGAATTTTTCCATGATCGCCTTCACCTCGGCGGTGGAGCCGCTGCGCCTGGCGAATCGCGCCAGCGGCAAGCAGCTCTATTCCTGGCACCTGTTTTCGCCCGACGGCAAACCGATCGCCGCCAGCAACGGCATCGCCCTGTCTCCCGAGGGCTCGATCGAAGGGCTGGGCATTTTCAAGACGGTCATCGTCTGCAGCGGCATCGACGCGCCATCTGTTCGAGGACCGCAACGTCTTCGCTCAGCTGCGGCGGCTCGACCGTCAGGGCGCCGATATCGGTGCGGTCTGCACCGGCGAGCCACATCCTGGCCCGCGCCGGCCTGCTGGACGGCTACCGCTGCACGATCCATTGGGAGAACCTGGCGGGCTTCAGCGAGAGCTTCCCGGAGATCGACGTCACCTCCGAACTGTTCGAGATCGACCGCAACCGCTTCACCTGCTCCGGCGGCACGGCGTCGCTGGACCTCATGCTGAAGCTGATCAGCAGCCAGCATGGCCATGAACTGGCCGCCCATGTCTCCGACCAGTTCATGCATGAGCGCATCCGCGACGAGCATGACCAGCAGCGCATGGCGCTGCCGGCCCGCCTGGGCGTGCGCCATCCCAAGCTGATGTCCGTCATCCGCCTGATGGAGGAGCATCTGGAAGAGCCGCTGGACCGCGGCGATCTGGCCAAGGCCGCCGGGCTCTCCAGCCGGCAGCTGGAGCGGCTGTTCCGCAAATACCTGAACCGCTCGCCGGCGCGGTATTATGTGGAGCTGCGCCTCAACCGGGCGCGGCTGCTGCTGCTGCAGACCAACATGCCGGTCATCGACGTGGCGCTGGCCTGCGGCTTCGTCTCCGCCAGCCATTTCTCCAAATGCTACCGCGACTATTTCGGCAAGACGCCGCGGAAAGAACGCGCCGTTCCGCCGCGCGCGGCGATGCCCGAGCGCATGGTCGTCAACGGCTAGCCAGCCGATCACGGCGGCGTGCGCCCGCCTCATTTCCCCGCGAGATCGCCGTGAGGCGCGGGGCAGGGGCGCAAATATCTGCTAGGCATGGAAACCATAGCCGCGCTCTCGGACCGGGAGGGCGGTGTTTCCTTGTTGGGCTGCGGCATTCCTGAAACACTCGCACCATGTTTGGACAGACAAAACCGGGGCTGAAGCTCGTCCTCACGGGGCTGATCCTGCTGACCGTGCTGCTGACGGCGCTGCTGGTGCATGCGCTCTGGTCCTACACGGCGCGGCAGAATGTCGAGGACGTGGTCGGCCAGCTCAATCAGGAGATCGTCACCACGGTCAAGAACGAGTTGGCCGGCGTGCGGGATCAGGCGGTGGCGGCGCAGACCGCCGTCGGCTCAGCCTTCGTCAACGGCATCTTCGATTTCGAGAAGCAGGCGGGCCAGCGGGATTTCATATTCCTGTCGCTGCTGCGCGCCATGCCCAGCGTGTCCTGGATCTCCATCGGCACGCCGCAGGGGAATTTCTACGGCGCGCAGCGCGCCGGCGATGGCGGGTTCCGGCTGGTATCCATTGCCTGGGACCAGGCCAGCGGGCAGGGTGCGCAGACGACCTACAAATACCGGGTCAAGGGCGCCGAGGCCGAGTACGAAAGTGCGGAGTCGGCGGCGACCGATTTCAACTCGGTCGAACAGGGCTGGTACAAGCGCGCGGTTTCCGAGGGCTGCGATGAAGTGCGTTGCAGTGCCGAGCGCGGCGCCGGCTGGAATCTGGTGTCGCACTTTCCCGACGGCGACCGCGCCGGCATCAGCACCTCGATGCCGCTGGTGGCGAACACGAAGTTCGGCGGCGTGATCAATGTGGCGATTGAGCTGGAACTGGTGTCCCGGTTCCTGTCCCACCAGATGATCGGCGAGCGGGGCACGGTCATCGTCATCGATCGTGAGGGCCGCATCGTCGCCTCGGCCGATCCACAGGCGATCGAACAGCAGCGGCGCGGCCTGCTGCCGATGCTGGGCGAGCTGGGCCGCGACGATCCCCGGCTCGAGCTGATCGAAAGTGCGACCAAGGGCGGCAGCGTCGACCTCGCCCGGCTGTCCGAAGTGCGCTCCCTGGAAATGACATCGGACGCCGACGGCAACGAGTATTTCGTCACCTTCTCGCCGGTGCAGTTCCGCGACTGGGTGATCGCGACGGTCATCCCGGCCCATGATTTCCTGGCCTCGATCGAGGAAAGCGCGGAAACGCTGCTGGTCGCGCTGGTGGTCCTGGTCATCGCCATGGCGGTGCTGGCGGTCCTGCTGACCAACAACCTGGTGGCCCGGCCCTTGGGCCGCATCGCCGCCCAGCTCGGCCATATCGAGAATTTCCGTCTCGATCAGGTCGTGCGCGTGCCGTCGCGGCTGCGTGAATTCGATGGCTTGTCCAACGCCCTGGTGCAGATGAGCCAGGGCCTGGCGTCCTTCGCCAAATACATGCCGACGGAACTGGTGCGCACCTTGGTGTCCCAGGGCATCGAAGCCAAGCCCGGGGGCGAGCATGAGAACCTGACGGTCATGTTCGCCGATCTCGCCGGATTTACTTCGCTGTCCGAGTTCCTCGGCGAATCCGTGGTGCCGGTGCTCACGGAGTATCTGGAGACGGCCTCTTCGGCGGTGCTGTCCCATCGCGGCACCATCGACAAATTCATCGGCGACGCCGTCATGGCCTTCTGGGGCGCGCCGATCGAGAACGAGAACCATGCGCGGGATGCCTGTGCCGCGGCGCTGGCGCTGCACCAGATGATGACCGCGCGTCAGGCTGCGTTGCCGCCGGACGATCCCCGCGCGGCGCTGCGGGCGCGCATCGGCATTAATACCGGCCGCATGCTCGTGGGCAATATCGGCTCGGCCGACCGGCTGAACTACACGGTGATCGGCGATCCCGTGAATGTGGCGAGCCGCCTGGAAGCCCTCAACAAGCGCTACGGCACCGCGATCATGATCGGCGACGAGACCCGCCGCGCCGCCGGTGCTGCCATCATCTGCCGGCAATTGGATTGGGTCGCCGTCTTCGGCCGCGCCGAAGGCATAGCCGTGCATGAATTGCTGGCGATGGCCGAGGGTGCAGATGCCGCGGGCTTTGCCTGGGTGAAGGACTACGAAGCGGGAATCGACGCCTATGGCCGCCGGGATTTCCATGGCGCGCTCCAGTTCTTCGAAGCCGTGGATTCCGCGCGACCCGGCGGCGATGCGCCCTCACGCATCTTCATCGAGCGCTGCCGCGAACTGATCGCGAATCCGCCGGGGCCGGACTGGAGCCCCATCGCCGTGCAGATGGAGAAGTGAGCGCGGTCTTCAGTTGCCGTAGGTGAACGGCTTCTTGCCGAACAGCCTGTGCACCATCGGCTCGAAGGCCGACAGCGGCATCGTGTCGTAGTCGGGGTCGAACGACATCTGGTCCCACTTCTCGCAGAAATGCTGTCGTCTTCTCGAAATGGGGATGGCCGCGGAACCGCTCGCGCTCATCCCGGTCGCGGCCGACATGGTGATAGTAGTAATAGCCTTGGAACACCGGGTGCTGCTTCACCAGCCAGTAGTTGGCTTCGGAGATGTAGGGGCGCAGCACAGAGGCGGCGAACTCGCCATGGTTCTCCGGCGCCAGATTGTCGCCGATATCGTGAAGCAGGGCGACGACCACAGTCTCCTCGTCTGCCTTGTCGCGGAAGGCCCGCGTCGCGGTCTGCAGGGAATGCTGCAGCCGGTCGATCTTGTAGCCCAGCTTGTCGCCGCCCAGCAGCTTCAGGCAGTCGAGCACGTTACCAGGCAACCGTCCGAAGAGTGGCTGGTACAGCTGTTCCAGCATCTCATATTCTTCGCGCGTGCCCTGATCCATGCGGGTGAAAGCAACCGTGCCGTCCATGGCAATCCTCTCCTAGGCCAAGTTCATTGTCGTCAGAATAGCCAATAACGCCCGGCTATTCCATGCCATTGCCGCCTTCGGCCAGATAGCGGGCAAAGCTGGCGCCGTCGATATTGCTGCCACAGACCAGGACGCCGACGCGCTTGCCCTTGAGGCGCTCCCGCAGCGGCCCGGTCAATGCGGCCGTCGCCGCCCCGCCGGCCGGCTCCACCGCGAGCTTCGCCTCGGCGAACAGCAGCGACATGGCCCGCTTCATGGCGTCGTCGTCGATCATGACCAGTTCGTCGACATAGCGGCGGCAGACGCCGTAGCTGTAGGGCAGGGCATAGGGTGGGGCCAGGCTGTCGGCGATGGTAGTGACCTTGTCGGCCTTTTCCGGCCGGCCGGCAGCGAAGGAGCGGTGCATGGTGTCAGCGCCCTCGGGCTCGACGCCGAAGACCTTGCAGTTGGGCTGCAGTAGCTTGATGGCGAGCGAGGCGCCCGCCGCCAGCCCGCCGCCGCCGATGGGAATGATCACCGCGTCCATGTCCGGCACTTGATGCGCCCATTCGAATCCCAGCGTCGCATCGCCCAGGACTGTCGTGCGTCCCTCGAAGGGATGGATGAAAGCGCGGCCCTCCTTGGCCTCGATCTCCTTCACGAACGCGAAGGCGGCGTGAACGTCCTCGGCGAGGATGACTTCGGCGCCAAGGCGCTTGCAGAGCGCGACGCGAAAGGGATTGGCGGTCTTCATCATCACCACCTTCGCCGAGGTGCCCAGGCGTTGCGCTGCATAGGAGACGGCGATGGCATGATTGCCGGCGCTGACGGCGGTGACGCCGCGCTGCATCGCATCGGGCGGCAAACGCAGGAGATTGAGCAGCGCCGGCCGCGCTTTGAAGCTGCCGGTGTGCTGGAGCAATTCCAGCTTCAGCACCACATCGGATTTGTCGCCGACGATTTCCGCCAGCCGTGACCCGCGCCAGCGATGCACGGGCGTCTCCACGATGTAGGGATCGAGCTGCTGCCGTGCGGCCGCGATCTCATCCAATGTCGGAATATCCAGGTCGATGTCGGAAATGGCCGCCTGTGTGTTCATGATCTTCGCACTGCTGTTGCGGGAGGCGAAGTTTAGCCACAGGATGCCGTCTGCACCATGCAGCTTTCCGCACTCACAACCCTGCTCGCCGCAACCGGGCTCGCTTTTCGCGGCGGCTTTTGTCCCGATACAATCGATGGCGTGCCCGCCGGCCGCGATGGCAAAGCGCCGGCGACGCTCGTTCTCGTCGGTGACATCGCCGGCGCGATGTGGCCGTTCTTCTCCCGATCGCCGGAAGCAAGCGACGGCGCGCCCGATCCGCTCGATCGCTGGACGCGGCGGGTGGTCGATGGCCTCGCGGCCGCGTCCGGTGCGGCGCCGATCTATCCCTTCGGCGGCCCGCCCTATTGGCCGTTCCAGCGCTGGGCGCAGCGCGCGGAGTCCGTCTTCCCGTCGCCGCTGGGCATCCTCATTCACCCCGAGCATGGGCTTTGGCACGCCTACCGCGCGGCACTGGCCTTTGCCGAACCCATCGACCTGCCCCCGAAGGCCGAGGCTCGGTCGCCCTGCGATAGCTGCGCCGGCAAGCCCTGCCTCTCGGCCTGCCCGGTGGGCGCGTTCAGCGGGCAGGGTTTCGCTGTCGACGCCTGCGCCCGCCATATCGGCCAGCCGGCGGGCGAACCCTGCATGACCGGGGGCTGTTTGGCCCGCCATGCCTGCCCGGTGGCCGCGGACCGGCGCTATTCGGGCCCGCAGACCCGCTTCCACATGGCGGCTTTCCGCAGGGCCCGGGCGAAATAGGGCGCCGCCCGGCCGTTCACCTTGCCGCAACCGTTGACGACTAGAATCCCGGCCTGATACATGCCGCGGCGCAGCATTCGAGTACGGGCAGCTTGAGTAACACCATCCTTTTCGTGGTTCACAGTTCCTGGCGGGAAAAGCGCGTGGCGCCGCTCCTGCGCTCCAGGGGCTATGAGATCGAGTACCGTTGCCCCGCCATGGGCGACCGCCTGCCGGACGATCGCGCGGCCTATGCCGGCGCTATCGTGTTCGGCGGCACACAAAGCGCCAACGACGCGCCTTCGTCCGCCTATCTGCAGCATGAGATCGACTGGATCCGCGACCATGTGGATGCCGGCGGCCGCTATCTAGGCATCTGCCTGGGCGGGCAGCTTCTGGCCCGGGCGCTGGAAGCGCCGGTGGCGCGCCACCAGGACGGCATCGTCGAAATCGGCTATTACGCGGTAACGCCGACGGAGGAGGGCCGCGACCTATTCCCGGACAGCCTGCATGTCTATCACTGGCATGAGGAAGGCTTCGACCTGCCCGAGGGCGCCAGCCTGCTGGCCCGCGGCGGCAATGCCTTTCCCAACCAGGCGTTCCGCTGGCGCAGCTCGGCCTACGGCTTTCAGTTCCACCCGGAGGTCACCGCCGACTCCGCCCGGGGCTGGCTGAAGGATTGTGGCAACTCCCTGAGCCGTCCCGGCGCCCAGCCCCGCGACCATCAGGAGGCGCAAATGTGCCGCCACGATCCAACTCTCCATAACTGGATGGATGGATTTCTCGATCACTGGCTGACGCTGCCACATTTGGCTTGAATGCCACCGGTTGGATTCTGCAACACGTTCGCCCACGAGATCTTGATCGAATATTGCGCGACTGTGTGAAATCGCACCGTCTTAACAAGCTATTAATGTTGTAGTGGCTCACTATTCCGGGTTACAATTCTTTTAACGCACTGACATTTGGAACAAGGGGGTGGCTTTGTTCAAAACTCGTTGGCCAGCGGGCCTTATCGCATTTCTGCTCGTCTTCACCGTCGGCGCCGCCTCTTGGGCCGCCGATACGGTGACCGTGAAATTCCATGCCGTGTCCGCGCAGGGCGCCTCGCCGCTGAAAGAGAACCTGAAGTGGGTCATCGAGCCCACAAAGGGGACCGATGGCGAAACGATCAAGGCGACGAAGCCGCGCGTCGAGGCCAATCTGGTGCCCGGTCACTACAAGGTGACGGTTACGATGGGCTTCGCCACGGTCACGAAGCAGGTCGACGTCTCCAAGGCCGGCAAGCAGGAAATCGTCATGAACACCGGCTATGCCAGCTTCCGCATGATTCCCAGCAACAAGGGCAAGTCGATCGACGAACAGATCACCTGGACGATCTTTCGCTACACCAAGGGCGGTCCCGACCTGAACCAGAAAGTCGGCGAGGTCGTCGGCCCCAATCCCCAAGTGACGCTGCCGGCCGGCTTCTACACCGTGCGCGGCAAGTATGACGGCGTGCAGGCCGACGTGGTCGCCGAGGTGAAGCCGGGCATCGGCTACAAATACACCGTGAATCTCTATGCCGGTAAGACGACGCTGAGCGCGTCGGCGAAAGGCAAGGCGGTGAAGGACGTCACCTGGAAGATCATGAAGACCGGCAAGAACAAGCAGGGCGTGCAGGAGGTGCTCTACACCAGCACCGAAGCGTCGCCGACCGTGACGTTGCGCGAGGGCAACTACATCGTGACGGCCCAGTCGGGCGATATGGCTGCCGAGGGCAAGCTTGCGATCGCCGAGGGCAAGACCAACAAGATGAAGCTCGAATTGAAAGAGGGCGTGAAAGTCGCCAGCGGCAGCTAGCGCGCCGCGCAACTTTTGTTCCAAAGGCAGCGGCCCGGGTGTTGAACCCGGGCCGTTTTCTTTTTGTCCGCGCTTGCCGGCGTGACAGGCGTCACAGTTCGGTCCGGCCCGTGCGGGCCGTCACACCCTTCCGCGCCAACAAAGCCTAAATGAATCCCTAACGACAGCGGCCGCAAGGACGGCCGGCACAGGCTCGATGAGAAGGGAAGGTGTCAGATGACGATCACGAAGACGCATTCGTTTGTTCTTGCAACGGCCCTGGCAGCGGTGACGGCAGCAATCGCACTTGCCGGCAACACAGCTTCCGCCGCTGACGCGACGAAACTCACTGGCTGCCGCTACGAGACCTACGATCCGGAGATGACGCCGCGCTGCGGCCATGAGGAGGCGCAACTGCATATTTCGGACCCGCCGCCACCGCCGACGACCACGCCGCCGCCGGAGGTGATCTACAGCATTCACACTAACGAAAGCGGCAAGCATGAACATGACAGCCGCGGCGTTGGCGGCGGCTTCGGCGGCCACAGCGATCGCGATGCCGCCGGCAAGCCGCAGTAGCACTAAAGCGACTCGACATAGTCGATCATCCGCGCGCGCATCGCCGCGTCCGGCATGGGTCCGGCTGGCGGCGGCCATGTTCTCCTGCATGTGATCGACGCGGGAGGTCGCGGGGATGGCGCAGGTCACCGCCGGATGGGACACCGCGAACTTCAGCAGGAACTGCGGCCAGCTCGCGCAGCCGATCTCCGCCGCCCATTCCGGCAGCGGCTTGCCGCCGAAGCGCTCGATCAGGTCGCCGCGGCGGAACGGCCGGTTGACGATGACGGCGAGGTCCACGCTCTGCCGCCAGCGGCAGCAGCCGCTCCTCGCGCCTCCCGGTCCAGGATGTTGTAGGTGAACTGCACGAAATCGAAGGGCTGGGTCTTCATGACCGCTTCCATGTCGTCATGGCGGCGGCCGTGGGAGGTGGTGATGCCGACATAGCGCACGCGCCCCTGCTGCTTCCACTCGAGCAGCGTCCCCAGATGGGCTTCCCAATCCAACATATTGTGGATCTGCAGCAGGTCGAAGCGCTCCACGCCCCAGAGATTGCGCGAGCCCTCCATCTGCCCGATGCCCATCTCTTTGCCCGGCGTCCACACCTTCGTCGCCGCGAACAGAGCGTCCTTGTTGACGATCTGCGCCAGGCAATAGCCGATGACTTCCTGCGACGACAGATACATCGGCGATGAATCCACCACCGCGCCGCCGCCATCGAAGAACGCCTGCAGCACCTTCACCCGCTCGGCGCGCGCCGCCTTGTCGTCGCCGACATCGAACGTGATCCAGGAGCCCATGCCGATGACCGGGAGCTGCTCGCCGGTGGCGGGGATCGGTTTGGTGAAGACTGTCGGCAGCGGCTCCGGCAGGAGCTGGACCAAAGACTGCCGCTGCACCAAATGCGGCGGCGCCCACGAGGACGTCGCGCCTGCTTTGCTTGCCAATGAACGCGGTCATTGAAGGAAGATAGGCGCGGCCGCGCCGCGTTTCCAGACGCTACCCCAGCATCGGCAGCTTCATCTTCTGCTCGCGCGCCCAATTGATCGCGATATCGTATCCGGCGTCGGCATGGCGCATGACGCCGGTGCCAGGGTCGTTGGTCAGCACGCGCTCCAGCCGTTTCGCCGCCGCGGGCGTGCCGTCGGCGACGATCACCATGCCGGCATGTTGCGAATAGCCGATGCCGACGCCGCCGCCGTGATGCAGCGACACCCAGGTGGCGCCCGACGCCGTGTTGAGCAGCGCGTTCAGCAGCGGCCAGTCCGAGACCGCGTCGCTGCCGTCCTGCATTGCCTCGGTCTCGCGGTTCGGGCTGGCGACCGAGCCGGAATCCAGATGATCGCGGCCGATGACGATCGGTGCTTTCACTTCGCCCTTGGCCACCATCTCGTTGAAGGCGAGGCCGAGCCGCGCCCGGTCGCCGAGCCCGACCCAGCAGATGCGCGCCGGCAGGCCCTGGAACGCGATGCGCGTCCTCGCCATGTCCAGCCAGTTATGCAGATGCTTGTCATGGGGCATCAGGTCCTTCACCCGCTGGTCGGTGCGGTAGATGTCCTCGGGATCTCCTGATAGCGCCACCCAGCGGAACGGCCCGATGCCCTTGCAGAACAGCGGCCGGATATAGGCGGGCACGAAGCCGGGGAAGTCGAACGCGTCGGCGACGCCTTCCTCCTGCGCCATCTGCCGGATGTTGTTGCCGTAGTCGAGCGTGGGAATGCCCATGCGGTGGAAATCCAGCATGGCGCGCACCTGCACCGCCATGGAGTGCTTGGCCGCCTTGATCACGCCCTGGGGATCGCTCTGCCGCATCTTCTCGGCCCGCTCCAGGCTCCAGCCTGCCGGCAGATAGCCGTTCAGCGGATCGTGCGCCGAGGTCTGGTCGGTCACCGCATCGGGCCGCCAGGCCTTGTCCTGCTTCGCGCGCTTGACGAGTTCGGGAAAAATCTCCGCCGCGTTGCCCAGCAGGCCCACCGAAACCGCTTCGCCTTTGGCATGGGATTCCCGGACGATCTTCATCGCCTCATCCAGCGTCGCCGCCTTGCGGTCGAGATAGCGGGTCTCCAGCCGCCGCTCGATGCGGCTCGGCTGCACTTCCACGGCGATCATGGAGGCGCCGGCCATCACCGCGGCCAGCGGCTGCGCGCCGCCCATGCCGCCGAGCCCACCTGTCAGGATCCATTTGCCCTTGAGGTTGCCGCCATAATGCTGCCGGCCCACTTCGACGAATGTTTCGTAGGTGCCCTGCACGATGCCCTGGGTGCCGATATAGATCCAGGAGCCGGCGGTCATCTGGCCGTACATCATCAGCCCCTGGCGGTCGAGTTCGTGGAACTTGTCCCAGGTCGCCCAGTGCGGCACCAGATTGGAATTGGCGATCAGCACCCGCGGCGCATCCGGGTGGGTGCGGAACACGCCCACCGGCTTGCCCGATTGAACGAGCAGCGTTTCGTCGTCGCCGAGCGTCTTTAGCGTCTCGACAATGCGGTCGAAGCATTTCCAGTCGCGGGCGGCGCGGCCGATGCCGCCGTAGACCACCAGCTCCTGCGGCTTTTCCGCCACTTCCGCATCCAGATTGTTCATGAGCATGCGCATCGCGGCTTCGGTCTGCCAGCCCTTGGCGGTGATCTTTGGCCCACGGGCGGCGCGGATCTTGCGTTCGTTGTCGATGCGGTTCGATGCGGTCATGACGCTCCCCTCGTTGCCCGCGATTTATAGAGAGAGGGGTGGCCGCCGTCGAGGGCAGCGGGCGCTTAGAACCCCCGCAGCGGCATCTCCGGACCTCGCACCAGCCAATTGTCGGCGGGATAGCGGCAGGCGCCGTCGATCAGGTGCAGCGTGTAGGCATGTCGCGATTTTGCCGACCGGTTGGCGCCGCTGAGATGGGGCAGCTGCCCGTGCAGGACGATCAGCGTGCCGCGCCGCGCCTCCAGCGGCACTGCGCCATCGGCGGACCAGGGGGCGGGATCGTAGATTTCATTGCCGAGGCTGCCGTCGGCCCGGCGGAGGAAGCGCGATTTCAGGGGCACGCGATGGCGGCCGGGCAGGGCGAACATGCAGCCATTTTCGATCGTCGCGTCTTCCAGCGCGAACCACAGGCCGATGCAGCTCGGCGGGTCTGTGTAGAGAAACGTCGAAGTCGGTATGGCAGACCACCTCGCCGCCGATACCCGGCTGCTTGAAGATGTACATGGACTGCAGCAGCAGCGGCCGCCGGAATCCGAGACCGGCCGCCAGCGCCCGCAGTTTCGGCTGGCGGGAAAAGCCGTCGAATACGGGATCGAGGTCATGCATCCCATGGCCGACCTTGTTCAGCGCCCTGTCCTTCGGCCGGTTCAGCTTGCCTTGCCCGTCGAACGCGCCATCCTCGAAGAAGAACCGGATCTTGTCGCCGGAGCCGGCGAAATAGGCATCGCCGGCATGGCGCGCGTCCGTCGTGGTGAAGATGGTTGTCACTTCGGACAGATCCGCTGCGTCGACCAGCGCCTGCATGCGCTCGATCAGGCCAAGGCATTGATCGGCGCCGGCGAAATCCTCGAGCAGGAGCACGCCGTCCCGGTCGAAGGCCGCCTTCATGTCGTCGGTCAGATGGCCATCGGCCGCGGCGGCAAACCGGGGCAAGGCAGGGACTTGGCTCATGACTCCAGAATCGCTTGGCCGTCCCGCGGCGGCAAGAGCCGAATGCCGCACCCCTCTTGCCGGAAATTTCCGCAGGCTTTAGGAGAATCGCCGGCAGCTTCGGGGTTGTCGACAAGGAGCAGGAGACGTGCAGAAGAAATGGCAAAAGCCGTTGATCGCGGTTGCGGTCATCGTCTTATTGACGGCAGGCGGCGCCTTCTATTGGACCAAGCGGGATCGCGGCATGCCGCGGCTGATCATGACCGATTCGCAGCAGCTGCAGATCGGCGACCGCGTCTACAAAGAGCAGTGCGCCCGTTGCCATGGCGGGAATTTCGAGGGGCAACCGAACTGGCAGACGCCGCTGCCCAACGGGCGCTTGCCGGCGCCGCCTCAAAATGCGAGCGGCCACACCTGGCACCACCCGGACAGCTATCTCTTCGGCGTCACCAAATTCGGCATGACGCCCTACGCCCCGGCCGGCTATGAGAGCGACATGCCCGCCTTCAAGGATATCCTCAGCGACGAGGAGATCGCCGACGTGCTGATCTTCATCAAGGCCCACTGGGCCGAGGACATCCTGGAACACCAGAAGCAGGTGACGCGGGAAAGCGATGGCCCGGCGTCCTGAACATGAGGCATAACTCGTTAACACCGCTCTGAAATTGCCACAGCCGGAATGTGACGCAGCGCACAGCGCCGGTCGGCCGGTCGGGAGCTAGCTGGTTCGATTTTGGGCGGGTGGAGCGCGGGGGCATGGGCGGCAGCGATCAATTGCTAAGGGCGTCGCAGGTCCTGGTCGAGGAATGCCGCGACCATTTCGGCGACGATATTCCTGACGCCATCCTTCGCGGCACGGAAGACACGCCCGAATACATGGAGCGTGTTTACGACTTCCTGAATCGCAGGAATCGGGCGGCGCTCTGCCTGTCCGGCGGCGGCATCCGCAGCGCCACCTTCGGCCTGGGGCTGCTGCAGGGACTGGCCCGGCAGAAGCGGCTGACGCAGTTCGATTACCTTTCGACCGTCTCGGGCGGCGGCTACATTGGATCCTGGCTGTCCGCCTGGATCCACCGCCGCGGGCCCAACGGTGAGCGCGTCGGGATCCGCACCGTACAGGACGTCCTTGGCCGAGTCTGCGAAGGCTCCAAGGAGCCTCGGGAGCTCCGCCATCTCCGCGACTACAGCAATTTCCTGACTCCGAAGGTCGGGCTGCTGTCCACCGATACCTGGACCACAATCGCCGTCTATCTGCGCAATCTGCTGCTGCATTGGCTCATGCTGCTGCCGCTCTTCCTGCTGCCGATGTTTCCGGCCTATGTCGGCTGGCAATTGTTGCAGATGGACGTGTCCATGGCATGCGCCTGGCTGGCATTTGCCGGCGGCGCGATCGCGCTGTTTTGGGCATCGGGCTTCCTCTCCTACAATCTGCCGAGCGCCCGTGCCTGGCCCTTGATTGGACTTCTCGACCCGAAAACCGAACAGGACAAGATCGACGCCATCCAGGGACGTCGACAGTGGCAGTTCCTCGTCTTCGGCCTGCTGCCGGCGATGACCGCCGCCGCCGCACTCAGCCTGGCGCTCGCCTGGTTCTGGAAACAGCCGGCGCCTGACCCTTCGACCGAAGTCATCGGCCCGATCGTCGCCTGCCTTCGAGACTGGGCCGGAGATCAATGGCAACTCGTCCTGCTGACGATTGCCGGCGCCGGCGGGCGCTGCGTCGCCTGGTTGGTGGCGCTCGGCCATATCTGGAAGACCAACCGGGAAATCCGGGCGATGAAGCTCAAGTTCGGCGATACCACGGCCGCCGGCTCGCTGGAGCCGTCACATGAGCTGTCCGGGCCCATTATCGTCTGGGAATTGGCCGTATCGTTATTGACCGGGGCCATCGGCGGCCTCCTGGTCGGCGTCACCGTCACCGTGATCCTCGGCAATCCATATGTGTCAACGACGCTGCTCGGCCACACGGTGACGGAGCTGACCCATATCGCAATCTATCTCTGCGTCGCCCCGCTGCTGTTCATGCTGACCTTCCTGCTTTCGGAAAGCCTGTTCATCGGCCTGACGTCCTATGTAACGCGCGACGAGGACCGGGAATGGTGGGGCCGGGCCGGCGCCTGGATGCTGATCGCCGCTCTCGGCTGGCTGCTGTTCCACGTACTCGTGATCTTTGGACCAGTGACGATCGAATGGCTGAATTACAAAGCGCCCTACGTCATGAGAGACTATGGCGGCCTGCCGGGCCTGATATCCCTGGCGTCGGGCGCATTGGCGGCGCTCCTGGGCGGCAGCTCAAAATCGCCGGCACCCGGCAAGAAAGCCGAGACCGGGATCATGGCGCGGCTGCGCGGCCTGATCCTGACGCTCGCCGCCGGATTGTTCGTGGTGTCGCTGTTCGCCGGCTTGGCATGGTTGCTGTCCAACGTTCTGTCCGCCGTCAGCGGTGCGGCCGGCTGCGACGTCGCGAAAGACACCAACTGCACCATCGCGCACGATGTGCTCTTGCGTCAGTCCCTGGTGAATTGGCATGTCACCGTGGGCCTATTCCTGATCCTAGCGGGCGTTGGCTTTGCGACCTGGTGGTCGATCAACGTGAACCGGTTCTCCATGCACGCCACCTACCGCGACCGGCTGATCCGCTGTTTCCTCGGCGCCGCCCGCGGCAACGGCGGGAACGACACCAGCAGCGACTTGCGCAAGCCCGACTGGTTCACCGGCTTCGATCCCAACGACAACATGCAGTTCCGCGATTTGGCGGCGGACAAACCGGTTGCCGATCCGGAACAGCGCGCACCCCTGCACATCGTCAACATCGCCGTCAATCTGGTGAGCGACAAGGTATTGGGTTGGCAGCAGCGCAAGGCCGCGTCCTTCACCGCCTCCGCCCTCCATGCCGGCAGTGACATTCTGGGATATCGGCCGATGGGCGTCTATGGCGGCCACAACGGCATGTCGCTGGGCACGGCGATAGCCATCTCAGGCGCCGCGGCCAGCCCCAATATGGGCTATCATTCCTCGCCGATCGTGACCCTGATCCTGGCGCTGTTCAATGTGCGCCTCGGCTGGTGGCTGGGGAATCCGCGGCGTTCGCGGCGGACCGTCTTCGGCCGGCCGATCTATCAATGCGACGGCCCGGCACTGGCGGTGGTGCCGCTGATCGCCGAATGTTTTGGCCTCACCAACAAACGGGCCGATTTCATTTATCTCACCGACGGCGGACATTTCGAGAATCTCGGCCTTTACGAGATGGTGCGCCGCCGCTGCCGGTTGATCGTGGTCAGCGACGCGGGCTGCGACGCCGACAATGCCTTTGCCGACCTCGGCAACGCGATCCGCAAGATCCGCATCGACCTCGGCGTGGATATCGAGATGCAGGCGATGTATCAGGTTCCGCGCGACGACAAATATATCCCGGGTATCGACCGCAACGGATTCTATTGCGGCATCGGCATCATCAAATATCCGAAGGGCGAGGCCGGAACGCTCATCTACATCAAGCCCGGTCTCTATGGCGGCGAGCCGCAGGACGTTCTCAACTACGCATCCGAGAACAAGTTATTCCCCCATGAGCCAACGTCGGATCAATGGTTCAGCGAGAGCCAATTCGAAAGCTACCGCCGGCTCGGCGAGTATGTCGCTCTCAAAGTGTTCGACGTCCTGCAGAAGGAAACGGACCGCACCAAGTGGGCCGAGGCGGTGAAACAGACCGCCAAGCGCCTGTAGAGGAGATGCGGGCGCCGCCCGCGGCTGTTCGGACCTGCCGCATTCGGCTATACCAGCGTTGCGCCGCTATCCCGCGGCTGCCGCCTGCAATCGCCGAACAGAGATCATGGACCTCTACAGATTTATTCCCGGCACCGCGCCGCTCCTGGTGAGCATGCCCCATCTGGGTATCCATGTGCCGCCGCCGATCGCCGCGCGGATGACGAATTCGGCGCTCACCGTGCCGGACACCGACTGGAACCTGGATCGACTCTACGACTTCCTCGGCGAGATCGGCGCCGCTTCGATCCAGGCCACGCATTCACGCTACGTCATAGATCTCAACCGCGCGCCAGACGGTCAGACACTGTATCCCGGTGCCAGCAACACCGAGCTCTGCCCGACGACGCAATTCGACAACAGCCCGATCTATCGGCCGGGGCAGGGGCCAAGCGGCGACGAAGTGCAAGCGCGCCGCCAGACTTATTGGAGTCCCTATCACCAGCGGCTGGCAGCCGAGCTCGCGGCGATCAAGGCGAAGCACGGCTACGCGCTGCTGTTCGACGCCCATTCCATCAAGTCGGTCGTGCCGCGTTTCTTCGAAGGCCGGCTACCGGACCTGAATCTCGGCACCGGCGGCGGCAGTTCCGCGGCCGCGGGCCTTGCCGCGCGGCTGATCGAGGCGGCGGGCGAGGCTGAGGGCTATTCCAGCGTTCTCAACGGCCGCTTCAAGGGTGGCTACATCACCCGGCAATATGGCCGCCCGGCGGAGCGCGTGCATGCGGTGCAGCTCGAGCTGGCGGAGCTCACCTACATGGACGAAGACCCGCCCTTCGACTTCTTGGACGACCGCGCGGCGAAGCTCCGACCCCATCTTCGCGCGCTGCTGACGGCGATGCTGGAGTGGGGGCGGGAGTTCGCGTAATCTCGCTGGCGCCGCACTCATAACACCTTTGTCATCCCGGAAATCGCGCGTCAGCGCGATTGTCCGGGACCCATGAACACAGACCTATCCATGTTGTGGCGACATTTGCTCGGTGCTGAACACAATTAGATCCCATGTGATACTTCGGCAGTCGGCCCATGGACATGACACCACGCAACGTCACCGCAAGTCCCGCGCCATGGATGTGCTTGGGTCCCGGGTTCCGTCGCTGAAGCGCCGGCCCCGGGATGACAGATTTTTTGTGACGTATGCAGGGATAAATTCCTTGAATGGTCTTTGCGGAATCCCCAACTGACGGATCCGCCACCGGCCCCGGCCGGCGGCCTCGATTTTGGACATTGTGAATTGCATTTGACGTGCCGCGCCGCCGGACACGACCCGGCGGTATGTTTGTATTCTTATGGGACTGTGGACCTAAGAGCCGTGCGCCGGACGCATAGCTCCGCAATTTTGTTTCGCGATATCAGCCTTCCATGGGGTTGAGTTGGTCCATTTCAGAGCCATGCATACAACGCATGGCTCGCAGATGCTGGGCGGCCGGCGAAACGGTTTGCCTAGGGCCGACGAGGTCCGGTTCGGCTTTCCAAACCGGCTTCCCCGGCCCTGGGAATGCCGTTAGACTGGACGCCAACAATCAAGACTGAATTGGATCTTAGGGAGGTCCCATGGCTCGTACCTTGTTTACCAATGTCAGCATTTTCGACGGTTCCGGCGCCAAGCCCTATACCGGCGAGGTGCTGGTGGAAGGCAACCGGATCAAGAAGCTGGCGAAGACCGGCACCAAGCTGCCCCGGGACGGGGCCACGGTGGTGGATGGCGGCGGCGCCACCCTGATGCCGGGCCTGGTGGAGGCCCACGGCCATATCAGCTTCTGCGATACGCCGACCCTGGAAGGGCTGGGCGACATCCCGCCGGAGGAGCACACCCTTAAGACCATGAAGTACGCCAAGGTGATGCTGGACCAGGGCTTCACCTCGATCTTCAGCGCGGCGGCGGCCAAGCCCCGCCTGGATGTGGTCATCCGAAATGCCATCGATGAGGGCGAGATCCCGGGACCGCGCATGCGGGCCGCCAGCCCGGAGCTGACGGTGACCGGCGGTTTGGGCGATGTGCGCCGCTCCCACATCTACCGCGAGACCTTCGCCATTTGCTGCGACGGGCCGGACGAGTTCCGCAAGGTGGCACGGGAGATGTGCCGCGAGGGCGTCGATACCCTGAAGATCAACCCGTCGGGCGACGAGTTCGTGCCCTTCGCCCGCGCCCACCAGACGGTCATGAACGAGGCCGAGGTGGCGGCGGTGGCCGAAGTCGCCAAGTCCCGCGGCAAGATGATGGCCGCCCATGCCCGCTCGGCCGAAAGCGTGAAGATGTGCCTGCGCAACGGCGTCGACGTGCTCTATCACTGCACGCTCTCGGACTCCAAGGCGCTGGAGATGCTGGACGAGCAGAAGGACCGCATCTTCGTCGCCCCGGCCATGGGCATCATGTATGTCACCGCCGAAGGCGAAGGCTCGGGCTACGGCATCACCAAGGACCATCCGGTGGCGCTCTATTTCCGCCGCGAGCTCGACAAATGCATCGAGAACATGAAGAAGCTGAAGAAGATGGGCGTGCGCATCCTGCCCGGTGGCGATTACGGCTTCGCCTGGAACCCGATCGGCACCAATGCCCGCGACCTCGAGCATTTCGTGAAGCTGCTGGGCTTCTCGCCGGCCGAGGCGCTGCACGCGGCGACCAAGCTGGGCGGCGAGATCATGGGGATGGGCAATGAGCTCGGCCAGATCAAGCCGGGCTACCTCGCCGATATCCTGCTGGTGGATGGCAACCCGGTCGCCGATGTCGGCATCCTGAAGGACAAGCGCCGGCTGCTGGCGATCATGAAGGACGGCACCTTCTACAAGGAGCCGCGCCGGCACGCGAAGGCGGCGCAGGTGGCGGCGGAGTAGGGCCGCCGCTTCCGCCTATTGCAGCCGCGGGCCTTTGAGGAACTTCTGCCGGTCGGCGGAGGCGACTTTGACCTCCATGGCGCGGCCGTCGCGGTAGACCAGCAGCGGCACTTCGACCCCGGCCTCGCCCAGGGACCAGATCCGCCGCCACAGCTCGGCCAGGTCGTGCACTTCCTCGCCGGCCACGGACAGCACGATATCGCCGGTCTTCAGCCTGGCCGCCTTGGCCGGCGCATTGCTGGCGAGGCCGGCCACCACCACCCGGTCTTCCACCTCGGTGGCATAGAGTCCGAGCCAGGGCCGCGGCGGGCGGATGGCGCGGCCGCGGGTCATCATGTCCTCCTGGATTGGCCGCAGCAGGTCGACCGGGACATACATGTTGATATCTTCGGCCCGGCCGCCCCTGCCGGATCGCTGCAGCTGGAGCGAGCCGATGCCCAGCAGGTCGCCGCCGGCGCCGATCAGCGCGCTGCCGCCCCAGAGCGGATGCGCCGGCCCGGTGAACAGCGCCTCGTCCAGGACATATTCCCAATAGCCGGCGAACTCCTGCTTGGCGAGGAGCCGCGCCGCCACCGAATGGGCCCGGCCCCCGGCACCCGCCGCCACCACGGGATCGCCGACGCCGGCCGACGCAGCACTGCCCAGGGGCAGGGCCGGCAGATCGAGCCGCGCCAGCGCCTGCACCATGCCGAAGCCGGTCTCCGCGTCATAGGCCAGCACATGGCCGGGCACGAGCCGGCCGTCGGCGAGGTGGATCCACACCGACTCGGCCTCGACGATCAGATAGCCGATGGTGAGGATGACGCCGTCGCTGCGGATCACCACGCCGTTGCCGGCACGCTCCGTGCCCAGCACTTCGGCGGTGAAGGCGTCATCGGGAATGTTGGCGCGGACGCTGACGACCGCGTTCAGCGCGCGGTCGAGGTCGAAGCCGTAATCTTCCGGCTTCGGCTGCGCATCCGGCGGAATCATCCAATCGGCGGTTGAGGACATCGCGAATCTCCGTGACCGGCTATTTTACCGCGCCGCGCGGCCGGGCGCGATGCGGAATTGATGCCGCTGGCGACACGCGTCTTCTGCATAGCCCGGCAGACATTCCGCCGGGGCGCCGCGGTCTTGAAATGGGTCACGCTATCTGACGTAATGCGCGCCCGCTCCGCCGATATATGCGTCGCGCCCCGCGGAAGTTAAAGGCACGGCAGGTATTTTCTGATGTACGATTTCATCGGCCCGCTATTCGTCTTCGCCTTCGCCACCAGCTTCACGCCGGGGCCGAACGTGGTGATGCTGGCCGCATCGGGCGCCAACTATGGCTTCCGCAGCACCTTGCCGCATATCAGCGGCATCTCCCTGGGATTTCCGGTGATGGTCATCGCCATCGGCCTGGGGCTGAAGGCGGTTTTCGTGGCGATACCGGAACTGCAATTAATCCTGAAGTTCGCCGGCGGCGCCTATCTGCTCTATCTCGCCTGGCGCATCGCCAATGCCGGCCGGCCGAAGGCCGATGGCGCCGGCAGCCGGCCGATGAACTTCCTGGAGGCGGCCGCCTTCCAGTGGGTGAACCCGAAGGCCTGGATGATGGCGATCGCCGCGGTCAGCACCTACACGCCCGGCCGCGACAACCTGGCGGAGACGCTGATCGTCGCCGCCATATTCGCCCTGCTGGCCTGGCCGAGCTGCGCCTTCTGGGCCGGTGTCGGGGTGGCGGTGCGGCTGTTTGCTTCGGACCGGGCGATGCGCATCTTCAACCTGACCATGGCTGCCCTGCTGGTGGCGTCGCTGGCCCTGGCGTTCTGGGAATAAGCGTCTAGCCGGCGAGCTTGCCGACCGCCTCGCCGCCGCGGACCACGCCGGCGCAGGGGTTGAAGCCGATCCGGTAGCAGAGCTCCGCCGGCCGCTCGATGTTCCAGATGGCGAAGTCGGCGGCCTTGCCGACCTCCAGCGTGCCGTGGGTCTCAGCCATGTCCAGCGCCTTTGCGGCGTGGCGCGTCACGCCGGCCAGCGCTTCCTCCGGCTTCATGCGGAACAGCGTGCAGGCCATGTTGAGCATCAGCAGGATCGAGGTCACCGGCGCGCTGCCGGGATTGCTGTCTGTGGCGATGGCGATGGGAACGCCGGCGGCGCGGAACTGAGCCAGCGGCGGCAACTTGGTCTCCCGCAGGAAATAGAACGCGCCCGGCAGCAGCACCGCGACCGTGCCGGCCTTGGCCATCGCCACGACGCCGGCGTCCGATGTGTATTCCAGGTGATCGGCCGACAGCGCCTTATAGCGCGCCGCCAATGCCGCGCCGCCGAGGTCGGAGAGCTGGTCGGCATGGAGTTTCACCGGCAGTCCGTGCTTGACCGCCGCATCGAACACCCGCGCCGTCTGCTCCGGCGAGAAGGCGATCTTCTCGCAGAATGCATCCACCGCATCGGCGAGCTTGTCCTTCGCCACGGCCGGCAGCATCTCCTCCACAACGAGATCGATGTAATTGTCGGCGCGGCCATCGAACTCCGCTGGCACGGTATGGGCACCGAGGAACGTGGTCCGCACATTGACCCGGCGCCGGCCGGCGAGGGAGCGGGCGGCGCGCAGCGTCTTCGCCTCGGTCTCGGTGTTCAGGCCATAGCCGGACTTGATCTCGACCGTAGTGACGCCTTCGGTCTGCAGCGCGTCGAGGCGGGGCAAGGCGGACTCGATCAGCGCCTGTTCCGTGGAGGCGCGGGTCGCGGCGACAGTGGAGCGGATGCCGCCACCGGCCCGCGCGATCTCTTCATAGGTCGCGCCACCCAGCCGCAGCTCGAATTCGTGGGCGCGATTGCCGCCATAGACCAGGTGGGTGTGGCAGTCGATCAGGCCGGGCGTGAGCCAGCGGCCGCGGAGATCGTGTGTGACCTTCGCCTGTTGCGCTTCTGTTGGCGGCAGGTCGCGCATCGCGCCGACCCAGGCGATGCGGCCATCCTGCACCGCGATCGCCGCCTCTTCGATCGCGCCATAGGCAGCGCCGCCCGGCGTCATGGTCGCCAGGCGGCAATTGGTGAACAGGCTGTCCCAGGTTCCGCGCTCGGCCATTTTGCTTTCTCGCCCGTTCTTGTTGAGCCGATGTTTGCCGGAGTGACTCCCATCTCCTATTGTTGCGCTGCCTGGGCGTCAACCGCTCGTGGCGGCGAAACAGTCGGAAAGCGCGAATGAACAGATCCTCGCGGAAGCGGGCGCTGCTGTGGGCGATCATCGGCTCCTTCGCCATTTATCTTATCCCGATCGTCGGCCCCCATAGCATCATATTCTCAGGCTCGATGCTTCTGGAGGAACTTACCGGCGGTCATGACCGTGAGGTTCTCTGGCGCGCCCTTGACGTTGGCCTCGCCCTGTTCTTGCAGGCCCTGTTTGCAGCTCTGCTGTATCTCCTGATCCGTTGGCGGCGTTGGTGGGGCTGGCTGCTGCTGGTGCCGGCGCTGCCCGTGCTCTTCTTTGCGCAGTTGTTCGGCTATCTACTCCTGATACCCACGCTGTTCCTCGTCGAATCCGACCCGGCGCTCGAAACCGGCGAGTGGCCGCGCATCTGCGAACTGGAGGGCCAGTGGCTCGATGGCACGGGCGCGTCGGCGGACCTGGCGATGGAACGGGCCGGCGAGGTGTGGGTGATGGCGGCGGAGGCGCGGCGCTACTCGATCCTGAGGATGCCCGATTGCCGGTTGCAGCCGATCGCGATTCCCGCGATGGAAGCAGGCGGCGGTATCGGTCAGGTTCGGCCGGGCGGCGTTGTCCTTTACCGGACCTACGACAAGTCAACGCAGAAAACGGAACTCTATGTCCTGCCTGCGGGCGCACCCAAGCCAATTCACCCGACACCGCCTGCCGACTTGCCTTACTGGAATCCGATTGTGACCGGCGAAGGCATGGAATTGGCATGGCTTGAGAACGTGCAGAGCGGGAACAGCGTTGATGCCGTTGTCCGCATTCGACCGGCCGGCGGCGGAGCGGAGCGAACGGTTTCACTGCCGAAGGGGCAGCAATATCAGCTACTCGCGTTCGACGATCGCAGCGGCGACTTTCTGCTGTCGTACTATCCCAACGGCATGATCGGTGTCGGCCCGGACGGTACGGTTCGCTGGGGCCCGTTCACCGCCGACGGCCTCGCCAGCATCGGCGCCAATCTGCGCCGCGTCGGCGATGGCTGGATCGCCTGGGACTCCTATCGCGACGAGGGCCGGTACCGCATCGTCTGGTCACTTCCGGCGGGAAGCGGCTCACGCGAAATCCCGAAGGGCCGCAGCATCACCGCCTTGTCGGTCAGCCCCGACGGCGCGCTGGTTGCGGTCAGCACGTCGCCCAGCGTATCCCTGGGCAACATCGCCGATGCGGTTTTTGTCTTCAAGGCTGCTGACAGCGGTGAGATCTATCGGCGGACGCTCCCGACCTATTCGCGTTCCAATGTGCAGTTCATTGGCAACGACTATCTGGCCATGTATGAGTTCGAGGGCGAAAAAAGCCGGGTTGTCGTGCTGCAGGTCGTGCGCTGACAAGACCGGCTGAGACGCGAAATAAATGGGACTTTTCGAGCTGACCACAAAATGACCTTGCAGACTCTCTTCGCCGAAACAGCGCTTCTTCCCGACGGCTGGGCCAGCAATGTGCTGTTCGAGATCGACGGCGCCGGCATCCTCATCAATGTGATGCCGAACGCAGCGGCACATGCCGAGAGCTGCTATCCCTATCGCGCCAAGGGGCCGGTCATTCCGGGCATGCCGAACTTGCACTCCCACGCCTTTCAGCGGGCGATGGCGGGGCTGACGGAGCAGGCGGGCCAGACGGGTGCAGCCGGCGACGACAGCTTCTGGACCTGGCGGCAGGTGATGTATGGTTTCGTCGGCCGCATCACGCCGCCGCAGCTTCAGGCCATCGCCGCGCAGCTTTATGTCGAGATGCTGAAGAGTGGCTACACGGCGGTCGGCGAATTCCACTATGTGCATCACGATGTCGACGGGCGGCCTTTCGCCGACTATGCCGAGATGTCGGAGCAGATCATCGCGGCGGCGCGCACCACCGGCATCGGCTTGACCCATCTGCCGGTGCTCTATGGCTGCGGCGGTTTCGGCGGCAAGCCGGCCGGCTCCGGGCAGCGGCGCTTCCTCAACGATCCCCAGGCATTCCTGCGACTGCTCAATCGGCTGATGCAGCGCCATGGCAATGATCCGCAAATCCGCTTCGGCATCGCGCCCCATTCCCTGCGCGCGGTCACGCCGCAGATGCTGGCCGAGACCTTGAACGGACTGGATCAATTGGACTCGGCCGCGCCCATCCATATCCATATCGCCGAGCAGGTGAAGGAAGTGGAGGATTGCCTCGCCTGGAGCAATCAGCGTCCGGTGGAATGGTTGCTGAACAATCACGCGCTCGATCCGCGCTGGTGCCTGGTGCATGCCACCCACATGACGGAGGGCGAGACCGGGCGGCTGGCGCGCAGCGGTGCGATCGCCGGCCTCTGTCCAACCACCGAGGGCAATCTGGGCGATGGCTTCTTCAACGCCGTCCAGTATCTCGGTGCCGGCGGCGTTATCGGCATCGGATCCGACAGCCATATCTCCGTCAGTCCGGTGGAGGAGCTGCGTTGGCTGGAGTACGGCCAGCGCATGTTGCATCGGAAGCGCAATGTGCTGGCGAATGGTTCGCCCCATGTGGGCGCCACGCTTTACAAGGCTGCATTGGCCGGTGGTGCTCAAGCGCTGGGCCGCCCCATCGGCAAGCTGGCGGCGGGCAGCCGCGCGGATTTGGTCGTGCTCGATACGGAAAAGCCGGGCCTGGTGGATCGCAACGGTGATGTCCTGCTGGACTCCGCCATCTTCGCCGGCAACGAAAATCCCGTGCGGGACGTCATGGTGGGCGGCCGCTGGATGGTGGAAGAGGGCCATCACCGCGCCGAACATGCGGTGCTTTCCCGTTACCGCACGACGCTGCGCGAGTTGATCGGTTAGAGCGGCGTCGCGATCTGCATGACGACTTCCAGTTCTTCGCAGCAGATTCACCTGACCTGGCTGAACGGTCCCGATATCGCAGCGCTGGCGATGACGGATCAGGAAATCCTGGATGCGGTGGAGCAGGGACTGCGGGCCCAGGGTCAGGGGCAGACGGTGATCGAGCCCCGCATGCACCTGATCCCCGATCCCGCTTTCCGCGGCCACTTCAATGTGCTGCGCGGCTATGTGGCGCCGATGAATCTCGCTGGCGTGAAGATCGTCGGCGACTATGTCGATAATTATCAGCGCGGCTTGCCGTCGGAGATGGCGCTGCTCAATCTGTTCGATCCCCGCACGGGTATGCCGGTGGCGATCCTCGATGCCACTGACATCACGGAGATGCGCACCGGCGCCGTGACCGCGCTGGGCGCCAAGTACCTGGCGCCGCCGAAGCCGCGGGTGCTCGGCCATGTCGGCGCGCGGGGCACTGCTTATTGGAATGTGCGTCTGCTGGACAAATTGTTCGGCTTCCAGGAGATCCGCGTCCATTCGCGCCGGCCCGAGAGCCGCGAAAACTTTGCCGCGCGACTCTCTGCCGATCTCGGCAAACCCGTGCGGGCGGTGGCCAATTGGCAGGACTGCCTGGAAGGCGCCGATATCATGGTCGAGGCGTCGCGGCTGGAGAAACCCGAGCCGATGTTCAAGACTTCCTGGATCCGCAAGGGAGCCCTGGTCATTCCCTATGGCACCATGAGCGCGGTCGAAATCTCGCTCACGGATATCATGGACAAGATGGTGGTCGACGATTGGGGCCAGGCGCGCGCCGGCAAGTTCGGCGCCCTGCGCGCCCATGTGGATGCGGGCAAACTCAGCGAGGCAACGTTGTATGGCGAGCTTGGCGAGATCGTCGCCGGACGAAAATCAGGACGCGAACGGCCGGAGGAGACGATTCTGTTCTGGCACCGCGGACTGAGCCTCAGCGACATTGCCCTCGGTCACGCCATGTTGGAGAAGGCGCGCCGGCTCGGTATCGGCCAGCGGTTGCGCTATGCGTGACGGCGGCTAGCCCGGCGCCGGAGGGACGGCAACAGCCGGCGGCACAATCTCTGCCGATTCCTGGAGGTTGCAGTTGAAGCGGTAGCTGATATTGCCGGAAACGTCATGACGGCCTTGGACGATTCCCGCGATGATCGCGGCCTGCATCTGGCAAGACTGCTCGGTGGCATAAAGATCCGAGACCTGCACATATTCGCAAATGTGCGTGTCGACGCAGGCGACGAGGAACAACTCGAACATAGCGCGCCTCCAGTTGCGGTCCGGCGCATTCAAATCTGCGCCATGCCGCGCGTTCCGGCCGTGAATGATGTCACACAGCCGCAACATTCTGAGGCAAAGATAGTTAACGAATCGTTGAGGGGGTGATTTGGCTGTCCGAAACATCGACGCCGGATACAACTAAAAATTGCAAAACATGTTTCCGGATTCAATGCTGCGCCGCAGGCCTAAGGTGTCGCGCCTACGGCAGCGAAACTTCCTATCGGTGTTCTATCTTGCGCCACCTATTGAGCGTTCGTCGGCGTCGGATTCGCCGGGTGAGCGGGAAGCGAAAATTGGCGGAATTACCGAACTTTCGGCACCGCAACGCCGATCATGCAATCGCGCGTGACGATTGCGGCAAGCCGCTCCTCGCTCCAACCCTCGGTGCCGGCCGGGCGTGCGGGCAGCACCATGTAGCGCATGTCGGCAGTCGAATCATGCACGCGCAGATTGAGATTGTCCGGGAGATTGAATCCAAACTCCTCCAACACCTGGCGCGGCTCGCGGACGGCGCGGGCACGGTAGGCGCGGCCCTTGTACCAGTCCGGCGGCAGGCCCAGGAGCGAGCGCGGATAGCAGGAGCAGAGGGTGCAAACGATCATGTTGTGGGTGTCGGCGGTGTTCTCTACCACGACGAGCTTTGTGGGTCCCATGTCAATGCCGAGTTCTTCGCAAGCCGGCGTACCGTTGGCCAGCAGCCGCGCCTTGAAGGCAGGATCGCTCCAGGCTCGGGCGACGACGCGAGCGCCTTGAGCGGGGCTGCGCGCATCCATGGCTTCGACGGCAAGGCGGATCTCTTCCGCGGTGACAACGCCCTTCTGAACCAGCAGTTCGCGCACGGCGATCTCCATGCGCTGATAGTCGGTTAGCGGCGCGTCGTGGTCGCGTTTCCCCGCAGGCTCGTGATCGTGATGGCCATCATGCATGGCGCTATCCCTGTCTTGTTGGCTCCAACCAATGCTCGTAGATCTCGACATCCACTGAATCCGATGCCCGGCCACGGTAGTCCGGCCAGATTTCCGTCTGCAGGAATCGTACACGGTACATCGGCAGCCGCGGCAATCCGCTGCGGCCGAAGGCGAGTTCCTCGGGATTGGGAAATTCCCCGCAGAGCCGCTCGATCGCTCCGCTCTTGCCTCGGATGTAGCAGGGTGTGCGGACATGGCCGATGGGGTCTGCCCGGCGCACGGAGACGCGGTCGCCCGTCTTGAAAATCGCGCTCATCGCTTGCCGCCGGCGGCGGTAATTTGCCGGCCCAGTTCGTCCGTGGTGATCGCGCCCAGCGCCAACGCCTTGGTGATCGCGGTGATCCAGCGATCAAATCTTTGATTCACTCGGGAAGAACGGGTCATCTTGAAGGCCGCCTAGGCGTTTTTCCGTGTCGCGATTTCGGCTAGTTTTTGGGCGAGTTCGTCGGTCGTAATGACGCCCTTCGCGAGAAGCACCTTGGCTAGGCCCAGCATCCAGCGCTCGTAGTAGGTCATCTTCTCGTATTCTGCGGCGCCCACCGTTTCCTGGGCATAGCGATGCTCATCTACGGTCAGGATGCGCTTGTGTTGCCACAGGAGTACCAGCATGGCGTCCACCCGCTTTTCCCAGAGGGCGTAGTCATGCTCCGACCGGTTGATGGGTCCCAGATCCTGGCCGCCGATATCGTGATAACCGCGCATGTTAGTTCCCGATGCTGTGCGAACGTAGAATAACGCCTAATCGTTGGGCAAATCCCCAGAAAGCTATGGAAAAAAACCGAGATGAATTGCGCTGGCGGTTACTAATTTCGAGCGGCGATTTCAGCCATTTTTCGCCCGAATTCTTCGGTCGTGATGACTCCGCGCTGAAGGAGAACGCGAACCATCGAGACTATCCATCGCTCATAATATGCCAGTTTTGCATAGTCGTCAGCTCCCAGCGTCTCGATCGCGTAGCGTGTCTCATCGCCGGTAAAGACACCTTTGTCCATCAACATGAACATCATCGCATCGACGCGCTTCTCCCACATCGCATAGTCATGCTCGCTGCGGTCGATGTCGCCTAGCGGCAAACCGCCGATATCGTGATGGCCGCGCAAGAACTGCCTCCGCGCCGAACACTATCGTGCCAGACTATCCAGACGGCGTTGCGCGGGAAAGGAAACATTTCGCGGAAAATGGCGCGGTCCGCGGCAAGCCCGCGAACCGCCGCGCCGCGCGGTCCCGGTCAGGGGGAATGACCGCAACCGCGCGGCGCGAGGCCGCTCAAACGATGGCCATGCCCCTACTGCGACTGGCCGTCATGCTTCTGGCGATGGATGAACTCGCTTTGCCGGTCATAGGCCCGGCTGAGGCGCCGGGCCTCGCCCTTGGACATCGAACCGTCGGAGAGTGCCTTGTCCTCGGCCGCGTTGAGCTTCGTGCTCCGCCATTCGATGCGCGCGGTCTCGCGCTCGGTCAGGTTGCCGTTGGCGATGCCTTGATCGGTACGGTGCTCCTGCCGGGCCTGCCTGTTGTCGATGATCTTCTCGCCGGCGGCGCTCGCCGGGCCGGCCGCCGCGGCCAAAACCACGGCCAAGAGGGGCAGAATTCGCAAGGTGTTGCTCATGAACGTCTCCTTCGGGTTCGGTTGCCCACCAACAGGCCTATCCACGGCCGGGGAGAAATAAACCTGCGCGGCGCCGGTCCGGGCCGGCCGCGGTCGTTGGCTCGGCCTTCAGCGCCGGGTCTTAAGTCTTTGAATTTGCTGGCACGGAAAAAATGGTTAACAGGATGTTAACGCGATGCAAAAATGCCTGATAATGCCGTGACTTCAGCGAATATTAACCAATTCCGTAAGAGAATCGGACGCAAAGGTTAACCGTAGGTCTTTTCGGCTGAAATGTCTGTTTATGCCCCGAAGCGCGATGCCGGCCGCACAGGGGCGCAATCTTTTGGACGAACGGGAGTGCGACGCCAGCCCATGGCGCAGGGAGCAACTCTAACAGCGGCGGTATTGCGGCTGGCTCTCGGCCGCCATTTGCGCATGCATCCGTTCGGCCGTCGGTGCGCCGGCGAATTCAACTCGGCGCGGTAAAGGACGACGGCGTGGCAAGTCTCGAGCAAAAGGCGGGGAGGCGTCGGAACGGACCGTTCGTCCGGCTCCTGCACGCTTTGCTCATTGCCGCGTTGCTGCTCCCGGCGCCGCTGTCCAGCACCACGACGCAAGCGGCTGCTCAGGTTGCCGACGAACCTTCGCTCAAGGCGGCGTTCATCTACCACTTCGCCAAGTTCACCACCTGGCCGGCCGACAGTTTCGGCGGCGACGGGAAGACGATCAGCTTCTGCGTGATCGGCAAGCATGAACTCGGCGAAGCGTTCGACAAGACACTGCAGGGCAAGAAGGTCGCCGGCCGGCCCGTCGAACTGAAATACCTGGAGAGGCTGAAAAAGGATGACGTCTGCAACGTCATCTACATCGCGCCGTCCGAGAAGTCGCGAGTTAAGAAAATCGTCGAGACCAGCGCCGTCGGCCATGCGCTGACGATCAGCGATCTCGACGGGTTTGCCGACGATGGCGGCATGATCCGCCTCGTCAAGGTAAACGACACCATCAAGTTTGAAATTAACCCGAGAGCCGCTCAGGACGCCGGACTGAAACTCAGTTCCGCGCTCCTCGATCTGGCGATCCGACTCGTGAACTGAGGCAGGAAAAGACAATGGGGATCCTGCGGAACTTCTCAATCCGAACCAAGGCGACGGTCACGATCGTGCTCGTCAGCACGGCTGTGCTCACCCTCGCCTTGTCCGTCGTTCTCGCGCGCGACTATTTCACGTTCCGCGATGATGAACTCGACAAGCTGACCACACTGGCCCGCGTCATCAGCGCCAACAGCACGGCGGCCGTCGCGTTTGAGGATCGCGAAGCCGCCCGGGAAGGACTTGGCAAGCTGGCAACCGATCCGAACATCAAAGCTGCGTTCATCTGGGCCAACAACGATCAATTCGCATCCTATCTGCGGCCGGGCGAGAGCGGCGCGCAGGCGATGGTGGACGAACTTCGCGCCGCCGGCACGGTCGACAGGATTATCCGCGACGACCGTAAGGACATGTACGTCCAGGTGCCGATCTCGCTCGACGGCGAGACGATCGCCACCCTGTACATGGTTGCCGACCTCAGCCGCATTCAGGCGCGGATGCAGGAATATTTCTGGCTGGCGATGGGCGTATTGGGTTCCGCGATCGTCGTGGCGCTGCTGGTGTCGCTGCTGCTCGGCTTCGTGATCTCCAAGCCGCTGTCCTATCTCAGCAAGACCATGCGCACGATCGAGAAGGAGAAAGACTACCGCCAGCGCATGAAGAAGCACGGCAACGACGAGATGGGTCAGTTGATCGACAGCTTCAATGCAATGCTGGAGCAGATCCAGCTCCGCGACGAGAAACTGAGCGAGAACCGCAACGACCTGGAACAGCAGGTGAAGGCGCGCACCCAGGAACTGGTGCAGACCAACGCCAGCCTCTGGCAGGCGGTCAACGACCTGGAAGAGGCGAAGAGCAAGGCCGAGGCCGCCAACAAGGCGAAGTCCGAGTTCCTGGCCACGGTCAGCCACGAGATCCGCACACCGCTGAACGGCGTGCTTGGCACCACCGAGATTCTGCTGTCGTCGGGCCTGACCGAGAAGCAGCTCCGCTTCGCCCAGATCGTCCATGGATCGGCGAAGACGCTGCTGGCGATCATCAATACCATTCTGGATTTCTCCAAGATCGAAGCCGGCAAGGTCGAGCTGGAGACCGTCGACTTCAATCCGCGTGAGATCGTCGAAGAGGTGCAGGACCTGTTCCTCGAGGTCGCGGACAAGAAGGGCCTGAAGTACGAATCCGTCATCTCGCCGAACGTGCCGCAGCAGGTGCGCGGCGACTCCGGCCGCCTGCGCCAGGTGCTGACGAATCTGGTCGGCAACGCGATGAAGTTCACCGAGAAGGGCAAGGTTTCCGTGCGCCTGCAGGTGCAGGAGACCAGCGGTGCCACGGTGCTGCTGCGCTTTGAGGTTAAGGATACGGGCATCGGCATCGATCCCTCGGCGCGGGAGCGCATCTTCGAATCCTTCGCGCAGGCCGATCAATCGACCACGCGACGCTATGGCGGCACGGGCCTGGGTCTCACCATCGCCAAGCAGCTCTCCCAGATCATGGGCGGCGGCATCGGCCTGGACAGCCAGATCGGCAGCGGCTCGACATTCTGGTTCACGGTCCGGCTCGGCCTGGCCGGCGTCTCCGCGGCGCAGGACGAGAAGCGGCGCATGCTCAGCGGCGTGCGGATCATCGTGGTCGACGGCGACGCAGCCGCACGCGATGCCCTGATGTCGCAATTGGCCGCCCTGGGGATCATCGCCACGGCGACGGGCAATCTGGACGAGGGGCTGACGCTCATGCAGTCGGCGGCGCAAAGTGCCAAGCCCTTCGACGTTGCTTTCATCGACGCCACCAGCGGCAGGCCGGCGGCGCGCCTGGTGCGCGCCATCAGGTCGAACGCGAACACGCAGCCGGTGCGCGTCGTGCTGATGGGCAATGTCCTGGGCGAGCAGGAGGTCAAGGAACAGGGCTTCCCGTCGAACTGCCGGATCCTGCTGCGCCCGCTGCGCCAGTCGGCGCTGTTCGATTGCCTGTCCGATATCATTCGCGACAAGGTGGAGACCTCGCGCGATCCGCGCGGCGGCATCGCCATGCCAGAACTTGCGAAGACGGCAGCGCCCGCTGGGGCCGAGGTCCGGAAGCCGGGCTGCAAGATCCTGCTGGCCGAAGACAATCCGGTGAACCGCGAAGTGGCCTGCGAGGCGCTGCTGCAGCTCGGGCTCGAGGTCGAGACCGCCAATGACGGCCGGGAAGCCATCGAGAAGTGGAAGACGACCAAGTTCGATCTCATCCTGATGGATTGCCACATGCCGAATCTGGACGGCATCGACGCGGCGCGGGAGATCCGCGGCATCGAGCGCACCAACGGCGTGATCAAGGGCATCCCCATCGTGGCGCTGACTGCCAATGTCCGCGGCGAGGACTATGACCGCTGCATGGCTGTCGGCATGAACGACTACCTGACCAAGCCGCTCACCCTCAAGGAATTGGGCGTGTCGCTGTCGCGCTGGCTCGGCGCAAATGCCATCCAGCCGATCCCGGAGCGCAGCCCGGTTCGGGAACCCGAAGTGACTCCGGCGGCTGCCGCAGCACCCAAGGCGCCGGAAGCTGCGCCCGCTGCCCCTGTGGCCGAACCGCCGCCGGCGCCTGTGTTGCCTCGGCCCACGTCCATACTGGACATCACGGCCTTCAAGATGCCGTCGTTCGAACTGCCGCCGCTGCCGTCAACGGCTGCACCGGCGCCGGCGGCGTCGGTTCCGGAACCTGCGGCGGCCGCTTTGGAGCCCGCGGCGGCCCCGCCGCCCCCTGCCGCAACGGCCGCGCAACCGTCGCCTGTCAATTTCATCATGGTGGCGGAACCGGAGACAACCGGCCGCGCCCTGGTGGTCGTGCCGCAGCAGTCGCGCGCCGTGGCGACGATCTCGAACGGTGCGTCGGCCGAGACGCCGGCGCCTGCCGAAAGTAACACCGAGGCGGTGACATCAGAGCCTCAGATGATCGATGTTACGCCGGCAGCGCCTAGCGAAGCTCCGGCGCCGGAAACCGGCAATGGCCACGCAGGGGCCGCCAGCGCCGAGAGCACACCGTCAGCCGATGCTGCGGTGACGAATGGGAGCATGGATGTGAGCACGCAAGATCCGGCTGCGGCCGAGGCGATGAAATCGCTTGATATGGAAACCATCGCCTATCTGCGCTCGCTGAAGCGCGGCGACGGGCCGTCGGTGCTGGAGCGCGCCATCGGTGTGTATCTGGACACGGCGCCGACCGCGCTCGAGGAACTGCGCCGCTGCGTGGCGGCGGGAGATGCCTCGGCGGTCTGGCGCATCGCTCATAGCCTTAAGTCGAGCAGTGCAAGCCTGGGTGCCAAGAACCTGGCGCAGCAGATGGGCGATATGGAAAGCCGCGCGCGGGAGAACGACCTGAACGAGGCGCCAGCACATCTCGAAAAGGTGGAATTGGAGTTTAAGAAAGTGAGCACAGCGTTGACGACAACGCTGCGCGAGGAGAAAGAGTCATGTCGGAAGAGCGCATAGGTTCCCCAGCGGAGGACGACGGCCTGGGATCGCCCCAGTCGGCGGTGGTTGTCATCGCCGATGACGATCTCGTCCATCGCCTACTGATGCGGGAGTCGCTGGAGTTGGCCGGCTTCGCCGTCCATGAGGGCGGCGACGGGCTGGAGGCGCTTGACCTCGTGGACAAGCTCAAGCCGGAGCTGATCTTCCTCGACGCGATGATGCCGCGGGTCGACGGCTTCGCCGCCTGCGTCGAGACGCGCAAGCGCCCCTATGGCGCCCATGTGCCCGTGCTGATGGTGACCGGACTGGACGACACCGAGTTCATCGACCGCGCCTACAAAGCCGGCGCGACGGATTTCATCACCAAGCCGATCAACTGGCCGCTGTTCAACCACCGTGCCCGATTCCTGCTGCGCTATGGCCGCATCCAGCGCAAGCTGCATGAGGCGATGGAGCGGGCCGAGCTGGCGAGCCGCGCGAAGACGGAGTTCCTGGCGTCGATGAGCCATGAGCTGCGCACGCCGCTGAACGCCATCATCGGCTTTTCCGAAGTGTTGAAGCGCGAGCTGCTGGGCCCCCTGGGACAGGAACGCTACCGCGAATATTCGAAGGACATCAACGAGAGCGGCGTTCATCTGCTGAACCTGATCTCCGACATCCTGGAATATTCGAAGTCGGAAAGCGGCAAGCTGCGGCTGATCGAAAGCGAGCTCGACCTGACGCAACTGCTGTCCTCCTGCATCCGCCAGCTTGGCGCGCGGGCCGAGGTGGCCGGCGTCACGCTGGGCCGCGACGGCGTCGACCAGACGATCCGGTTCTTCGGCGACGAGCGCAAGCTGCGGCAGGTGTTCCTCAATGTGCTGTCGAACGCCATCAAGTTCACGCCGGCCAGCGGCGAGGTCCGCGTGGCGTTGACCCGCGACGATCGCGGCGATGTGCAGATCCGCGTCGCGGATACGGGCATCGGCATTGCCCCGGAGGACATGCCCAAGGTGTTTGCCGCCTTCGGCCAGGTGGACAATGCCTGGACCCGCCGCCATGAGGGCGCCGGGCTGGGCATTCCGCTGGCCAAGGCAATGGTCGAACTCCATGGCGGCCAGCTCAATGTGGAGAGCAATGTGGGCACCGGCACGGTCGTGACCTTGCGCCTGCCCCGGGACCGCGTCCTGCGCGGCAATGTGCGTCTGGCGGTGGTCGGCGGCCAGTCCTAAACGGGCTACCTATCGGGTTGTTGCAGCGACCGGCTGGTCTTGCCAGCCGGCCGATCTCCTGTGCTATGATTTTGCTGCGTCTGCGGGATAAGCAACGTCGCTAGTACAAAAAACCTGCGTAGGGGTGCGCGTAAAGAGTATGCTTACAGTCGCTGCGTTCCGATCGATTATCAAATCAGGCAGCTTGAGGATTATTGATAGCCGGGGACGGGCGCATATCCTCGGCGATGGCAGCGCGCCATCATGCGCGATCCGCCTGGGCGACCGCTGGCTCGATCACAGCATCGCCTTCAATCCCGGGCTCTATGTCGGCGAAGCCTTCATGGACGGCCGCCTGACCATGGCCGAGGGCAGCCTCTATGACTTCCTCGACCTGGCGGCGCGCAACATCGCGCATCTCGACGGCAATCCCTGGTACAGCCTGATCAGCCGCACCGCCAAGCGCATCGGCCAGTACAATCCGGTCGGCCGGGCCAAGAAGAATGTCGCCCATCACTACGATCTTTCGGATCAGCTCTACGATCTGTTCCTGGACAAGGACCGGCAATATTCCTGCGCCTATTTCCTCGATCCACGGGACAGCATCGAGACGGCGCAGGAAAACAAGAAACGCCATATCGCCTCGAAGCTGCTGCTGAACCGCCCGCGGCTGAAGGTTCTGGATATCGGCTCGGGCTGGGGCGGCATGGGGCTCTATCTCGCCCATGAGACCGGCGCCGACGTCACCGGCGTCACGCTCAGCGTCGAGCAGCACAAGGTCAGCGAGCAGCGCGCGGCGAGTGCCGGCCTGCGCGACCGAGTGCGGTTCCATCTCCGCGATTATCGCCAGGAACCGGGCCGCTATGACCGCATCGTTTCCGTGGGCATGTTCGAGCATGTCGGCCCGTCGCATTACCGCGAGTTCTTCCGCAAGCTGAAGGACCTGCTGGCGGATGACGGCGTCGCGCTGCTGCACTCCATCGGCCGCATGGAGCCGCCGGGCGGCATGAATCCCTGGATCCGGAAGTACATCTTCCCGGGCGGCTACACGCCGGCCCTCTCCGAGGTCTTCGAGGCGGTGCAGGAGGCGGGCCTGTGGGTGACGGATCTGGAGATCCTGCGGCTGCACTATGCGGAGACGCTGCGCGCCTGGCGGGAACGATTCGAAGCCAACCGCGACAAGGTCCGAGCGCTCTATGACGAGCGCTTCTGCCGCATGTGGGAGTTCTATCTCGTGGGCTGCGAGCTGTCGTTCCGCCACATGAACCAGATGGTCTTCCAGATGCAGATCGCCAGGCAACAGCACGCGGTGCCGACGACGCGCGATTACATGTTCGAGTGGGAGCAGGCGGCGCGGCAAGCACCGTCACGGCGCGCCGCCGAATAGGCCGCCGGCTTATTGCTGGTTCATTATCCTTAGAAAAATCAATTACTTAAGTGGAAGTACGATGGTGTCGCGCCGCGAGCGCGCCGATCAATTCTGGCCAGTCTGTGACGGCCGCCACAGTCATGGTTAATCGCCCACCCTACCTCTTAGGGCATCGACACCGCGAATTCCGCCGCCGGTCAGTTTTCCGGGACGAGAAAAGGAGAACACAGGTGTTGGGGGAAGGCATCATCGCCGTCGCGGCTCAGGGGTTTGTGCTGGGCGCCGGCCTTTGCTGTACGCTCGGACCGCAGAGCATCTATGTGCTCCGCCAGGGCATTCGGCGGCAGGACGCCGTCGCCGTCGCCACCGTCTGCGCCTTCACCGATATCGCGATGATTGCCCTGGGTGTCGTGGGTTTCGGCGCAATCCTCATTACGATGCCGCATCTGGAGCTGTTCGCGGCCTGGGGCGCTGCGGGTCTGGCACTGGCCTTTGGCACAAGGGCGTTGCAGAGCGCGCTGTGGCCGGCGCTGCAACCGCTGCAGCGGGATACTGGCCGCCGCTGGGGCGTGGTGGCGATGGCCCTGGCCCTCAGCCTGCTCAATCCCCAGGTCTATCTGGAGATGATGGCCTTCGTCGGCAGCGTCGCCGTCAGCTATCCGCTATCGGCGCGTTTTCCATTCATGTTCGGCGTCATGGTGGTGTCGCCGCTCTGGTTCTTCGGCCTCGCCTATGGCGGCCGCCGCCTGGCGCTCCGCGTCGGCTGCGGCCTGGCGATGCGCATCTTCGATACTATCACCGCTGTCGTCATGATCGGCTTGGCGGTCTTGCTGATCCTGAGCCAGTACGGCGGTTAACGGGGGCGCGGCCATGAATCAAGCTTGTGAGAATGCTCACAGAGCCGGATTCCCCGGCATAGGATCATGACTGAGAGGGTTCCGGCTGCATCCGGATTGACTATGCGCTAAGATGCATCCGGGGAAAGGATTGAGATGCGCGGCAGATTGCTCACCATCCTGACGGCGTCGATGCTGGCTCTCGCGGTATCATCGGCTTCGGCCGAGTCCGAGGGCGACAATGCCTATCGCCGCGGCGATTATGCCGGCGCAATGGCCGAGTGGCAGCAGGTGGCCCAGGCTGGAGACGCGACGGCGTCCTACCGGATCGGCCAGCTCTATCGCCAGGGTGAAGGGCTTCGCTACCGCGATTTCGAGAAGGCCGTCTACTGGTATCAACGCGCCGCGGGCCGGGGCTATATTCCCGCCCAGTACGAAGTGGCGCGCCTCCAATTCGAAGGCCTGGTGGTACCCCGGGATATAGACGAGATGATGTATTGGCTCTGGCGCGCGGCTTTGAACGGTCATGCCGCGTCCCAGGTGATGCTGGGTTGTGTCTATGAGTATGGCGAGCCGGGAGTGGCCGCGAACTACTCCGAAGCCCTGAAATGGTATCTGGTGGCCGCGAAATCGGGACCGCCGGAATTGCAGACTCGGGCGCTGAAGCTGGCGGCGCGTGTCAGTGCCAAGATGACTCCCAGGCAGATCGAAGCGGCGCGCTGGCTGGCCAGTCAATGGGCGATGAATGACATGTTGCTGGTCGCAGAAGCCTATGGCGCCGAAGGTGAGAGCCGCAGCAATCGTCCGTCATCGCTGTCAGTCAGCAAATAGAGCAAGCCATCGGGGCCCTGCCGCACATCGCGGATGCGCTCGCCGAAATCCTTGAGCAGCCGTTCTTCATGCGTGACCTTCGCGCCGTCCAGTTCAAGACGCGCAAGAAGTTCATAGCTGAGAGCGCCGACGAACAGATTTCCGCGCCATTGCGGAAAGGCATCGCCCGTATAGAAGGCCATGCCTGAGGGCGCGATCGAAGGATCCCAGTAGTAGATCGGCTGCTCCATGCCGGACTTTGCCGTGCCTTCGCCGATCGAGGCGCCGGAATAGTCCTTGCCGTAGGTGATCACCGGCCAGCCATAGTTCTTGCCGGCCTGCGGAATGTTCAATTCGTCGCCACCGCGGGCACCATGCTCGACGGTCCAGATTTCGCCGGTTTCCGGATGCAGGGCCGCGCCCTGCATGTTGCGGTGGCCGTAGGACCAGATCTCAGGTTGCGCGTCGCCTTTGCCGATGAACGGATTGTCGTCGGGGATACTGCCATCGCTGTTGATGTGGATGAGCTTGCCCAGATGTACGGCCAGGTTCTGCGCCTGGTCGCGGCTGCCCCGTTCGCCTGTGGTGATGAACAGCGTGCCGTCGCGGGCAAAGACCAGCCGCGAGCCGAAATGCTGCACGGTATTGCGCTTCGGCACCTGCCGGAAGATGACGGTCAGATCCACCAACCGGTTGCGTTCGAGCCGCGCCCGCGCCACCGCGGTGCCGCCGCCGCCTGGACCCGGTTCGGCATAGGAGAGATAGATAAGGTTGTTAGTGGCATAGGCAGGATCCAGCGCAACGTCCAGCAAACCGCCCTGGCCGTGCGCAAACACCCGGGGTACGCCCTCCACCGGCGGCGATTTCGTTCCGTCAGCCGATACGATCCGCAGCCGCCCCGGCCGCTCGGTGACCAACATGCGGCCATCCGGCAGGAAGGCCATGCCCCAGGGGTGTTCCAGTTTTTCCGCCACTGTTTCCAGCCGGAATGTGGCTTTCTCGGATTTATAGGTTTCCGCGGATGCCGATGGAACGACGGCGAGGCTGCAGGCAAGGACGAGGGCCAAATGGCGGGCAGGGAACATGCCAATCTCCCGAGGCAAAGATTCCGGACTTCCGGGGATATTGGACCGCCGGCGGGAAATGGGAAGATGCTATCTGTTCACGAGCCTGTGCTCATTGCGGGATTGACGGTCTTCCCAGCGCCATCGGACCATGGTCCATGACGATTCTCAGGCTCTCCATAATGCTTGCACTGCTGCTGGCCATGGCCGGCTGCGTTCAGCGTCCGGTGCCCAGCCATGTCGATGGCCCGGCGATCTGGCAGCGTTCGGTCGCCATCGCCGAGGGCGAATGGCAGCGCTTCGGCGGGCAGGTGGTGCATATCCGCGAAATCGACGGTACTGAAGTGCGGGCGATCGATCCTGTGCGGCTGTGGGAGGACGACTACAAGGCCTATGAGCCGCTGCGCGATTACTGGAGCATCATCGGCATCGACGATTTCGACAGTTGGTCCGATTGCTACTCCGATTTCGGCAAGCGCTGTCCCTGGCAGCTCCCCTGGTCGGCGGTTTTCATCTCGTATGTCTTGGTCGAGGCCGGTGCGCCGCCCTCGGTCTTCGAGCCTGACGCCGAGCATTGGGACTATGTGCGGTTCCTGATCCGGCGCTCGAAGCGGCCGGACGCGATCTTCGAGCCGCGTATGGTCGAGGATTACCGGCCGGTCCCCGGCGACATCATCTGCAAGACTCGCGCTGGCGCCGATGCGCCCGATGCGGCCGCCCTGATCGACGACCCCGATCAGTTCGGCGGGTCGCTGCCGATGCATTGCGATTTCGTGCTGGTCAACCATGGCTCGGACCTGGTGCCCGACGGGTCGATCGAGGGCATTGGCGGCAATGTGCTGAACTCGGTGTCCAAGACGATGATCCCGGCCGACCGCGGCCGGCTGGTTAACGGCCGCGCCGGCAAATGGTTCATCATCCTGCACAACCGCTTCGGGCCTTCTGTTTCATCGTGATTTCGCGACTGCATCATTGAGCGCAATTGGGTGAGAAGGTATGGTCTTCCCGCCCGGCCACCGGCCGGGCTTTCGTTTGTTCGGAGACCAAGATGTCCCGTGAGACAAGCCGCCGGCGCGAACGGCGCGGCGGCCCCGGCCTGCGGCAGTTGCCCTGGCGCAACCTGCGCAACCCCTACAAGCCGATCGAAGTGCTGAGCACCGACCAGCTTGAGGCGATCCACCTGACCTCGCTGCGGATACTGGAAGAGTACGGGATCGAGTTCCTGGACAACGAGTCCCTGGGCCTGCTGAAGGCGGCCGGCGCCGATGTGCAACCGGGCTCGAACCTGGTCCGCTTCGATCGAGGCCTGATCGCGGAGAGCATCGCCAAGGCGCCGTCGGAGTTCACGCTCCATGCGCGCAATCCCGCGCGCAACCTGACCATGGGCGGCAACAACATCAATTTCGCCTCGGTCGCCAGCGCGCCGAATGTCAGCGATCTCGACCGCGGCCGGCGGCCCGGCAATTTCGAGGACTACTGCAACCTGCTGCGGCTCTGCCAGACCTTCAATGTGGTGCAGCTCATCGGCGGCTATCCGGTGGAACCCGCCGATATCCCGCCCGCCACGCGCCATCTGGACGCGCACTACGCGGCGATCACCCTGACGGACCGCGTCTGGCATCCCTATTCCCTGGGCAAGCAGCGCATCTCCGATGCCATCGGGATGATCAAGATCGCCCGCGGCTTCATCTCCGACGAGCAGCTGCGCCGGGAGCCCTGTATCTTCTCCATCGTGAATTCGAATTCGCCGCGCCGCCTCGACGGGCCGATGCTGCAGGGCCTGCTGGAGATGGCGCGCCATGGCCAGCCGGTGGTGCTGACGCCGTTCACGCTGTCGGGCGCCATGGCGCCGGCGACGGTGGCAGGCGCCCTGGCGCAGCAGAATGCCGAGGCCTTGGCGGGCATCACACTGATCCAGATCGTCGCCCCGGGCGTGCCCTGCATGTATGGCGGGTTCACGTCGAACGTGGACATGAAGACGGGCGCGCCAGCTTTTGGTACACCGGAATACACCCGCGCGGCCTTGGCCGGCGGTCAGCTCGCCCGCAAGTACGGGATACCCTACCGCTCCTCAAACGCCTGCGCCGCCAATGCGGTCGATGCCCAGGCGGCCTATGAGTTGGAGATGTCCATCTGGGGCGCCGTCATGGGTTACGCCAATCTGGTGCTCCATGGCGCCGGCTGGATGGAGGGCGGCCTGGTGGCTTCGTTTGAGAAGCTGGTTCTGGATGCCGAACTGCTGCAGTCCATGAGCGAGTTCCTGCAGCCGATTGTGGTCAATGACGATACGCTGGCCTTGGATGCCATCGCCGAGGTGCAGCCGGGCGGTCATTTCTTCGGCGCGACCCACACCTTGGCGCGCTATGAGTTCGCCTTCTATGCGCCGATCCTCTCGGACTGGCGCAATTTCGAGACTTGGCGCGAGGCGGGTGCCCTGGATACCGCGCGCCGGGCGAACGCGATCTGGAAGCAGGCGCTGACGGATTTCCAGGCGCCGACGCTGGATCCTGCGATCGACGAGGCGCTGAAGGAGTTCGTCGCCAAGCGGAAGGAACAGGGCGGCGTGCTCGCCGCCTAAGGGCCATTTTCCGACCGGGCCAGCCTGTCGCAGGCCCTTGAACCGCCAGACGACCTGCCTACATCTGAGAAATCGGATGCCTGATTGGGTCCGGAAGCACGGTTCCTCTCCATGAGGATGCCGGCGGGATCATGTCGCTCTCTGAGGATGTGATCGGTGGGTTGGGACCATTGCGTCGCGGCTCCCTGTCGATATTCCCCGGCGATTGATTCGCATCAATGCCCGCTCTGGCGGCGATTGCTTCTCTGGCCCATCGGCATTGTGACTGATGCAAGGAGGAGAAATATCATGATCGGAAATCTGGTTCCCTGGGCTCGTTCCCGCGGCAGCGTTTCGGCTTCTCGCGAGCCGGAAGACATTTTCACGGACTTGCAACGGGATGTGAACAGCATCTTCGACAACATGTGGCGCGGCTTCGGCGCTCCGGCGGTCGCCGGCGACGGCAATGTGTCGCGGCTGCAGCCGACCACCGACATCGCTGAAACCGACAAGGAGTATGAGGTGACGGTGGAGCTGCCAGGCATCGACGAGAAGGACGTCGAAGTCACGCTCGCCAATGGCGTTCTCTCGATCAAGGGCGAAAAGAAGTTCGAGCGCGAGGAGAAGAAGAAGGACTATTACCTGTCCGAGCGGAGCTATGGGTCGTTCCAGCGCTCCATCCGCGTGCCCGAGGACGTCGATGGCGAGAAAGTTAGTGCCGCCTTCGCCAAGGGCGTGCTGACGCTGAAACTGCCCAAGCTGGCCGAGGCGCAGTCGACAACCAAGAAGATCGCCGTCAAGGCGGGCTGAACCATCCACTACTCTGTATCCAATGGCGGAGGCCGACGGGCCTCCGCCATGTATTTCTCCAGCTGTAGGGGAGCGATATCGCGGGGAATGGGTTATTGCGCTGGCTCGCGGTCGCCTTCATTCTAAGAGCAATCCGGCCGCGTATTCCCATTGGCGGAGTTTGCCCATGGCCATGGACAAGAAAACCCAATTCAACGTCTGGTACATCGTCATCGCTTTCGCTGGCATGCTGTTGCTGCAGTACTTCCTTGGCGTCTACCAGCAGCAAGTGGAAACAATCGACTACAGCCAGTTCCAGTCCTTTCTGAAGGACGGCAAGGTCGATGAAATTACCGTCTCCGAGAACTATATCCGCGGCCGCATCAAGGACCCTGCTCCGGGCCAGGCGGGCGAGTTCATCACCCATCGCGTCGATCCCAATGTCGCTGATGATCTGAGCAAGTACGGCGTCAGCTACAAGGGCACGACCGAAAGCACGCTGCTGCGCGATCTCCTGTCCTGGATCGTGCCGATGCTGGTGCTCTTCGGCATTTGGATGTTTGTGTTCCGCCGCATCGCCGAGAAGCAGGGACTGGGTGGCGGTTTCATGTCCATCGGCAAGAGCAAGGCCAAAGTCTATGTCGAGCATGACACCAAGGTAACCTTCGCCGACGTCGCCGGCGTCGATGAGGCGGAGGCGGAACTGCAGGAGATCGTCGATTTTCTCAAGGACCCGAAGCGCTATAGCCGCCTCGGCGGCCGGCTGCCCAAGGGCATTCTCCTGGTCGGGCCGCCGGGCACGGGCAAAACCCTGCTGGCGCGGGCCATCGCGGGCGAGGCTGGCGTGCCGTTCTTCTCGATCTCCGGCTCGGAATTCGTCGAGATGTTCGTCGGCGTCGGTGCCGCCCGGGTGCGCGACCTCTTCGAGCAGGCGCGCGCCAAGGCGCCGGCCATTATCTTCATCGACGAGTTGGATGCGCTGGGCCGTGCCCGCGGCGCCTATGCGTGGGGCGGCGGTCATGACGAGAAGGAGCAGACTCTGAATCAGTTACTGGCCGAGCTTGATGGTTTCGATTCTAGCGAAGGGCTGGTTCTGCTGGGCGCCACCAATCGGCCGGAAATTCTCGATCCCGCGCTGCTGCGCGCCGGCCGCTTCGATCGCCAGGTGCTGGTGGACAAGCCGGACAAGAAGGGCCGCATCCAGATCCTGAATATCCACTTGAAGAAGGCGAAGCTGAGCACCGACGTGGAACCGGAGCAGGTCGCGGCCCTGACGCCTGGCTTCACCGGCGCCGATCTGGCCAACCTGGTGAACGAGGCGACGCTGCTCGCCACCCGCCGCAATGCCGACTCGGTGTCGATGACCGATTTCACCAACGCCATTGAGCGCATCGTCGCCGGCCTGGAGAAGAAGAACCGCATTCTCAATCCAAAGGAGCGCCGCACAGTGGCGCACCACGAGATGGGCCACGCGCTGGTGGCGCTGTCGCTGCCAGGGTCCGATACGGTCCACAAGGTTTCGATCATTCCCCGCGGCATCGGTGCGCTGGGCTACACCATCCAGCGGCCGACCGAGGACCGCTATCTCATGAGCCGGGAAGAATTAGAGAACCGCATGGCGGTCCTCCTGGGCGGGCGCGCCGCCGAAATCATCGTGTTCGGCGAAATTTCGACCGGCGCCGCCGACGATCTGCAGAAGGTGACCGATATCGCCCGCGCCATGGTCACCCGCTACGGCATGGTGGAGAAAATGGGGCAGGTGACGTTCGAGGACCAGCCGCAGCCCTTCCTGGGTACGGCGCCGCCCTTCGGCCAGGAACGCCGTTATAGCGAGGAGACGGCGCGTGAGATCGATATCGCGGTGCGCGATATCGTCGCCCAGGCCTTCGACAAGGCCGTCGGGATTCTGACCGCCAAGCGGGCGCTGCTGGAGCGCGCGGCCGCACGCCTGTTGGAAAGGGAAACATTGACAGAATCCGAGTTGCGCGCCCTGATCGACGAACGGGCCAAATCGGCCGCGTAAGAACGACCGTCAACTTCAGGATGTTCCATTGAAATTTCGCAATTTTCTGGCAGCCGCGGCTGTCTTGCTGCTGGCCGCTTGCGGCAGCGGTTCTTCGGAGAAGGGGATCGATGGTGAGGAGCCGACGGGACCGCCGACCAAGGTGGTCACCACCGGCCTGGAGGGCCATGTCATCCGCGGCCCCGTGCAGCCGGTCTGCATCAACGGCGAACCCTGCGAGGAACCCTTCGCGGCGACGTTTCATGTGAAACGGAATGGCGCGGCCATTCAGCAATTCACCACGGGCACCGACGGCTATTTCGTCATTTATTTGGAACCCGGCGCCTATGAAATCGTGCCGGACGAAGCTGCACCACTGCACCAGCCGGAGCAGCAGCCGCGGACCATCAGCGTCGGCGCAACCGGCCTGACGCGGGTCGAGATTTCCTTCGATACGGGAATACGCTGAGCCGCTAGACGTTGCCCAGCGGGTGGATCAACGGCTCCTTCGGCTTGAACAGATGCCGCAGGATGATCTGGCGGTATCCCTTATAGATATAGCCGTTGTTGCGCCTGATCCAGCCTTCGCGGTCGGCAAGGTAGCGGGCGCGCCGCTTGTGCCAGGGTTCCGCCGGGAATTCGTGGTGCAGCAGGTGGAGATTGTTGTTGAGATAGAGCAGGCTGAAGACCGCCCCGGACTCCACCAGCGCGGAACGCTGCTCATCATCCACCGCCGCGCGGTGCTCCAGATAAGACCGCATGACCGTCAGCGACACGGCGGGATAGGCGATCAGCAGGCAGTATTGCCAGAGCGGCATATCGCATACGGCGACCACCCAGATCATGACGATTGCCGCCGCCGGAATCTGGATCAGCCAGTGGCGCACATGGTGCCAGTCGCCTTGCTTGGCGCGCTGGATCATTTCGCCCCAGGCCTGCACCATGTAGTAGGCCGGTCCCAGGATCATGCGGCCCGCCAGCGTGCGCATCGCCTGGCGCACAAGGCGATGCGGCCAGGCCATCGCTGCCAGCTGTGAAGGTGACAGGTAGTTTGACTCCGGATCGTCGAGCGGCGAGGTCAGGTGCTCATTGCGGTGATGGATCAGGTGGGTTTCCCGGTAGAGGCTGTAGGGCAGCCACAGCCACAGCGAGGGAAACACGAAGGCGGCATTCAGCCAGCGGCGGCGGAACGGCATGCCATGCACCGCCTCATGCTGCAGCGAGCCATGCAGCGCCACGATGTAGCCGCCGAGGATCGGCAGGCTCCACCAGGGCAGGAGGTCGTGATTCCAGGTCAGCAGCAGGAACGCCCCATAGGTGGCGATGCCCACGGCGATTGTGGGCCAGTCGACTGCCGGACGACGCCTTGCCGCCGGCGGATCGTTTTCCGTCAGCGGAGCAGAGAAAATCGCATACTGGCCCATATTCCTATCATCTCACGTCCGCCGCCCGTGGCATATGAGGGAATGCGCATGAAGCGTAACGGATTATCATCATTTGCCACATTTGTTGATAATTCGCTAAGGTTGGGGTATTTATGCTACATACCTTCCTAGGCATCGGGCGAGGCGGCGATGAAGCGGCAGGACACGGCGCAGGCGTTCCGCAAGCGGCTGGATGAGGTGATCGAAAGATCAGGCCTGAGCCGCGCCGCCTTTGCCAAGCGGCTGGGCATCGACCGCTCGACCCTGGCGCAGATCCTGTCGCCGGCGAACAACCGGCTGCCGCGGGCGGAAACCCTGGCGGCGGTGGCAACCGATCAGCAGGTCAGCATCGATTGGCTGCTCGGCCTGAGCCAGGAGGGGGCGCTGTCGGCCGCCATCATCGACCAGCCCTTCCAGATCGCGCCGGGCGGCCAGTCGCCGGCCGACGAGCGGCTCACCCGCTGGCATGCCGAAGCTGCCGGTTACAAAGTGCGCTACGTGCCCTCGACCCTGCCGGACCTGCTGAAGACCGAAGAACTGATCCGCTACGAGTACCGCGACTACCGCGGGCCGGTGCCGGAGTCGCGCATCGAGGCCTACACCGCCCGGTTGGAAAACCAGCGCCGCCCGGAAACCGATCTCGAAGTCTGCTGTCCGCTGCAGAGCGTCGAAAGCTTCGCGCGCGGCGAGGGCATCTGGCGGGATTTTCCCCTGGAGGCGCGGCAGCGTCAGCTTGAGAGCATGATCAAGCTTGTGGAAGAACTCTATCCTACATTGCGCTGGTTCCTGTTCGACGGCGCCCAACTCTACTCCGTGCCGTTAACTGTCTTCGGACCGATCCGCGCAGCCATCTATTGCGGACACATGTATCTCGTGTTCAATAGTACGGAACATATTCGCGTGTTGGCCGCTCATTTTGACAACCTCATCCGCCATGCTGTGGTACAACCCCCGGATATGCCGAAGCTGTTGCAAAAGCTGCTCGACGAGCTGAGCGGTAAGAGCAAGAAATCAGGGGGAAAGTCCAAGCATCATGGCCAAGCGTGAGACAAGGGCGGCGAAGCCCGCCCGGATCCGGGCGACCGGTGGGTGTTTGTGCGGTGCGGTGAAGTACGAAGTCAAAGGAGAGTTGCGGCCGGTCTGGAATTGCCATTGCGGCCAATGCCGAAAATTCCATGGTCATTTCGGCGCTTACACCAATACGAAGAACAAGGACATCACCATCGTTGGGCGCACCAATCTGAAATGGTACGTTTCGTCCAAGGTGGCCCGCCGCGGTTTCTGCGGGAAATGCGGTTCCAGCCTGTTCTGGCAGCGTTTCAAAGGTGATGGCATCAGTATCGCCGCCGGTACGCTCGATGCGCCGACGCGGCTGAAAACGGTCGGACACATTTTCACCGAGCACAGCGGCGATTATTACAAGATCGCCGACCGGCTCGATCGTTTCCCCGGCACGATGTCCGGCGCCGCCGCCAACTAAACCGGCCGGTCTCCGGATGAAGATCGCCAGCCTGCCGATGTACGATCTGCCGGAACTCACGGCAGCGACAGATGCGTGGTGGCAGGCGATTGCCCGAGCCATGAGCCGGGAAGGGATTGCGGATATTCCGAACGCGCTCACCCGCGGCGACGACTATATGGGGCCCTGGGGCAAACCCGATCTCCTGTTCAGCCAGGCCTGCGGCTATCCCTTCACCCATGATTTCCGGAATTCTCTCAAGTACCTGGCGACCCCCGTCTATCTCGCCGATGGCTGCGACGGGGCGAGCTACCGGAGTTTCGTGGTGGTGCGCAGCGGCGATCCCGCGCAATCCCTGGAAGATCTCCGGGGCTACCGCTGTTCCATCAACGGTACTCATTCCCATTCGGGCTACAATGTCTTGCGGGCGATGCTCGCGCCGCTGGCGGTGGGCGGTCCTTACTTCAGCGAGGTCAAGGTCAGCGGCGGACATGTCGCCAGCCTGCAACTGGTAATTGATAATGCCGCGGATGTGGCGGCGATCGATGGCGTCACGCTGGCGCTGGTTGCCCGCTATCGCCCGGAGATGCGCAAGGCTGTCCGCGTCTTGGCGCCATCGCCGCTGGCCCCCGGCTTGCCCTATGTGACGTCGCACAGAGCGGACAAGGATGCGGTCCGCAAGCTGCGCAACAGCATCGGCGCGGCCTTGCAGGACCCGATGGGCCGGGAGGCCCGCATGGAGCTCTTGATCGTCGGGATCCAGGTTTTGCCGGCCAATGCCTACGCCGCGATCGATGCCTTCGAAAATGAGGCAATCTCCGCCGGCTATCCCGAAATCAAATAGGGCCGCCGCCTCAGCCGGTCAGCGGGTAGTGGCAGAGCAGCTCGCGCCGCCCGGCCAGCGAGCGCGGCCCGGGGCGGTCGCTGCGGCAGTTGTCCCGCTGGTGCGGGCAGCGGGTATGGAATTCGCAGCCCGCGGGCCGGTGCGTCAAACTCGGCACTTCGCCCTGCAACTCCACATTCTTGCGCCGCCGGTCCGGATCGGGGACAGGCTGGGCCGCCAGCAGGCCGTGGGTATAAGGATGGCCGGGATTGCGGAAAATCTCGCCCGTCGGGCCGCGCTCGACAAAGCGGCCCATATACATGATCGCCATCTCGTCGCTGACATGGCGGACCACGGCGAGATTGTGGGTGATGATGACGTAGGTCAGGCCGAGTTCCCGCTGCAGCCGAGACAGCAGATTCAGGATATCGCCCTGCACGGAGACATCCAGGCCGGCCGTGGGCTCGTCGGCGATGATCAGCTTCGGCGACAGCGCCAAGGCCCGGGCCACGCCCACGCGCCGCGCCTGGCCGCCGGAGAGCTGATGGGGATAGCGGCTGGCGAAATCGGGTGGCAGCCCCACCAGCCCCAGCAGGCGCCGCGCCTCCGCCGGCAGGTCGCGCTCGCCCATGCCGTGGATCAGGAACGGCTCGGTGATCAAAGTCTGTACCGACAGGCGCGGGCTGAGGCTGGCGACCGGGTCCTGGAACATCATCGCCACATTGCGCCGGTAGGCCTGAATCGTCGCTGCATTGCCCAACAACGGTTCCGCGCCATCGAAGGTGACCCGGCCGCCCTGGATCGGTGTCAGGCCGATGATGGCGCGGCCAAGCGAGCTTTTCCCCGATCCGCTCTCGCCGACGAGGGCAAAGGTGGTGCCGGGTTTCACGTCAAAGGTGACATCGATGACGGCATCGACGAACCGGTTCCGTATCCCCGTCATCAGCGCCTTGACCGGCCCCATGACCTGGTAACGCACCTGCAAGTCGTTGACGCGCAATAGGGCGCCGGTTCCCGCCGGTTCAGCCATGGGTCACGCCGTTCAGCAGATGGCAGCGGGCGGATTGCGTTTCGCTCAGCGCCGTGTCCACGGGCGGCTTGTCCCGGCAGGGCTCGAATACCCGCGGGCAGCGGGGCGCGAAGACGCAACCCTTGGGATAGTCGAGCAGGTTTGGCACGTCGCCGCTGATCGTCGGCAGCTCGCGCCGGGTCTCCTCGATGCGCGCGGGATCGCAGACCAGCAGCGCCTCCGTATAGGGATGGCGCGGCCGGTGGAAAATATCCTGCACCGTCCCTTGCTCGACCACTTCGCCGGCATAGAGGATCACCACATAGTCGCAGAGCTCAGCGATCAGCCCGAGATTGTGGGAGATGAATAGGATCGAGCCCTTGAAATCCTTCTGCAATTGCCGCAGCAGATGGACGATCTGCGCTTCCATGGTGACGTCCAGCGCCGTCGTGGGCTCGTCGGCGATCAGCAGCTCCGGATTGCCCAGCAGGCCCATGGCGATGGCGATTCGCTGCCGCATGCCGCCGGAGAATTCGTTGGGGTACTGATCCAGGCGTTGGTCGGCATCGGGAATGCCGACGCGGTGCAACAGCGCCGATGCCTTGCGCCGCTTGTCCGCCGTGCTGCCGGAATCGCGATACTGGATATCGATCATCTGCCGGCCGATCGACAGCACGGGATTCAGCGCCGTCATCGGGTCCTGGAATACCATTGAGATGCGGCGCCCGCGCAGGTCGCGGAGCTCGGCGGGGCTCAGCTTCAACAGGTCGCGGCCGTCGAAATCGATCCGGCCGCCCGAGATCGTCGCGTTGTTCTGCAACAGGCCCATGGTCGCCAGAGCCAGGGTCGATTTTCCGGAGCCGCTTTCGCCGACCACGCCGACGACGCTGCCGCGCGGGACGGCCAGGCTGACATTGCGCAGCGCATGGACCGGCCCGCGCGCGGACCGGAATTCGATGGAAAGATTCTCGATCTGCAGCAGCGGCGCGGCGGCCATCAGACGATGCGCCTCAGCTTGGGATCCAGCATGTCGCGCAGGCACTCGCCGAGGAAGGTGAAGCCGAGCGTGGTCAGGATCAGCGGAATGCCGGCCGCGACCACGATCCAGGGCGCCTCGCGGATCAGGTTGTATCCCTCGTTGAGCGTCCGGCCCCAGCTTGCGGCCGGCGGCGGCACGCCGAGCCCGAGGAAGCTCAAGCCCGCCTCCAGCGTGATCACCGACGGGATATCCATGCTGGCGATGATCAGCAGGGGCCGACGACATTCGGCAGCAGGTGGCGCAGCATGACGCGAAGGGGACCGGCGCCCAGGGAGCGCTCGGCCAGGATGAATTCCGAACTCTTCAGCGAGAGGGTTCTGCGTGCGGACCAGCCGCGCATAGACCGGCGTCGTGGAAACGACCACGACCAGCATGATCGTTGTCAGGCTGGCGCCCAGCAGCGTGACGACCGTCAGCGCCAGCATGACCGTGGGAAACGAATAGATCGTGTCGAACAGCAACAGCAGCGCGTTGTCGAGCCAGCGCGGGCCGTAGCCCGCCAGCATGCCGAGCGTCAGACCGACAACCAGCGAGATGGCGATCGAGCTGACGCCGACGATGAGCGCGATCTGGCTGCCCTTGATGATCCGGCTGAAGATGTCGCGGCCCATCTGGTCGGTGCCGGCGAGATGGGTCAGGGAGAAGGCCTGCATCCGGTCTGGAACATTGATCCTGTTCGGTTCGAACGGAACGATGAAGTCCGCGAAAATGCCGGTGAACAGCAGCAGGGCGACGAGCGTCAGGCCCAGCAGTCCCAGCGGCTCATGCAGGAACCGCTGGACAACGGTCCGCAGCGTCGAGGGCGGGCCGGCGATCGCGACAGCCGGCGCCGCCGCGATATCAGAGGCTTGCACGGACACGGGGATCCAACCTTGCAATGAGGATATCCGCCACCATGGTGCCGAAGGAGAAAAGGGCGACCGTGATGAAGACCGCGCCCATCACCACCGGGTAGTTGCGGAAATTCACGGCGTCGACCACGAGCTTGCCGATGCCCGGACGGGCGAAAATGAACTCGATGAAAACCGCGCTGGACAGCAGGGTTCCGAACGCCAAGCTGATCAGCGTGATCGTCGGCAAGATGGCGATCCGCAGGGCGTAGCTGAAAATGATGGAACGCTCCCGCAGGCCGAAGGCGCGGGCGGTGCGCACATGATGCTCACCCATGACTTCGAGCATCGACGCACGGACCAGGCGCGCGAGATATCCGACCCAGCCGAGGCCCAGCGCGAATGCCGGCATCACCAGGTGATGGAGCTGATCGGCGAGGTCGCCGCGGTCGCCGGCGCCGATAGCAGGGAACCAATTCAGCTTCACGGCGAACAGGAGCATTGCATATACAGCGACCACGAACGACGGGATGGAAATCGTGCCGACCGATATGACGCCGGTCAGCTTGTCGATGGCGCTGTTGCGCCGCACGGCGGAAAAGCAGCCGAGCGGTATGCCCAGGATGACGGCCCACCCCAGCCCGGCGGCGATCAGCGCCAGGGTGTAGGGCAGCGTTTCCGCCACCACGACGGCGACCGGCCGCTTGCTCCACATGTCCTTGCCGAGGTCGCCCATGGCGGCCTTTCCCAGAAACACGGCAATTTGCACGGGCACCGGGCGGTCCAGACCCATTTCGCGGAACTTGGCCTCGCGCATTTCCGGCGTTGCGCGGGGCCCCAGCATGATGACGACGGGGTCGCCGGGGATTACATGGATGAGGCTGATCAGCGCCGTTATCGCGACGGTGCAGATCAGCAGGGCCAGGGCTATTCGCTGGAGAGAATAGGCAAACATGTCCCTCGCAATGCGCTAACTGGTTGCGGCACTCCGGAGCCGCGCGCCGGCCGCCACAGGTTCAGAATGCAACGGGCCCCCATGGCGAATGGCATTCTCCATGAGGGCCCGCGTGCGCCGGAAATCGTCGTCTATGCTTTTCCGAAGCGCTCGACCAGCAGTTCGCCGCCGGCGTCGAAGCCCGGCTTCACGTTGGTCTTGTGGATGTAGTTCAGCGGCTCATGGGTGATCCAGACATAGGCGCCGGTATCCTCCATGATCTCCTGCATCCGCGTGTAGATCTCGCCGCGCTTGGTCGTATCGATCTCGGCGAGGCCGGCATTCCAGAGATCCTCGAACTCCGGATCGGACCAGCGCTCCCAGTTCCAGACGCCGACCTGGCTCTTGACGAACCATTGGATCATGTCGGCCGGATCGGGCGAGGTGCGATAGCGCATCAGCCAGAGCTGCAGCGTCTTCCAGTCCTCGCCCTGGGCCTCCAGGCCCAGATTCCAGAACGGGCCGGAGTCCAGCGGGATGATTTCCACCTTGATGCCGACATCGGCCAGATTGGTTTGGATGATCTGCGAGGCCACCAGGCGATCCTGCTGATTCAACGTCTTGAGCTCGAGCGACAGGTCGGTGACGCCGGCTTCCTTCAGAAGCGCGCGGGCTTCGTCCGGGTTGTAGCTGTACTTGGCGCTCGAGCGCGCGCCCAGCAGGCCCGACGGCACGACGCCGTTGGCTTTGGGGGAAACGCCCGCATAGGCGGCCTGCAGGATCGAGTCCACATCGATTGCGCGCTGGATGGCCTTGCGGACGCGGATGTCCTTCAGCTTCTCGTGATCGCAATTCATGCCCATCCATGTGCAGTACGGGCCGGCCATCTCGAGCAGCGCGGAGTCGGCGGGCGGGGTCTGCTTGTAGCGGGCCGCCGTATCCGGAGTGACGAAGGTGCCGTGCAATTCGCCGGCCTCATAGGCCAATTCCGCAGCCTTGTTCTCCTCGACGTCGATGATGTGAACTTCGCTGAAGTACGGCTTGGTGAACTTCCAGTCCGGATTCGCCTTCAGGATGATCTTCTGCTTCGGCTGCCACTCGGCCATCGTGTAGGGACCGCACTCCGCCGGCAATGTCGTGGTGAATTTCTGGTCCGGCAATTTTTCCACCAATGCTTTCGGCAGGATCGTGCCGGACTCCGACGATAGGGCAACGAGCCATGTCGGAATGAACGGCGCGCTGAGGATAATCGTGCCGCTATACTTGTCGGTGACCTCAACTTTTTCCAGGGTCGGCCAGCGGCCGCTCCAGTCGGTGTTTTTCATGCGCTCGAAGGAGTACTTCACGTCCTCGGCGGTGACCTCTCCATTGCCGCCGCTCCACATCAGGCCCGGCTTCAATTTGAAGGTGATGCGCAGGGGATCGTCGGTCTGCTTGATGTCTTCCACGTAATCAGACGGCGCCCACCCCCAGGTGCCGCTCTTGTCCTGAACCGGAACAGCCAGGCGCGGCAGCGTGGCGAACTGAACCGTCGTTTCGGCGCCGCCGATCATATAGCCGGGGTCCAGCACCTGGATGTCGCCTTCCATGCGGACCTTCAGGATTTCGCCTTCCTGCGCCAGGATATTCCCGGGCTTGATGCCCAGGGCAATCGCCGCACTCACCGTCGCAGCACTGGCCACGAATTTGCGACGGCCGATTTGGTACTTTGTCATGCCCTCTCTCCCTGATTTGTACTTGGTGCCCAGGCCCAAGCCTTCTTTCATCAACAATTCTAACGATGAAGGGCCGCGGGCCACAAGGGACTTGGCTGCCGGACGCAACTTCTCCGCCCGCGAACCATTGGCAGAATTGATCTCTTTTGGATGGCAGTCTGCCGTCCAAATGCGCCCTGGGATGCCGTGGGCGGTCTTCCGGATTAGGAAAAATCCCGGGGGATACGCCGCTGCCAACTCCGCGTGAGTATGCGCTTTTCTCCCTCGAAGGCGTCCAGGGTCGCGTCGAGAATGTACTCCTGGGACGTGCAACTCATCCTGGTATGGGTGTCGACCCGCGTCTGCCAGCTGCCGCGGCCGACCATTCGGCTATTCCGGATGTCGCAGCGGGCGGTCGCCGGATCGTGATCGCCGATGCGGAATTCCTCCTCCTTCTTCGAGTCGTATTCCAGGCCCGAAGCCTCGGCGATCGTGTGTCCGCCATCCTCCCGGCTGCGCAGGAATGTTTCGCCGGCGACAAGATCCCGGGTCACCCATTCTTCCGTCTTTGCCGGGCGGAGCACGGTCGGCTTTTGCGGCCGCGCGGATTCCGCGGGCGCAAACGGCGGCAGCTTGCCGTCCTCGTCGCGCGGCTGTCGAGCGGGCAGCTCCAGAGAGCTGGCGCCGGCCCGCAGCGTCAGCGTCACCGGTTCCGGCGCCGGCCAGGCGATCGGCCAGTAGGAACTGGAAACCGCAACGCGGATCCGGTGGCCGGGTGCAAAGGAGTGGGCGATGTCGCAGAGCTGCACGCGAACGCGATAACGTTTCCCCGGTTCCAGCGCCGTCGGGAATTCATGGCTGTCGCGGTGATTCAGATTCAACAGGCCGTAGCTGACACGCACGGACTCGCCATCGGGCGCCACGTCGCAGAGCCGGACACAGACCTGCGCCTGCGGCTTGTCGGATGCGACATCGAGCGTGACGACAGGCGCGCCCAGGATCTCGACACGCTCGATCAGCACAGCGCCGTCGAAGCAGAGGGACTTGCCATCTTCCTCCCGCTGATCGTCGGGCTGATCGGGCGCGTGCCCATAGGAACACCAATGGCCCGCCAGATGCCCGATGCTGAGCGGCGAGTGCAAGGTGAGCGGAGTCTCCGCGCCGGGTTTCTCGCCGAGCCCATCGGCATTGAGAGACAGCCGCTTCGCTTTGATGTTCGGGCTCGGCCAGGAGGGCTCCGCCACCCAGCGCCCCGGCCGCTCCTTGTAGTAAGGCCGCGCCGGTGCGGTGTCCTGCATCCAGACCCGGTACATCGGCTCAGCCATGATGCCGGTGTCCTGGCCCTTCAGCCATTGATCCCACCAACGCAGACATTCTTGCAGGAAGCCGATGCGCGGTCCCGGTTCGGCGAAATGCGCATAGCGGTGCGCCCAGGGACCGACCAGCCCCTTGCGCGGTACTTTCAATCCCGCCAGCAGTCGTGGGATCGCATTGGAGTATCCATCGGCCCAGCCGCCCACCACGTAGACGGGGCATTGGATATCGTCATAGTTCTCGCAGACCGAGCCATGCTTCCACATGGCGTCGCGCCGCTGATGCTCCAGCCAATTGGCAATCAGCAGCGGATGGTTCTCCAGGCGGTGAATCCACATCTCGCGCCAGCGCTCGCCCACCAGCGCCGGATCGGGCGGGTGGCCCTGGATGGCGAACATCGCCGAGGCCCACGCCAGATTGTCCACGAGCATGCAGCCGCCCATGGCGTGGATGTCATCGGCATAGCGGTCGTCGGTGGAGCAGAGCGTGATCACCGCCTTCAGTTCCGGCGGCCGCCGCGCCGCCACCTGCAGCCCGTTGAAGCCGCCCCAGGAGATGCCGATCATGCCGCAGGCGCCGGTGCACCAGGGCTGCGCCGCCAGCCATTTCAGCACTTCCAGGCAATCGTCGTGTTCCTGCTTGGTGTACTCATCGAGCGAAATGCCGTCCGACTCGCCGAAGCCCCGCAAATCGACGCGAACGCCTGCATAGCCATGGCCGGCGAAATATGGGTGCGTCAGCGCATCCCGGTTCGCGGTGCCATCGCCGTCCCGCTTGCGATAGGGCAGATACTCCAGGATTGCCGGTACGGGGTTCTTCTCCGCGTCCTCCGGCAGCCAGATGCGCGCAGCGAGCTTTGCGCCATCTGACATGGGAATGAAGGTATTGACGATCTCCCGCACCTTGCGGGGAAAATTCTCGACGACACGCATCGGCCCTCTCTGAACGCTGGTTCGGTTTATTCTTCTCGCTTCATTCCACGGTCAGGCGGGCATTGAAGGCGACGGAGATCCGCTCGCCGCCGCCGCGATAGGGAAACACCGCGTGGCGGAGATAACTGGGAAACACCACGACATCGCCCGATTTCGGGACGACGTTGTGCTGCATGCGGCGGCGGCGGATCTGATACATCTCCGCGCCCGGCCGCGGGTCGTAGAAGGTGATGCTGCCGCCCGGGCCCGGTTCTTTTGTCTGGCCGATCACCGGCGGCACCTCGACATAGTAGACGCCGCTGATATGGGCCTCAGGGTGGACATGGGGCGTATTGTAGTCGCCTTCCCGCATCAGCACCGCCCAGCCCCAGAGGCGCGCATCGACATTCTTCGGCGCCGAGGTCAGCTCGATACGGAAATAGCGGGGCAGGTAGGCCTGCACGGTGGCGTGGATCTGCTGCTGCAGCGTCTTGACCGCCGGATGGTCCATATAGAGGAAGTTTGTGTCGGTCTGGAAGCCGCCATAAGTCGAGCTTCCCGGCGCGGCGTTCGGCGTGGTGTCCCGCAGCTTCCGCACCAGCGCGGCAAGATCGGCATTCAGCGGGCCGTTTTCGGGGCTGCGGCGGTGCAGCACCAGCGTCGGAAACTGCTCGATGAATTGGTCCTGCATGGTGCCGCCGGTCATGAACCCGTCGCCATCAGTCATTCGCGCCAGAGTTCATTCTTATAGACTTGCCCGCCCTTCATGACGAGGGCGATGCGGGTCAGCTCCTCGATATCGTCGAGCGGATTGCCCCGGCAGGCGATGATGTCGGCGAACTTGCCGGCTTCCAGGCTGCCCAGATTTTTCTCCTGCCGCAGCAGCCGTGCCGGATTGATCGTTGCGGCATGGATGCTCTCCGCCGCCGTCATGCCCGCATCCCGCACCATGAACACGCATTCCGAGGCGTTCATGCCGTGGTGATTGCCCGGCGTGCCGGCGTCGGTGCCCATGGCAATGCGCGCTCCCATCTTATGCGCGCGCTTGATCGTCGCGATGTGGATGTCGTTGAACTCCAGCATGCGCTTTCGGAGGTGCTCGGGCATGGACTGCACCATGCTGTTGTCGCGGATCAGCAGCTCGCCGGCGCAGATCGTCGGCACGATGTAGATGCCTTTTTCGGCAATGCGCTTCAGCGCCGCCTCGTCGGCAAAGGTGCAATGCTCGATGCTGTCGACGCCGGCGTCGATGCAGTTCTCGATGCCGCGGCAGGCATGGGCGTGGGCGGCGACATGCTTGAAGTTATCGTGCGCGATCTCGACCGCCGCCTTAAGTTCCTCCAGAGTGAACTGGATTGCGCGCGCATCCTCGTTTTCGGACGAGAGCATCGCGCCGGTGGCCATGACCTTGATCAGGTCGGCGCCCTTGGCCAGTTGCTTGCGCGCCGCCTGCTTCACCGCATCCGGACCGTCGGCCACCTCGTACATGCCGGGATAATAGTCGACGGTTTGCGTGGTGATCGACAGCAGCCGGCCGGCGAGGAAGAGCCGCGGCCCGGTCGCCAACCCCTGATTGATGGCATTGCGCACCGCCATTTCCACATAGTTCCAGCCGCCCACGTCCCGCGCCGTGGTCACGCCGGCCTGCAGTGTCCGCTCCGCTGCTTTCGCCGTGTAGAGCGCGACCGCGGCGTCTGTCCGATTGGCCCCGGCGGCGGGATCGGCGAGCTCTGTCGGTATGGTGAGATGAACATGACAATCGATCAAGCCCGGCAGCAGCCAGGCGCCCGGCATTTCATAGATATCGTCCTTGCGGTCGGGCTTGGCCTGGGGCGTGATCGCCGCGATACGCTCGCCCTCGATGCCGATATCGGCGCGCTGGAAACTGCCTTTCTCCACATCGAACACATTGCCGCCCACCAGCCATCGCATCGCCGCTATCCAGTCTTTCTTTGTTACGAGTTACAGGGCGCCGTCATAGGCGGCCTGGAAAATCTTGACCATCTCCGCATGGCCCACGTGCACCGGATTGGTCGGCGCGCAGCCATCGGCCGCTGCCTTGGCCGCCACGATCTCCACTTCCTCCGAAGGAATGTTCAGATCCTCCAGCGTCTCCGGAATATCCAGCTGCGCGCGAAGCTGCAGGATCCAGTCGAGCACCGCGCCGAACGAAGATGTCGGCAACTCCAGATAATGCGCCAGCCGCCGCATCTTCGGCTGCAGCGCGGCTTCGTTGAACTTCAGCACATAGGGCATCACGACGGCGTTGGTCAGGCCGTGGTGCGTATCGTACATGGCGCCGATCGGATGGCTCAGGGCATGCATCGCGCCCAGCCCCTTGCGGAATGCGGCGGCGCCCATCATCGCCGCCGACAGCATCTGCGACCGCGCCTCGATGTTGGTTCCATCGGCAACCGCCACCGGCAGCCACTCCGCCACCAGCCGCATGCTCTCCAGCGCCATGCCGTCGGCCATCGGGTCAAAGTCCGGCACGCAATAGGCCTCCAGCGCGTGGGACAGCGCATCCATGCCGGTCCAGGCCGTGAGGTTGCGCGGCAAGCCGATGGTGAGCTCGGGATCGCCGATGACGGCCCGCGCCCGCATTTTTCCGTGCGCGAGGATCTCCTTCACTTTCGTCGTTTCGTTGGTGATGATCGCGCCGCCATCCATCTCCGAACCGGTGCCCGCGGTGGTGGGGATGGCGATGATGGGCGCCGCCTTCACCTCGCCCTTGAGCGGCGGCCGGCCCCAGATGAAATCCCACAGCAGTCGCTGCGGCTGCTGTGCCATCACCGCCACGCACTTGCCGGCATCCAGCGCGCTGCCGCCGCCGAAGGTGATGACGCCGTCATGGCCGCCGGCGAGATAGGCGGCCACGCCGTCCTCTACATTTCGGCTCACGGGGTTGCTGCGCACGCCCGCATAGAGGCCGGTCGCGACGCCGGCTTCCCGGTTGATCTCGACGGCCCGCTGGACGATGGCGCTGTTGCCCAGGCCGCTGTCGGTGATCAGCAGCGGCCGCGCTATGCCCAGCGCGCGGCAGGAGGCGGGCAACTCGGCGAGCCGGCCCGGGCCAAAACGCACGGGAACGACAGGATGCCAGTCGCCCCGAAAAAGATTGTTTGCGCTCAAAATGCCTCCCACCGAACCCTGGGTGGGAAGCTAACGGTCCCGGGATGCCTCTGGCAACCCAGGCCGGGCTATGGCTAGCGCCGCGCCGCGAACTGCAGCACCATGCCGCTGATGTCCTCCATATCCTCGATATCCATGGAGACGATCTGCAGCCGCGCGGCGATGCAGCGGAGATCGTTGGCCTTGCCGGGAATGCTGGGCGCTGCCGCCAGCAGCGACGCGGCCGTGTGGTTGAGCAATTGCACGATGTCGTCCCGTGTCATGGCGAACCGTCCTTCCATATTTTCATAGGAGTGGCGGGGCTCCGCGGGAAGGGCGATCCCGTCGCCAGTTCCCTTAGGTGCGCCGCTCGTTATCGCGACATTGCACATGAGTTGTGACGATGACGTGACGGCGCAGTGGTAATTGCGCGACCGTGCGCCGCTGTCCGATCCGGCGTTTACAGCTTCTGTTCGCTGCAGGTTTCCAGCAACTGCCAGAGTTCGGCCGCGCGTGCCTTGCCCGCCTTGGGCGAATAGCCCATGCGCAGCTCGACATAGGATGAGGCGGCCGTAAGCTCTCGTCCGGTCATCACCCAGAGCGGCACGAGATCCGCCTTGTTCGCCATCTCCATGGCGACAAAGACCTTGCCGCCATTCGCCGGCGGAAGCTCGACCTTCGGGTAGCTTTCCGTCACCAGGCCGAGCTCGCCGAGCACCATGTTGCTGCCCTTGTTGGCCTTCACCGCCGCGCAGGCAAGCAGCGCGGGCGCAGGCCGGCCGAACTGCGCCTCCCGCACGACGGTTCCCGGCGTCAATTCAGCGGTAGTCGCGGCAGGCTTGTTTTGCGGACCGCCGCAGGCCGCAAGGAGAAGAACCGCTGAAATTGCCGCAGCTACGGAGAATTGCCGCATCTATATCGTACCTTGTTGTGTATCAGGCGCGTCAGGCCCGGCTGGCGCCATAGTAGAGCGTAACCGTGTGCTTGGCTTCGGCGAAAAACAGCCAGCGTTCCGTCAATATTCCTGCGGTTGTCGCCGCTGCGGCGGCAATCGTCAAGGCTATCGCTATTTCTTCTAGACTATTGGCGATCGCCACGCCGGCCAGCACATTCAGCATGAGCGGCAGCAGGAAGGCCAAGAGCGTCGCAATAATCCTTAGTTGCAGGGCATGCTTGCGGGCGACACGGAAGCCCATCTCGCGCATCAGATAGTTTTCCTCGGTGTGCGGCGCGTCGAGAAGCCGCACCTTGCCCAGGTGGCCGAGGCCGGTCGCCGTCTCCGCCGAACTCTCGCTGCGCACGAGATCGATATGCCGCCAATAGGCCAGTTTCACGAGCCAGGCGACCGATTGGATCAGCGCCAGGATCGCCGATGTCCAGATGCTGCCGAAGCTGAATGCGAACAGCAACGCCGCAAGCCAGGAAGCACCAGTCGCCAGCCCCAGCAATAGGTAGCAAGGCACGACATAGCCATTGTTCCAGGCGGCGATCGGTTTCAGCGTCGCATAGATCATGGCTGTGCAATAAACGGTAATCCCCGCCCAAACCGCGGTCAGGACGCCGAAGAAGCCGACGCCGCGGCTCAAGTCAGCGCCGAAGATCCAGCCCAGCGCGAATATGCCGGCGGGTATGAACGTGATCAGGCTCGCGACGCCCTCGCGCGACAGCCAGGAGGAGCGCCACTGCGACAGCGCGCGCCAGGCCCTCTCGGGATGGCCGAGATGTTTTGTTGACGAGAGCAGCCCGAAGATGATCGCGGCAAACGCAATTCCGAAGGCGGCGACTCCGAACCAGCGGTCCGCCGCGAGCCATCCGGTGGCGGCACTGACTCCCAGCAAACATAGCATGCCATAGCCCGCGCCGGAGATGACCGTGAACAGGATGACCGAAAAGGCGGGATGCATGGACCGGGCGGCGCGGCTCTAACGCGACAAGATGCGGTCGACCCACCGCAGGAACGGATTGGCGATGTCGCCATTGGCGGGCGGATCGAGTTCCGCCTTAGCACCGGTGCAGCCGGCGCTTTCCTGGCGCGGCCGCGGCGGGAGATATTTATTGACGGGCTCATAGCCAAGTTCCGGCATCAGGTCATAGCCGGCGCGCTCCGCTACCAAGCGCGACACAGCCGACTGGGGATCGCCAAGATCGCCGTAATGCCGCGCATTGACAGGACAAGTAGCGACGCAAGCGGGAACGCGGTCGATCTCCTCGAGGTTCTCGTTGTAGATCTTGTCGATGCAGAGCGTGCATTTCTTCATCACGCCGACATCTTCGTCATATTCCCGCGCGCCGTAGGGACAGGCCCAGGAACAGAGCTTGCAGCCGATGCAGATATCCTCGTTCACCAGCACGATGCCGTCCTCGGCGCGCTTGTAGGAGGCGCCGGTGGGGCAGACCTCGACGCAAGCCGGCTGCTCGCAATGCAGGCAGGAGCGGGGAAAATGCACCGTGCGGCTCGATGGCCCGTCACCGGCCTCGAAGCTGTGCACGCGGTTGAACCAGACGCCCGACGGCTTCGCGCCATAGGGATCGCGGTCGGTCAGCGGCGCCATCTGGCCGCCGCTGTTCCATTCCTTGCAGTTCACCGCGCAGGCATGGCAGCCGACGCAGATATCCAAATCGATGACGAGGCCCAGTTTCTTTGGGCTCGGATTGCGGGGCAGGGAGGTCACGGCGTCACCCCGGTACGACTTCGCTCTCGCCAAAATCCGCAATCGTCCCCCCTTGAGGGGGAAGATGTCTCATCGCGCTTCAGCGCGATGCGACAGAAGGGGGGTATCTCAAAGCCTGGCGCAGCCGGTGAACTCTGAAGCGAGGCCAGTCGGGGTTGCCGACACCGAGCCGACCCTCCACCCGCTCGCTTCGCGAGCGACCGCCCCCTCAAGGGGGGCGATTTGAGAACGTGCCGGGTCAGGTCGACAAAATCCTGCATGAATAGCTCTATTCCTCGCGGCCGCGGAAGCGCGCGCCGTAGCGCAGCAGTGGCGGCTTCTCATGGCTCAACGGCGCCTTCAGGTCGGCGAATTGCGGTTCGCTCTGCGGCCATTCATGTTCGGCGGCCTTCTCGATCCGCACCCGCAGATCGTACCAGGCCGCCTGGCCGGTGATGGGATCGCTGTTGGAATAGCGATGACCGTCCGCCTTCGGCGGCAGCAATTCCGAGATCAGGTGATTGAGCAGGAATCCCTTGCGGCCCTCCGCCGCTTGCGGGGCCAGGTTCCAGGCGCCACGCCGCTTGCCGATGGCATTCCAGGTCCAGACCGTGTCGGGGTTCACGCCCTCCATCGCCTTGACTGGCACCTTGATGCGGCCGTGATGGCTGACGAGCCAGACCCAATCATCGTCGGCCAGGTCGAGCTGCTTTGCCGTCTGCCGGTTGATGTAGAGATGGTTGCGGCCATGGATTTGCCGCAGCCAGGCATTCTGCGAACCCCAGGAGTGATACATGGCCATCGGCCGCTGGGTCAGGGCATGGAGCGGGAAATTGCGCGTCTCGATCGCCGCCTCCTCGAACGGCGGATACCAGATCGGCAGGGGATCGAAATACTTCCGCAGGCGCTCGCGATGCTGTTCCGGCGGATGCACGTGACCGTGCCCATCCGCGGCCAGCCGGAACCGCTGCAATGGCTCGCTGTAAATTTGCAGCACGATCTGTTCGGCGCGATCCACCAGCCCGAACTCCGCCGCCCATTGCAGATAGTCGCGATTGGCATGGCGGTAGAAGCGCTGGTTCTCCGCCAGCTCATGGCGCCAGAAGCAGCCATTGGCGATATAGCTCTCGATCTGCTTCGGGTTCGGCGCGCCCTTGCCGTGTTCATTCCCGTTGCCGCGCCAGCCTGCCAGCATGCCGATGCCCGGCCGCCGCTCGTGATTGACCATGTAGTCGGGGAAGAAGCCGGGATACTTCGCGGAGCCATCTTCTTTTACCAGCCCAGGCAGGCCGAGCCGCGCGCCCAGATCGATCAGCACGTCCTGGAACGGCCGCACGTCACGGTCCGGTTTCACGACAGGCTGGCGGATCGCATCGGCGGCGCCATCCGCATCGCAGATCGGCCGGTCCATCAGGGAGATGCAATCGTGCCGCTCGAGATAGGTCGTGTCCGGCAGGATCAGATCGGCATAGGCCACCATCTCCGAAAAATAGGCATCGGCATAGATGATGTGCGGGATCTTGTACGCAGCCGCTCGCCGGATCCTTGTCGGTGAGCATGCGCATGGTGCCGGCGGTGTTCATCGCCGAGTTCCAGCTCATGTTCGCCATATAGAGGAACAGCGTGTCGATGGGATAGGGATCGCCCGCATGGGCATTGGCGATCACCATATGCATCAGCCCGTGGGCCGACAGCGGCGCCTCCCAGGAGAAGGCCTTGTCGATGCGCCGCGGCGAACCGTCGGGCTCGATCAGCAGATCCTCCGGCCCTTGCGGGAATCCCAGCGGCGGCCCTTGCAGCGGCGTGTTCGCGGCCACCTGGCCCGGCTTGCCGCCCGGCCGGATCGGCGGCGGGCAGGGGCGCGGGAAAGGCGGCTTGTAGCGCCAGCCGCCGGGCGTATCGATGCTGCCCAATAGCATCTGCAGCAGATGGATGGCGCGGCAGGTGTGGAAACCGTTGGAATGGGCGGAGATGCCGCGCATGGCATGCATGCTGACCGGGCGGCCGATGAACCGGTCATGGACGCGGCCGGCCCAATCGGTCCAGCTCTGCTTGATCTCGATCTGCTGTTCGAAGGCGGCATGGGCCAGTTCGGCGGCGATGCGCTTGATCGTCGCGGCGGGCACGCCCGTTTGTTCCGCCACCGCCTCCGGCGCGTATTTCGTATCCAGGTAACGCTCGGCCATCAGGTGAAACGCCGGCCGCGCCTTGGTGCCGTCTACCAGAACGAATTCGCCGATCAGCGCCGGTGCCACATCCGCCGCCAGCGCATTGGTCGCTGCACCCCGCGTCTGGTTCCAGCAGAGCGGATGGCCCTGCCCGTCGCGGGCAATCAGGCCGTCGCGCGGTCCGCCGGGCTCATGGATCACCAGCCAGGGCGCGTTGGTATAGCGCACCAGGAAATCCAGATCGATCTTGTCCGCCTTCAGCAACTCATGCACCAGCGCCAGCACGAACAGCCCGTCGGTGCCCGGCCGGATGCCGATCCATTCATCGGCGATGGCGGAATAGCCGGTGCGGATCGGATTGACGGAGATGAACTTCGCGCGCTCGCCGGCCGGCCGGCCCTTGATCTTGCCGAGGCCGATCTTGATCGGGTTGCTGTCATGATCCTCGGCGACGCCGAACATCATGAAGTAGCGGGTGCGGTCCCAGTCGGGTTCGCCGAATTCCCAGAACGAGCCGCCGATGCTGTAGAGCCCGGCCGCGGCCATGTTGACGGAACAGAAGCCGCCATGGGCGGCATAGTTCGGCGTGCCATATTGCTGCGCCCACCAGCCGGTCAGCGCCTGGCTTTGGTCGCGCCCCGTGAAGAAGGCGAGCTTGCGCGGATCGCTCTTCCTGATATCGCCGAGCCATTGCCCCGCCAGCGCCAGTGCCTCGTCCCAGGTGATGGCTTTGAACTCGCCGGCGCCGCGCTCACCGACCCGCAGCAGCGGAGTCTCCAGCCGCGCCGGCGAATATTGGGTCATGATCCCCGCCGAGCCCTTGGCGCAGAGCACACCCTTGTTCACGGGGTGGTCGCGGTTGCCCTCGATGTACCTGATGGCGCCGTCGCGCAGGTGCACTTTGATACCGCAGCGGCAGGCGCACATGTAGCAGGTGGTCGTCTTCACCTCGTCGGCCACTTTGGGCGACAGTTCGACTTGCTCCGCGACCGTGGCGAACGGGTTAAAGCTCATGGGCTGGGGATGTTTGCTGAAATGGCGCGGAAGACCCGCCGGCGGCGCGGTTGGTACCATGGGCCGCCGCCCCGGCAACTGTTGATATGTGCAGATCCCATGGATTCTCTGTCGGTTGCCGCGCTGGTAGCATAGGGCGCCGCCACACCGCTAGGACCAGTCCTCCCGGGGCGTTGGGCGCAGTGCTTCTAGGGAGCCCGCGTCTTACCCCCGAAAAGCCGGCGCTGCCCCGCCGCAAAGGCCCGCGCGACCACTTCTTCGGGCGGCGTTCCCCCGGCGAATAGCTCGCCGGCATCCAGATGGGTCTTCGCCAGCAGCCGGCGCAGGGTGTCATCATGCTCTTCGATCGAGGCATCCCCCAGGATATGATTGATTCGCGCTCCCCGCAGGGCCAGATGTCGGCTCACCAGCAGGAAACGGTGGCAGTCCAGGGGCTCGCGCTCGGCGCACATCAGCGCGATCTTGTGCCGGTTCGCCCCATCGATCACCCGATCCAGCCCATGCTGGAACAACTCCGTCGCGGCGATCTTGTCGTAATCGGGCGCACCGTCGCGCAGCAACGCCGGGTCCTTACGCAGGCCGCCCAGTTCCTCGCCCAGGTACACATAGGCAATTCCAGCCTGTTGGAGCGCCTCCGCAAGGACAGGCTTGCTGAACTGCGGATGCCGCCGCGAAAACGGCGTCGAGCGGACATCGGCAAGGGCGGTGATGTCAGCCCTGCGCAGCAGTTCGATGAACCGTTCCCGCGGATGATTGGAATGGCCGATGGTGTAGACCGTGGTCATGGTCGCGCCGATGGCTGTCCATTGAGGATTCGAACCTGCATAATGTAAGAGTTTAGCGCCGAGAGCCAAAGGATCAGTAAGCCGACATGACCAGCCCATCGCCTGCACCCACCATCCTCGATGCCAAGGGCCTGAAATGCCCGCTGCCTGTCCTGCGCGCGCGCAAGGCGATGAAGGACGTGCCGCCGGGCGGCCTGCTCCAGGTGCTCGCCACCGATCCCGGCGCGCCGAAAGACTTCATCCATTTCTGTGAAACCACAGGCAACGAATTGGTGGAAAACCGCCAGGACGGCGACGTCTATATCCTGACCATCAAGCGCGCCGCCTGAATCGTTGTCATGGCGCCGCTCTAGTTGCCGTCGGGAGTCTTGTTCCGCCGCTCCACATAGTATCGCGAGGCGCCATCATGCAGTGGAATGGGCAGGCCGATGAACGCATTCTCGAAGCGGATCTTGCGGCCGATGGGGCTGCCTTCGTCCAGGATCTTCCGCGTCGAGGGATGCCAGAGTGACTTCGTGAGCTCGTAGGCCAGCCCTTCGGCCATGCTGTCGAGGACAAGCCAATAAGTGCCGATACCCACGGTGACGACCGCTGCCTCGTTGCGGTAATTGCCGGCGGGAATGACATCCATGGTGAGAAACTGGTTGGCCTGCCGCAGCACCTGCGCCGGCTCGCCATCCACCGGCAGCAGCCGCACGGGAATCGCTTCCGCCAATTGGAGGATCGACGGGATCGTGTCGCCTCCGACCACGAAGAAAGCGTCAAGCGTGCCTTCCTGCAGTTCCCGGACGGCGTCGCCGATCGAGAGCTGTTCGCCCTTGAAACTGCGCGGCGTCAGGCCATAGGCCTCGATCACCAGCGACGCCGTCGCCCGCGTGCCCGAGCCGCGCTCGCCCAGCGACACCCGGCGGCCCTTGAGGTCGGGAATGCTCTTGATCGGCGATTCCGCGCGCACGACGATCTGCAGGCTTTCCTGATACAGGTTGGCAATCGCCCGCAGATTGCCTTGCGGCAGTTTCGTCTGATACATGCCGGTGGCGGAATAGGCCCAATAGGCGATGTCGCACTGGGACAGGGCTGACTCGACCAATCCTTCGCCCAGCAGCTTGATATTCTCCACCGAGCCGGTGCTGGTTTCCGCCACGGCCACCAACCCGGGCACTCCGCAGGCGCCACCCTGGTCGCAGGGCCGCGACCCCGGCGGGTTGCTGACCGCCGTGGCCAGCAGGCCGCCGATGTCGAAATAATTGCCGTCGGTCGGCCCGGTGGCGATGCGGAAGAAGGAAACGTCCTCCTCCGGCTGGTCCTGGGAATTGGCCTTCTGTGCCAGCAGGCCAAGCGAGGCCGCTGCCGGCAGCGCCGCCATGCCTGACAACAGGCGGCGCCGCGACCAAGCCTGCCGGAAGATTCGCTGCCCTGCGCGCGCGATATCCATTCGGGGCTCGCCGTCGATCTCGATCCGTTTCACTTAGCCCAATTGAGTCATGAAGTTTGTTGAAAATGAGGCGCCAAGCCAAGGACCAAGGCCACATTTCCGGCTGGTCCAGGCTGATTTTTCGCGGATCGCGGATGCTTGTTGCTGCTCACGGAAATGTGTTTCATGGCTGAACAGCTTTGCTGAAGTTCAGAACGATCCCCCTACGTTTACACCCTGCCACTCTCCCGCCGTCCGAATAGCATTGTGACATTGACGCGCCGGTTCGCGTAGCCGTCGCGGAAATTGAGCCTTCCCGTCTCGTGGAACAGGTCGGAATTGAACATCACCGCCCGGTTCTGCCGGTAGGGCACGTCCAGGGATTTCGCCCGGCTGTTGCTCAGGAATTCCCGGATGGCGGGAATGTCGTCCTTGTAGCGCCAGAGTTCCCAGTCCGGCGGCATGCGCTTGTTCCAGACGATCAGGCCGCCACTGTCCTTGTCGAGATTTGCCTCGTCGGGCGTCACCCAGAAATTCACGTTCACGGCGGCAAAGTCGGCATGAATGGGAATGCCGCTCATTCGGCTGTCATACTTGAACGCCCAGAGGCGCCGCAGGGTATGGCGGGCGAAGATGCCGGGCAGGGCCTGGCGCAGCTCGTCGGCGATCTGCAGCAGCAGCGGACAGCAGAACCCGTCATCCATGAAGGCGCCGAGATAGCCGTCGCCATAGCGGCACTGGAACCAGATCGTCGATTGCAGGCAGTAGTCGCGCAGCGCCCGCAGCGCCTCCGGCGTCAGGAGCCCGTCGAACCAGGCATAGCCCGGCGCATTGTCGCCATAGCTCTGCTCGATGGCCGCGCGGTCGAGGTCGGGATTGACCGCGCCGGTGGCGATCGGCTCGCCGCCATGACGATGGAGCAGGCGGTTATAGATCGGCGCCAGCTTCGCCTGATGGGGCTCTGGCAATGGCACCGTGGTCGAGCCCGCCGGCGGCGGCGGCAGATCCGCCAGCGCTGCCTCGAAATCGTCGATCATCGCCTCGAATTGAGAGTCCAGCAGGCCAAGGCCCACGAGATAGCGGAGCTGCTCTATGTCATGCCGCAGCTTCGCCGCATTGGTCATGATCGGCGCCTTTGACACTAGGCCGGGGGCCCGGCGCAGGGGCAGGGCGGCCTCATAGGCCTGAGCCGCCTCCGCTACTCGTCCCAGCTCCAGCAGCACATGGCCGTAATTGACCAGGGCATCGGCGAAGTCGGGTTTCAGATCTAGCGCGAGGCCGAATTGCGTCGCGGACTCCGCAAACTGCCCGGCACTCTTCAGGCCGATCGCGAGATTGTAGTGCGACAGATAGGAGCGGGGCATCTGCTCCACCACCTGCCGCAGGTAGCTGATACCTTCTTCGGCGGTGTAGCTCGTGGCCGCCAGTAGTCCGCCCAGATTGGTCAACAGCCCCAAATGCCGCGGCGCGCGGTCCAGCGCCGTCCGCAGGAGCTGCGCCGCCATTCCTGGTTCCCGCCGCCGCGACATCAGCGCAGCCATTTCCAGATAGGCGTCGATGGCGTCGGGTTCGCGCTTGATCTTCTGCTCAAGCGCCTTCAAGCGTCGCGCATCGGCGTCCTGGCCGCCCGCTGCTGACGCTGATTTCTTGTTCACCGGCCCTTCCACTGGGGCGCGCGTTTCTCGGCAAAGGCGAGCGGCCCTTCCTTCGCATCCTCCGACTGGGTCATCTGCTGATAGACGGGAATGCTGCGCATGCGCGAGAACGCCTCGGGCATCGGCAGGCCCTCGATGGCGTTGACCACGGTCTTCAGCGCCCGCAGCGCCAGCGGCGCCCAGCCCTGCAGCTCGTCGGCGATCGCCCGCGCCGTCGGCATCAGCTCTGCCGGCTTCACCACGCGATTCACAAGGCCCCATTGCAGTGCCTCGGCGGCGCTTAGCTTCCGGCCGGTCAGCAGCATATCCATGGCGATATTGCGGGGCAGGCGCCGCGGCAGGCGCTGCACGCCGCCGGCATCGGGAATGATGCCGATCTTGATCTCCGGCAGAAAGAACTCCGCATGCTCCACGGCGATGATCAGGTCGCAGGCCAGGGCGATTTCGAAGCCGCCGCCGACCGTGATGCCGTTGACGGCGGCGATCAGCGGCTTGTCCAGGTCGAACATCTCGGTATTCCCGGCAAAACCGCCGATACCATAGTCGGTGGAGTCGCCCTCGGCCGCCGCCTTCAGATCCCAGCCCGCGGAAAAGAACTTGTCGCCGCCGCCGGTGACGATGCCCACCAGCAACTCGGGGTCGTCCCGCAGCTTTGCAAATGCCTCGCCGAGTGCGCGGCTAGCTGCGGCGCTGATCGCATTCGCCTTCGGCCGGTCCAGCGTGATCTCCAAGACCTTGCCCCGCCGCTCGACCCGTACGCCGCTCATCTACCGCTCTCCTTGATTCGCCTGGGCGCCATTTCTTACCGACTGGACCACTTTTGTCGATAGCGGCATGGCAATTGCGGTCGGGCCGTGCTGTCGTATTTGTGCGACTCCGATACCCAGGCGCGATAGAAAGCCATGCTGCCGCAAGGCTCTGATATCCGACCTAACCCGCTCGACGGAACTTCCATGCCCGCATCAATTAAGAAGAAACAACCCAACATCCTGCTGGTCATGTTCGACCAGATCGCGCCGCAGTTCCTGCCCTGCCACGGGCACAAGCTGGTGCAGGCGCCGAACATCGCGGCGCTGGCGGATCGCGGCGTGGTGTTCGACAGCGCCTATACCAACTCGCCGATTTGCGCTTCGGCGCGCTTCTCCATGATGGCCGGGCAGCTCGTCAGCCGCATCGGCGCCTGGGACAACGCCACCGAGTTCCCGTCCACCATCCCCACTTTCGCCCACTACCTGCGCGCCCGCGGCTATCGCACCTGTCTTTCCGGCAAGATGCATTTCGTCGGCGCGGATCAGCTCCACGGCTTCGAGGAGCGCGTCACCAGCGACATGTATCCCGCCGATTTCGGCTGGACGCCCACCTGGGATCAGCCGGAGAAGATACATTGGTGGTTCCACAACATGCTGAGCGTGACCGAAGCGGGGCCCTATGAGCGCTCGCTGGAGATGGACTATGACGAAGAGGTCGCCTTCGCCGCGACCCGCTGGCTGAACGATGCCGGCCGGAGCGCTGACGAGCGGCCCTGGATGCTGACGATGTCGCTGATGCATCCCCACGATCCCTATCTCGGCCACACCGCCGAATGGAACCGCTACCGCCATGACGATATCGACATGCCGGCAGTGCCCTTCATCCCGCCGGAGAAGCGCGATGCCGTGGGCCGGCGCATGTACGACCTCTACGACCGCGGCGAATATCGTGTCACTGACGAACATGTGCGCAACGCGCGCCATGGCTATTACTCGATGATCACCTATGCGGATCGTCTGCTGGGCAATGTCCTGGAGTCGTTGCGCGCGACGGGTCAGGCGGACGACACCGTCATCATCTTCACCGCCGACCATGGCGACATGCTGGGCGAGCGCGGCCTCTGGTACAAGATGACTTTCTACGAGCACGCCACGCGCGTGCCGCTGATCATGCACTGGCCCAGCCAGTTCGCGCCGCGCCGGGTGCCGCAGAATGTCTCGCTTGTCGATTTGTTACCCACGCTGGCCGAACTCGCTGGAGATGGGAAGTTTGATCCTGCCGCGCCCATCGACGGCGCGAGCCTGCTCGGGCTGGCGTCCGGCGGCGGGAGCGGCTGGGCGGATACGGCCTATGGCGAATACACTGCCGAGGGCACCTTCCATCCCGCCTTCATGATCCGCCGCGGCAAGTACAAATACGTCGCCTGCAAGGGCGATCCGCCGCAGCTCTTCGATGTGGCGGCAGATCCCCATGAGCTGAAGAATCTCGCGGCCGATCCCGCTCACGCCGCCATCGCCGCAGGCCTCGCCAAAGAGACCGCGGCAAAGTGGAACAGCGCCGCCCTGCGCGAGCAGATCGTCGCCAGCCAGCGCCAGCGATTATTGGTCCATGAGGCGCTGATGGAGGGCCGCATCCAGCCCTGGGATTGGCAGCCGAAGATCGACGCCGCCAAGCAATATAACCGCAACTATGGCGGCGAACTCTACGACACCGACCGCCGCGCCCGCGTCCCCTACCGCGTCGAGCCGCCGAAGGACGGGCCGGCGCAGCGGTAGCGCGCCGCTACTTCCGGATCGCCGCGGCTTCCTTCTCGATCCACTTCCTGAGGTGATCGACATTGGCCCCGGTGTTCCGGCGTTCATGAAGCATCTGGTAGTAGGCGCCTGTTGTCGGCACCACGGCGCCGATGGCGGGCACCAGCAGCCCCTGCTTCAGATAGTTGGTCAGCAGCCGCTTCCAGCCGAGCACGATGCCGATGCCATCCACCGCCGCCTGCACGGCGATGATGTAGTTGTTGATGAGCTGTCCGCGGCTCGACGGCGCCTCGGTGATGCCGAGGTGATTGAACCAGGAGTTCCAGTCTTCCCAGGTAGGATCCACATTCTCCAGATGGATCAGCCGCTCATTCAACAGATCGACCGGCGCGCTGAACGGCGGGCGGCGCTTGAGATAGGCCGGACTGCAGGCAGCGATGAGTTCGTCGTCGAAGAGCTTGTGCCCGACATAGCCGGGCAGCCGGCCGCTGCCGTAGCGGATGAGAATGTCCACATCCTCGCCACTGGCGACATCGAGGAAGCTATCGGAGATCACATGGCGCACATCGATCTCCGGCCGCGCCAGGTTGAACGCCGCAATGCGCGGCAGCAGCCACAGGAAGGCGAAGGCGCTGGAAGACCCGATGGTCACCTGCTGGCCGCGATTGGGTGAACGCAGTTCCGAAACCATGGCGGCGATGCCGCTGAGTCCGGAGCCCACGGCCTGCTGCAGCCGCTTGCCCTCGGGTGTCAGACGGATAGCGCGATGCAGGCGGTCGAACAGACGGCATCCCAGATCCTCTTCCAGGATTCTGATCTGCCGGCTCAGGGCCGCGGGCGTGACCTTCAGTTCCCGCGCCGCTTCCTTGAAGGAAAGGTGGCGCGCGGTGGCCTCGAAAGCCACCAGGCTGTTGGCCGGCGGCAGGCGCAGATGTCCGGGTCGCATTTGGAAATCTTAATCGAAGCCCCACAATCTTTCCAGTTTACGGATGCGGACAAAGTGAGGAAACTCCTGACAACTCCGAAGGCTGGGCGGCGTCGCGCCGAACCGGCCCGAGTGTGAGAACAGGGTAAGGCTTGAATGACTGTTATGCCTGTGCCGCCGGTGGGCGACCTGCGGGTCGTTCCGGCGCAAGGACCGGAGATGCGAGGCCTATCCAATCGGTTCTACACCGATGCGGCCTGCTTTGAGTTCGAACGAGACCATCTTTTCGCCAAGACCTGGGCCTGCATCGGCTTCGGCCGTGACGTGCCGGCGCCGGGCGATGTCGCGCCTGTCGCGCTGCTTGGGATTCCGCTGATCCTTCTGCGCGATAGGCTGGGGAAGCTCAGAGTCTACCACAACGTCTGCAGCCACCGTGGCATGACCCTTGTGGATAAACCCAAGCATTGCGAAGGCGTTATCCGCTGTCCTTACCATTCCTGGGCCTACGATCTCGATGGCGCCTTGCGGGCGACGCCAAAGTTCGGCGGGCCTGAGAGCAACAATATCAATGGCTTTGACCGTTCTGCCCACGGCCTGCGGGAAGTCCGCGCGGCGGTCTGGTTCGATGCCGTGTTTGTCGATCTTTCCGGTCAGGCGCCGCCCTTCGAGCAGCACATCGCGCCGCTCGGCAAGCGCTGGGCGATGTTCAACGAAAGCCTGATCCGTCATGGCGGTAGCGAGTCGTCGCTCAAGCTGCAGGTGAACTGTAATTGGAAGCTCGCGGTGGAGAACTACTGCGAGGCCTATCATCTGCCCTGGGTGCATCCCGGCCTGAACAGCTACTCGCGGCTGGAGGACCATTACAACATCTTGGAGGAGCGCAGCTTCGCCGGGCAGGGCAGCCGCGCCTACAAGCCGGCGCACACCAGCGACGGCACCCAGCTGCCGGTCTTCCCGGATTTGCCGGAGGCTTGGCGCGGCTCGGCGGAATATGTGGCGCTGTTCCCTAATCTGCTGATCGGCATCCATCAGGACCATGTGAAGTCGGTGCGGATCGAGCCACTGTCGGCCGACCGTTCGATTGAGCATTTGGAAATCTACTATGTCGGGGACGAGGCGCTGGACGAGCGCTACCGGGAAGTCCGCGCCGCCAACCTGGCCGCCTGGTGCCAGGTCTTCCAGGAGGACGTCTTCGCGGTGGAAGGGATGCAGCAGGGGCGCCGCTCGCCGGCCTTCGATGGCGGGCTGTTCTCGCCGGTCATGGACGCGGCGACACATTGTTTTCACCGGTGGGCAGCGGACCGCTATGCTGCCGCCGAGGGGAGGAGGCCCGCGCCGAATTGAGACCGGAGAGGTCGCGGCCGGGCGATTGCTATGCGTTTGAGGTCACGGGTCAACAAAACGTCGTCACGACGCTGAGGGAGAAAGCAAAATGAGCGAACTAGAATACTGGAAACAACAGATCAAGAAGGGCCGGATCGGCCGCCGCGAATTCCTGGGCCGCTCGGCGGCGCTGGGCGTCACCACCGCATTGGCCACCGGCATGCTCACCACCATGGGCATCGCGGCTGAGCCGAAGAAGGGTGGATCCCTGAAGATCGGCGTTGGCGCCGGCGCCACCACCGACTCCCTGGATCCGGCGACCTATCCGGATAACTGCACAGGCCTGCTCGGCGGTTCCACCGGCAATCAATTGGCGGTGATGGATGCCACGGGCGCGATCGTTCCCGACCTCGCCGAATCCTTCGAACCGGCTGATGATGCCAAGACCTGGGTCTTCAAGATCCGCAAGGGCGTCACCTTCCACAACGGCAAGACGGTCACTTCGACCGACGTCCTGGAAACATACCGGCATCATATGGGCGAGGAATCGAAATCGGCTGCCAAGTCGGTGCTGGATCCCATTGCCGATATCAAGGCCGACGGCCCCGAGACCGTGGTCTTCACCCTGAAGAGCGGCAGCGCCGACTTCCCCTACGTCACCAGCGACTATCATCTGCCGATCATGCCGGCGAAGGATGGCGGCGGCGTCGATTGGGAGTCCGGCATCCGCACGGGCGCCTTCAGCCTCGATAGCTTCGAGCCAGGCGTCAGCTTCAAGATGACACGCAATCCGAACTACTATGGCGATGTCTGGGTGGATGACGCCGAAGTACTGACCATCGCCGACGTGACGGCGCGCACCAACGCGCTGAACACCGGGGAAATCCACTATATGGACCGTTGCGACCTCAAGACCCTGGATCTGCTGAAGCAGAATTCGGAGCTCTCGATCCTCGAGGTGACCGGCTACGGCCATTATGTGCTGCCGATGTTTGTCGACACGCCGCCGTTCGACAATGTCGACGTCCGCACGGCGCTGAAATACGCTATCAACCGGGAAGACATCCTGCAGAAGGTGTTCCTGGGCCATGGCACGCCGGGCAACGACAACCCGATCGCGCCTTCGGTCAAGTACGCATACGATCCGCAACCGAAGTTCACCTATGACCCGGACAAGGCGAAGTTCCACCTGAAAAAGGCGGGCCTCGAGACGCTGAAGGTCGACCTTTCCACAGCCGACAACGCGTTTGCCGGCGCCGTCGATGCCTGCGTCCTATATCAGGAGCATGCCAAGGCGGCGGGCATCGAAATCAATGTGGTCCGCGAGCCTGATGACAGCTACTGGAACGACGTGTGGCTGAAGAAGCCGTGGGTCGCTTCCTACTGGAACGGCCGTCCCACCTGCGACTGGATGTTCAACACGGCCTATGCCGCGGATGCCACATGGAATGACACGCATTGGAAGAATCCGCGGTTCAACGAGCTGTTGCTGGCTGCCCGGTCCGAAACCGACGACAAGAAGCGCGGCGAGATGTACGCGGAAATGCAGCAGTTGCTCCATGACGATGGCGGCCTGATCGTCATGATGTTCAACAACTATGTCAGCGCGCACTCGAACCTGGTCGCGCACGGCGCCGTCGCCACCAATCTGGAGGTCGATGGAATGAAGCTGGCGCAGCGCTGGTGGTTTGCCTGATGAACTGCGGGGGCGGGTTCTTGTACCCGCCCCCGCGCTACTTTCGCGAAGCTCCCGGCTAACCGTAGAACTGGCAACCGTAGAACGAGAGGGGCATTCTTCACGTGAACGCAATTCTGCGAACGGTTTTGCAGCGGCTGGGTCTTGGCGTCGTGACGCTGCTTGTGGTCTCGATCATCATCTCCCTGGCGATGGCCATGCTGCCCAGCGATTTCGCCCAGTCCATTCTCGGCCAGGCGGCCACGCCGGAAACCGTCAAGGTGTTCCGCGAGGAGATCGGACTCGATAAGTCACCCATCGTTCGCTATGTCGATTGGCTCGGCGGCATCGTCCAGGGCGATTTTGGAATGTCCTACGCGGGCGCTGGCGGCCAGGGCGGCACTCGCCGGGAAGTTGCGGAGCTGATCGCCCCACGGCTGTGGAACACGCTGTTTCTGGCTAGCATGACGGCGATCGCTGCCGTGCCGCTGGCGCTGGCACTTGGTATGCTGGCCGCGCTCTATCGCAATAGCCTGTTCGATCGCACGATCAACGTTATCACGCTGACCGCGGTCTCTTCCCCGGAATTCTTTCTTGCTTATGTTCTGATGGTTTTCTTCGTGTCCCACTGGCACATCTTTCCCTCGTTGGCCAAGGTCGATGCGACGACGCCGTTCTTCGAGCGCATCTATCGGTGCGCCCTGCCGTCGCTGACGTTGTTGCTTGTCATCGTTGCCCAAATGATGCGCATGACACGGGCGGCGATCATCAATCTGCTTTCGAGCCCCTACATCGAAATGGCTCGGCTCAAAGGCATCGCGCCGCGCCAGATCATTTTCCACCACGCGCTGCCCAATGCCTGGGCGCCGATCGCCAATGTCATCGCCCTCAACCTCGCCTACCTGGTCGTCGGTGTCGTCATTGTCGAAGCGGTATTCGTCTATCCCGGCATCGGCAAGCTCATGGTGGATTCCGTGATCCGCAAGGACCTGCCGGTCGTCCAGGGTTGCGCGCTCATCTTCGCTGCCACTTACATCCTGCTCAATCTCGCGGCTGATATCGTGGCGATCGTCACCAATCCACGCTTGCTGCATCCGCGGTGACGGGGAAGGCAACAACATGAACGACCCAACAACAGCTTCCGCGGAGCATCAACCGATTATCGTGCGCCGCTCAATGCTGAGCATAGCCTGGCGCGAACTGCGGCGTGCGCCGCTCTCGGGCTGGTTCGGCATGATCGTGATCGCGATCTATATTCTCGCCGCGGTCTTCGCGCCGGTGATAGCACCCTATTCCGAGACGGAGCTTGTCGGCGGCGCCTACGAACCGTGGAGCGCGCAGTTCCTGCTCGGCACAGATCAGCTCGGACGCGACTTCCTGTCCCGCCTGATCTACGCCTCTCGCAATACCATCGGCATCGCCATCTTGACGACGGTAATTTCATTCACCCTTGGCGGCTTGCTTGGGCTGCTTTCCGCCGTGCTCGGCGGCTGGGTCGATCAAATGCTGGGGCGCGCGGTCGACGTGCTAATGGCGATACCGCAGCTCATCTTCGCTTTGGTGCTGTTGTCGATTGTCGGCGCTTCGCTGATCAACCTGGTCCTCATCATCGCCGTCCTTGATTCGACGCGTGTCTATCGCGTGACGCGCGCGGTCGCGATGAATGTGGTGGTGCTGGATTTCGTCGAAGCGGCCAAGCTCCAGGGCGAGAGGATCGGCTGGATCATGACGCGCGAAGTCCTGCCCAATATCCTGCCGCCGCTGACGGCGGAGTTCGGCCTGCGATTCTGTTTCGTCTTCCTCACCATCAGCGCCCTGTCGTTCCTCGGCCTCGGCATCCAGCCGCCGCTGGCGGATTGGGGCTCGATGGTCAAGGAGAACGCGACGCTGATCAACTACGGCAACGTCACGCCGTTGCTGCCGGCGGCCGCCATTGCGCTGCTGACCGTTGCCGTCAATTTCGTCGTCGACTGGTTCCTGCACAAGACCAGCGGCCTGAAGGGATAAGCCCATGACGCAAGCTACAGCCATGAGTGGCCAGAAGGGCGACGTCCTGCTGCAGATGCGCGGTATTCGTATCGAAGGCGAGAGCGACGAGAAGTGGCACGAGATCGTCAAGGGCATCGACCTCACGCTGCATCGCGGCGAGGTTCTTGGCCTGATCGGCGAGTCCGGCGCCGGCAAATCCACCCTCGGCCTGGCGGCCATGGGCTACGCCCGGCCGGGCTGCCGCATCAGTGCGGGCTCGATCATGTTCGATGGCCAGGATCTGGCGAAGCTTGGCGAGCCGGAAAAGCGCCAGCTTTGGGGCAAGCGCCTGGCCTATGTGGCGCAGTCCGCCGCCGCCTCCTTCAACCCGGCGCACCGACTGATCGACCAGTATGCGGAAACACCGATCTGGCACGGTGTCATGAACAGCGAAAAGGCGAAGAGCAACGCCGTCGATCTCTATCGCCGCCTGCGGCTGCCCAATCCGGAGACCATCGGCAACCGCTATCCCCATCAGGTGTCTGGCGGCCAGCTGCAGCGCGCCATGACCGCGATGTCCATGTCCTGCCGGCCCGATCTCATCATCTTCGACGAACCGACCACGGCACTCGACGTGACGACGCAGATCGAGGTTCTGGCCGCGATCAAGGATGTGGTCCGTCAGTTCAACACCGCCGCCATCTACATCACCCATGATCTTGCCGTCGTCGCCCAGATGGCCGACCGCATCATGGTGCTGCGCTACGGCGAACTGGTCGAAGAGGCGCCGACGCGCAAGATGCTCTCTCAGCCCGAGCAGGCCTATACGAAATCGCTCTGGGCCGTGCGTTCCCTGCAGAAGGCGGAGGAGGCTGGCCCCGATCTGCTGCTGCGCGTCAATGCGGTCGATGCCAGCTATGGCGGCAAGGTCAAGGTGCTGGAGAACGTCACCGTCTTCGTGCCGCGCGGCCGCACGGTGGCGGTCGTCGGCGAATCCGGTTCGGGCAAATCCACCCTGGCCCGTGTCATCACCGGCCTGCTGCCGCCGCAAACGGGCGACATCGTGTTCGACGGCCAGACCTTGCCGCCCTCGTTCAAATCCCGGCCCAAGGAACTCCTGCGCCGGATGCAGATGATCTATCAGATGCCGGATACCGCGCTCAATCCGCGGCGGCGGGTGCGAGACATCATCGGCCGTGCGCTGGAACACTACCTCGGCCTCAAAGGCAGGGCGCGCGACAAGCGCATCATCGAACTCCTGGACATGGTCGAGCTTGACCAGCGGTTCCTCGATCGCCTGCCGTCGGAAGTTTCCGGCGGTCAGAAGCAGCGCATCTGTATCGCCCGCGCGCTGGCGGCGAATCCCGAACTGATCATCTGCGACGAAGTCACCTCTGCCCTGGATCAGATCGTCGCCGAAGGAATTCTCAAGCTGCTGCTGCGCCTGCAGAAGGAACTCAGGGTGTCCTATCTCTACATCACCCACGATCTGGCGACCGTGAAGGCCATCGCCGACGAGATCGTCATCATGCATCGTGGCCGCGTCGTGCGCAGCGGCCCCAAGACCCAGGTGCTGACGCCGCCCTTCGACGACTACACCGATCTGCTGCTGTCCTCCGTGCCGGAAATGGACCCCGACTGGCTCGACGGCGTGCTCAACCGGCGCACGAAGGGCGCGCCTGCGATGCCGGTAGCGGCGAACGCCTAACGAATAAAATTGTCTCCTCTCCACCACGAAGTGGGGGAGAGGGTTAGGGTGAGGGGGTGCCGACAATTAGCGCGTCGCAATCAGGAACATTTTCGGATACCGGCGCCATCGTTTCGTCCCCTCACCCTAGCCCTCTCCCCGCAAGCGGGGCGAGGGGACATTCTCTGGTCTGTGCGCCCATGATTTCGATCATGGCTTCCGGCGATTTTTCCGGCATCATTGCACGCACGATGAGCATCACAGCGGCGCCGCCTATCGCATGACCGAACAGCGCGAAACCTGGTCCGGCCGCGGCGGCTTCATCCTCGCGACTGTCGGCTCGGCCGTGGGCCTGGGCAGCATCTGGAAGTTTCCCTACGAAGTCGGCGCCAATGGCGGCACCGCGTTCGTCTTCTTCTACATCGCCGGCCTGATGTTCATCGTCGTGCCCCTTATGTTTGCCGAGTTCGCCATCGGCCGCCGCGGCCGAGGCGACGCCTCGGCGAGCATCGAGGCGGTCGCCGCCGAACACAATCGGGGCCGGCTGTGGGCGCTGGCGGGTATCCTCGGCGTGGTCACCGGGTTTCTGATCCTCAGCTTCTATTCCGTGATCGGCGGCTGGACCATCGCCTATGCCGTCGACACCGCGCTCAACGGCCTGGGCGCGCCGGACGCCGCGGCGGCGCAGGCGCGCTACGACGCGCTGCTGGCCTCGCCGGCGCGGCTGATCATCTATCACGGCCTGTTCATGCTGGCGTCCGGTGCAGTCGTCATGCGCGGCGTCGGTGGCGGCATCGAGATGGCCTCGAAGATACTGATGCCGGTGCTGGTTCTGCTCATGGGAATCCTCGCGGTTTACGCGATGATCGAAGGCGATCTCGCGGCAACGGTGCGATTCCTCTTTCAGTTCGATTTCGCGCACTTCACCGCCCGCGCGGCCATCGAGGCGCTCGGCCTCGGCTTCTTCTCCATCGGCGTCGGCCTGTCGCTGATGATCACCTATGCCGCCTATGCGCCGCCGGGAATCAGCCTCAAGGAGGTGGCAATTGCTTCCGCCGTGGCTGACACGGCGATCTCCTTTCTCGCGGGCTTTGCGGTCTTTCCCATCGTCTTTTCCCACGGCCTCGATCCCGCCAGTGGCGCCGGGCTGGTGTTCGTCACCTTGCCCATCGCCTTTGCCGACATGCCCTTCGGGACCGTCGCGGCAGTTGCCTTCTTCGTACTGCTGTTCGTTGCCGCCCTGGCATCGGCGATCTCAATGCTGGAACTCGTGGTCGCAACCTTGCGCAAGCGCCTCGGCTGGTCGCGGAGTTCGGCCAGCATTGTCGCGGCCACCGCCTGCTTCACCGCAGGTCTGGCAACAGTCTTTTCGTTCAATATCTGGTCAGGCTGGCATCCGCTCGCGGCCTTTCCCACCTTGGCGCAGGCGACGGTCTTCGATCTGCTGGACGAGTTGACATCGAACGTCCTGCTGCCATTGGGCGGCTTCGCCCTGGCGATCTTCGCCGGCTGGGCCCTGCCGCCGCGAATCCTCGACAAGGAACTCTCCTTGTCCCGCACCGGCGCTCTCTGGCTGCACCGCCTGCTGCGCTATGTCGTACCCGCCGGGATTGCAGCTGCGGCCCTGGTCCCATTGTTCTTCTAGGAACCGGCGGAAATGGCGGCGGGCGCGATCGCTTCGCCTTGATCGCGCCCGCCTGGTGCTGCCGCCGTGGGAGGGCGGCAGGGAACGCCGCCGCGCTTACTGCTCCGGCTTCGCGCAGGTATAGACGGCGCGGTTGCCGCTGATCGACGGGAAGAAGAGCTGAAACCCGGCGCCGCATTTGAAGACTTCGCTCTTGCAGCTATAGGAGTGCTGGTCGCCCTTGGCCGCGAAACCCTTGGCGCAGACCAGGGGCGCGCCGGCGATCGGCAGGTTGTCGGCCCGCGCTGTCAGATCGCCGGCCATCCAGCCGGCAGAGGCGATTGCGACCAAACCGAACGCGGCGATAAACTTCTGCGAATGACTCATCATGTGACTTCTCCATCTGGCTGGTTGCCGTTCTCGATGGCGAAGTCGTTCCGCCATCACCTATGGGTCGGCGATGGAGGTCGTAGGGTTCATTATAAATTATCTATGTATTACAATTATTTACAGGCGGACGGCGATGGCGTTCGGGAGGCCTGCGGCGGATCGCTTTGGCCTAGTCCGTCCGCCGGCCGGGATAAAGCTCGCCATGTTCGGCAACGAAGCTGTTCGATAGGGTGTCCGACCTGCCGAGGTCGCTGAGCAGGATCATGCTCGGCTGCCCTGTCGGCGCCTGGCCTGCATCTGTCTGGTACTCTTTGATGGCGGCCTCGGTCTGCGCATCGAGAACGCCATCGACCGCGCCGGGCGCATAGCCCTGTTTGAGCAACCGGCTTTCGATTTGACGGAGATCCAGGTCCGTCACCGGACGGGTATCCGCGATCTCCAGGCTGTCCAGCAGGATCGGATTGAGCTGGCCATTTCGCGGCAGCCCGTTGTCCTCCTCATAGTCCAGGATGGCGCGGAAGGTATATTGGTCGGTGGTTCCATCGATCGGGCCGGTCCGGTAACCGCGCTGCGTCAGTTCCGTCTCGACGCTCCACAGCAGCTTCGACGCAGATTCAGCATCGTTGCGGAGCATATGCTGATCGACGTGATTGACCGTGGCCATCGTCAGGTTGTCGCTGACGGGAAGGTCCGCGAACCGCGCATATTTGGTCAGCGCATTCCGCAATTGATCGTCGACCTTGCCGTCGACCTCGCCAACCGCCCAGCCCAGACTGTCGAGCTTCTTTTCGACTCGCAGCACGGTTTCCGGGTCCTCGACGGCTTGGCCAAGACCGGCAGAGGATTCCAGCTGCGTCAAAAGCTCGCTGTCGATCTCTCCGGTGACCGGCAACCCGGCGTCCTTTTGGAACGCGCGGATTGCTTTGCGCGTCCGCGGTCCCATGAGGCCGTCGTTCGGACCCGCCTCGTAGCCGAGCACATTCAGCTTATGCTGGACATCCGCAACGAAGGAAGTCTCTGCAGCCATTGCAGGCTCGGGGGGCATCGTTGTGTCCTGCGCGAACGATGCCGTCGATGACAACAGCGCCAACCCAAGCGCACAAACACCGGCCCGGATGTGTTGCTTTGCCACTTTCGTTGCTCCACCTTGTTTCCTAGCCGCCGAGAATACTGCAGCTCAGGCAGCGGCGAAACAACTAACCGCCGGGCTGCGTTTCCCGGGCCTCAGTTGGATGCCGCGGCGCCGCCACAGGATTTCGGCGCGGTCAGCAGGCCGTCGCCATAGATCGCGTCATGGCCCTTCGCGCCGAGATCCCGCGCGCCGGCCCGCAGCTTGGCCAGCAGTTGCTTGGCCGTGGCGTGCGGCATGGCGCTTTGTTCGATCGCGATGGCGGCAGTCACGAAGGGCACCGCGAAGGATGTGCCCGAACGGTAGCTGCCGCCGCCGCCGGCCTTCGCCGCCCAGACATCCACGCCCGGCGCCGCCAGGTCGATATAGTCGCCGCGATTGGCCTTCTTGTAGATGCGCCCATCGGCATCGATGGCGGTGACCGCGATCACATCCGGATGCGCGGCGGGGTAGGCGGGCGGCGCATCCTTGCCGCCATTGCCGGCGGCGGCGACCAGGATCATGCCCTTCGCGCCGGCGCTGCTCATGGCGAAGTCCAGCACGGGATTCGACCCCGTCTCCAGGCTCATATTCACCAGGCGTATGCCGCCGCCGCCGAGCCAATCAACCGCCGCCACGACCCGTTCCACCGTCGCCACGGCGGGCCGGTCGTCGGCGCCATGGAACACATTGGCATGCTGCACCGTCGCGCCTGGCAACAGGCCGCCGAAAGTCTTTTCGCTTTCCCTGCCGATCAGCAGCGCCGCAACGGCCGTGCCATGTTCCGGCGCGCTCGGTTTCATTCCCGCCGGCAGGAATGAACGCGACGCAAGCTTTTGCCCGGCCAGCGCCGGATGATTCATATCGACAGTCGTGTCGATCAGGCCGATGGCTTGCGCCGGCTGGCACTTCGCCGGCGCGGCCGGCCAGCCGATCAAGGTCTTCGCATAGAGCTGCGCCGGCGGTTCGGTTGCCGCCGGCGTCAGCAGTCCGTTCGGTGCAATGACATGCTCCGGAAAATCCTGGCGCAGCTCGGTGACCGCGCCGCCGAGGCTCTGGCCCGGCGGCAGGCGGAAAGCCGTCAGCGCGCCGCCGAGGAAATTCAGCGGCTGCCGCCGCAGCACACGATAGCCTCTGGGCGCCAGCGCTTGCGCCAGGGCCGTGGCCTCGGCGATGGAGCGGCTGACCACCAGCAACTCATCGGCGACGGCAGTCGCCGCTCCGGGACTGGGAACCGGAACCGTCGGCGTCTCCGGCGTCACGAACGCGGGCGTCACCACCGTCGGCGGCGTGGATGGCGGCGGCAGGGTGCCGGTGGCCGGATCTGGAAATGTCGGCCCGCCGGGGACGGAACCGCCGCCAGACGGAGTGCCGGGTACGCCGCTGCCACCGCCGGGCGGCGGCGGGGGAGGCGGCGTCGCCGTGAAATCCGTACTGCCCGTGGGCGTCTTCGGCACCGTCGTCGAGCTTTGCGCGCAGGCGCCGCCCATCGGCAGTGCCAGCAGCAGCAGCCCCGCGAGGATGAGTACGCGCGGTGTCATGGCTGCTCTTGTTCGGCCTGCAGCACGATGTCGCTGTGGGCCCGCAGCGCCGCCAGCGCCTGGGCCGCAAGCTCCGGATGATCCTCCGCACCTTCGATCGTCAGGTGATAGACGCCGAGCGCGCCCGGCCCGTCCACGATCGTGCCATGGATTTCCTGCAGCAACTCGCGGATCGCCGTCTCGCTGGCATCGGGCGCGAAACGCACCTGCAAGGTCGCGCCGTCGCCGCCCGCGGTCGTCACCGGTCCCTGCGACCACTGATAGCCGATGATGCCGGCCTGCAGCAGGATCACCACCGCCGCTGCAATGGCGGCGATATTGCGCCAGCCTGCGCTGCTCCGGGCCGGCGCGCGTTCCCGCGCGATCTGCTGCTGCAACCGCCGCCAGCCCAATACGCCCGGGCTGTTGCCGGCCTCCATGGTTTTCATCTGCGTGCGCAAACCGCGCATGAATTCCAGATCTCGCGCCGCCTGCGGCGACTCCTGTGCCAATGCCTCTGCCATGCGGGCCTCCTCGCCCTCCAGCGTTTCATTGGCGAGCCATGGCAGCGATTGCTCGATGTCCTTGTCGCGATCCCCGGCCATCTTAAGCTACTCCCTTCGCCCCATCAGCTTCGCCAGGCAATGCTGCATCGCGCGTTTGGCATGGAACATGCGCGTCTTCACCGTCCCTTCGGGGCAGCCGGCGATTTCGGCGATCTGCCCATAGGTCAGGTCTTCGAAGAACGTCAGGTGCAGGACTTCGCGGTGGGCCGCCGACATCTTGTCCAGGCAATGCTGGACAAATTCGGCATTCTGTGTGGCGGCGATCGCCTCGGTCGGATCCACCGCGTCTTCGTCGGCGATATCCTCGCTCGGTTCCTCGCCGGCCCTGGCCGCATTCCGCTGGCGCGATCTCAGCCGGTCGAGGGTCTTGTGCCGTGCGATCCCGAAGATCCAGGACTTGACCGCCGAGCGACCCTGAAAGCGCCCAGCCCCTCGCCAGACCTCCAGCATCACTTCATTCAGTATGTCGGCGGCCTCGAACGGATCGTTCATTCGCGAGAGGATGAACCGGTAAACCGGGTTCTCGTAGCTTTTGTAGAACTCGGCCATGGCGGCCTCCTCGCCGGCCGCGATCCGCCGCAGCAGGGCTTCGCCGTCGATATCCTCGGCGGGCCGTGGCTTCAAGTTGACGCCCTCGGGCGGGGTCAAGGCCAGTAGACCTCCTGGCGGCGGCTTTCGGCGATAGGTGCGCCGGCGCTATCAAGCGCCTGTATTTGTAGCAGATATCGCTGCCCAGGGGTGAGCCGGCTGGCGACCAAGGCGGGCAGGACGGCCTCTGTCGCCGTGCCCGGCATGTAGAACCCGGCGACCACCTCGCCCGGGGTGGCCGGCCTCACGGCGGCGCCGTACTGCAGGTCCTCCTGCGGCGGCGCCAGCGGTTCCCCGGCGGGATCGAGCAGCAGGATGCGGTAGACGGCAACCGCCGGCGACGGCGACCATTTGATCTTGGCGCCGGGCGCGAGCGCGCCCTCGGCCGCGGGCGCGGACACCAGGATCGATTGCGGTGCCGCCTCGGCCAGCGGTGCGCCCGGCGGCAGGATTGCATAGGTCAGCCGCGGCGTATCGAAGCCGAGGCCGGGCTCCTCGACAATGAGCGCCACCAGATACTGCCCCTGGATCGAGGTGGGCAAAGGCGGGCTGATCAGCTCGACATCGCCATTGCCGGTGAGCTGCCGGCGCTCCAGCCGCAAGGGCCGGTAGATCTCGTTGCCGGGCGTGCTGGTGGGCGTGGCGATCTGCCAGGAAGCCTGCAGCAGCCCGGTGCCGGTAAAGCGCACCCGCGCCACTGCCCGCAGCCGCGAGTTGACCTCGCGGACCGTAGCGCGGGAGTCATCATCCAGGAATTTCAGATCGAGCCGGGAAATGCCGAAGCTCGCCGCGCCGCCGGTGGTCACGTCGAACGTCACCGTCGCCACTTGCGTCGTGCCGGCCTCGGTGAAGATGCGGACATAGGTGCCCGTGAGCGGCGCCCCGGACTTGATGGCCCGCACCAGCAGGGAGCGGGGCACCACCAGAGTCTCCACGATCACCACCTGCTCGGCGCCGGAGGTCGGCCGCGACAGCCGGCGATTGATGGTGATGGTGGTGCCGGCGATGGTCAGCGTGCCGCTGTTTGAAATTACGCTCGCCGGGCCGGGAGGAAGGCTCCGTTGGATGCGCCAGTTGATGGTCACCGCCGTGGCCTGGTTCATGGCCACGTTGAAATTGGTGGGCGACGGCGTGACCGCGACGATGCCAGCCAAAGCCGGCGCCAATGGCAGCAGGCAGGCGGCAATCATCACGGTGATGAGGGCGCGAAAACAGTATCGCATCCGCAAACTCCAGCTCCCGTTCAATAGGCCAGCGGCAGGGTCAGCTTCAGCTTGCCGAAAACCTGCACGATATCGTCGGCGACGAAGAAATCCGCATCGTCCGTGTGCTGATAGCTGCCGGTTATCGCCAGCGCCACGCCAGGCCGGTTGACCTCGGCCGGTATGGCGTTCCACAGCACCTCGCCGCCAACGAAATAGCTATCCGGTGAGTGTCCCACACTGTCCGTAAGGTTCAAAGAACCGTTCAGGCTGCTGCTGAGCACTTCCGGGATCAGGTCGGCCGCGATATCCAGGCCCAGATTCACGCTATCCAGATCGTCGGTCGTGGCGTTGTCGCGGAATATGCTTAACTGCGCGTAAGGACCGATCGTCAGGCTTTCATCCGGCTGGAACTGCAGGCCGAGATCGGTGAGGTAGTTGTTTGTATCGCCGGTCGCGCCCGAGCGGTCCTCGAACGAATTCACGGATTGCGACAGGCTCCAGCTCCAGAAATCGTAGAACGAAGAGGCGCTGACGGTAGCCGACCGCACCTGATAGTCGCCGCCGATCCCCACGAAGGCGGCCGGTATGTCGATCTGCTTGCCGTCGTTGAAGTTCAGCGCCAGGCCAAAGGTGGGCTGGCCGAGCCAGCCATAGCCGCCGTCCTCATCCGGCTCCATGACGGGCGAATAGCTGGCGTCGAAGGTGGCGAAGTAGGTCCGGTCGGTGGGCAGGGCGTTGAGTTCGTCGACGTTGCTGGTCTCGTAGCCGACCTGCGCCTGCATAGAGACCTCTCCCCAGATGACGTTGGTGAAGGCGGACGTGGTCTCGCGGTCGGTTGGGACAAAGGGGTTGGCGACAGAGGCGAAAAAGGTGCCGACCCGTTTGTGCTCCACCCCAACGTCCCAGCTCAGATATTCGCCATCGCTTTCGCCGCCGGGGATCAGCGCATAGGAGGCAAGGAGGTCATAGGCGAGGTCGTTGTCGGCCGGCAGATCGCCGCTGTCATCGAAATCGAAGCGGGTCAGCGCCACTTCGCCGCGCAGCCGCAGCCGCCGGTCCAGCCACAGCGTATCCACGGCCAGGGAGCCGCCGGCGCCAGAGCTGTCCTCGGCGACGAGGCCCGAAGCATTGCCGACGGCGTCGGTCTCGCCCTCATAGAACGTGCCGGTGATTTCCACATTCTCCGACAGGGATTCGATCGGACGCGCCTTCACCATCACGCCCTGCACGCGGTTCTCGCTTTCGTCGACGCCGGTGAAATTGTCGACGCCCAGAATAGGCTCGCTGCGGAGCGCGAAGGCGGTGACCGACAGGTTCTCATCGGGCTGCGCCAGCGTGACCGTCAGACCGCGGCGGTAGAAATCCGACATGATCAGGTTGTCCGCGCCGATATCCTGATGGCCGAGGCGCAGATTCATATCCGTGGACTCCGCCTGATAATTGCCGCTGAACAGATACTCGCCGATATCCAGCCGCTTGCCGTCGATGGTCTGGTCCTGCTGGCTGTTGAGGAAGTAGTTGGCATCGGCATCGACGCTCCACTTCTCGTCGGCGATGCGGGCCGTGGCGTCGCCGGCACCCTGGGCGGTGAAATTGTCGGGGGGATCGATCAGGTCGTTGCCGGCAAAGCGGTAGAGCAGATCGACTCCGGTATTGGCGGAAGCGCTTATCTCCTGCAGGGCCTCGCCGTCGCGCACCTCAATGCTCCAGGCGCCGCGCTCGATGATGCTGCCGTCGGCGCCATACTCCACCAGGCGGAGCTGATGCAGCCCCATGGGCAACGGTTCCGGCGGATCCAGCAGCAGCCGCCCGCCCTCGACCTGCAGCAGTGCCGTGACGTCGAATTCATCCAGCTCGACGGCCAGTTCCACCGCGGCGCCCGCGGCAACCTCATCGGGGATGACCAGGACGATTGCCTCGTCGGCGGCGTAGAAGCTGCCGCTGGCCGGCGGCTGCAATTGCGGGACCCAATCCTGTGCTGTGGCCGGCGTGCTGCACAACCAAAGCAGGCCGGCAAAGGACAGCCCAATCCAGTCGCCACGTCCTGCTGTAAGCCACGCCAGTCCCGCCATCGCCCGCCCCCGTTACCCGCGGCGCCCCCATAGGTGCACTCTGCCTCCCGGCAGAATGCTTAGCGTGGCGCCGGATCATGTCGTCCCTGCAAGGCAGGACAGCCGACCTAACGACTCGGCGCCGGCCGCCACCTTACACGCTTATGGTCGGCGGTCGAGGGACAGCGGCCCGTGACGGCGATCACAGGTTCGCCAAATCATCCCAAAGTTGTCTCACGCCTGGGCAACCGGCCGTCCCTGGCCTCGGATTGCGCTGACGCGGAACGGCCGATACAAATCAGCGCCATGTAAGGACCGGCCGCCGGCGCTTCCACCCCTCTACAACGTCCCGGGCCGAACGGGAAAAAGGCAGTAGTTTCAATGAAAACGGTCGAGAAATTCCCGCGCCAGGTGAAGGAGATCGAGAACGCCTGGATCACCCTCAAAGACGGTTGCCACCTGGCCGCGCGCATCTGGCTGCCGGCCGACGCGGACAAGGACCCGGTTCCTGCCGTCCTGGAATATTTGCCCTACAGGAAGCGCGACGGCACATCGGTCCGCGATCAGCTCACCCATCCCTACATGGCCGGCCATGGCTATGCCTGCGTGCGCGTGGATATGCGCGGCAACGGCGAATCCGACGGGCTGATGTGGGACGAATATCTTAAGCAGGAACAGGACGACGCGCTGGAGGTGATCGACTGGCTGGTCAAGCAACCCTGGTGCAGCGGCACGGTCGGCATGATCGGCATCTCCTGGGGCGGCTTCAATGGCCTGCAGGTCGCCATGCGCCGGCCGCCGGCCCTGAAGGCGGTGATCTCCATCGACTCAACCGTCGATCGCTATGCCGACGACATCCACTACAAGGGCGGCTGCCTGCTGAACGAGAATCTCGGCTGGTCTACCACCATGCTGTCATACAGCTCGCGCCCGCCCGATCCCGCGCTGGTGGGCCAGCGCTGGCGCGACATGTGGCTGGTGCGCCTCAAGAACGAGCCGCTGCTGCTGGAGAATTGGCTGCGCCATCAGCATCGCGACGCCTTCTGGAAGCATGGCTCGGTCTGCGAGGACTGGTCGGCGATCCAGGCGGCGGTGCTGGCGGTCGGCGGCTGGGCCGACGCCTACACCAATGCCGTGCCCCAGCTCTGCGCCAAGCTGAAGGCGCCGGTGAAGGGGCTGGTCGGCCCGTGGCTCCACAAATATCCGCATTTTGCTGTTCCTGGACCTGCAATCGGCTTCCTGCAGGAGGCCGTGCGCTGGTGGGACCGCTGGCTCAAGGACAAGAAGAACGGCGTCGAGAAGGACCCGCTCTACACCGCCTACATGCAGGACAGCGCGCCACCCAAGGCCTATTACAAAGAGCGCGCCGGCCGCTGGATCGCCGAGGACAAATGGCCGTCGAAGAGCATCAAGCCGCTGAAGCTCAAGCTGAACCGCGGCGCGCTGGACAAGCGGGCACAACCGGCGGCCAAGCTCACCCTCAGCTCGCCGCAGAACACCGGCATCGCCGCCGGCGAGTACTGCCCGATCTGGCTCGGCGCCGAGCAGCCTGTCGATCAGCGCATCGATGACGGCGGCTCGCTGCTGTTCGACACCGCGCCGCTGACCTCCGACATCGAGATCTTCGGCGCGGCCGCGGTCGAGCTGGAGCTCGAGGTCGACAAGCCCCAGGCCAACATCGCCGTGCGGCTCTGCGACGTCTTCCCCGGCGGCGAGTCCGCGCGCGTGACCTATGGCGTGCTCAATCTCTGCCACCGCGAGAGCCACGAGAAGCCGTCGCCGCTGAAGCCCGGCAAGCGCTATCGCGTGCGGGTGCAGCTCGACGATGTGGCCTACAGCTTTCCCAAGGGCCACCGCATCCGCCTGGCGATCTCCAACAGCTATTGGCCGCTGATCTGGCCGTCGCCGGAACCGGTGCTGATGACGCTGTTCTCCGGCGCCAAGTCCGAGCTGACGCTGCCGGTGCGCGGCAAACGCAAGGAGAAGCTGCGCCCGTTCCCGCCGCCCGAAAGCGCGCCGCCGCTGAAGCAGCGCTACATCCGCGAAGCCAGCAACTACCGCACTTCCGAGATGGACATCGCCAGCGGCGAGTCGATCCTGCGCATCGTCGACGATTTCGGCGAGGCGGAAAATCCCACCCACGGCCTGATCACCGGCTCCATCGGCCGCGAAACCTACCGCATCAAGCCCGACGATCCGCTCAGCGCAACGGCGGAGACCCACTGGACCCAGACCCTGCGCCGCGGCGACTGGTCCGTGCGCACGGAAGCCATGACCATGCTGAAGGCCGACAAGGACTACTTCCACGTCACCGGCTCGGTCGAAGCCTACGAAGACGGCAAGCTGGTGCAGGAGAAGAAGTGGAATACGAAGATCAAACGGGAGATGGTGTAGGTAAGTTCGCTGTGCCAAGGCGGCTGATACTTATTGTCATCCCGGAAACCGCGCGTCGGCGCGGTTATCCGGGACCCAAGAACACCGGCATCGTCAAGTGATCTCAACAGCTACTCGGTGTGATGAACATAGACTCGTCATGCGAACCCCACCGAGATACTTTGCATTGTCAGAGAACTCGCCTTTCTGCGCCCAGCGATCCTCAAGACATCTTGGATAGGTCGGTGTTCCTGGGTGCCGGGATCCGGCGCACGAGACAAACGCTGCGCGTTTGCTCGGGAAGCGGCCGCCCCGGGATGACACGCTTTATCAAATCGTCTGGGCGAGCTGGAGGTTGCCGCCGGCCATCAACTGATCGACGGTAGCGTCGGGATAGCTGGCCAGCACCGCGAGATCGGTGAAGGCGCTGCCGCCGGCAAGGCCGTTGGCGTCCACCTGCAACACCATGTTGCCGCCAGCGAAGACGATCCGGACGAAATCGTTCGGATTGGACACGCCCTCGGCAAAGTTCACCAGCAAGTCGCTCAGATCCAGCACATCGCCGGTGGGGCCAAGCTCGAAATTCAAGATCGTGTCCCTCCCGCTCGAGGACTTGTCGAACCGGTAGGTGTCGCTGCCCAGGCCACCGTCGAGCGTATCGAAGCCCGCCCCGCCGCGTAAATTGTCGCCATCGTCGCCGCCGATGAGGCTGTCGTTCCCCGCGCCGCCGCTGAGATCATCGAAGCCGCCAAGGCCGGAGAGGATGTTCGCGCCGCTGTTGCCCTCGATCGCGTTGGAAAGCGCATTGCCGGTGCCGTTGATGTTCGCCGTGCCGGTCAGGGTCAGATAGTCGACGCCGTCGCCGATAGTGTGGTTGACGGAGCTCAGGACTCGGTCGAAGGAGGCGTCGTCGTCGCTGGTCATGTCGCCGATATTGTCGACGATCATCGTATCGCTGCCATCGCCGCCATCCATCGTGTCGGCGCCGCCCATGCCGTTGAGCGTGTCGTCACCCGCGCCGCCGACGAGGCTGTTGGCGAGCCCGTTGCCTGTCCCCTTGAGGCCCGGACCTGCGGACGAATCCAGCTTGAGATTCTCGACCTCTGTAGCCAATGCATAGGAGATAGTGCTGACCACGGAATCGTGCCCGCCGCCGGCAAATTCCTTGACGACGTCTCCAACGCTGTCCACGCCGTAGGTGTCATCGCCCTTGCCGCCGGACATGGTGTCGGCGCCGTCGAGGCCATCGAGGGTATTGTTCAGGTCATTGCCGATGAGAACATTCTTGAGCGAGTTGCCGTAGCCCTCAACGGCAGCGCCGACGAGCGTGAGGTTCTCGAGGTTCTTGCCTAAGGCATAGGCGCTGAACGCCTGGACGGTATCGATTCCGCCGGCAGCGCCCGCTAAGTCTTCTATGGCGACTTCGTCCGATGTGCTCACGATATAGACATCGTTTCCAACACCGCCGCGCAGCGAATCGACAGCGCCGTCGGCCGTCCCGGCATCAAGGGTATCGTTCCCCGCGCCGCCTTCGAGTACATCCTGACCGCCCAAACCGGTCAGCTTGTTGGCCGCGCCATTGCCGTAGATGTAGTTGGAGTCGTCATTGCCCGTGCCATTAATTGCCGCGTTGCCGGTCAGGTACAACATGTCCATCGAGGCGTGGAGGGTGTAGGTGACGGAGCTTTCCACTATGTCCCCGAGACTGCTGTCATCGGCCTCCTCGGCCTTGTCACCGACGTTGTCGACGATATAGATATCGCTGTCCTTTCCGCCGTCCATCGTATCGGCGCCCGCGCCGCCGTCCAGGCGGTCAAATCCCCCGCCGCCATTGAGTATGTCGTTGCCGGCACCTCCGTTGAGCCCGTCGCTGCCTTCATAGCCATTCAGCACGTTGTCGCCGGCATTGCCGACGATCTGGTTGTTGAGATTGTTGCCGCTTCCGACGGCCGCTTTCCCGGTGAGCGTAAGATTTTCGATGCCGCTCCCGATCAAGTGGCTCACGGAGGCGTAGACCTGATCGACGCCGTTAAATCCGCTATCGGAATCGACATCGCCGATATCGTCGACGTAAAAGGTATCGCTGCCGTTGCCACCATCCATGAAGTCGGCGCCGGCCTTGCCGTCGAGGATGTTCTTGCCGTCGGTGCCGTGGAGTTCGTTGTCTGAGCTGTTCCCCGTGCCGTTGATATTGGCGGCCGTGATGGAGAATAGATAGAGAATCTCCACTTCCGCCGGCAGCGTATAGGTGATGGTGCTGATGACCGAATCAGTGCCTTCGCCGATCAGTTCGATGACCTTGTCGCCGGCAATATTGACGTAGTAGTTATCGTTGCCTTTGCCGCCGCTCATCTTGTCGGCGCCGCCGAGGCCGTCGATGAAGTTGTTCATGTCATTGCCGCGGATGACGTTGGCGAGCTCGTTGCCGTCACCCTGGATCGCCGAACCGGTCAAGGTGAGATTTTCGATGGCCTGGCCGATGAGATAGTAGTTGGCGCTGCTGATCACAAGATCGGTGCCGCCGCCGGCGGCCTCGAACACGAAATCGCCGCCGTCGACGATGTAGGTGTCGTTGCCGCCGCCGCCGGCCATGATGTCATCCCCGCCGCCGCCGTCGATGGTGTTCGCGCCGGCGTTTCCGGCTAGGCCGTTGTTGCCGGCCGTCCCAGTCAGGCCGACTGACGCGCTGCCCAGCAGGACGCCGTTCTCGATGCTTGAGAGTGCGTTGAGGTCCAGGTTGACATTGCGCATCCAGCGCACGGTGTCCGTGCCGTCGCCGCCGAACTCGAAGATCGAATCGCCGGCATTGTCGATGACATAAGTATCGTCGCCCGATCCGCCGCCCATGAAGTCCGCGCCGACGCCGCCATCGATCGTGTCGTTGCCGCCGCCGCCGCCGAGCGCGTTGTCCAGGGCGTTGCCCACGATCGAGTTGTTCAGCGCATTCCCGTTAGCGGTGGTGGCCTTGCCCGTCAGGGTGAGATTTTCGATCCCGTTGCCAAGATCGTGGTCGACGGAACTTATGACCAGATCGGTGCCGCCGAAGGCGTCCGCGTTGCTCTCCGCTGCCACGTCGCCCGCATTGTCCACGTAGTAGACGTCGTCCTGGTCGCCGCCGTCCATGGAGTCCGCGCCGGCGCCGCCATCGAGACGGTCGTTGCCGCCGCCGCCGAACAACGTGTCGGCGCCGAGCGCACCGCTCAGCGTGTCATTGTCCGCGGGTCCGCCGCTATCGGGCAGGTAGAGCGGCGGCGTGCCGCCGATGCCCGAGCCGTCGCCATAGCCGTAGAGCACATCATTGCCCGCGGCGCCGTTCAGGCTGTCCTTGATGCCGTAGGCGCCGACGATAGTATCGTCCTGCAGCGTTCCCGTGATCTTGGCCATGACTTCGCTCCCAAAGTTGCACCTGCGCGGCTCCTATCTGGGCCGCGTTAAATCCGGTGTGTCCCGAGTTGACGAAGCCAACGGCGCGGGGGAGGGAACTCCGGCCCGCGTCAGTCCACACGCCGCTGCCCGCCCGCGTTGCAGGGGCGGGCATTATTTCTTGCGCCGATCGTAGCGGGGACCGGCGCGGAAATCCATGCAATCCTTAGCGGCGGCATGGTAAAGCGCGCCGGGCGGCGGCAATGTGACGGCCGTCACCGATCGGGCGGCGGCCGGCAACCTGAACGAAGTCCTCGCCGTAACCTTAATGCCCGGCGGAGGAATAAACACTTATCCGCTCGATTATCCGCGCCAATTGTGATAGCAATCACACCCGACGCGCCGCACCGGGTGGATGATAAGAGAAGCCAAAACAGCGGCGGCGCGGTGGGCAATCGCCAGGGAACGAGCACGGCGTTTCGACCCGGACCGGCTGCCAGAAAGCCGGCGACCCCGGGCTTGTCGCCTCGGTCACTATCGATTTCCGGACATCCTAGAGCGCAAGAGGACTGATCTCCCATGGCCCTGATCAATGGAACTGCCGGCTCGGAGACCCTTGCCGGCACGGCTGGCAACGACATGGTCATCGGCAAGGCCGGCAACGACACGGCGTCGCTCGGCGCCGGCAACGACCTGTTCGTCTGGGATCCCGGCGACGGCAGCGATGTGATCGAAGGACAGGCCGGCACCGATACCCTGCGCTTCAACGCCGCGGACGATTCTGAAACCATCAGCATTGCCGCCGTGGCCGGCGGCCGTATCTCGCTCACGCGCGGCGGCGATGTGATGGATCTGAACGATGTCGAGCGCATCCAGATCACCGCATCCGGCGGCGGCGACCTGGTGGTCGTCAACGATCTCACGGGGACCGATGTGAAGTTCGTGGCGATCGATCTGGCCGCCGATCCGGGCGGCAAGGCCGGCGACGGCGTATTCGATATCCCCATCGTCTACGGCAATGACAGCAGTAACATTATCAATGTCGGCTCCGTCGGGAAGACCGTGTCCATCACCGGACTTGCGGCGCAGACGGTCGTCACTCATGCGGATGCAACGGATCTCCTTATCGTCTCCAGCAAGGCCGGCGACGACAAGATCAACGCCTCGAAGCTCGCTGCCGGCATCATGCTGCTGCAGGTGAACGCCGACGAGGGCAACGACACGGTCACCGGCAGTGCGGGCGCCGACAACATATCCGGCGGCGTCGGCAATGACTCCGTCGTCGGCGGTGCCGGCAACGATACGCTGAGCGGCTTCAACGACAACGACACCCTGACCGGCGGCAAGGGCGACGATCAGATCTTCGGCGAGGCCGGCAGCGACTTCATCATCTACAACTCCGGTGACGGCACGGACCTGGTCGAAGGCGGCGATGATTTCGACGCGGTTGGAATCAATGGCGGCGCCGGTGCCGAGGTTTTCTCCGCCACCGCCAACGGCGCGCGCGTGCGCTTCGACAGGATTTCGCCGGCACCCTTCAGCCTCGACATCGGCACCACCGAGGCCCTGATCCTCGAGGCCGGCGCCGGCAATGACAGTTTCTCCGCCACCGGCAATCTGGCGGCCCTGATCGCCATCCAGGTCGACGGCGAAGCCGGCAACGACACCCTGCTGGGCGGCAACGGCGCCGACTCCCTCTTCGGCGGCGAGGGCAATGATTCCATCGATGGCAACCAGGGGAACGACTTTGCGCTCCTCGGCAACGGCAACGACGTCTTCCAGTGGGATCCGGGTGACGGCAATGATCAGGTGGAGGGGCAGGGCGGCTTCGACACCCTCCGCTTCAACGGCGCCAATATTGCCGAGGTCATCAATATTTCAGCCAATGGTGGGCGGGCTCGATTCACCCGTGACATCGCCAATATCACCATGGATCTGGACGATGTCGAGCGCATCGAGTTTCAGGCAGTGGGTGGCGCCGACAAAATTACGGTCGAAGACCTGACAAGCACCGACGTCAAGCAAGTCGCGATCAATCTAGCTGTCAACGGCGCCGGCGACGGCGCGACCAACTCCGTGATCGTCAACAGCACAAATTCCAACGACAAAATCAGCATCGGCCTCATCGGCAAGGATATCGCCGTCACCGGCCTGCCGGCGGTGACGACGATCGCCGGCGCGGAAGCTATCGATGCTCTCACCGTCAACGGCCTCGGCGGCGACGACAAGATCAGCGCCTCGAAGCTGCAGGCGGGGCTCATCGGCCTGACCGTCGACGGCGGCGCCGGCAACGACACCATCGCCGGCAGCCTCGGCTCCGACGTGCTGATTGCCGGCGATGGAAACGACTCGGTCGTGGGCGACGACGCCAACGATACCGCCTTCCTCGGCGCGGGCAACGACCTGTTCCTGTGGAACAACGGCGATGGCGCCGATATCGTGGAAGGGCAGTCCGATATCGACACCCTGCGATTCAACAGCTCCGCCGCGGCGGAGTTCATCGCGGTGAGCGCCAATGGCGGGCGAAGCCTGCTGACGCGCGACGTCGGCGGCGTCGTCATGGACATGGACGATGTGGAGCATATTGAGATTCGCGCCGGCGGCGGCGCGGACAATATCGCCATCAACGATCTCACGGGCACCGATGTCACGGAGATCACGGTTGATCTGGCCGCGGCGCCGGGCGGCGCTTCGCCTGATAACAAGATCGATATCGTCACCGTCACCGGCACCACCGCCGGCGGCGACAACATCATCATCGCCTCGGCGGGCAACCAGATCGTCGTGACAGGGACTCCGGCGCTGGCGACAGTCGCCCATGGCGCCAAGTCCGACATCCTGACCGTAAACGGACTTGGCGGGAACGATGTCATCGACGCCAGTTCGCTTTTGCCGGGCAAGATCTCCCTGCAGATGGTGGGAGGCATCGGCGCGGATTTCTTCGTCGGTAGCGCCGGCAACGACACGGTGTCGGGCGGCGACGGCGACGACACGGCCCTCATGGGGCTGGGCAACGACGTGTTCGTCTGGAATCCCGGCGACGACAACGACATAGTCGAAGGCCAGGGCGGCCTGGACACGCTGCACTTTAGCGGCGCGAACATCGCCGAGAACATCGACATCCTCGCCAATGGCGGCCGCGCGTTGTTCTTGCGCAATGTCGCCAACATCGTCATGGACATCAACGACGTCGAGCGCATCGAGTTTCAGGCCCTCGGCGGCGCCGACAACATCGTCGTGTGGGATCTCTCGGGTACCGACGTCAAGCAGGTAGCGATTGACCTTGGCGCGGCTGCTGGCGGTGGCGATGCCCAGCCCGACACAGTCACCATTGATGGTACTGCCGGCGCCGACAAGATCAGCGTGTCACTGATTTCCGGCGACGTATCGGTCAACGGGCTGTCATCCCAGGTGACAATCGACGATGCCGAAGCGGCCAATGACCGCCTGGTGATCCGTGGCTTTGGCGGCAACGACTTGATTAACGCCTCCACGCTGCCGGCGTCGACCCTGCGGGTCGAGCTGAACGGCGGCGCGGACAACGATACGCTGCTTGGCGGTGGCAATAACGACTTGCTGTTGGGTGGCACCGGCAACAACTCGCTCGGCGGTGGCACGGGCAATGACACGGTCTTCGGCGAGGCGGGCAACGACACCATCGCCGTCGGCCTCGGCAACGACACGATCGCTTATTCCAGCGTGCTCGACGGCCATGACCTCGTATCCAAGTTCGACGGCAATCCCGTGGGCGGCCAGGACACGGTGGATCTCGATCTCCTGTTCGATGGCCTCGGCCTTGCGACCGCCGACCGCGCCGCGCGTGTCGCCATCACCGACAAGGGTGCGACTGTCGATGTCGCCGTCGATACCGACGGCAATGTCGGCAATGGCTTCGAGATCACCGTCACGCTGCAGACCGCCGACAACGTCTCCATCGGCGAGGACGTGCTCGTCGGCAGCCTCTAGATTTCGTTGCGCCGCGCCGGCACATCAGCCGGCGCGGCCTCGCGCCGCTTCAACGCGGCGAAGGCTGCCGGGGCGGAATCCATTCGCGAGAGCGACTAACTCGCAAAAGCACGGCCCGCGGCGCGCGGTCCGCTTGCCGGTGGCATCGCCGACAAAAGTCCCAATCAAATCCGGTTCATGCCGGCATTTCCGGATACCCGGCGAGCGCCGAATCCGCATTGCTTAATTCTTGTCGAGTGCCGGCGGCACTCATTGTATAATCGTTGCCGTCAAAGCCGGTGTTGCTCCCATTGATTTTGTTCCCGAGCATCCTGGCATCTCTGCTGAGTGCTGCGACACCAACCGGCGTGGGCCCCGTCTTGCAAGCTGGAGTTGGTCGATGGCAAGCATCATCGCTAAGTCAGCGAATTCAAGCAGCGGCATCCATACTGCTCTCGCCGGGACTCTTCCCGATCCATACGCCATCGCCTATCTGCGCGGCGGCCCGCGGGAACTCCTGAAGCTGCGACTGTTTGAGTTGATGCTGATGGGGTACTTGGTCGTCTTCGAGCGGAGGTGGCAGAACGGCTATGAGCGATGGTTGGCGGTGGCGTCCGATGCGCCGGACTTGAGCGCGCTGTCGGCGCCGGACCTGTATTGGCTCGAGTTCTTGAAATCGCGACGGAAGATGAAGGAGATCTTCAAGCTTGCGTTTCCCCCGGAATTGGAAGCCGCCTGCAGGCAGTACAGGCAGGACTTCTGGCAAGACGGACTGCTGACTGGCCGAGTGGCGGTCGAAAGCGTGATCTACAAACGCATCGTCATTTTGGTCTTCGGCATTTTCCTTGCGACATTTTTCTTCGGTCTGATTGCGAATACATTGCTGCTCTGTTTTGGCGCCCTCGTCGGGTTGATTGTGGTTGGATTGCTTCTGTATGGCGGGCTTGCATACCGCCCCTCAAAGCGAGGCCGCCGATTCCTGAATGATGTCAAGCGTCAGTATGCATCTTTTGCGAAATTCGACAGCGCAACCTGGGATGACACGCCGCACATGACGAAACTCGGCGCCGTTGCTGTTTTCGGCTTCGACATCCTGCTCAAGAGTTCCGTCGACGCTCTCGCGCAACTCTTCAAGGGCAGTAATGGGGATGGCAGCGTCGGGTATGGCGTAGAAGTCGGCGGTGGTTGTGGAGGCTGCGGCGGCTGCGGCGGTTGCGGAGGATGCGGCGGCTAGCGGCCGATGAGATCAGTTCGCGGACGCCATATTGCAGTCTGACGTGTCTGCCTTGAATTGAATGAGCCAACCGGCGTGACCCTTGTTCAACAAACGGGAGTTGGTCGATGACGAGCACCGCGGTCGGGGAATCGAATTCAAATTCCAGTATTGACGGCGTTCCCACCGAGTTTTCGGTCGATCCCTACCGCATCGCCTATCTCCGCGGCGGCGCCCGCGAGATCCTAAAGCTGCGGCTCTACGAGCTGGCGCGGATGGGCTATCTAATCGTCCATGAACAGAAGTGCTGGTACGGCACCATCCGCTGGCTGGCCACGGCACCGGACTCGCCGGACCGGCGGGAGTTGCCGCTGCCCGATCAGAATCTGCTCGAGTTTTTTGAGACGCCGCGGTCGGCTCGGGAGATCTTCACCATGCCGTTCCCGCCGGAACTGGTGGATACCTGCCGGTGCTATCGACAGGACCTCAAGCGGATTGGCCTGCTGAAGGGCTGGATCTCCAGCGATGACCGGATCAGCAAATTGCTGCGTGGCGGATTCGCGGCGCTGCTTTTACTCGCCCTGGTCCTGAACTTTGTCCTCGGCGCGGAGCTGCCGATTTTCTGGTTCGCTTTCATCGCCATGGTTCTTCTGCTCTTCCTCAATCCCCTTGTTGCCTATCGCCCCTCAAGAAAAGGTAAGCGATATCTGGGATCGTTGCTCAGCAAGTACGCATCCTTTTCAAAGTTCAATGCCGAGACCTGGGACCTCACGCCGCCGGCAAAGCAACGGGTCCTTATCGCGGTTCTCGGCTTTGGAATCCTGGCCGACAGTCCGGCCGATGCTTTCGCGACTCTTCTTGACAAGAGCGTCAAGAAAGCCAGTGCGGAGTACAACACCTCCAGCGGCGGTGGCTGTGGCGGTGGATGCGGCGGCTGTGGAGGTTGCGGCGGGTGCGGAGGATGCGGCGGCTGACAGAACTTCTCCCAGGAGTCATGATGATGGATGCAGTCACACCTGTTCACGCGGCAAAGGATGCAGTGCCGGATTTCCGGCAGGATGCGCTCTGGATTCGCCTGCAGCAATTTGCGCTCGACGATCCGGAGTCGGCGCTGCCATTCTCACTGCGGCTGGCCCGCGACAATGGCTGGTCGCGGCACCATGCGGGCCGCGTCATCGCCGAGTACAAGAAATTCTGTTACCTGGCACTGAAGAGCGGCGGCGAAGTCACGCCATCGGATGCGGTCGATCAGGCCTGGCATCTGCATCTGATCTATACGAAAAGCTACTGGGACGAGTTTTGCGGCCAGGTCCTGCGACAGCCGCTGCATCACAACCCCACCCGCGGCGGCAAGGTGCAGGGCGAGAAATTTCGCGATCAATATGCCGAAACGCTCGACTTCTACCTCAACACTTTCGGCACCTCGCCGCCGGAGGATATCTGGCCGACGGTCCAGGCGCGCTTCGCCAACGCCAGCGCTTTCCGCCGCATCGACACGACGCTGTCCTGGATTTTGCCGAAGCCGCCCCTGCGGTTCTGGGCCCGGCGCGGGAGTCGCACTTGAGCCCGATCCCCGGGTCACGGCCCTAGCGCGCGGGCGAGGGCAGTACCTTCCATCAATAGCGGCCTGGAAAGTTTCGTCGACGCAGCCATGGCGAAGGGCAAGGCCGCCAATTCCTTCGCCGCCGCGTTCTCATTCTCCGACGGGAGTGCGACGCCCATCGGGTTGCGCTTGTCGATGGCGCGATAGACTGCCGGAGAATGATCGTCGGCCGGCGGTTTTCCAGCTGAGGCTTTGATTGCAGACGGTGCCGGGTCTACCGGCGCCAGGCGTTGCACAGCGGCGGCGGCGCGGCGGGCGAATTCCCGGTCCTTCCGACACTTCAGCAGCAGGCTGAAATGCTGGCGATACAGGCCCATCAGCCGCGCGGCCTGGCGCAGATAATAGGCGCGTTCGCGGTCGGGGCGGGCTTTGTCGACGGCAAGGAAGCTCGATCCCAGGAAGATGCTGTGGGCCGCCGCCATCTGTGCTGCCAGCATGCCCTCGAATTCGTCCGCGCTGTCGAACTGCTTGAAAGTATCCATCACCACGGCACGCCGGTTGGCGACGACCTCCACCCAGGGCCGCTTCTCGATCTGCAGGGAATAGAGCACATCCCGCGCCAGCCGCTCGCCACGGCTGAACGGCGCCGATGTCGCGTTCGGCTCAACGGCCGGCGGTTTCTCCTGGGTCATCATCGAGTCCTTGACATATTACGCATATTGGAATAGAATATACGTACTATACGTTAGATGTCAATATCCGTTGTGCATGATGAAACTACACCACATTTGTCATCCCGGGGCCGCCACGTCAGTGGCGGAGCCCGGGACCCATGCACACGAAACGCGTCAAGATACCTTGATCGCCGCTCGGTGTTCACGGGTCCCGGGCAATCGCGCTGACGTGCGATTTCCGGGATGACAACGCAGGTAGCATGTTCATAGATCGGCCGCTTTTTCAGATCGCACGAAAGGATAGTAAATGCGCAGCCGTGGCTTCATGGCGGCCGGAACTCGTTGCACAACGACCGCATGTTCACCGCGGACTTCCCTTGCATGGCATCGTTCCATCCGTTTTCCGGATTATCTATTCTGCGTATGCCGGCGCGCCCCATCCCCAATGCCTTGCGGTGCGGCTCCGGCGTCCCCATCTCCTATCCCGCATTCCTGCCGCGCCCCTTTCCTTGGAATAGCCGGGGTGCCGCGGTACATACGCCCGAGCAACCTCCGGCCGAACCTCTTGTGTCCATAGACAAACCCGTCGACGACAACCTGCTGGATCAGGTGGGCCGCTGGATCACGCGATCGGCGGACGAAACCGTGCGTGGCATCGGCCAGGCCATCTTGCGCCGCCGCCTCCGTGTCGCCGTCACGGGCCTGAGCCACGCCGGCAAGACCGTATTCATGACCGCGCTGCTGCATAACCTCAGGCTGGCGGCGCGGCTGGGCGAGGGGCAGGCGGGCCATCTGCCGTTCTTCGAGCCGGTAGCGAAAGGCGCACTCGATGATGTCACGCTGGCGCCGCTGGGCGACCTGCCGCCCTTTCCGTTCGAGGCCAACTGGCGGCGCATCGTGGCGCCATCGGCCGGCGCCGCGCCGGATTTCCCGCCGAGCACGACAGGCGTCTCCGGCTTCGGTGCCGCGCTGCGCTACCGGCCGCAAGGCTTCTGGGGCCGCTATCTCGCGCACACCACCACGGTGACCATCGAGATGGTGGATTATCCCGGCGAATGGCTGCTGGATCTGCCTTTGCTGGAAATGAGCTATGCCGACTGGTCGGCATCGGCACTGCGCCTGGCCGAGAGCGGCTCGCGCGCCGGCATTGGCGGCGACTGGCGCAGCCTCCACGCCGATGCCCCGGCGACGGAAGCGTCGCTGGAATCGGCGCGGCTGTCCTTCACCGGATATCTCGCCGCCTGCCGGGCCGCGCCCTATCACTTGAGCCATGTGCAGCCCGGCCGCTTCCTCAATCCCGGCGACGGCACCGCCACCTCCAGGCGTTCCGCTTCTGCCCGCTGCGGTTCGCGCCCGGCGCAATCGCAAAGGCCGGCAGCCTGGGCGAGGCGATGGCGCAGCGCTTCGAGCGCTACAAGGCGGAGATCGTCCACCCGTTCTTCCGCGATGTGTTCAGCCGCTTCGACCGCCAACTTGTATTGGTAGACGTGATCGGCGCGCTCAATGCCGGGCCGGAATCGTTCCGCGACATGCGCCGCGCCTTGCGCGAGGTGCTGCCCAGCTTCAACCGCGGCAGCGGCAGCCTGCTGGCGCGGCTGTTCCAGCCTCGCACCGAGAAAGTGCTGTTCGCCGCCACCAAGGCCGACCATGTGACGGCCAACCAGTTCCACAATCTGCGCCTGCTGCTGCGGTCGATGATGGCCGACGATCTCGGCAATCTGCCGATCTCGGCGGAGGAGACGGACTTCGCCGCGCTCTCGGCGATCAAATGCACCGCCAACCGCCGCGTCATGTATCAGGGCCAGCAGATCACCGTGCTGGAAGGTATTATCCGCGGCCGCGACCTGCCGGAACAGCTCTATCCCGGCGAGATCCCGGAGCATCTGCCGTCGGAAGACGATTGGCGGTCTGAGCGCTTCCGCTTCTACGATTTCCGCCCGCCCGATCTCGAAGGCGAATCGCCAATGGCCTCGGGCCGCGGCATCCCCCACGTGCATCTGGACCGCGCCCTGCAATTCCTGACGGGAGATTTGTTCTGGTGAGCGAGCCGAATGATATGAGATCGCGGGAAATCAAACCCGGCATCCTGCCCAGCGGTGCCACCACGCCGCTGCCGGGCAGCGCCCTGGACTATCCGCCGCTGGTGCCGGTGGGGCAGGCGCTGCCGGAGATCCTGCCGGCCAAGCGCCGCCGCGGCTTCCGCTGGGGCGTGGCGCTCGGCCTGTCGCTGGTGGGTTTTCTGGCGACGCTGGTGACTGTCGATGCATCGCTATGGGTCGCCGATCTGTTCGACCGCAGCCCGCTGCTCGGCTTCGGCGCGGCGGGCCTGCTGGTCGCGGTGATCGCCAGCGCCATCGGACTGACCACCAGCGAGGTGCGCTCCCTGATGCGTCTCCGCGCGGCCGGCGAGATCCGCGACCAGGGTCACAGCTTCCTCCAGGGCGCCGGCAAGTTCGAGGGCCATGGTTACCTCAATGACCTGATGCGGCTGATATCGAGCCATCCGGCGGGCCGGCAGCTCTGCGACCGCTTCCGCGACGCCCATTCCGATATTCATGACGACCGCGAGGCGCTGCAGCTCTTCGAGCGTATCGTGTTGCGGCCCCTCGACGAACAGGCCCAGGCCGCGATCCGCCGCGCCGCGCGGGACACCGCCGTCGGCGCCTCGGTATCGCCGATCGCCGGCATCGACGCCGCCATCGTCATCTGGCGCAGCATGCGCATGATCCGGGAAATTGGCGAGATCTACGGCTTGCGCCCGTCGCGGCTGGGCGTGCTTTCGCTGATCCGCCGCATGCTGGTGACCGCGACCTTCAGCGTCACCGCCGACATGGTCGGCGACGTGATCGGCGCCCATATGGGCGGCCGTCTCGCTGGCATTCTTTCGGGTAAATTGGCCGAAGGCGTCTATGCCGGCGTGCGCACGGCGCGGTTGGGATTGTTCACCCTGGAACAGGTGCGGCCTTTGCCCTTCGCCGAAGACGACCGGCCGAACCTGAGGCAACTCGTGAGCCAGAGCTTTGCCTCGCTGCTACAGGACAGCGAGCGCAAGGAGCCGCCGCGTCAGATCGAGTGAAGCCTATGCCGGCTGGAAGATCTCGATCGGATTTCCCGACGGATCTTCGCACAGGATTTGCTGCCCGCCGGGACCCTTGATGATGTCGTTGCGGAACTTCGCGCCTTCGAGCTTCAGAATGGCGACCAAGGCGGTGATATCTTCGACCTCGATGACGATGCGGTTCCAGCCGCCGGGTTCGGGCTTCCGTCCGTCGGGCATCGGTCGCGCGCCCGAAGCGGTCGGTCCGGCCAACCATAAGGTAAGGTTGTCGCGCTTCACGATGGCCATGGCAGGCCCGAATTTCTGCTGCAACACGAAGTCGAGCATTTCGGTATAAAAGGCGATTGATTCATCCACATCACGCACGATGTATCTGACCGTTGCCATGACATGACTCCCCTATCTCGGCCGGGGCCTCGGACCGCCTGGACCGGGCCGGCGGTCGCCGCGCGCTTGCATCGGTCGCGGACCGCCTGGGCGCGCCATTTCCGGCGGGCGCAGCCGCAGAGCGGCGAGGGTGGAAAGTTTTCCCTCCTCCAGCCGGGCGATGTTCACGGTGTTGACGAAGCCGCTAATGGTAAAGGGCTGGGCGTTGAAGGCGTCGACGGCGGACTTCGCCGCTTCCGGCCGTTCGAAAGCGCCGAGCGTGATATGCGGCACGAAAGGCAAATCGAGCCGCAGCGCGCGCTCCAGCGGCCCGGTCAGAAGCTGATGATGCAGCCGCACGAAATGCGACGTGCCTTCGTCCGGCAGCAGGAACGCATAGGTCAGCGGCTTCTCCAGATCCCGGTAGGTGATGGCAGAACGGAACGCCGCGCGGAAAGCGCGCACATTGCCGACGATCTGCGTCACATGGTCCAGCAGCCGCCGCTCGGTCGCCGCCAGCGTCGGGAACACGACGGTGACATGAGGACCCAGCAGCTTGCCCTGGGGATCATGGGGCGCGCGCACCGCTTGAATGCGCTCGATGTCGGGCCGGCTCAATTCCGGCGTGCAATAGACGGTAAACATGGCGCCGGATACTGGCCGCCCGTTACCGGCCGGTCAAATGCGAAATCCGCGCGGTCCAGATTGCCGCGGCACTCAGTTGCGCAGCCGCTCTACAAAGCTTTCAAAGATCGCATGGGTATGAACCTCGAGATCCTCGATCCACCAGTCCTTCCAGACATTGGTCACGACGATCACCACTTTCTGCGCCGGGTTCACGTAAATGAATTGGCCGTTGATGCCCTCTGCCGTGAAGGCGTGATCCTCGCCGGGGAAGGTCCACCACTGATACTGATAGCCCATGTCATAGCCGTCATAGAGCTTGCCCGGCTGCACCTGCGGCATGTCGGACTGCGTGGCCTCGGCGACCCAGCCTTCGGGCAGAAGGCGCCGGCCCTGCCACACGCCATCCTGGGCCATCAGCAGCCCGAAGCGGGCATAGTCGCGCAGCGTCGCGTTGACGCAGCAGAAGGCGGTTTCATTTGCATCCGGCCCGCTGCCGTCGGTTGCCCAGTTCGCATTCGCCTCCATGCCCAGCGGCTTCCATATCTTTTCCGAGAGATAGTCGGACAATGTCTTGCCGGTGACCCGCGACACCAGCCAGCCCAACGCCTGGGGTTCGATGCCCGCATAATTGAAACGCTTGAACGGTTCGCGCGACCGCTTGATGGTACGAACGAATTCGGTGAGCGGTGTCTTGTTATAGATCAGGGCCTCGTTCCACATGCGTTCGGAGTTGGACATGCTGCCGGAATCGTAGCTCTCCGTGTAGTCGACGCCGGACGACATCTGCAGCACGGCCTTGATCGGCACGCCCTCATAGCCCGAGCCCTTGAGTTCCGGCAGATAGTCGCTGATCGGATCGTCGACGCTGCGGATCAGCCCGTCGCCGATGGCAAAGCCGACCAGCGTCGAGGTGATCGACTTCGCCACCGATTGCGAGGTCAGCAGGGAATGCTCATCGGCGCCGAAGCCGTAATGCTCATAAACGACTCTTGCCCTCCTTGAGCACGATCAATCCGGTCGTCCGCGCACGCTTGAAGTAGTCGTCCATGCTGCGCGATGTGCCGCGCAGGACGTATTCGAAATCGGTGATCTGCTCACCACGTGGCAATTCGCTCGCTTCGTCCCGATGCAGGCACCGGCCGCGACGGATAGATCTCGCCGAAATGCTGGTAGGAGCCGACCATGTACGGTTCGCGCCACATCGAAATCCGGTCGCCGATCGGGTAGTCCCCCTCGGCGCGGACCGTGCTCGGAATGAGCGCCGCCAAGCCGATGATGATCTTTTTGATCCACATACGCATAAGCCTGTTCCCCTCGGCCGCAGAATTGCGCCGGATTTAGTAGTCTCAAGCAAACGGCGGTCGCGAAAACTATCTGAGCAAAGGGTTTGGGAAAAGGGCCGATCCAACCGGCCCTGCACCTGTCCAACCGCCGGTTTTCCTTGGTTTCCGAATGCCCTATACAGAGGCATTCCATGTCGGGTTTTGTCCGGTCGCTGTCGGAAACAAATCAGCTTTTTTGCCGCCGCTGAACACCATGGCGCCAACGGTCGAACAGCCAATCGGGGCCTAGCCGGGCCCATCAATTCAACGGGCCGGGGGAGACGGTTTCCATGAACAATGAAGTGATCATCACCTGCGCCGTCACCGGCGCCGGCGATACCGCGGGCCGGAGCGACAAGGTGCCGGTCACGCCGAAGCAGATTGCCGAGGCAGCGATCGAAGCGGCGAAGGCAGGTGCCGCGGTCGCCCATTGCCATGTGCGCAATCCCAAGACCGGCAAGGGCAGCCGCGATGTGGAACTCTACAAGGAAGTGGTCGACCGCATCCGCAGCAGCGACACCGATGTGGTGATCAATCTCACCTCGGGCATGGGCGGCGATTTCGAGGTGCAGGAGGATCAGCCGACCAAGGCCGGCCCGGCGACCGACATGGTGGGCCCGATCGAGCGCCTCGCCCATGTGGAGGAGCTGCTGCCGGAAATCTGCTCGCTGGATTGCGGCACGCTGAATTTCGGCGATGGCAACATGATCTTCATCTCGACGCCGAGCTATCTGCGCAAGGGTGCGGCGCGGATCAAGGAGCTGGGCGTGAAGCCGGAGCTGGAAGTCTTCGACACCGGCCATCTCTGGTTCGCCAAGCAAATGATCAAGGAAGGCCTGCTGACCGATCCGCCCATGTTCCAGATCTGCCTGGGCATTCCCTGGGGTGCGCCGGCCGATACAGCGTCGATGAAGAACATGGTGGATATGCTGCCGCCCGGCGCGAACTGGGCGGGCTTCGGCATCAGCCGCATGCAAATGCCCATGGTGACGCAAGCGGTGATGCTGGGCGGCCATGTGCGCGTCGGCCTGGAGGACAATCTCTATCTCGACAAGGGCGTACTGGCGACCAACGGCAGTCTGGTTGAGCGCGCGCGGAAACTCATCGAGCTGATGGGCGCCCGCGTCGTGACGCCGGCCGAAGCCCGCGTGAAACTGGGCCTGAGACCGAGGAATTGACAGCGCGGGCGACCGCAGGTCGCCCCTACACCATTTCATGCGCGATGTAGGGGCGACCTGCGGTCGCCCTTCTCAATAAGGAAAACAAATATGCCCGCACCCGGATCATCCCCCATCAAGACCGTCGGCATCGTCGGCGGCGGCGTCATCGGCAGCGGCTGGGCCGCGCGCTGCCTGGCGGCCGGCCTCGACGTCATCGTCAGCGATCCCGCAGCCGAATGCCGAGCCGGCGACCCGCGCCAGCGTTGCCAATGCCTGGCCGGCATTGACCCGCATCGGCCTCAAGCCCGGCGCCGATCAGAAGCGCATGACCTTCGCCAAGAGCGTGGCGGAAGCCGCGTCGAAATCCGACTTCGTGCAGGAGAGCGCGCCCGAGCGCATCGACCTCAAGCGCAAGCTCCATGCGGAGATCGATGCCCATGCGCGGCCGGACGTGATTATTGCCTCCAGTTCCTCCGGCCTGCTGCCGTCCGAGTTCCAGGCGGATTGCAAGCATCCCGGCCGCGTGCTCGTCGGCCATCCGTTCAATCCCGTCTATCTGCTGCCGCTCTGCGAAGTGCTCGGCGGCAAGCAGACCGATGCCGCCGCCATCGACAATGCGATGAAATTCTACACCTCCATCGGCATGCGCGCGCTGAAGGTGCGCAAGGAGATCGACGGCTATATCGCCGACCGGCTGCAGGAGGCGCTGTGGCGCGAGATCCTCCATCTCGTCAATGACGGCATCGCCACCACGGGCGAGATCGACGACGCCATCCGCTACGGCCCCGGCCTGCGCTGGGCCTTCATGGGCACCAACCTGATCTATCATCTGGCCGGCGGCGAAGGCGGCATGAAGCATATGCTGGAGCAGTTCGGCCCGGCGCTGGATCTGCCCTGGACCAACCACAAGGCGCCGAAGCTGACCCAGGCCCTGATCGACCGCATGGTCGAAGGCACGGGCGAGCAGGCCAAGGGCTGGTCGATCAAGGAGCTGGAACGCTTCCGCGACGATTGCCTGATCCGGGTGATGAACGCTGTGGAAGACGCGCGCAAGGCCGCCGGCGGCAAGGCGCCGGTGTAGCCGCGCCTGTGCCGGCCACTTTCCGCCGCGGGCAGGCGGTGAACAAGATAGGCGTCAGTGGCGGCAATGAGCGGGAGTCGTCCCATGATCGATCTCAGCGGTAAGACGGTACTCGTAACCGGCGGGTCGCGCGGCATCGGTGAGGCAATTGTCCGAGCTGTCGCTGCTGCCGGTGGAAACGTGCTGCTCCACTACGCCAAGAGCCGTGCAGCGGCTGAGAAGATTCAGAACGCGATCGGGCGCGAATTCTGCCAGTTGATCCCAGCCGATCTCGGTGACGCCGAGGCGCCGGCCGGTCTCTGGCGGGCCGCAACAGCCGCAGTGCCGCGCATCGATGTGCTCATCAACAACGCCGGCATTTTCGAGGTAGCTCCGATCGATGCGCCGATTGCGAACATGGCGGCACGCCTGGGCACATGTCATGCAAGTAAATCTCTATTCGCCGGCCGATCTATGTAAGTTGGCAATTCCTCATTTCCTCGTCCACGGCGGTGGCAAGATCATCAATGTCGCCAGCCGTGCCGCCCAGCGCGGCGACGCACCGGACCAGTGGCCCTATGCCTCTTCGAAAGGCGCGCTCGTAGCGCTGACCAAGACGATCGCGCGCGGCTATGCCAAGGATAATATTTTGGCCTTTGCGCTCGCGCCGGGCTTCGTCAAAACCGATATGGGGCTCGCTGGACTCGATGGTGCCGGACTCAAGCGTCTCGTTGCCGATATCCCCATCGGTTCCATGGCGACTGCCGAGGAGTGCGGCGCGCTTGCCGCGTTCCTATGTTCGGACGGAGTCCGGCATATGACCGGGGCGACCTTCGATATCAATGGTGCGAGTTATGTTCGTTAGGTCGTTCAGCCGGCACACCGCGAAATTGCACAGCTTTGCGGAGGCTGCGCATGGCTGACAGCGGCCGGGCCACCAACTCGAAGCGGCTGGCGAATCTGCGCCGGCTGCTAAGCCCACGCCATGTGGCCTTCGTCGGCGGGTCGAACCTGGCCGTGCCGATCAAGCTCTGCCTGGCCAACGGCTATGCCGGGCAGATCTGGCCGGTGAGCCCGAAATATCCGGAGATCGCCGGGCTCAAGACCTATCCCACGATCGAGTCGCTGCCGGAATCGCCTGACGCCACCTTCATCGCGGTGCCGCGGGATCTCACCATCGAGATCGTCAAGTCGCTGGTGGCGCGGGATGCGGGCGGCGCCGTCTGCTATGCCGCAGGCTATGCCGAGGTGGGGGGCGAGGGCGTCGACCTGCAAAAGCAGCTCGTGGCCGCTTCCGGCGATCTCGCGCTGGTGGGGCCGAACTGCTATGGCCTGATCAACTATCTCGACAGCATCATCATGTTCGCTTCCGGCCCCGGTCTGTGGAAGGCGGAGCGAGGTGCGGCGATCATCAGTCAGAGCGGCAATATCGCGCTGACGCTCACCTTCAATGACCGCTCGGTGCCGTTCTCCTATGTCATCAGCGCCGGCAATCAGGCGGTCATGCGCATCTCCGACTATATCGAGGGGCTGGCGGATGATCCGCGGGTGACGGCCATTGGACTATATATCGAGGGCCTCGCCGACATTCCCGCCTTCAGCCGCGCCGCGCGCAAGGCGCTGGCGGCGAACAAGCCGATCGTTGCCTTCAAGGCGGGCCGCTCGGAGCTGGGCGCCAAGCTGGCCATGAGCCACACCAGTTCGCTCGCCGGCAGCGACAAGCTGTACGACACCCTGTTCGACCGGCTCGGCGTCATCCGCGTCAACTCGCTCGCCGATCTCATGGAGACCATCAAGTATCTCTCGGTGGCGCAGCAGGTCGGCGGCGACCGGCTCGCGGTGTTCACCTGTTCCGGTGGCGACAGCCTGATGACCGCGGACTACATGGCGGAGCATGGGCTGACGCTGCCGCAATTCCCGCCCGCGCAGCATGAGGCGATCCGGGCGCAGCTTCCGGTTTTCGCCTCGATCTCCAATCCGCTGGACTACAACACTTCGCTCTGGGGCAATGAGGACCTGCTGACGAAGTGCTTCGATACAGTGCTGGCGGGCGAGTTCGATGCCGGCATGCTGATCCTGGACTACCCGAACGCCGATCCCCTGGGCACGGCCGATTGCGACCGGGCGGTCCGCTCGGTCATCGAAGCGGCGCGGCGCAACGGCAAGCAGGCGATCGTGACGACCACCCTGCCGGAGACGATACCGAAGCTATCGCGGGAGAAGACGGTGGCCGCCGGCTGTCCGCCGATGCAGGGGTTGCAGAGCGCCATCGATGCCTTTGCGGCCGGCGTGCGTTTTGCGCGGCAGAAGAAGAAGATTCTCGCCGACGGCGCCGCCGCCGAATTGCCCGATGTCGGGCCGGCGCCGACGACCACGCAGCTGTGGTCGGAGTGGGACGCGAAACAAGCCTTGGCAAAGCACGGCCTGACCGTGCCGAAGGCCGCGCTGGCGACACCCGTGGATGCGGTGAATGCCGCCACGTCTATCGGTTTCCCGGTGGTCGCCAAGTTGGCAAAGCCGGTGCTCGCCCATAAGACGGAGGCCGGGGCCGTTGCGCTGAACATTGGCGATGGCGCGGCGCTGATGGCGGCCATCGTGCGCATGACGAAATCCGTCGCCGCCTATAAGGCCGGCCTCGCCGCCGAGCAATTCCTGATCGAGCGGCAGATGACTGGCGCTGTCGCCGAGCTGATCATCGGCGTGAAGCGCGACGATCTGTTCGGCCTGGTCCTGGTGATCGGCGCCGGCGGCATTCTCGTGGAGATGGTGGAGGACGCGGCGACGCTGCTGCTGCCGGTGACCCGCGCGGATGTGGCCGAGGCGGTGCAGGGCCTGCGCGTTGCCAAGCTGCTGCGCGGCTATCGCGGCAGGCCGGCCGGCGATATTGACGCGGTCATTGATGCCGTCATGGCAGTCGCCGCCTTCGCCGAGGCGCACCGGGCCAAGCTGGTGGAGCTCGATGTCAACCCGCTGCTGGTCATGGCCAAGGGCGAGGGCGCCATCGCCGTCGATGCGTTGGTGGTGATGGGCTGACGATGTGCTAGGCTGCACCGGACATTTCATCGACCGGAGTTTTCGCACCCATGCCTTCGACTGAGCATCTTCTGGCGTTCCTCACCGCTACCCTGGTCTTTGCCGTATTTCCCGGCCCCGCGATCCTCTACGCGGTGGCGCAGACCTTGAGCCGGGGCCGCCGCGGCGGCATCCTGGCGGCGCTTGGCCTGGCGCTGGGCGGCCTCGCCCATGTGGTCGCCGCAGCCGCGGGACTGTCGGTGATCTTCGCCCATTCGCCGGACCTGTTCATGATCGTGAAGCTCGCCGGCGCTGGCTATCTGATCTGGCTCGGCATCCAGATGATCCGCAACCGGAACCTCGGGCAAATGCCGGTGCTGGCGGCGAAAAGCTCGTCGCGCGCCTTCGCCGAAAGCGTTGTCGTCGAACTGCTCAATCCGAAGACCGCGCTGTTCTTCATCGCCTTCCTGCCGCAATTCGTTGAAGGCACGGCGCTCCTGCCGGTCTGGCTGCAGTTCCTGCTACTGGGCCTGTTCGTGAATTTCTGTTTCTTCGCCGCCGATATCGTCGCCATCCTTCTCGCGGACAGAATGCTCGAGCGGTTGAAGCGGAGCGCACGCGCCGTGCGTCTTGTGCGGCTGGCCGGCGGTTCGATGCTTGTCGGCCTCGGCGCGCATCTGGCGGTCAGCCGTCAATAGCCGCCCTGCTTCGGCGGGAAGCGTGCTATATTGCCGGCGCGGATGATCCGCTGGAGGTAATGCCCATGGCGATGGATCGCAAGGATCTGGAGGCGGCGCTCTCACTCTGGCTCACCGAAATGGACGGCGAGATCGAGGACCGGCACGAGGCCTTTCAGCGGCTGGGATCGATCCTCGGGCAGATGCGCGCCATGGGCATGCCGATCCCGCAGGACCTGGCCGATCTGGAAGCGGAGCTGGCCGAAGAGTTCGCCGTCGAGGGGGAAGGGGCGGAGGCGGACGACGTCACGCCTGCGTGACAATCACGCGGCGGATCGATTTCTCGATCACTTCGGCGGTGATTTCCGGAAACTTCGTGGCGCCGGAGCGCCGGCGATAAAGCGCTGTCGTCTGGCAGAGCACGACAATATCTTCGACGTCGGCCGGACTGCGCGCCGCCTGGCCGATGCGCTGCACCGCCGCCGGTTCGTCCAGGCCCTGCAGCACATAGCCGCTTCCCGTCGCCTGTTCCAGATAGTATCGCGCGACATCGATGAGAATGCGCCGCGCTTCCTCGGCGATATCAGCGCCCTGAGCGCTCGCCGACGCCAGCGGCGTGCCCGGCAAAGCCAAGACAATGCCGAACATGTTATCGAGAAGCCCGTTGGGCTCGAACCGCACTGCTGTGCCGACAACCAGCGTGTTGCTGAGACTGGAGGTGGTGTCGATCAGCGCATCCAGCTCGGCAAACACCTCATCGTCCTCATGTTCGGCGACATGGTCGAGTCGCGGCAAGAGCAGCATCACCTTCTGCCGCCGGTAGTGCCAGATCAGGCTTTTCGCCTTGGCGAGCGCATCGGCATTGCGGGGATTATAGACGACGATCAGCCGGTCCATGCCGGCTTCCTTGGCGATGCGTCGGGCCAGCGCCTTCTTGCCGTTGAGATTGGGACCGATGATCAGGATCTCATTGCCGACGCGAAGCGTGTTGTAGGCGTCCGGATGCTTCGCCCGATCGATCAGATCCGCGATTTCGCGCAGCAAGTCATCGAGCCCCGCCAGCGGTACGTCGATGTCGCCGACATCAAGATCATCAAGGCTGAGGGCGATGCGCTCTTTCCGCTTGCGCCGGTCGATGAGAAATTCGATCAGTGCCGGCAGCGTGGCCACCGCGCCGACCACTGTGGCGAGGAGGATGATTTGTTCTGTGAGCAAGGTCAGCGCCGCCGATTCTTCGCCCACGCTCAGGCCGCGTCGGCGCTGATCAGGCCGCGGCTAAGCAGATGGCGGAAGGCCTCCACTGACTGCGTGATTCCATCGCGCAACGGTATCGTCGTCCAATCGCCGACGACGCGGCGCAAGGGCCGGTCGTCGAACTCCGCCGGGAACGGCAGGCTCGAGCCCTCGCAGGCGATCTTGGCCGCGGGTTCGACGCGGCGCAGCTCGGCGACGATATCGGCAACTTCCGCCTTGGCCCCCATGAGATCGAACACCGGGCTCTGATCGGCGGCGATTTCCGCATCGGCGGCACGGATGAAGATATCGGCCACTTCGCCGACGAACTGAAAGTTCATGGCGCCGGTAAAGGGGATGGTGAATGGCCGTCCGGCGGCCGCGGCGAGCATTGCCTTGGTCGGCGCCGAGGTCAGCCCCTGATCCCGGCCGGGTCCGTAAACCGTATGCGGCCGCAGCCCGATGCTGCGCACGCCCCAATCCAGGGCATAGACCCGGGCGATACCCTCATCGGCTGCCTTGTAGACGCCATAGAGCGTATGGGGCGAATCCGCATTCTCCGCCGACAGCGCGGCGACGGAGCTGGCATAGACGAGATGCCTCACGCCATGCTTGCGTGCCGCCTCCATCACATTCACATGGCCGACGACATTGACACGCGCGCCCAGGGCAGGATCGGCCTTGCAGAAAGGCACCTGCAGCGCCGCCAAATGGATGATGGCGTCGGCGCCGCTTTCGCCCACCGCGCGCTCGACAACAGCCGTGTCGGTCAAATCGCCCTTGATCCAGGCGATGCCATCGGCCTGGTCTTTTTCCAGGATCAGCCGCAACCGGCGGCGGTCCTCCGAAAGATCGAAAGCCGTCACCGCGGCGCCCTTGCGCGCCAGATTGGCCACCACCCAGGCGCCGATACATCCCGCCGCGCCCGTGACCAGATACCGCCGTCCCGCACCCATCTAAAGTCTCTCTTTGCTTACGCTGCTATGTTCATAATTGAGCCACTCGCCGAATCAGCAATTCACTACAATGAATCCCCGGTTGCATCTCTGCTTATTCATCTTCGTGAACAGGTTTCAGTCACAATTTTGCCGCTCCCCTTGTGCGATATTTTGTCGATAAGTCGCAATCTCTGGGAGGAGGGGGGATCATGCATCGCATGAACCTTTCCCGGAAACAGGAAAGTGGGCCAGATACATTAATGCAAGCCTCGGAATAGGGGCTGCCCGGTGATCACCGGGCTGCTATGGTTCGCCTGACTGCCGATTCCGGCCGCTTTCTGCGGCCTGTGATCACCTCCGATTTGGGCCGCAGAGGGGATCGACAATGGCCGAACTCACCGCGCAGGAACAATATCTCCTGGAACTGGTCAACCGCGCCCGGCTCGACCCGGCCGGTGAAGCAGCGCGCAGCGGCATCGGCCTGAATGACGGGCTGGCGTCGGGCACGATCACAGCCAACTCCAAGCAGCCCCTGGCAGGCAAATCCGAACCTAGCAACTGCGGCCCAGGGACACAGTCAATGGATGCTGGACACCGATACCTTCTCCCATACCGGCTCGGGAGGTTCGGACCCAGGCGACCGCATGGGTGCGGCCGGCTATGCGTTCACGGGCTCCTGGACGTGGGGCGAGAACATCTCCTGGCGAGGCACCACGGGTACGCTCAACCTGACATCGTTTGTCGCCGCCCAGCATAACGGCCTGTTCCAGAGTGCCGGTCATCGCGAAAACATCCTCGATCCCAATTTCAAGGAGATCGGCATCGGCGTCCGAACCGGCAACTATTCCGGCTACAACGCCTCGATGGTCACCGAGGACTTCGCCAAGAGCGGCACCGGGAATTTCCTGACCGGCGTCGCCTATTTCGATGCCGATGGCGACAAGTTCTACACCGTCGGCGAGGGCCGCGGCGGCATCCGCATGGATGCGCGCAACAGCAGCGGGACGGTCGTATCCACGACCACCGCGGCGGCCGGCGGCTATCAGACCAAGCTGGCGTCGGGCACCTATGACGTGACCTTCTCCGGCGGCGCGCTCTCCTCGGCCCTGGGCATCACCGTCGCCATCGCCAGCGAGAACATCAAGCTGGACGTCATGGGCACTGATACGCTGGGCACCAATGTCAGCGCGACGCTGGGCGCGAATACGCGCGGCCTGGTGCTGCTGGGCATCGACGACGTCAATGCCACGGGCAACAGCCTCGCCAACAACATCAGCGGCAATAAGGGCGCCAACCAAATCAACGGCGGCGGCGGTGGCGATACGGTGAGCGGCGGCGCGGGCAACGACGTCTTCATCCTCCGGGCCGGCGAGGCCAATGGCGACGTGATCTCCGATTTCACCGGCAATGGCAGCTCGGCCGGTGACACCATTCGCTTTGAAGGCTATGGCACCGGCGCCACCCTGACCAATATCTCCGGCAATCAGTGGCAGGTCAGCGGCGGCGGATTCACGGAAACGATCACCATCACCGGCGCGGTCGCCAGCAGCGACGTCACCTTCGATGGCAGCACCAGCACTCTGCCCGGTGGCGGGGGCGGTGGCGGCGAGACCGAGACAGGCGGTGCGACTGCTGGCGCCGACACGCTGGCCGGCACCACGGGTGCCGACACGATCGACGGCCTGGCCGGCAGTGACCGGATCACCGGCGACGCAGGCGACGATCGTCTGACCGGCAGCGACGGCAACGATACGCTGCTGGCCGGCGCCGGCAACGATGTCATGACCGGCGGCCTCGGTAGCGACAGCATGGCCGGCAGTACGGGTAATGACCTGTATGTGGTGGACACGACTGCGGACCGCGTGGCGGAGTCCTCGGGGCAGGGACTCGATACCGTACAAAGTTCGGTCAGCTACACGATCGGCAGCTATGTCGAGAACCTGACGCTCCAGGCCGGCGCCGGCAGCGTCAACGGCACCGGCAACTCCTATACAAACGTCATCAACGGCAATGAAGGCAACAATTCCCTGGCCGGCGGCAATGGCAATGACACGATATCGGGCGGCGCGGGTGCGGATACGATCAACGGCGGTTCCGGCAATGACGTCATGGATGGCGGCACCGGCAATGATACCATTGTTGTGAATGCCGCCGGAGATTCAGTGACGGAGGCCAGCGGCCAGGGCACGGACACAGTTCAAAGCGCCATCACGTATACGTTGGGAGCGAATCTGGAGAACCTGGCGCTGTTAGGGACGACCGGCATCGCCGGTACGGGGAATAGCCTGGGCAATCTTCTGACCGGCAATAGTGCCGCGAACAGCCTGTCCGGCGGTTCGGGAAACGATACGCTGCGCGGTGCCGGCGGCAATGATGTGCTCAATGGCGGCACCGGCTCCGACACCTTCTGGCGCGCGACAGCGAGCGACGGGCGCGATACGATCCAGGACTTCACCAAGGGCTCCGGCGGCGATCGTCTGGATATCGGCGATGTGCTCAGCGGCTATGACTCGGGCGACAATGTGAATGAGTTCGTGCAGCTCGTCGTCAGTGGCGGCAACACGATCGTGCGCGTCGACGCCAACGGCGCCGTCGGCGGAGCAAGCTTTGCCGATGCCTTCGTGTTGACCGGTGTCACCGGCTTGTCTGTCAGCCAGATGATCAATGACGGCAATCTTGTCCTGACATAGCGGCATTCCATCGGTGCGCATGCCTGTTCTATAACTCGGGATAATACGCATAAAATTTCGGGAAAACTCCGCTGTCGCATTCTTAATAAGAGTGCGCGGAAAGCGAAGCGTTTGCCTTAAGGAGGCATTCATAAGTCGCAGTTAATCTCCGCTTAACGATCCCAATCCCAGCGTTGAGCGTCTTCGATTGTCATGGCGGAATTGACTGCGCACGAACAGCTGCTGATCGAGCTCGTCAATCGGGCTCGTCTCGACCCGGCGGGCGAAGCAGCGCGCTACGGCATCGACCTCAATGACGGCCTCGCCGCCGGCACGATAACAGCCGCGCCCAAGCAACCCCTCGCACCCAATCCGAACCTGGCGACTGCGGCGCAGGGCCACAGTCAATGGATGCTGGACAATGATGTGTTCAGCCACACCGGCGCGGGCGGGTCGGATCCGGAAGACCGCATGCGAGGCGCCGGCTACGCCTTCACCGGCTCCTGGCACTGGGGCGAAAACATTTCCTGGCGCGGCACGACAGGCACGCTGAATCTGACGGCGAACATCGCCTCGCATCATGAGGGCCTGTTCAAGAGTTCCGGTCATCGCGAGAACATCCTCGGCGATTTCCGGGAGATCGGCGTCGGCGTCCGGACCGGCACCTATCAGGGTTACAACGCTTCGATGGTGACCGAGGACTTCGCAAGGAGCGGTACCGGCCAATACATCACCGGCGTCGCCTATTTCGACGCGAACGGCGACAAGTTCTATAGCGTCGGCGAGGGCCGGGGCGGCGTGCGCATGGATGCGCGCCTGCTGTCGAGCGGCGCCGTGACGACGATAAACACGGCGAGCGCCGGCGGCTACGGGGCGAAACTCGCCAGCGGCGCCTATGAGCTGACATTCTCCGGCGGCGGCATCACCGCCGCCATGGGCATCGCCGTCAGCCTCGGCACGCTGAACATTAAGGTCGATGTGGTCGCCGCCGATGGATTGGCCACGAATGTCAGCGCGACACTGACCGGCGCCGCCAAGAGCCTGACGCTGCTTGGCATCGAGAATGTAAGCGGCACTGGCAACGGCCAGGCGAACCAGATCTTCGGCAACAAGGGCGCAAACGAGGTGAATGGCGCCGGCGGCGCCGATACGCTGACCGGTGGGGCCGGGAACGACGTCTTCGTGGTGAAAGCCGGCGAGGCCAACGGCGATTTGATCGCCGATTTCACCGGCAATGGCGGCAGCGCCGGCGACACGATCCGCTTCGAGAACTATGGCGACGGGGCGACGCTGCAACTCGTCTCCGGCAATCAGTGGCGTATTGTCGGCAACGGCATTGTCGAGAACATCACGATCGTCGGCACAGTTGTTGCAAGCGACTACAGCTTCATCGGCGGCGGCAGTCCTCCCGCGGGATTGGAACCGGTGACCGGCACCGATGGCGACGACGACTTGATCGGTACGGCTTCGCCCGATGTTCTCGGCGGCGGCGGCGGCAATGACAAGGAAGCCGGGGCGGGCGGTGCCGACTGGCTCTATGGCGGCGATGGCAAAGATACGCTCGATGGCGGCGCAGGCATCGATTCTCTGCGCGGCGGCGAGGGCGCCGATGTCTACATTGTCGACAGCGTCTATGACTTCATCCAGGAACAGGGCAATGCCGCCGATGCCGATGCCGTGTGGTCGGCTTTGTCGATCGACCTTGGCAACGATGTGCGTTTCGGCGGCATTGAAGACGCGTGGCTGCTTGGCACCGCCGCGGGGAGCGTAATCGGCGACAACCGGGCCAACCGCCTGGAGGGAAACATCGCCGCTAATGCAATCAGCGGCAATGCCGACGATGACACGCTTATGGGCGGCGACGGCAACGATACGCTGGATGGCGGGTCCGGCATCGACAGCCTGATCGGCGGTAAGGGTAACGATGTCTACGTCATCGATGACTTGGCCGAGGGCAACTACATCATCGAACTGGCCGGCGAAGGCACCGATACTGTCCGGGCCGCCTTCAGCGTTACACTCGCGGCGAACATCGAGAATCTGCTTCTCCTCGATGGCGCAATGTCCGGTGAAGGCAACGAGATTGCGAACAACATTTCCGGCAACGGCTCCGACAATGAGCTGGAAGGAGATGCCGGCAATGACACGATCTCCGGCGCCGGCGGCGACGATGAAATCGATGGCGGCTCCGGCAATGACCTGATGAGTGGCGGCCTGGGCGACGATGAATACGCAACCGACGCCGCCGGCGACAAGATTGCTGAGGGCGCTGGCCAGGGAACCGACACCGTCGTCAGCAAGATATCCTGGACCCTCGGCGCCAATCTCGAAAACCTGACACTCACCGATGCTGCCGCTCTCAACGGCATCGGCAATGGGCTCCTCAATTCCATCATCGGCAATGCCAGCAACAACCTTCTGAGCGGCGGCGCCGGCAACGATACGCTGCAGGCCGATGGCGGCAATGACACGCTGGATGGCGGTGCGGGCGCCGATCGCATGGATGGCGGCTCCGGCGACGATACCTATGTCGTCGACGATCTTGATACCGATGGCGCCGGCGCGGACAAAGGCGACGTCGTCGTCGATTCCGGCGGCGTCGACACCGTGCGCAGCTATTTCGCCGTCAATCTCGGCGTCGATTATCCGGGGATAGAGAATGCGGCGCTGCTCGGCACGGCGGCCATTACTGCCACGGGCGCCGCCGGCGCGAACCGGCTTTCGGGGAATAGTGCCGCCAATCAGCTTATCGGCATGGCGGGGAATGACACGCTCGATGGCGGCGGCGGCGGCGACAAGATGACCGGCGGCATCGGCGACGATCTCTATGTCGTCGATAGCGCCAATGATGCGATCACCGAGAATGCCGGCGAGGGCACCGATACGGTCCAGAGCACAGTGTCCTATGTGCTGGGCGCTAACCTTGAACATCTCGTGCTTGCGGGCGCTGCCGCCGTTAATGGCAGCGGCAACGGCGGCGCAAATACCATCGCCGGCAACAATGCCGCGAATAAGCTCGCAGGTTTGCTGGGCGACGACACGCTGACGGGCAGTGGCGGCAATGACCTGCTGGATGGCGGTGCAGGCGCGGACTCGCTCGATGGCGGGACCGGTAACGATCTGTTCGTCATCGACAGCGCATCTGACATCGTCACCGAGCGGGACGGCGAGGGCATCGATACCGTGCAGAGTTCGCTGCAGGCGACGACACTTGCGGCATTCGTCGAGAACCTCACGCTCCTGACCGGTGCCGAGGACGGCTCCGGCAATGAGTTGAATAACGTCATCACCGGCAACAACGATGCCAATGTCCTGGATGGCGCGGGCGGAAACGACACGCTGACCGGCGCCGGCGGCAACGACACCATCGCCGGTGGCGCGGGCATCGATCGCATGAGCGGCGGGCTGGGCGACGATTTCTACAATGTGGATAGCAGTACAGATGTTGCGCTCGAGGCCTCGGGACAGGGCGTCGATACAGTCACCGCGTCGGCCAGTTTCACGCTCGGGAATTATGTCGAGAACCTCACACTGGCAGCGGGTGCGGGTGACATCAACGGTACCGGCAATAGCCAGGCCAATATCATTTCCGGCAATGAAGGCGCCAACAGGCTGGCGGGTTCCTCAGGCAACGACACAATCTCCGGCGGCAATGGGGCAGATACGCTCGATGGCGGTGCAGGCAATGACAGTCTGAGCGGCGGCGCTGGCGACGACACCTACCTAGTCAATGCCGCTGGCGATATCGTGGCCGAGTCAGGCGGCGGCGGAGCGGACACCGTTCAGAGCGCGATCAGCTACAAGCTCGGCGCAGACGATCGAAAATCTCACCTTGCTAGGTACAGCCGCAATCAATGGCACCGGCAATGGCGGCGACAATCTCATCGCCGGCAATGGGGCGGCAAACCGGCTCGATGGCGGCGAGGGGGATGACGTTTTGCGTGGCGGCGCCGGCAATGACACACTGACCGGCGGCCTCGGCAGTGACAGTTTCGTTCGCGTTTCCGCCGGCGATGGCCGCGATACGATCACCGATTTCACCCTCGGTGCCGGCGGCGACAAACTGGATATCGGCGACGTGCTCGTCGGATATGACGCGGGCGACAATGCGGCCGAGTTCGTGCAGCTTGTCGTCAGCAACGGCAATACGATTGTCCGGATCGACACCAATGGCGCGGCCGGCGGTGCGCAGTTTACCGATGCATTCGTGCTGGTGGGCGTTGCCGTCACGGACCCTGCGCAGTTGGTCAATGACGGCAATCTGATCCTGCAGTAAGTCCGCCCTAGCGCTTGCCCTTCCAGGGCACGCACTTCTGGCGCTGCTCGCCCAATCCGCTGACGCCCAGGGTCATGACGTCGCCGGCCTTTAGGAAGGTCTGCGGATTCTTGCCCATGCCGACGCCGGGCGGCGTGCCCGTGGTGATCACGTCGCCGGGCATCAGCGTCATGAAATGGCTGACATAGCTGACCAGATGCGCGACGCCGAAGATCATCGTGCGGGTGTTGCCGGTCTGCATGCGCTGGCCGTTGACGTCCAGCCACATGTCCAGGTTCTGCGGGTCCGGTACTTCATCCCGCGTGACCAGCCAGGGGCCCAGCGGGCCGAAGGTATCGCAGCCCTTGCCCTTGTCCCAGGTGCCGCCGCGTTCGGTCTGGTATGCGCGTTCGCTGACATCATTGCAGATCAGGTAGCCGGCGACGTGCTTGAGCGCGTCCTTTTCCGCCACATAATGCGCCTTGGTGCCGATCACCAGTGCGAGTTCCACTTCCCAGTCGGATTTCTTGGAGTCCTTGGGAATGATCACATCGTCACGGGGACCGACGATGCAAGTCGTCGCCTTCATGAAGATGATCGGCTCGCTGGGCGGCTTGGCGCCGGTCTCGGCCGCATGGTCGGAATAGTTGAGGCCGATGGCGACCAGCTTGCCGGTTCCGGCGACCGGAGGGCCGAAACGGGGCGTGCCGCGGACCAGCGGCAGGCTGGCGGGCTTCAGCTTGGCCAGTTTCTTCAATGACGCCGGCGACAGCGCCGCAGGGCCGAGATCGCCGACCTTTTTGCTCAGATCCCGGATCTTGCCGTTGGCGTCGATCAGGCCGGGTTTTTCCTTGCCCGGCCGGCCATAGCGGACCAGCTTCATGGTCATCCCCCCATTGCGCGTTAGGAATTGGGCGGCACTATAGCAGCCCGAAATGGTGATGCGTCAACTAACGGGAGCCGGCATCGTGACGGAGCTGATCATCGAGCGGTGGACCAATCTCAACCAAAGCATCGACTACCGATGGTCGGTCTGGGTGGACGGGCGCCGGGTGCAGATGGGCGGTCCCCATAAGACGGCCGATGACTCGGAACGCGAGGGCCAGGCCTATTGTCAGAGAAGTTTGACGAAGAAACCCGACCGGGTGACCCGGCTGTAGAGGCCGGTGGGCTGAATGAAAACCAGGGGGCAGGAATGGCGGGACCAGATCTATTGGCAGGGAAGCGGGCCTTCGTGACCGGCGCCGGGTCGGGGATCGGCAAGGCGATCGTCCTGGCCTTGAGCAAGGCCGGGGCCCGTGTCGCGGTCAGCGACATCAACGAGGTGGCGGCACAGGCCGTGGCCGATCAGGCCGGTGCCGGCGCGACCGCTCACCGGCTCGATGTCACCAATGCCGCGGAGACCGCGACTGTGCTGGACGCCGCGGCCAAGTCGCTGGGGGGCCTGGACATCGTCTGCGCCAATGCCGGCGTCTCCACCATGAACCGCGTGGTCGATCTCACGGAGAAGGAGTGGGACTTCAACATGGACGTGAACGCCAAAGGAATCTTCCTGACCAACCAGGCGGCCGTGCGCCGCTTCGTGGCCGAAAAGGCGCCGGGCGTCATCGTCAATACCGCGTCGATGGCAGGAAAGGTCGGGGCGCCGCTGCTGGCGCACTACGCCGCGAGCAAGTTCGCCGTGGTGGGCTTCACGCAATCCCTGGCGAAGGAAGTCGGCGCTCAGGGCATCCGCGTCAATTGCGTCTGTCCGGGCTTCGTGCGTACGTCGATGCAAGACCGCGAACTGGAATGGGAAGCCGGCTTGCGCGGCATGAAGCCCGACGCAGTTCGGGCCGAATATGTCACGATGACGCCGCTGGGCCGCATCGAGGAACCGGAGGATGTGGCCGACGTCGTGGTGTTCCTGGCCAGCGATCTCTCGCGCTTCATGACCGGTGAGGCGGTCTGCGTCACCGGCGGGGCGTTTATGGATTAGGCGGGCCTACAGCACCGGGTCGCCGCTAAGCCAGCACTGCTCCGAACCCCACTTGTTGATGCGGTATTCCCAGCCGACCACGGCAGACTTCTCCGGTGAAATGTAGGTCAGCTGCGTGATCGTGTTTCGGGGCCCTTTCCAGGTTTCCTCGAGCACGATGACCGGGATATAGCCGAAGGGGATGGTGCGGTATTTTTCCTGGTCGGACACCACGAGCGTCACCTGGTAGGTGGTCTCCTTGCCGTTGACGCCCAGCCATTGGATGGTGCCCTCATGCTTGGAGCCGACCTTGAGGTCGTGCAGACTGGGAAACTTGTCCAGGCCGGAGAGGGCCTTTCCGGTTCCCTGCTTGGTTGCGATCTGCTCGACAAGCGTGGTGCCATAGAGCGAGCGGGGCTGGCGGATCTCCATCCGTGGCGTGCCATTCACGAGCTGGGCATAGACCACGGTCGAGTCGTCGACAGCCTTGATGTTGATCTCCGCCGTCCGAGCCGGATTGATCGGATTGGGGATATTGCTGTTGCACTCATATTCGAACCGGGTGCCTGGCGCAGCCGGCGCGAAATCGACGGCGGCGGCCGGGTTGGCGGAAAACAGGGGCAATGCCAACAGGGCGGTCAAAAGATGACCGCGCGTGACCGCAATGCGCGCCATGACGCTCCTCCATGAATGTTCCCGTGAAGGTAGCGGCACTTCGGTTAATATTCCGCTAAGGGTTCGCCGGGCCCGGATAGTGCCGTTGACGAAGACTGCTTTGAAAACAGCGCGTTGCGCCGGCAAGGCTTGGGCCCTGCCGGCGCATTCGCTGGTTACTGGTCGTCGTCCTCTTCCTGCTCTTCGCCGGCGGGGCAGCAGCGGTATTCCTGCGCCTTGTCCAGCAGGTCGATCTGGCGCTTAAGCAGCTGGTTCTCCAGCGCCTTGCGCTCGAGGTCCAGATCGATCTCCTTCTGCCGCGCGGGCTCGCAGATATCGCAATCGTCGATGCAGCCGCGCACCAGCAGCCCGGGCGTGGGCAGCGAGGTCGTCTTCTCGAAGGAGAACGTCTTCTTCGTCGCCTCGGAAACGCTGCCGGTGGTCTTGTCCAGCAGGCCGGCGGCGATCAGGGAGGCATCTACCTGCTTCAGCGCTGCCGTGCGGACCGCTGCGGGCATCGGCTCAGCCAGCTGCGGCGCCGCCAGTTGCAGGCGGGCGCTTACGGCTGTCTTCAGCAGGCCGCCGACGCCGCCGAGGATGGCGTCTTCCTGCGCCGCCGCGACGCTCCGCCGGCCGCGCGCCTCGACTTCCAGCCGGTTTTCGGCGGTCGCGAGGATCGCCGTCGGCACGACAGCGACGTCGCCGCGGGAGGTGAAGGGATTGACGGCAACCTTCGTATCGGCCGCCGGATCGATCACCCGGCGTTCGATGGATTCGAGGGTGAACTTGACCGTCTGTGTCTTGTTGATGCGGTAGAAGAAGAAGGTGATCGCATGGCACTTGTTGGGATTGGCAAATTCGCGCGACGCGGACTCGAAGTGGTCCTGCGACTGGCCTTCGGCGTGGGAACGGGTCTGCACTTCACCCACCGACACGCTGCTGGCCGTACGCGTTCCCTGCTCGGAACGGTGGTACGACGACTCCGCGTGCTGGCTGAGTTCCCGCAGGAAATCGGATGTGGACTCCGCATTGTATGAACCGTTCACATCGACCGACGGACCGGCAAAGAAACTCTCGATCGCGCCGCTGGTTTCCGCATGGCCTTGCGCGGACCCCTTGGATTGATTGCTCGAATGAGCCTGGTCGCGGACAGAGAGGTCGGACATCATGTCGCCAAAACTCGACATGAGGTAGCTCTCTTCCGAAGTCTGGGAGTTGCGGTAGCTGAGGCTGGTGGAGCTGTCGAAGCTGAACTGGCTGCGGCGGTCGCTGGTGAAGAGGCGCACCTTCTCGCCCGGGAGGATCGTTGTCGAATAGGCGAGATCGCCGAGGGCCATCGGCCCCGGGCAGCGTTCGAAACGGGCATGGATGAGCACCTCGACCGGAACGACCCGGTTCTCCACCACGGCGCGATGGGTCGTGCGGTAGTGGAAATCCAGCACATCGCAGGCTTTGTCCGTGATCAATTCCGGACAGCAGGGTACGGGGAACGGCTTTGATTCAGTTGCGGATTTCATGGGGGTCTCCTGTTCGCATCGTCGGCCGGCGCAGCGCGAGGGGTTCGGCTGCGCCGCACGCCGGTTCACGAATAGGAACCTATGCTTGGCCGGCGCCGATCGCTGTGAGCGGTCGCACAAACTCCGGCGCCGTTACCCAATGTCCGGAAGATGTCACATGCGTAGATCCTGTCCCCTGAAAGGCATTCCGGCGCGCCGAACCATTGCTTGAACCAACAAGAGGCGTGCCAAGTTGCCCTTGGCGGCTCCAGCCGGCGGCAGCTATGATCGTGGCAACAAACAACAAACCGGGGCGGCGCAGATGCCATCGGGGCGGGGAGTCGGTGGCCGGATAGTGCGAGCTGTCCTGCCTCACGTGATCATGGTGGCATTCTCGGCGGTGATCCTTTTGCCGCTGGTGTGGCTCGCGCGTGTGGCCCTGACCGACAAGCTCACCGCCTACAAGCTGCCGCCGGAGTGGGTGGCGCTTCGGCCGGACAATTTCATTACAATCTTCACCGAGTACAATTTTGCCGGCTACTTCCTGAACAGCATCGTGGCGGCTGTCGGCTCGACCGTGATCTCGCTGCCCCTGGCGACGGCAATGGCCTATACGTTTGCCCGGTTCAACACCGGCGGCATGCCACTGCGTCTCTTCGTGCTGGCGAGCCAGATGCTGCCGCCGGTGATCCTGATGCTGCCATTGTACACGGTGTTTCAGTTTGCCGGCCTCATCAATACCTGGGCTGCGTTGATCATTGCTCACCTCACCATCAACATCCCGTTCCTGGCTTGGATGCTGGTGGCGTTCTTCCAGGGCGAAATCGTGCAGCTCGAGCAGGCGGCGCGGGTAGATGGAGCGACGCGGTTCCAGGCCTTTTGGAAGATCGCCGTGCCGGTCGCGGCACCCGGCCTGCTGGCGGCCGGCCTTTTGGCGTTCATCCTCTCGTGGAACGAGTTCCTGTTCGCGCTCATGCTGACGGGCAAGCAGACCAACACGCTGCCGGTCGGACTGTCCAGTTTCCAGGCTCAGCGCGGCGTTGAAATCGCGCTGCTCTGCGCGGCGATCATTGGTGGCGATTGCGCCGGTGCTGGTGCTGCTGCCGTTCATGCGCAGATATCTGATCAAGGGATTGTCGCTGGGGGCGTTGAAGTAACCCGGCGGCGGGCGTGCAAGAAACGAGAGGGAGAAGGCAATGAAAAAACTTCTGTTCGCTGTCGGCCTGCTGTTGGCCGTTTCCGGTCCAACGAAGGCCGAGACCATCAATATCCTGATGGAGACGGTTCCCGATACGCAATACATCAAGGACCTGCTGCCGGAGTTCAAGGCGGCCACCGGCATCGATGTGGAGATCGAGGCGATCAGCTACATCGACATGCATTCCAAGCTGGTGCCGCAGCTGACCTCGCCGAGCGGCGGCTATGACGCCATCGTCGTGGATTTCTACTGGGTCGCCGAATTCACGAATGAAAATTCGAATTGGCTGATGCCGCTGGATGACCTGATCAAGAAGGACGGCGTCGACACCAGCGTCTATGTGCCGAGCCTGATGAGCTTGGTGGGCAAGGTGAGGGGCGTCACCTACATGCTGCCCTTCTACAACTACTCGATGGGCATCATCTACCGGAAGGATATGCTGAACGATCCGAAGGAACAGGCGGACTTCAAGGCGAAGTATGGCACCGACCTGGCGATCCCCGCGACCTGGGAAGATTACCGCAAGCAGGTGGAATTCTTCACCCGCGACACCGATGGCGACGGCAATCGCGACTTCTACGGCACCATCAACCAGGGCCAGCGCGGCGATTGCATCTGCATGCAATGGTCGAACTATCTCTATGCCAATGGCGGCCAGTATCACGACGCCAACTGGAAGGCGACCTTCAACAACGAAGCCGGCCTCAAGGCGGTGGAAGACTTCAAGAAGGACATCGCCGAGCATGGCCCGACCGGTTCGGAGAGCTATTGCTTCGACGAGGCCAATAGCGTCTTCGGACAGGGCAAGGCCTACAGCTTCGTGACCTTCAACATCCTGCTGTCCGGTTTCGACGATCCGGCCTCTTCCCAGGTGGTGGGCAAGGCCGATATCGCGCCGAATCCCATCGGCGGCCTGAATGGCGGCTGGGGCTGGGCGATCCCGAACTCCAGTGCCGAACAAGGACGCGGCCTGGAAGTTCATCAAGTGGGTCGAGTCCAAGGACATCGTGAAGAAGCGCGCGATGGCCGGCGGTGCCCCGACCCAAGCCTGGGTGTTCGACGATCCAGATGTGGTGGCCAAGCGCCCCTACATGGACAAGCTGAAGACCCTGGTGGCGACGGCGCAGGAATTCCCGACTTTCACCTACACCGTGGATTTCGTGGAAGTGCTGGGCCGTGAACTCAATCTGGCGGTCACCGGCCAGAAGGACCCCAAGGAAGCGCTGGATCTGGCTGCCGCGGAACTGGACGCGCTGGCCAAGAAGGATGGCTTATTGAAAGAGTAATCCGGAACAGGGCGGGGGCGCAGGCCGCTCCCGCCCGTCCCGCGTTCCAATCATGACCGCAACGGCGATCTCCGACATCGACCGGCAGGACCGCCGGTTCGGCTGGCTGCTGACGGCGCCGGGCCTGACGGCGCTCATGCTGGTGATCACCTTTCCGCTGTTCTTCACGGTGTTCGTCAGCGGCTTCGACTACACGCTGATGCACCGGTCGTTCGATACCTTCGTCGGGATCGAGAACTACCAAACGGCTTTCGCCGAGAACTATTTCGCCGAGGCCCTCTGGGTGACGCTGAAATTTGTCGTCTGCGTGGTGCTTTTGGAGTTCGCCATCGGCTTCACGATCGCGCTGATGCTGAACGCGGTGACGCGCTTCAAGGATGTCTACTATCTCATCCTGCTGATGCCGCTGCTGATCAATCCCGTGGTGGTCGCTCTGGTCTGGCGCATGTTCCTGCATCCGGAACTGGGCATCGTGAACTATCTGCTGGGCTTGATCGGCATCGCCAAGGTGAATTGGCTGGGCGATCCCGTGATCGCGTTTTGGACCGTGGTGCTGACGGACATCTGGCACCAGGTCTCCTTCATGATCGTGCTGCTGCTGGCCGGCTTGTCGGCGTTGCCGAAAGAGCCCTATGAAGCGGCGCGCATGGACGGCGCTTCTACGCTGCAATCTTTCATCCACGTCACAGTGCCGCTGATGCGGCCGGTCATCATCGTGACCTTGCTGATTCGCCTGATCTTCGCGGTGAAGACCTTTGACCTCATCTATGTCATGACCCGCGGCGGGCCGGGCACGGCAACGGACCTCATCAGCTATTTCATTTATCGTTCGGCGTTTTTCGGACTCAATATCGGCCAGGCCTCGGCGATCTCGGTGCTGCTGCTGGTCATCGTCCTGGCGCTGACGGCTTATCTCTATCGGTACATGCGTTCCCTAGTGTAGGCGGATATGGCGGATATTAAGCTCAGCGGCATCAACAAGGTCTATCCCGGAAATGTCATGGCGGTGGAGGATCTAAACCTCCATATCCGCGACGGCGAGTTCATGATCCTGCTGGGTCCGTCCGGCTGCGGCAAGTCGACGACGCTGCGTATGATCGCCGGGCTGGAAACCATTACATCGGGCGATCTCTACCTCGCCGACAAGCGGATCAACGATGTCGATCCCCGCGACCGGGATCTCGCCATCGTTTTCCAGAATTACGCGCTCTATCCCCACATGAGCGTGCGCGACAATCTGAGCTTTGGCCTCCGGCTGCGCCATGTTCCCCACGAGGACATTTCCAAGCGGGTCGGCGAGGTGGCCTCGATGCTCGGCATTCAGCCCCTGCTGGATCGCAAGCCGGCGGCGCTCTCGGGCGGTCAGCGCCAGCGCGTTGCCCTCGGCCGGGCGCTGGTGCGCGATCCCGTCGCCTTCCTGTTCGACGAGCCGCTGTCCAATCTCGACGCCAAGCTGCGGGCGAGCATGCGCACGGAGCTGATCAAGCTGCACCATCAGCTCGGCCGCACCATCATCCATGTCACCCACGACCAGGTCGAGGCCATGACCATGGGCCAGCGGGTCTGCATCATGAAGGACGGCCGGATGGTGCAGATCGGCGAGCCCATCGAGGTTTATCGCAATCCCGTGAACACCTTCGTTGCCGGCTTTCTCGCCAGCCCGCCGATGAATCTGCTGCCGGCGCGGCTGGAGGATGGCCAGGCGCTGACAGTCGTTCATGGCGCCCTTCGCTTGCCAGTTCCCGACGAACTAAACGCCAGCTTTGCCGCCTACAAGGACAAGCCGGTTGTCCTCGGGCTGCGTCCAGAGGATATGTACACGCTGCCGTCGCCGCGCTTTGTTCCTGTGGATGTCACGGTTTCTGCCGTGGAAGCGCTCGGCCCGGAAACGGTGCTGGTCAGCGAGGTGCCCGGCGGTTCCGAGATATCTTCGCGCCTCGGTCGGGCGTTCTCTGCGCCGATTGGAAGTACGCAAAGGCTATATATTGATCCCCGGCAGATACATCTATTTGATCCGGAGACTACTGCGGCTATTCCCCGCAACCCTGCTGCTTAAATCACGTCAGGAGTTATAACGCGTCCATGCTCAAGGAAACATTCGGCAGCAAGAAGCCCATCATTGCCATGGCGCATTTCCCGGCGTTGCCGGGTTCGCCGGGCTACAATGCCAAGAAGGGGATGAACCACATCCTCGATTGGGTGGGCGCCGACATCGAGAAGCTGCAGGCCGGCGGCGTCGACGCCATCATGTTCGGCAATGAGGGCGACCGGCCCTATGTCCTGCAGGCCAACCCCGAGAGCCTCGCCGCCATGGCGTCGGCGATCGGGCAGCTCAAGCGCCTGCTGAAGGTGCCGTTCGGCGTGAATTACCTCTGGGACCCGGTGGCCACGGTGGCGCTGGGCGCAGCCACCGGCGCCAGCTTCGGCCGGGAAATCTTCACCGGCGTATACGCCTCCGACATGGGCGTCTGGGCGCCGAAATGTGCGGAAGCGTTGCGGCTGCGGCACAATCTGGGCCGCGACGACATGAAGCTGCTGTTCAACATCAACGCCGAATTCGCCGCCCCGCTGGATACCCGCCCGATCGCCAAGCGCGCCACCAGTGCCGTGTTCTCGTCCCTGGCCGATATCATCTGCGTCTCCGGCCCCATGACCGGCGAAGCGGTCGACAGCGCCGATCTGCGCCGCGTGAAAGATGCGGTGAAGGATGTGCCGGTCTTCGCCAACACCGGCGTCAACATCGACAACGTGCGGGACATCCTGCGGGTCGCCGACGGCTGCGTCATCGGCACCCATTTCAAGAAGGCGGGCAACACCTGGAACGCCGTCGACGGCGCCCGGGTGAAGAAGTTCATGGATGTAGTGCGCAAGCTGCGCTGATGGCCGCGCCTATCGCCCGGGGCTAACCAGGTCGTCGTAAGTTTCCGGCCGGCGGTCGCGGAAGAACTGCCAGAGGTCGCGCACCTCCTGCACCATGGCCATATCGAGATCGGCCACCACCAGTTCGTCCCGGTTGTCGCTGGCCTGCTTCAGGATCTGCCCGCGCGGATTCACGAAATAGCTGGAGCCATAGAACTTTCCGATGCTCCAGGGTTTCTCCGTGCCGACGCGGTTGACCGCGCCGATATAGACGCCGTTGGCGACGGCTGCCGCCGGCTGCTCCAGGTTCCACAGATACTGGCTGAGGCCCGCGACCGTCGCCGAGGGATTGACGATGTATTCGGCGCCATTGAGCGCCAGCGCGCGCCAGCCCTCGGGGAAATGGCGGTCATAGCAGATATAAACGCCGAGCTTGCAGAACGCCGTGTCGAACACGGGATAGCCGAGATTTCCCGGCTTGAAGAAGAACTTCTCGTAGAAGCCGGCGACCTGCGGGATGTGAATCTTGCGGAACTTACCGAGGAATTTGCCGTCGGCATCGATGACGGCGGCGGTGTTGTAGTAGACGCCCGTCATCTCCTCCTCATAGATCGGCACGACGATGACCATGCCGTGCTTCTTGGCCAGCTTCTGCATCAGCCGCGTGGTTGGACCGTCGGGAATCTTCTCGGTCGCGCGGTACCATTTCTTGTCCTGGCTCGGGCAGAAATAGGGCTGGGTGAACACCTCCTGGAAGCAGAGCACCTGCACCTTCTGCTTCGCCGCCCGCTCGATCAGCGGCAAGTGGGCTTCCAGCATCTTGTCGCGGATCTTCTCCGGCGACATCGAGGTATCGCCCTTCAGCGACATCTGAATCAGACCCCCGCGGATCACCGCCATTTTGACCTCCCCGAAAATTGCTGACCAGCCGGTCAGGAATTCCGCAGGCTAGCATGCACTCCGGGCCTTGCGAAAGACTGGGGCAGGTTTAAATCTTAGGTGGCGTCGCAACATACGGGAGAGGCCCATGCGTTATTGGCCGTTGATTGCGGCGCTGAGTCTGGCAGGTTGTACTGCAACGGATATCGATCTGTCCCCGCCGCCTGCGCCGCGGGCGGCCATCGAAGCGCCGCCTGCCCAAGAAGTGCCACAGACGGAAGTGCGCCCCGTGCCGGAAATGCCCGACATGCAGCCGGCCGGTGGGATTGCCCGCACAAAAGAATCGCCTTTGTCGGGGCGTCGCAGCGGTATCGCCGATGACATGATCGAGCGCAGGCTCGATTGTTCCAGCGAACCGACGCTGTCCAATCGCGACACGCGCAACGCGTTCCTGCACCGCTGCCCGCCTTACGGCAGGTAGTTTAGGTCTCCTCGACAGCCTCGACCCGCAACGCGGGCGTCCGCACGATCACGGCCAATCCGGCTATGATAACCGCGGCGCCCACGATGACAGCCAGTGAGATGTGCTCGCCCAGGAACAGAGCTCCCGCCACCACACCCAGCGGGGGCATGAGCAAGAGAAATGGCGTCACCTGATCGATCCGGAAACGGCCGAGCAGGTGGTACCAGATCATGTAGGCGAAGATGTAGCCGAACAGCACCATCAAGGCGAAGGCGCCCCAGCTCTCCAGCGATGCGCTCTGCAACGACGCCCACTGCCCGTCCTCCAGCAGCAGCGAAATGATCAGCGACTGCGGCGCGGCAAACAGGCACAGCGCCACGGTCAGCGTGCGGCCGTCATCCCGGCTGAAGACCCGGATCATGGCCTGGCTCACCGCCCAGAGCAGTCCGGCGAGCACCACGAACGCCAGCGACAGATAGGCCGATGAGGCTTCGGGCGCGCCGATCACCAGCGCCACGCCGGCAAAGGCAATGACGATGCCGATCCAGCGCCCGAGGCTGAGTTGTTCCTTGCCGATGACCCAGGCGGCCAGCACGGCGAACGGCACCTGCGTCTGCACCACCAGCATTGCCGTCGAGGCGGGGAGCTGAGTCAGGCCGGTGAAGAGCAGGGCATTCTGGATCGCCGAACCGATGGCGGCGATGACGAAGATCGCCCAGAGCGGCGTTCGCCTCGGCTTTCGCGTCCAGAACAACGCCACCGCGGTCAGCGCATACACCATCGTCATCATGAAGATCGGCGGGAAATGCGCCACGGCCGGCTTTGCCGCGGTGAGGCCGATGACCCAGAACAAAGGCGGGCATGCGGCAAGGCAGATGTCGCGCGGCTTCATGGGGAATTGTCGCGATGCGGCAAGCGACGGTCAATGTCGGCCGGGGGATACCGGCCATGCCCTGGCCGCATTGCTGAATTCCGGAAAGGCGGCGGAGCGGCGGCTAGAACCAGCTGGCCGCGAACATTGCCGCAAAGATGGCCGTGTTGGCCACCAGCAGCGCATAAACCGTGCTGGCGATGGCGCCGAACAGCCCGCCGACGATAAACAGCCCGTCGCGGCCGATGATGCCCAGGGACATGGCGATGATCGGCAGGGCCAGGGGTATCCCGGTGAAGGGGATCGGCAGCGCGATCAGGATGGACAGAAACAGGCAGGCCAGTCCGACCACCCGCTCCCAGAGCGGGGAGATCAGGCTGGGCAGGCGGGGATGGAGAACCCGTTCCCATCGCCTGAGGTGCGGCAAGGCGCGGCCGATCATGCCCGAAAAATCGCTGCGGGCGACCGACAGGGACCGCAGCCGGCGCGGCAGCCAGGGACGCTCGCAACCCAGCAGCAGCTGCATGGAGAAGATGGCGGTGGCGATGCCGAATACGGCCGACGGGCCGGGAATTGGCAGCGGCACGAAATTGGGAATGGCCAGTGCGATCAGCAGAATGCCAAAGCCGCGCTCCCGCAGCGCCATCATCAGATCGCCCAGGCCGATACGATCGTTCGGCCAGTTCGATGCGAGGTCGCCAAAGATGCCGGCAACGGTCGGACGAACGGCGATTGCGGTGGCTGTTGCTGTCATGGAACTCCGGTGCGACGGCGAGATATCGACCGGGAAAATGAATCCCCGTATCCGCCAATCTACGGAGAGTTGGTGAACACAAGGTTTGCAGCGGCGTGTTAATCAGGGTTAACCCGCGGCCGGCCAAAGGAGCTCGTAGGCGCCTTTGATGCCCGTGAGCGCCGACATCACGAACATGATGATCAGCACCCAGCGGCGGAATCGCGCGGGATCCGCGCCGCGAAATCCCCGCGCGCCCAGCCATACGCCGATCAGCAGCGCCGGCAGATAGGCTGCAAATCGAATCAAAGTCGAGCGATCGATCAGGTCATGGGGGGCCATGTAGGCGAGGCCCATCATGTCGGTGCCGAGGAAGTAGGCGATGACGGACGCGCGGCCCACATTCACGGCGGCGGGCGAGCCGAAATAAAACAAAATGACAGGCGGACCGCCGATGCCGATGGCGCCGTTGAAGAAGCCGGAGGCGGCGCCTGTCGCCAATGTTGCCGCGGTTCCGGGAATTGTCCGCAGCGCGAAGCCGCGCCAGAGCAGTGCCGTCGCCGTTCCAGCGAATATGGCCAAGCCAATCTTCATGGGCGCCGCCGGCATCGACGCCAGTATCCACACGCCAATGGGTGTGGCGACAGCGCAGCCGATCAGCAGCAGGGCGATCGACCGCCAATGCACCTCGCGCCAGATGCCCGGCAGCAGATGCAGGCTGGCGGCGATCTCCATCATGAAGATCGCGGGCACCACGTCCCGGGGCTCCAGGAACAGCGACAGCGACGTAATCGACAGCAGCGAGAAGCCGAAGCCGCTATAGCCGCGGACGATGGCAGCGCCGAAGACGCAGGCCATGCCGTAGGCCAGGAGAATCAGATCGGTTTCCATGAGAGGGAACACTCGTGTGCTGGCGTTCCGGGCAACCTAGAGCAACCTCCGCCGGCGGCTAAGGGCCAGCGGTCCCGCATGGTTGGTTCCAGACTCCGCCTGACATTTTCGGCGGTTTGCGCCAGGTCGGATCAATGTTGTATGAAACGGGCCGCCGTTACATAAGGATTTGGGTCAGTAAGACGGCATTCAGGAGGCAGTCATGCAGCTTTCAGGCGCGCTACATCAGACATTGATCGGCCGGCTCTGGCCGGAGAAGACCGTCACCGCATTCCGCTGGGGCGTCCTCATCCTGGTCGGCAGCTTGTTCCTCGCCGCCTGCGCCCAGATCACCGTCTGGACCGTGCCGGTGCCCATCACGATGCAGACCTTCGGCGTGCTGGTCGTGGGCGCTGTTTATGGCTGGCGCCTGGGTGCGGCGACGGTCGCGGCCTACCTGGTCGAGGGTGCCATTGGCCTGCCGTTCTTCGCCGGAATGACCGGCGGCATGCCGATCCTGTTCGGACCGACGGGCGGCTATCTCTTCGGCTTTGTCGCCGCGGCGGCCGTCGTCGGCTGGCTGGCGGAGCGGGGCTGGGACCGCAACATCCTGACCATGGCGCTCGCCATGCTGATCGGCAATGTCGTGCTCTACGTCCCCGGCCTGCTATGGCTATCCAACTTCACAGGTTGGGAGAAGGTATTCGAATACGGCCTGTACCCATTCGTCATCGGCGATGCCGTGAAGCTTGCCGCCGCCGCGCTGCTGTTGCCGGCGGCCTGGCAATTCATCCGCCGCGGCTGATCAGCCACCGGAGGCCTTCGCTTGCGTCGCAACAAGACAGCCGCTGCAGGCGAGGTCCGCAGCCTCAAGCTCGAAAGCCGCGTCCTCCAGGGCAATCTGCTGGGCGATCCGGCGACGCGCGAAGTGCGGGTCTATCTGCCGGCCGGTTTCAGCGCCGGCAAGAAGCTGCCCTTGCTGGTGGATCTCGTGGGCTATACCGGCTCGGGCCCGGCCCATACCAATTGGAAGCCGTTCACCGAGAATGTGCCGGAGCGGCTGGACCGACTGATCGGCGACGGCAAGATGGGGCCGGCGGTCGTTGCCTTTCCCGACTGCTTCACGCGGCTCGGCGGCAACCAGTACATCAATAGCGCCGCCATAGGCCCCTATGAGGACTTCGTCGTCGACGAGGTCGTGCCCTTCGTCGAGTCGCAATTCAATTGCGGCGGGGCAGGGCGCCGTGCCGCGTTCGGCAAGTCATCGGGCGGCTACGGCGCCATCATCCATGGCATGCGCCGGCCCGATATCTGGGCGGCCATCGCCTGCCATTCCGGCGACATGGCTTTCGAGTTTTCCTACCTGATCGAAATGCCGGTCGGTCTTGAATGCATTCGCCAAGCATGACCGGTCGGTCGAGAAATTCATGACCTATCTCGAACAGGTCAAGAAACCGAAGCCCAACGACATCACTCTGCTCATGATGCTGGCCATGGCGGCGACCTACGATCCCGATCCCAGCCAGTATCTTGGCGTGCGGCTGCCGGTCGATCTGGAGACCGGTGAGTTGATGCCCGAGCGCTGGCAGAACTGGCTGGCCCACGATCCGGCCCTCGTTGTCGACAAATATGCCGACAATCTCCGCAAGCTGAAGGGGATCTATATCGATTGCGGCGATGAGGACCAGTACCACCTGCATTTCGGCTCACGCCGTCTGCACCGCGCGCTGGATCGCCTGAAGATCGCCCACACTTATGAGGAGTTTCCCGACAACCATTCCGATGTCGACTACCGGATGGATGTCAGCCTGCCGTTCCTGGAGCGCGCGCTGCGATAGCAGCGCCGGCACGCTCAAGAGGCTTTCTGGATTTGCTCGGCTGATTTGGCTTCTGGCGGCTCTTTGGCGGTGACAAAACACTCCGTTGGCAGGATCACCGAAACGGTCGTTCCAACACCGAGTTCGCTCTCCAATAGCAGCCGACCGCCATGCATCTCCGCCAAAGACTTGGCCAGCGGCAGGCCCAGCCCAGTGCCCTTGAACTTTCGGTTCATCGCGCCCTCGACTTGACCGAAGGGCTGAAGCACCAGATCGATGTCAGCCGCGGCGATGCCAATACCCGTGTCCTTGACGGAGAGGCAAAGGCCTTCGCCGTCGCTATGTGTGGCCGATACCACGATCGAACCGCCGCGGGGCGTGAACTTCACCGCATTCGACAACAGGTTCAGCACGATCTGCTGCATGACCCGGGAGTCGACGCGGATGATCGTCTTCTCCCGCAATGTCTGCAGGATGAGCGATAGCCCGGCCTCCTGCAGGCGCTCGTCGATCATGCGGACGCAGACGCCAAGGATGTCATTCAGGTCCAGCTCCTCGAAGAGCAATTGGAATCGTCCGGCTTCGATCTTCGAGAGATCGAGAATATCGTTGATGATGCTCAGCAGGTGATGGCCGCTCTGCTGGATATCGCCGGCATAGCCCCGGTAGCTCTCGTCGCCCAGCGGCCCCTTGATCTCGCGCCGCATCAGGTCGGAGAAGCCGATGATGGCGTTCAACGGTGTGCGCAGCTCATGGCTCATATTCGCCAGGAACTCCGACTTGGACCGGTTGGCCAATTCCGCCTGTTCCTTCGCCTTCAGCAGCCGGCGCTCGGCATCCTTGCGCTCGGTGATATCCATGCAGACGACGACCAGGCCGCCATCCTGTGACGGGTTGTGGCGGATCTCCAGCACGCAGCCATCGCCGCGCCATAGCTCGAAACGATCCTGGCCGATCGGCTTCGCCATATCGAGGATGCCCCGGGCCTCGGCGCTGAGATCGCCGACATTGGCATTGGCGGCCGTACCCGTCTCGGCGCCGAACTGCACATCCCCAGTCAGCCCGAGCAATCCGACAAACCGCTCGTTCCAGGCGACCAGACGGCCGCCGCGGTTGAAGGACGCGATACCGGCGCCGGTGTTGTCCAGCGTTGCCTGCAGCAGGGTTGTCTTCTCTACGAGGGCGCGGCGTGCTTCGGCGGCGTTGAGCGCATAGCGGATCGACCGCTCCAGCAGCTCCGCCGTCATCTTGCCTTTTTCGAGGAAGTCGGCGGCGCCGGCTTCCATCGCCGCCAGATCGACGGCGCGGCTGCCGACGCCCGTCAGCAGGATGATCGGCGCCGCGCATCCGGCGGCGCGCGCCTCGCGCACGATCTCGATGCCGGTATGGGTTCCGACCAGATAGTCCACCAGTACGACATCGATCCGCGTGGTCTGCAGGCGCGCGAAAGCGCTCTCGAAAGTCGGCTCCCAGATCAGCTGGTATTCCGACTCCGCGAGTTCGGCAAGCAGCGTCCGGGTAATAAGATAGTCCTCCTCATCGTCCTCGATGAGAAGGATCCGGCGCGTTTCAGCTGATTTTGAGCCGAGGCTCAAGCGTCATGCCCCTCCGTTGGCGGCAGCTGCACGATCTCGATCCAGTACTCGTTCAGCACCTGCACCACACGCAGCAGTTCCTTGAATGTCACCGGTTTGGTGATGAAGGAGCTGACACCCAGGTTGTAGGTGCGCACGATGTCCTCTTCCGCCTTGGACGTCGTCAGTACGACGACCGGCAGGCATCTCAGATTGGGGTCGTTCTTGATGACCTTCAGCGCCTCGCGCCCATCCATCCGCGGCATATTGAGGTCCAGCAGGACCAGGCCGGGATAGGGCGACTCGGCGGTGTCGACAAACTTGCCTTCGCGGCGCAGATAGGCCAGCAGCTCCTCGCCGTTCTCGACGAAGCGCAGCTCATTGCCGAGCTTGTTCTCCTCGAACGCATCCTTCAGCAGCATGCGGTCGTCGACGTCATCCTCGGCGATGAGGATGGTGATGGGCGATGTGCTTCTGCTCATGATTTGCTCTCCGGCGATCCGTGTTGCATCGGAAGAGCGATAATGAACGTGGCGCCTTGGTCGGGCGCGCTGACGGCCGTGATCCGGCCGCCATGGCGCTCGACGATCTTCCGGCAGGTCGCGAGACCGATGCCGGTGCCCTCATATTCGTTCCGCGAATGCAGTCTTTGAAAGATGTTGAAAATTCGATCCAGGTATTTCATGTCGAAGCCGATGCCATTGTCGGTGACATGAATCTCGCAAACGTCGCTGGCGGCGCTCCGATCGAGCGCGCGGGCCGCGGCGCGGCCCTTGAGCACTTTGGCCTTGATTGTAACGCGGGGCTGCTGGTCCGGGCGCCGGAACTTCAGGGCGTTGCCGATCAAATTCTGAAACAGCTGCCGCATCTGCATGGCGTCGGCCTCGATGCCCGGCAGGGGCTGCAGATCGACGGTGCCTTCGGTCTCCCGGATCCGCACCCGCAGATCCGAGAGCACGCCTTCGATGACATTGCCGAGATCGCAAGCAGCGAAGGGCTGCGCCTTGGTGGAAATGCGCGAGAAGGTGAGCAGGCCCTCGATCAGGGCCCGCATGCGCTTTGCCGCTTTCTCCATCCGCTCGACATAGAAGCGCCCGGTTTCGTCGAGCTGCGGCCCGTATTTGCGGCGCAGCTGATCGCCGAAAGCTTCGATCTTGCGCAGCGGCTCCTGCAGGTCGTGGGAGGCCACGGATGCGAAATCCTGCAGCTCGCGATTGCTGCGCGCCAGCTCGGCTTCGCGTTCCTTCATCTCCGTGACGTCGGTATGGAGAATGACGGTCTCATTGTTTGCCGTCCGGTGCTCGTTGATCAGGACCCACTTGCCCGATGGCAAGCGGCGCTCGATCGACTTGTTGTCCGATTGGTGCGCGTCGAGCCGCTTTCGCAGTCCCAGCGCATGCTCCTCTTCGTCGGCGATTCCCGTGAATTCGCTGGCCACGAGCGCGTCGTAGTTCAGCCCGGGAGTCAGGTTCGGCGCCGCTTCCGGATAAAGCCCGGCATAGGAGCTGTTGGAAATCAGCAGGCGGTCGCTGCCGTCCAGCAGCACGAAACCCTGGGACAGGCTTTCGACGATGGCCTGCCGGGTCTGTTCCGCGGTCGCCGCCGCCTGGCGTTCGGCTTCCTTGATGCGCGTCGAATCGAGGATGACGCCATCCCAGACCACCGTGCCGTCGGCGCGCCGGTGCGGCCTGGCGATCGCATGGGTGAATTTGCGTTCGCCTGATCGCGAGATGATGGTGGCCTCGACGTCCCACATCTTGAGTTCGCGCGACGACTGCAGCAGGCGTTCGCGGAAGGTCTGGCGATACTCCGGGCTGTGGCAGTCGAACAGCGCATTCGGATCGGCGAGAATCTCCTCGGCGCTGACGCCGAACAGGTCCTTCGCACCTTCGCTGATATAGGTGTAGCGGATCTCGCCCTCGGGCGTGACGATACGCTGATAGACGACGCCCGGTATGCTGGCCGCCAGCGAGGCGAACCGCTGGTCGGCCGAATACAGGTCGGCGAGGCGGCGTCCGTTCTGGATCGCGTAGCGCGCCAGCGAGACCAGCGACTCCAGCAACTGCGCATCGCCTGAATCGGGGGCCGTTGGTTCGGCGAAGAACATGAGGAATACGCCGAACACATCGCCGCTCTGGTCCTGCAGAGGGCAGCCCCAGAAGGCGCGCAGCTTGTATGTGGCGGCGGCCGTCCAGATAGCGGGCGCGATACCACCAGCGGATTCGTCATCTGCGACGATACTGTTGCCTGTCGCGAGGACCAGGCCGCCCGGGGTCGTGGTGTTGGGCAGGCCGGGACTCGTGATCGCGCTCGCATAGGCCTCTGCCAGGCTCGGTGCGACGATCTGATTGAAGGAGTGGCCATTCGCACTGGCCACCTGGATGGCGCAGTGGCTGCCGGTGACCAGCCGCTCGGTGACTTCGGCGATCCGCGTCAAACTTTGCGTCAGATCGCCGGTCGAGGAGATGAGTTCGAGAATTGCGGCATGTTCGCGGAGCAGGTCTCGCAGCCGCCCGTCCGCCTTTGCGTCGCCTCCGCTCGCGCCGGATGCCGAGGCATCGCGCACAGAATCCCTCAGGCCGGCCGGCGCGAGCTGACTCCCGCGGGCCGTTGGCCGAAGTGGCGAGACCGAATCGGCAGTACGCGTTAACATTAAGCGTCCAAGCTCTGCAAAAGCCCTGAGATACTGAAGTAAATCCGGCGGCTTTCGATGCAGCGGCACCGGCAAGGCACTATCGGCCTAGTAAGCAGAGGCTAAATTCATCAGATTGAGGACCGGTTAATTGTAATCTAGGACTCCGTATGTTCGCCTGAATTACATTCAATATGATTAATACCGAGGTAACTTAGATAAGTTTTAACGAGCTATCATTTAGCTTACCCCCGTCCGCCTTATTGCAGCGTCGGACCATCAGAAGCCAAGGGCGTGGGAAAACTGGATGAACGTGCAGGCGAAGGCAGCGGAATACGACGTTGACTCGATGCTGCGCTGGCAGACGCGCTCGGGATTTGCGCCGCGCCGCGTGGGCCGTACCGACGAGTTGAACGGTCAGGTCGCGACGCTGCTGTCGCAGATGAACATTGCTGTCATCTATGGCGGCGACAAATCGGCGACCGGCGCGGTGATCCACCAGACCTCGAATCCGCGCTCCTGGAAAAGCTACCGCAATGTCGCCGAAGACATTGCCGGGGCATTGCAGCGGCTTGGCTGCCGGAATGTGCAGCTTCTGGCCGACGACATGTCCCTCGGCGACGAGCTGCGGCGGCATCAGATCCACTTTGCCTGGCTGAACACCGGCGGCGTTCAGGGCTACAGCCCGATGTCGCATACCGCGGCGATGTTGGAGATGTTCGGGATCCCGTATGTGGGGCACGATCCGCTGGCTGCCGGGATGCTGGACAACAAGATTGCCTTCAAGCGCGAGCTTATGGCCCTGGGCATCCGGACTGCGCCGTTTGTGGCATGGCATCCGAGCCGTGGCCGGTTCGAGCCCCATACCAATGCCGCCTTCAATAGAGTGTTTCCCAGCTACGATGGCCCCTTCGTGGTCAAGCCGGTCTCCGGCCGCGCCTCGTTGCATGTCCATTATGTCCAGGATTGCCGGGCGCTCGCAGACACCGTCGCCAAGGTCTTCTGGGCGACGAAGGGTCAGGTTCTGATCGAGAAATTCCTGCCTGGCGCGGAATACTGCGTCGCGGTTTCCGGTCCGATCGTGGCGCAGAACCGGAATCTGGCCCATCGGGGCGAACCGTTCGCCTTCTCCTTCGTGGAACGGGTGCTGGATGAGGGTGAAGTCATCTTCACCTCCATGGATATCCGGCCGATCACCATGCAGCGGCTGCGCGTTCTCGAGCCGCAGAACGATGCCGAGCTGATTGCCGGCCTGCGCGAAGTTGCCCGCAGCGTCTATGTGGAGCTCGAGCTTGAATCGATCATCCGCCTGGATGTGCGCAAGGGCACCGACGACCAGCTTTACGTCATCGAGGCGAATCCGAAACCGGATCTCAAGAAGCCGACCCCCGGCGGAACCAGCATCGCTTGCGCTGGATTGCCGGCCTGCGGCATGGATTTCGATGATCTCATTTTATCTCTATTCGCCGACAGAGTGGACATTCTGTTCAGCCAAAGGCGCGGCTGCACGACCCACCTGTCAAGTTTGATCGACTGAAACCCCCAGAGGACGGGCGCAAGGGCCGACTGATGGGTCAGGAATCGAGCATTCGTCGAGGACTAATCGATGCAGCGATGATGGCCCTGGTCACCGGGCTGTCGCTGCTGCTGTTGATCTATGTCGGATTCGGCGAGGCGACTCGCACGTTTCAGCAGTTTCAGATCGAGAAGCTGGCGGCGCAAGGCCGCGTCGTGCAGAACACGATGGATACGTTCCTGCGGCCGGGTACCCTGCCGATCAAGCAGTTCATCGGCTTCAAGTCTCTGAGCGAAAGAATCCTTGCCGCGGATCATTCGATCGTGGCGATGACGGTATTCGATACAGCCGGGCAGCCGATTTTCACCAGCGGCGACGCAACGATCCCGCTGCTGGCAGCCACCCAGGACATGGGGTCTACCTCGAGCACCCTCGATCTCCGGGAAAGCAATCAATATCTCCAGGTCGTGCTGCCGTTGCGCAACCGCTTTGAAACGGTCGGCAGCCTCGCAGTGAGCATGCCGCGGGAGATCGTCGTCGACCGCGTCGAAAAGAGCTTCTTTGCGCTGCTCATCGGCGCTGGCCTCGCCTCTATCGCCTTTGGCGTTTTCGTCGCTATCGGCGGCTCCATGCTGACCGGACCGCGGCGGCGCTGGCTGCATGCGGTCTATGCCCTGACGTTCCTGGGCATGTCCATTGCCGTGGTCGCCACGCTCGTATCTCTCTACTCCGAGGGCGCGCAGGCAAAAACGAAAGCCTTGGCCGATTCGCTGGGGCAGCGCCTCAACAGTATCGTCCAATCCGGCCTCAACATCACGGAGATCCGCGGTCTCGACGATGTCTTCAGCGATTATCGGCGATTGAACCCGGACGTCAGTGCCGCCGGCCTGATCGTCGATTCCATGATCGTGATTCACACGGATGCCGCGGCGGTCGGGCAGCGTTGGATGGCCGATCCCAGCACCTATGAGTACCAGGTCAACCTGACGCGTCCGGGCGGCCGCGACATCCGCGTTTCCGTGTCGCTTCCCGTCAACGTCATCTACCGGCAGATCGCCCGCAGCGTAAAGAACTTCACCGCCCTGTTCGTTGCCTCCGCCTTCATGGCGCATCTGTTTCTGCAACTTGCCGGCTCCCTGCGCCAGCCCGGAAGAAACGCAGCAGGCGCTTTGCCGGCAGAGGGTTCCGACGACACAAGCGAGTATCATCTTCGCCTGGTAAAACCGGTGTTCTTCCTCGCGACTTTCGTCGAGCATCTGACCTACGCCTTCCTGCCGCAATATGTGTCCCGGATCATGGAGACCTCGGGTTTCCCGGATGCGGCATCTGCCGTCTTCATGACTTACTATCTGTGTTTCGCCCTCAGCCTGATACCGGCCGGCTATTTCGCACAGCGCCTCAGTCCGCGGCCGCTGATGTATGGCGGCCTGGTGTTGGCGGCGGCCGGATTCATTGCCTTGGCGTCGAACCCCAGCCTGATCGTCCTGTTCCTGGCGCGGGCCATGTCGGGCGTCGGACAGGGCATGCTGTTCATCGGCGTCCAGTCCTTCATCCTGCGAACCTCCGCCGATGACCGCAAAACCCGCGGTGCTGCAATCATCGTATTCGGATTCCAGGGCGGCATGATCTCCGGCATGGCGATCGGTTCGCTGCTGGTGACGCAGATGGGCGCGGCGGGTGTATTCTGGCTCGGCGCGGTCATCGCCGCGGCAATGGCGCTCTATGCCTGGGCCCTGGTGCCCGCAAGCGGCAATCGCACGGCGGATAGCGCCTTGGAAGAAGGCAGCTTCCGCCTGGTGCTCCGCGATCTCATGCGTGTTCTCCGCAATTGGGATTTCGTCCGCACCATGTTGCTGGTGGGCGTCCCCGCAAAAGCCGTACTCACGGGCGTCATCGTCTTTGCCATGCCGCTGATCATGGCTCAGGCCGACTACGCGCAGGAAGACATCGGTCAGATCCTGATGGTCTATGCCGCCGGCGTGCTGATCGCGAACTCCTATGCATCGCGACTTGTGGACCGGACCGGCGATAGCGAGCCGGTGCTCCTGTTGGGCGCCCTGCTGAGCGGCGTCGGGCTCCTGTGCATTTCCGCGACCGGCTGGAACCAGGTCGTTGAGATTTTCGGCAAATCGATCATCCCCGCGCTCATTCTGCTGTTGGGCGTCGCGGTCGTCGGTATCGCCCATGGATTCATCAATGCGCCGGTCGTGACCCATGTCGCGCGGTCCCGTCTCGCCATCCTGCTGGGCGAAAGCTCGGTGACCGCTACATACAGATTCCTCGAGCGCGTGGGCCATATCGCCGGCCCGATGCTCATGGGCCAGCTTTTCCTCTTGGCCGGAACCGGACCCAACGTCCTAGGCTATATCGGCTTCGGCGTTGCCGTCTGCGGTGTGCTTTTCGTACTTCGTTTCCCATCCTCAAAGGAGGCTACGTCATGAGACCCTCGTTCACGCGCTGCTTTGCACGGCTGCTCGCCGTGGCAGTGCTCGGCTTTGCTTCGGCAGATATGGGACGGGCCGCGGCGGCGACCGCGGACGAGCCGTCCTATTCGGATTGGTTCAAGGTGACGCCAGAGACGTCCCAGATGTGGAGCGTTTCCGGCGTGGGCGACGATCCCTATCAGGTCAGGGTGGTTCGCAGCGACGTTTCCGGCGTCGCGGGACCGGTGCGCAAGGTCGCGGTCTTCTATCCGCGGCCCTCGTCGGCCTACGATACGGCGATTTCGAAAATCCTCGGCGTTTTTGCCGAGAAGGGCATCAATGCGGAGTTCACCGTTTACAACTTCCGCACCGACGACGCCGAGGGTGAGAAAGCCCTGAAGGTCGCCAAGAGGAACGGCGCGGAGCTGATCTTCGCCATGGGTTCGGAATCGACAGCCTGGCTCTACTCGCATTTCCGCGACGGGCCGATCCCCGTCATTTCGGTATGCTCGAAGGACCCGGTGCTTCTGGGCCAGACCAAGGCCTATGATGCCGGCTCCGGCACCAATTTCGCCTTCACGTCGCTGAACATGCCGGTCGAAGTGCAGATGGCCTATGTTCTGGACTTCAAGCCCAACCTGAAGAACTTCGCCATCCTCGTCGACAGCCAGAATGTCAGCGCCGTCGAGACCCAGGCCAAGCCCATCGCCGCGGTCGCGAAGCAGCGGGGCATCCAGGTTCTCTATCTGGACGTCAAGAATCCGGAGAACGCGAAGACGGAACTGGCCGAGCTGGTCAGCTCGGCGGTGACGACGATGCGGAAGAGCGATCCCTCGCTGGACGACAGCCTGTTCTGGATCACCGGCAGCACATCGGTTTTCAAGGAGATCGCGACCATCAATTCCTCATCGGATCGCGTGCCGGTCCTTAGCGTGGTTCCGGAGAACGTCAAGGCGGGCAATGACAGCGCCGTCATGTCGATCGGCATCAGCTTCGAGAGCAATGCCCATCTCGCCGCCATCTACGGCGCCGATGTGCTTGCGGGCACCCGCAAGGCCGGCGAACTGCCGGTCGGTATCGTGTCGCCGCCCGACATCGCCATCAACTTCCGCAAGGTGCGCGAGATCGGCCTGAACATCCCCTTCAATTTCGTCGAGAGCGCCAGCAAGCTCTATGACTATGACGGAAATGAAGTCGGCACCGCAAAGGGCACCGGTAGCGGCAGCTAGTTCGTCAGTCCTTCTTTAGCCAAAGCGGCGGGGCGGCACGCAGTAGTGTGCCGCCCCGCTGCTTTTTCTGTCCTGCGAATTTCTGCGGGCTAGCATTCCCGGAAGGACTGCAGATCCTGGTGCCGGGTGTCGGAATCGAACCGACGACCTACCGCTTACAAGGCGGTTGCTCTACCTCTGAGCTAACCCGGCGCCTGATCGCCGACCTGGCTTAATGGCGGCTTGCCCTAAGGGCCGATGGCGGTCAAGAATGCCCCCGTCGCCCGGCCGGAAGTAATAAGTCGAACCGGTCCGCGGCACAAGCTGGGTCTGACTGGCAGCGGAGGCATCGATGGCGGGCAAATTCCGGGTTGCGTGCGTGCAAAACTGCGCCGAGCGCGAGATGGCGCCGAGCATCGAGGCGGTGGCGAAATACATCCGCGCGGCCGCCAAGGATGGCGCCGAGCTGATCCAGCTGCCGGAATTGGTCACCCTGTTCGAGCCCGACAACGATCTGGTGCTGCAGAAGGCGATGCCGGAAGCCACCGACCCCGGCGTCGCGGCGTTTCGCGCCCTGGCCCGGGAGACCGGCGCCTGGATCATCGTCGGCTCCGTCCTGCTCAAGGAGACCGGCGCCGACAAGATCGTCAACCGCTGCCTGGTTATCGATCCGGCCGGCGGCATCGTCGCGCGCTACGACAAGATCCATTTGTTCGACGTCGATCTCGCCAATGGCGAAACCTACCGCGAATCCGCCACCGTCCAGGGCGGCGATCGGGCGGTGCTCGCGCCCACCCCCTGGGGCCTGCTGGGCCTGACGATCTGTTACGATCTCCGCTTCGGCTATCTCCATCGCGCCCTGGCCCATGCCGGCGCCAGCTTCCTCAGCATCCCCGCGGCCTTCACCCACACGACCGGCAAGGCCCATTGGCATGTGCTGCAGCGCGCCCGCGCCATCGAGACCGGCTGCTGGGTGTTCGCCGCCAACCAGGGCGGCACCCATGCCGAAGGAAAACGCACCTACGGCCACTCCCTGATCGTGAATCCCTGGGGCGAGGTGGTCGCCGATGGCGGCGAGCAGCCCGGCTACATCATCGCCGAAGTCGATCCGGCCAAGGTCGTGGAGGCGCGATCCATGGTCCCGGCGCTGCGCCATGATCGTCGGTTCCAAGGGCCGGACCGGGCGGTCGTTGGGCTTGCCGCCGCTGGGGAATAGCGGAAGGCGGCGCATGACGGTTTTCTTACGTTGGTCGCGATGCCGCTCATTGGACCAAAGTCCAATGGCCATCTTCGTTCTGCCCCGTCCAATATGAGGCACTGCGGAAGCCTGTCGCCTCCGCAATCATTTTCACGCGTCGCATAGCAGCATGGCGTATTTGGTGTAGCGCGCGGATTGTGGAAGATAGGGTTATGTTCTCATTAGGAACATGTACTTATGAATTTCGCAATCTATGTCAAGACCCGCCCGCGTTAATCTGGCATTCTGTATACTCTAACTGAAAATTCCTGGGAGGATGTCAATGGATAGGCGCTTGTATGCTTGCGCGATGGCGATGCTCGCCACCGCGATCGTTGGAACTGCGCCGCCGGCTCAGGCCGCGGACCAGCCCAACATCGTCGTCATCATGGGCGACGATATCGGCATTTGGAACATCGGCGCCTACCATCGCGGCTTGATGGCGGGCCGCACGCCGAATCTCGACGAGATCGCCAAGCAGGGCATGATGTTTACCGACTACTATGCCGAGGCGAGCTGCACGGCGGGCCGCGCGGCCTTTGTCACCGGCGAATTGCCGATCCGCACGGGCATGACCACCGTCGGCCAGGCGGGATCTCCCATAGGCTTGCCGGGCGAAGCGATGACGATCGCAACCGCGCTCAAGTCCCTCGGCTATGCCACCGGCCAGTTCGGCAAGAACCACCTGGGCGATCTCAATGCGTTTCTGCCGACGGTTCACGGGTTCGATGAATTCTTCGGCTACCTGTATCACCTCGACGCGATGGAAGACCCCGCGCATCCTGCCTATCCGCAGGAGCTGCTGGACAAGGTCGGTCCGCGCAATATGGTGCATAGTTGGGCGACGGAAGCCGACGATGCGACTGTTGATCCGCGCTGGGGCAAAGTCGGCAAGCAGAAAATCGAAGACGCCGGCACGCTCTATCCTGAGCGGATGGAGACCGTCGACGACGAGATTCTCGATCTGTCGCTGAAGTTCATGGACAAGGCCAAGAAAGACGGCAAGCCCTTCTTCGTCTGGCTCAACCCGACCCGTATGCACATCGTCACCCATCTCTCGCCCAAGTATGAGGCGCTGCGGAACTCGAAGAATGGTTGGTCCATGCAGGAAGCCGGCATGGCTCAACTCGACGATATCGTGGGCGCAGTGACAAAGAAGCTCAAAGATATGGGCGTGGATGACAATACCATTGTCATGTTCACCACCGACAACGGCACGGAAACATTCACCTGGCCTGATGGCGGCAACACGCCGTTCAAAGGCGAGAAGGGGACAATCTATGAAGGCGGCTTCCGCGCGCCGGCGATGATCAGCTGGCCCGGTCACGTTCCCGCCGGTGTGGTGGAGAATGGCATCGTCTCCGGCCTTGACTGGCTGCCGACCTTGGTCGCGGCGGCCGGCAATCCCAACATCTCGGACGAATTGCTGAAGGGAAAGCAGATCGGCGACAAGACCTACAAGAACCATCTGGATGGCTACAACCAGCTGGCCATGATCACCGGCAAAGGACCATCAGCGCGCCACGAGATCTTCTATTTCGGCGAGAGCACGCTCGGTGCGGTGCGCATCGATGACTTCAAATACCGGTTCATCGATCAGCCCGACGGGTGGCTCGGCGCCAAGGATCATATCGACGTGCCGACTTTGACGAATCTGCGTCTGGATCCGTTCGAGCGCCTGGATTGGCCGCGGAATGGAACGCTCGACGGCTCGCAGAACTACTTCACCTGGTTCCAGTACGAGTTCTGGCGTTTCGTGTTCGTGCAGCAGGAAGTGGCGAAGTTAGCCATGACGGCCATCGACTATCCGCCGATGCAAAAAGGTGCCAGCTTCAACCTCGATGCCGTGAAAGCGAAGATCGAGGAAGCCATCAAGCAACACGCCGGCCAGTAGTCGAAACCTCAACGAGGCGGGCGGCCCATGAAGGCCGCCCGATTTTCCTACACTGCTTCCGATTTCGACACCTTGTCCTGGCGCCGTAGATGCCCGGTGCCGCAAATCAGCGTGCCAGTTTCAGCCCTGGCTAAGTTTCCACTGACCCCGTTCCTTCTCGAAAATAAACTCCCGGAGACCACCGGCGGGGTGCTGCATCACAAGGGCGGCGCGGTCGCCGAAATACACGATCTTGCTGATGCTGGATCTGATCTTGTCCAGTGTCGGCGGCAGGTAGTTGAGCAGCGCCACCGCGTAGCGTTCGCCGTTGGGGCTCTGCACCAGGTCGCGAATCTCGCTGTTCGTTGCCGTCATCTCCCGGAACTTGGCGGTGTCACTGTGTTTGAGGGCATCGATCGCCGACAGGAGAATCTCCGCTTGTGGCGTGTTCTGGGCGTCTCTGCGTTCCAGCGTATTGGTGGGCAGTGGGGGCTGATCGACCAGCAGTTCGAATTCCACCGAGAAGGTGAACTTCTCGCTGGTGCGCAAGCCATTCTGGTCGAACAGCGGCAAGCCGCGGTCAACCAGGATTTCCCCGCTGATCTCGTTGCCGCGATACCTGAAATCCTCGAGCTGGAAATTGTTCTGCCCACTGCGCGGGCGGAAGACCTGATTGGCCGCATCCAGACCCAGCAGCAAGCGGCCCGTCCAGGTCGGCTTCCGGCGCGCTGAATCGAACGAGAGCTCCAGCCCCACGAACTCGCGGGCATTCGCCAAGGCGTGGATCTTGGCGATGTCGCCGCGCGCCTCTTCGGGGATCGGATAGTCGGTCAGGAAAACGATGACGCGCGTTTGATCGACGGTGAAGGGGACCGGCTTTTCGCCGACGCGCACGGCGCCATCGATCCGCGGTTCGGCGATGGCATAGGCATAATTGAGCACGACCCGCTCATCTGCGGCATCTCCAAAACGGAGAAAGCCGTCGACCTCATCGCCGCTGGCGAACTCGCCGTCCACGTCGCTGCCGTTGTCGCGGACCCCAAGGGGCACGGCGAGAGCGAGCGTGGAGAACAACATTGCGGGTGCCAGCAGCGCCGGCAGCAGATACCGTTGCAGCATCATGTCTCTGACTCCTCCAGGGGACGCCGCCGCCGTTGTCCGGAAGTCGATACGCCGCCTGACCGTAGAATCGCACAGTCCGCATTCGCCGCGCAACACACAGTGCGTTGATAAATATGGTTAATGAGCCGCTGACGGCCCCCGCCGCCGGCTGCTATTGTCGCCCGAAGTCCTTGCTCAGAGAATGGGATCGATCCGCATGTCGCCTCTGGTTTCCCTGCTTGCCGAAGTGCCCTTGTTTCAATTGCTTGATGCGGACGAGCGCGCCGCCCTGGCGCAGATGATGGAGCAGGCCAATTTCCCGGCCGGGCACCGGATCTTCCAGGAGGGTGAGCCGGGCGACCGCATGTATGTGGTCTGCTCCGGCGAGGTGGAACTGACCACCACCGACAAGCTCGGCCAGAGGTTGCTGCTGACGTCAGCCTCCCGCGGCGACCTGTTCGGCGAGCTGTCGCTGCTGGATCAAGGCGCGCGCAATGCCCGCGCCACGGTGCTGGAGGATGCCCAACTGCTCATCCTCGACCGCGCGACGCTCACCGATTTCATCCGCCGCCGCCCGGACGCAGCGCTGGACATGATGGCGGTCATGGGCGGCCGCATGCGCACCACCACCAACCGCCTGCGGCAGATGGCGACGCGCAACGCCAACGAGGAGATGGAAACCAAGGTGACGGTGCTGGAGCGCCTCACCGATATCATCGCCGCCTTCAGCGGCAGCCTGCTGTTCCTCGCCCTGCATGCCGGCTGGTTCCTGGTCTGGATCGGACTGAACACCTTGCCGGGAATGCTGTCCTTTGATCCCTTTCCCTTCGGCCTGCTGACCATGTGCGTGTCGCTCGAAGCGATTTTCCTCTCGGTGATCGTGCTGCTGAGCCAGAACCGCCAATCGGCCAAGGACCGCATCCGCACCGACATCGAATACGACGTCAATCTGAAGGCCGAGCTCGAAGTGTCGCATCTCCATGAGAAGGTCGATCAGCTGCAGGCGGCGCTGCTCACCCGGCTGCAGCAGATCGAGGCACGGCTGCAGGGCTGACCGTCCCAACAGAAGCTTTCCCGCATCATGCGTACCCATGACGTCATCGTGATCGGCGCCGGCGCCGCCGGCTTGGCTGCGGCCCGGACGCTGATCGATCTCGGCCGCAATCCGATCATCCTCGAAGCGCGCGATCGCATTGGCGGCCGCGCCTGGACGGAAAGCGCCAGCTTCGGTGTGCCCATCGACCGCGGCTGCGGCTGGCTCCATTCCGCCGATGAGAATCCCTGGCGCGAGATTGCCCGCGATCTGGGCATCGCCATCCTCGAGGAGAATCCGGTCTGGCAAAGCCGCGTCGGCGAGCGCTGGATGGGCGAGGGCGACAGCGCCCGCTGGGACGACGCCATCGGCGGCTGGTTCGAAGCCATCGCCGCCGCCGGAGAGGCCGGCCACGACCTGCCGGCCTCCAGCGTGATCGGCGACGGCCCCTTCCGCACGCTGTTCGACGCTATCGTGACCTGGGCCTGCGGTGTGGAGAGTCACGAACTGTCGACATCAGACTATTCCCGCTACCGCGACACCGGCAATGACTGGCCGGTGCCCGAGGGCTATGGCGCCCTGGTTGCGCGCTACGGCGCCGGGCTTCCCGTGCGGCTGAGCACGGCGGCGACGCTCGTGCGATGGGGCGGCAAGGACATCGCCGTGGAAACGCCAGAGGGGACGCTGACCGCCGGCGCCGTCGTCGTCACGCTGCCGCCGAGCGTGTTGCAGGCCGGCGGTCTGCGCTTCGATCCGCCGTTGCCGCCCGCGAAGCAGGAGGCGATTGCCGGGATCAAAGTCGGCACGGCCAACAAGGTATTCATCGCCGTCGAGGGCGATCCCTTCGGCATGCCCGATACCAGCTACGGCACCTCCAGCGCCGATCGCCGCCGCGTCGCCAGCCTCTTCTTCAAGCCGTTCGGGCGCAGCATGGTCGGCGGCTATCTCGGCGGCGACCTGGCCGAGGAACTGGAACTCGCCGGCGGCGGGGCGATGATCGACTTCGTCATCGGCGAACTGGTGGGCATGTTCGGCAGCGGCATCCGCGCCCATCTCGGCAAGGCAATCGCGACCGGCTGGTTCACCGATCCCTGGTCCCGCGGCGCTTACTCCGCCGCCCGGCCGGGCCATGCCGGCGCCCGCGGCGTTCTCGCCGAGCCCATCGATGGCCGGGTTTTCTTCGCTGGGGAAGCCTGCTCAATCGACTCCTTCGGCACCTGCCACGGCGCCTATCGCACCGGCGTATCGGCCGGGCAGGCCGCCGCCCGCTGCGCTTAAACGTCACAACCCTTAAGTTCACGCAATCCTTGGGGAAAACATGCGACGACCTTGGCGCGAGTTTTAGGCTTCGTTAAGGTTTCCGTCATACATTTCCCTCACCTGGCGCATTCGAATGAATTCCCGGAAGGACAAGCCGCAACTTCAGGCGGCGCAAGCTTGCGATGATTGGAATCGGCAAATCTCTGGGGATCCGGGCGAAGGTGATGGCGGCGCTGCTGCTCATCACGGGCATCGCCACGACATTCGAAATCATCGGCCGCTATGAAGAGCAGCAGCAGCGCATCATAGTCGCGGCCCGCACGTCGCAGGAACTGCTGTCCCGTTTCATTGGCCGCCAGGTGACGGAGGCCATCGGTTCCGGCGCATCGGCCGATGTCGACGCGGTCTTCAGGGATTCCGTTGGCATCACCGATAAGATACGCGCGCAAGGTTCGGTATCCGGCGCGAGCGTTGTCGCCGGTCTGGATGCCGAACTCGAGATCATCGGGCTGATCGCTTTCGATGCGAAGGGCCAGCAGACGAACAAATATGTTTCCGCCAGTCATTCGGCCTATTCGCTCGATGCCGTGCAATCAATCGCCGGCGAGGTGCTGAAGGGCAAGACGGTCAAGGCGGTCGAAATTTCCGACACCCATGTCATTGCCTTGCCCATGTTCCGCAAAGGGGACGCGATTCAGCCGCTTGGTGCGCTTGTCGTGGTCTGGGACATGAGCAGCCATGCAGCGGCGCTCGAGAGGTCTCTGATCGAAACGATTGCGTTTGGGGTCGGCGCTGCTCTCGTGCTGGTGTTGCTGGTCGGCTGGATCATTGATCGGCTGATCGCCAATCCTATCCGCGGCATGACGGCCATCATGGGGCGCTTGGCCGCGGGCGAGAAAAATATCGAGATACCGGCCCGCACCAGCGGCGACGAAATCGGCGCCATGGCCCGTTCCCTCTCGATCATCCGCGATACCGGCATCCGGGCCGTCCAGGCGCAATCCGCGTTCGACAATGCGTCGACCGTCGCCGTCATGACCGCGCCCGATGGCGGCGTCATTCACGCCAACAAGGCCGCGCGGCAGTTCTTCGCCGAATCCGAAGCGGACATGCGGGCGGTGTTTCCGGCCTTCTCCGGCGCCGCGCTCGACAGCCTCCAATTGAGCCGGCTGCTGCCCGAACTGCACCAGCTCGGCAAGGGCACGCCGGAGGCGGAAACGCATCTGCACAAGCGCGTTACGCTGGGCAGTCGCACGCTGGATCTCCTCGCCAACGCCATCGTCAGCGATACCGGCGATCACCTCGGCTGGATGGTGGAGCTGATCGACGCCACGGCACAGATCGCCATGCAGCAGGATATCAGCGCCATGGTCGAGGCCGCGGCCAGCGGCGACTTCTCGCGGCGTATCCAGGTCGAAGCAACCGCCGGCTTCAAGCGCCGCATCGCCGAGAGCATGAACCGCTTGGCGGGGACGATCGGCGGCGCGCTCGCCGAGCTCGGCGGCGTCATGGCGGCCTGGGCCGACGGCGATCTCAGCAAGCGTGTCTCCCGCGGCTACAAGGGCGATCTGGGCAAGCTGCAGGCCAGCGCCAACAGCACGGCGACGCAACTGTCCCATATCATCGAGCAGGTCGCGGCCAGCGCTACCGCGATCAAGTCGGCGACGGCGGAGATCGCCAGCGGCACCGGCGATCTGTCGGCTCGCACGGAAGAGCAGGTATCGAGCGTCGAGGAAATGGCCCAGGCCATGCGCCAGCTGGCATCGTCGATTCAGCGCAACACTGACCAGGCCTGGCATGGCCGCGCGCTGACTGATGAGGCGGCTTCGGCGGCGCAGCGCGGCGCCGCGGTCACGCGCGACGCCGCGGCGGCGATGCAGCGCATCGAGACCTCCGCCTCGCAGGTGTCGCAGATCGTCGCCATCATCGATGAGATCGCCTTTCAGACCAATCTGCTGGCGCTGAACGCGGCGGTCGAGGCGGCGCGCGCCGGCGATGCCGGACGCGGCTTTGCCGTGGTCGCCAATGAAGTGCGGGCGCTGGCGCAGCGTTCGGCCAATTCATCCAAATCCATCCGCCAGCTTATTCTCGAGAGCAGCCAATCCGTGGCCCAGGGCGTCGATCTCGTGACCAAGGCGGGTGCTACGCTGGCCGAGATCTCCGCATCCCTGGTGCAGGCCGCCGATACCGTAGCCTTGATCGCCAACGGCTCCCAGGAGCAATCGTCAGGCGTGCAGCAGATGCATGAATCCATCACCCAGATCGAGTCGATGATGCAACGCAATGCCGCGCTGGTTGAAGAAACCACGGCGTCGGTGAGCGCCGTGGACGGGCAAGTGCAGGCCCTGGTGGCGACCGTCGATATGTTCCAGTCCGGCGACGGGGATGCCGCGCCGCGGGCCTCATCGCGCCGCGCCGGCTGACGCTCGGCTCCGAAACCTCAGCTGCGCGGCTTGCGCGGCAGATCATCCTTCGTGTCGAACCAGGCAATGCGGCTGCTGTCATAGATATGCCGCCGCGGCGGCACCGCCGCCGGCTTGTCCAGGGTCGGCGCATTGACGCTCACCGTCCGCGCCCGCTTCTGCGGCCGGAACAGGATCTGGCAGCCGCAAGTACCGCAGAACTCCCGCTGCCCCCAAGCCGAGGATTTGTAGATCGCTGGCACGCCTTTCACGTAACCGAAGCTGCCGGTGCCCACGGCAAACCAGGCCGCTGTCGGACCGCCCGTCGTTTTCTGACAATCGGTGCAATGGCAATAGCCGCTGTCCTTCGGCGCGGCATTCACCCGGTATCGCAGCGCCCCGCAATGGCAGCCGCCTTTCAGCGGCAGGCTCACACGCCGGGCTGGCTTCGCTTTGGTGCGTTTGCTACCGGCGGCTGACTTACTTTTCGCGATCATGGATTCATATCCTCCCGCCGCTAACGCAGATAATGCATGAGCACAAAGATCAGCAGCACATAGAACAGTGCCTTGGCGATGAACAGCAGCTTTGCCCCCAGCGGCCGGTCTTGCCAGGGCAGGGCGGCGGCGCCGGTGGCCGGCTCCTCCACCGGCCGCTCGCCGGGCCAGGCCAGCGTCGGCACGATGCGCCCGAGCCAACGCATCGTCCGGGCGGGCAGGGGCGGCGGCGGCTGGAACAACGGCACGTCCCGCGGCTTGAAAAGCAGCAACAGCAACAGGCCCGCGGCAAAGCCGCCGATATGAGCCCACCAGGCGATGCGCATCAGCTCCGCCGCCGGCCCTCCCGGTGACAGCAGCCTTACGTCATAGGCCATGGCGATGTTGACCAGGATCGTGAAACCAACCACCAGCGACGCCGGCGCCAGCACCGGCGCAATGTTGAACGCCAGGATCAGCATGCGGGCGCGGGGATGCAGCATCAGATAGGCGCCCATGACGGCGGAGATCGCACCGCTGGCGCCAATCATTGGCACAGTGGGGTCGCCGAGCAGGCCCTGCGCCGCCGCGGCGCAGACACCGCAGAGAAGATAGAACAGCAGGTAGCGGCCATGGCCCAGCGCATCTTCCAGATTATTGCCGAACACCAGCAGGGCGAGCACGTTGCTGGCCAGGTGCAGGGGATCGCCATGGAGGAACTGATGGGTCACCAGGCCCAGGAGGCCATGCAGCGGGCCGGGCTCCGGCAACCAGCCGCGCAGCTGTGCGGGGTAGAACGCATAGAGCGGCCAGGCGAACTTGTTCAGCAGCTGCAGGATGAAGATGACGATGCAGGCCACCACGATGCCCTGGTTCACCCAGGCGCGGCGGATGCGGGTCAGCGGATTGCCGTCATGAAGGACGATCATGGTGCCGGGGAAACCCTAGTCTCGGCGGCGCCCTTAGGCAAACTTCCGGCGGCGCGCAAAGCACAGGGAAAGTTCCTCGGCCCCGTGCTATAGGCGTCCTGAACGATTCGAGGACCGGGAATGAAGCGCGTTGTCTCTATCGCCACGCTGATCCTTGGCGTCTATCTTGCTGCCGCACTGAATGGCGCCGCATATGCCGCGACCACTATCGAAACCATCACCGTCGGTGATGAAAACCGCAGCTTCCGGCTGCACATTCCCGAGGAGGGGCGGGGGCCGTTTCCGCTGGTGCTCAGCATCCACGGCTACCGCTCCAATGCCGCGCAGCAGGAGAAGCTGTCCGGCTTCTCGGCGCTGGCCGACAGCGATGGCTTCATCGTCCTGTATCCCGATGGCCTCGACGACAAATGGCGTTTCGCCGGCCGCACCGATGCCGATGTGAAGTTCCTCCTGGCGGCGATCGAAGCCGTCGCCGCGAAAGTGCCTGTTGACCGCAACCGCATTTATTCCACCGGCATCTCCAACGGCGCGCAGATGTCCTGGCGCCTGGCCTGCGATGTGCCCGATGTCTTCGCTGCCTTCGGTTTTGTTTCCGGCGCCTATCTCGACGTCTGCAACCCGCCGCCGCGCCGGCCGCTGATCATCTTCCACGGCACCGCCGACAAGCTGCTGGCCTATGACGGCAAAGGCCCGTTCATGGGCGTGCGGGACTTCGCGATCCGCTGGGCCTCCGGCTCCGGCTGCAATCCAGCGAAAGCGGCGGAGATCGTCTATCAAAAGGGCGACGCCACCGGCGAACGCTTCCGCTGCCAGACCGGCCACGAAGTGGATCTCTATACGCTCCAGGGCAAGGGCCATTCCTGGCCGGGCTCCAAGATGCCCGCGCGCATAACCAGCAAGGATGTAAATGCGACCGCGGTGATGTGGGCGTTCTTCAAGGCGCATTGGAAGCAATAGCAGCCGGCGTTCGCCAGTCAGTGTCTCAGGCTATGCTTAGAAGAGAATTGTCCCTTCTCCCCTACGAAGTGGGGGAGAGGGCAGGGAGAGGGGGCGGCGCCGAAGTCTCCGCAAGTGCATATTTTGCCGCCAATATGCTGTATCGGGTGAGATCGCTTACCTCGTCATCGGTGCAAATCTGCACTGTTCGTGCTCCCATACCCTCACCCGCATGGCAGTCGTTGAGCGACTGCCATGCACCCTCTCCCTGCAAGCAGGGCGAGGGGGCTGGAGTTCTACATCTTCGATCCCCACGGCAACCTGCTGCGCTTCGGCTGTGCGCCGGAGGAGGTCGGGGATACCTCATTCCCCGGAGCGCGAAATACACAATGAGGGCATCGTAGGCGCACCTGCGATGGGCTAGGATTGCGCCGGACCGGATCGGCCGTGAATTGGGGAACCGCGATGATCAATGATGTGCCAATGGTGTTCGGCGTCGCGCTGTTTATGGGTGTCGCAGTAATTGTCGCTGTCGGACCTTTCATGCTCATCCGCACCAAATACGCGGCACTGCTGCCCGACCGCAGCCACGACATGGCGGTAGCTGTCGGTGTCCGGCTCGGCGTGCTCCATGGATTGCTATTGGCTCTGGTCTTCTCGGTGGTTCAGACCGAGTACCTCGAGCAGCGCAGCTTGATTGCCAAGGAAGCGGCTTCGACGGCGAGGGTCTACTTCAATCTCGAGCGTTTCGCCGACCCAGCGGCCGACGCCCTGCGTAACATGGTGAAGGCCTATACGCGCGAGGTCATTGATGGAGAATGGCCGGCCCTGGCGCATGAGCTACTAAGCCCTAAGGCGTGGGAGCTTTATGACGGGATTCTCGATGGCGCGCTGAATCTGCAGACGGCAACACCTAGGCAAGAGACGCTCCGGGAGAACATCCTGCTGAGTCTCAATCGCATAAATGAGTTTCGTCAGGACCGGCTATTCGCCGCGGGCGCCCGATTACCGACGCTCTTCTGGTTCATTGCCATACTTGGTTTTCTGATCGTCTCGGCGATGTTTTTCGTCTTCGAGTACACAAAATTGCACGCTCTCATGCTGGCCGGCTACGCGTCCTACACGGGGGCCATCCTCTATTTCATCTATGTGATGAACAATCCGTTCTCAGGGCCGCCGGCGCTAAGCCCGGGTCCCTTGGAACTCATCTATAAAGATGCGATGTCCGAAGCTGGCTGACGCCGGCCTCAGTGTGCGGCCAGATAGGCGTCGCGCAGCACCGTCGACTCCAGCTCCACTTCCTGCAGGCGATGCTTCACCACATCGCCGATGCTGATGATGCCGGCCAGATGGTTGTCATCCATGACAGGCACATGGCGAATTCGGCTGTTGGTCATCTTCACCATGACCTGCTTGAGATTGTCCGAGGACGCGCAGGTGATCACCTCGTGGGTCATGATGTCGGACGCCTTGCAGTCCAGCAGATCGGCGCCCCGTTCCGCCAGGCCGTTGACCACGTCGCGCTCCGACAGGATGCCCGCGATGGATTCGCCATCGTCGCTGAGGATAATGGCGCCAATATGCTCCAGCCGCATGCGGCGGATCACGGTCGTGAGTGGAGAGTTCGGGCGCATGGTGATCACGCGCCGGCCTTTTTCTTTCAGAATGGCTTCGACATTCATCGCGGGTCTCCTTGTCAGACCACGCGGACCGCCGCGAGAACGGCGCCCGCGGATACCGATATTATATAGGCGCGCCGAACGCCCGAAGAAGGGGAGATTTGTTACCGGCCGTTACTGTCGCCGCTCAAACCCCGGCGATGGCCTCGATCTTGCTCCCGTCGGAGAAGCGGGAGAAGCGGTAGGGCGCGGGGTCGACAACAGGCGCTGCGCCCATGACCAGCTCCGCCATCAGCCGCCCGGCGCCCGGCCCGATGCCGAAGCCATGGCCGGAATAGCCGGTGGAGATGAAGAAGCCGGGCAGGGATTTCACCGCCGAGATCACCGGCACGGCATCCGGCGTGGCGTCGATATAGCCGGCCCATTTGTCCAGGATCTGGGTATCCCGGAAAACCGGAAAGGCGGCGCGGAGATTGGCCATTGCCTCGTCGAGCAGGTCATCCGACGGCGCGGGGTCGAGCACGCGGACTTTCTCGAACGGGCTTTGCTGATCCAGCGCCCAGCGCTTCGGCGTCGCCAGCTGCTCCAGGAACCGCTTGCCGAACCGCAAGCGGAAGCCGCTCTTCTCCGCATGCAGCGCCTTCCAGAAGGTGAAGAAGAAGCGGAAATGCTCAGGCCCGATATCCACATCGCTCATGCCGCCATGGGCGACGGTGACGCCGCCATCGATCCGCGTCCGCGTGGCGAAGCCCTGGGGCCCAGTGGCGTAGAGCGACGTCTCCGGCGGTATTGCCACCGGCCCGGTGCGGAACACCGACGACCGGAAGGTGAGCTGGGGCAGGGTGATCCCCAAGCTGTCGCAGAACAGCCGCGACCAGGCCCCGCCAGCCAGCACGGCGGCATTGCAGGCGATCCGGCCCTTCTCGGTGATAACGGCGGAGACCTTGCCCGCCGAAGTCTCGAGGCCGCGCGCGGCGCAGTCCTGCAGCACATGGCCGCCCAGGCGCTGGACGGCGCGGGCGATGGCTGAAGTCGCCTTCGATGGCTCGGCGCGGCCGTCGCTCTTGGTGTAGAGGCCATGTTCCCAAGTCCGCGTTGCGCCCGGCAGCAGGTCTTTCAGCTCATTGCCGGTGACCACCCGGGTATCGAGCTGGTAGGGACGTGCATACTCCAGCCATTCGGCCCGCCGCGCCGCCGATTTCTCGTCATGGGATAGATAGAGAACGCCAGCCGGCCGGAACCCGGTCTCGCCGCCGACGGTCTCGTTCATGCCGCGCCAGAGCCGCAGCGACTCGATGGTCAGCGGGATCTCCCGGGGATCGCGGCCCTGCTGCCGGCAGAAGCCCCAATTGCGGCTCGACTGCTCGCCGCCGACGACGCCTTTCTCCGCCACGGCGACGGACACGCCCTTCTGCGCCAGGAACAGCGCCGCCGAAATGCCGGCGATGCCACCGCCGATGATGACCACATCGGCGCGGGCGGGAAGGGAAGGGCTGGAGGTGAAGGGATCAATCGGGCGCGGCATTTTGTTAGGCGGTGCTTTCATCTACGCGAGACATTCCGCAGGCTGCACACAATTTCGCTCGCGGTGTTCGCAGTGGCTTGCCGCAATGCTTACAAGGCGGGCCATATTGATCAACCCGATGATGATAGATTGCATTCGCATTCGAAATTCGGCGACCTGTAATTCTGAAGTATGCTTCGAGTGCTTCCTCGTCATAGGAATGCAAGGCACTCCCAGGCCGTTTCTCTTGCGTGCAGTCTTATCTGTTGCCATCTTTTCGTGAGGAATTCCGATACTTCGTTCCATTCATCGGCGTCGAGCATTGGCATGTCTTCTCGGCACCGCCAGCAATACATCTGTTTGACCATGCTACTTCACACGTTTTCTGGCCGATCAATCAGCTTTCAAGAGCTGAATATGGCCATCCTTGACGAGCCAGTATCCCGCGTTCGTGCCGACGAAGATGGTTTCCCCTGTCACGAGACTCAGGAACACATGGATGTCGGTCGGCGCCGGGATGTCCGGATCTGTTGTCACCACGCCGCTCACGCCCTGACCGACAACATCAGGCCCGACGAACTCGCAGTCCTTGGTCGAAGGCGACACCGATTGGGCGGTCTTGCCGTCGCCGCTGACGATGACGCGGTAGTGGCGGCCGAGCATGATTTTCGCGCCATCCCGGGGGGCGCCGACATAATAGACGGCGAGCCGGTCGGTCGAAATGCCCGGTGGCATCACCAGCAGCGCACGATAGTGGACATCGCATTTGTCGGTGACGGCGCCCGTGGCCGTCGCGAGCGCGCGGTCCATCGTGATATCAGAAACCTTGCCGCGTTCATTGTAGGCATCGAACAGCGCCCGGCCCCATTTCTCGGCGAAGGCGACCTGCTTCTTCTGCAACTTGGTCATGGTGCCGCCTGGCTGCAGCGTCATCGTGGTGCCGTCGGCGCGCGCCTCGCTCATTGCAGTGATGGGCAGCATGAGAAGCGCCGCGGCCAACAGCCGGATCGCTAGACGGGAGTTCATTGCCATGTCAGCGCCGCCGCCTCGTCGATTTCGATCAAGGTCGGCCCCTTGGCCCGATGTGCCAGGCGCAACTGATCCTGCAGATGAGTCGAGGCTCTCAGCCTTCACCGCCTGGCAGCCGAAACCGCGGGCGATGGCCAGGAAGTCAGGCGTGTAGATGTCGACGCCGATCTGCGGGATGCCGCGCTCGATCATGTATTTCTTGATCTCGCCATAGCCGCGGTTGTTCCAGACGAGGATCGGCACCGGCAAACTCAGCTCCACCGCCGTCGCCAGCTCACCGATGGTGAATTGCAGGCCGCCATCGCCCATCAGCGACACCACCGGCCGGTCGCGCATCGCCAGCTTCGCGCCGAGCGCCGCTGGCAGTCCGTAGCCCAGCGTGCCGTAGCCCGTGCTCGAGTTGAAGTAAGAGCGCGGCTGTTCGGCCTGATAGGTCAGGTTGCAGCTGTAGACCGGCTGATTGGAATCGCCGACGACTATGACACCGGGCAGAGCCTGTTGCACCGCCGCCAGGAAACGCTGATGCGCCCGCTGCGGCGCCGTGAGCAAGCCATCGAGTTGCAAGCGCAGCGCCTTCGCCCGCGCCTGTGCCGCTGCGGTATCCGCCTTGTGGTCCCGCAGCTCATGCTCCAGCGCCCGCAGCGCCAGATCGAAGTCGCTGAGGATCGCCACCTCTGCCAGCACGTTGCGCGTGAGCTGCTCGGGATCGATGTCGACCCGGATCACTTTGCCGCCCAAGGTCAGCCGGCTGTCGAACAGCAGGGTATCGGTCTCGCCCAGTTCCGTGCCGATGGCGAGCACCACATCGGCATGGGTCAGCTCGTCCAGCACCGGCGGCTGCGGCAGCGTGCTGCCGAGCGACAGCGGATGATCCGGCGGCAGGATGCCCTTGCCGTTGATGGTGGTCACTGCCAGCGCGCCAAGCTTCTCGACCACAGCGCGCGCCGATTCCGCCGCATGCTGGGCGCCTCCGCCGAACACCGCCAGCGGCCTCCGTGCCCCGCGCAGCAGCCGCGCCGCCTCGGCGATCTTCTGGGGATCGGGCGCCGGCCGGCTGCTGCCGGGCAGCACCGTGCGGCGTACATGATCGGCATCGGCGGTGATCACATCCAGCGGCAGCTCGATATGCACCGGCCGCGGCCGTCCGCTATTGAACACGGCGAAGGCGCGCGCCAGCACATGGGGCAATTCGTCCGGCCAGAGCAGCGTATGGCTGAACGCCGTCAGCCCTTCCATCAGCCCGCGCTGCGACGGCAGTTCATGCAGCCGCCCTTCGCCCAGCGCCAGGTCGCGGGTGTTGTTGACGCTGGAGAGGATGAGGATCGGCACCGAGTCCGCATAGGCCTGGCCCAGCGCCGTGGCGATATTGGTCAGGCCCGGCCCGGTGATGATGAAGCAGGCCGCCGGCCGGCCGCTGGCCCGGGCATAGCCATCGGCCATGAACCCGGCGCCTTGCTCATGGCGCGGCGTGATATGGCGCAGTTTGGAATTCGGCAGGCCGCGATAGAGTTCCACCGTATGCACGCCGGGAATGCCGAACACGGTGTCGATGCCATAGAGGCCCAACAGCTCGACCAGCACCTCGCCGCATGTGGCCATTTCCGGTGTCCCCAGAACGATGGCTCAGTTGCGGTAGACGACGCCGGGCATCACGCAGAGCATCTCGAACAGCAGGTTGGCCGCGGTCAGCGACGTGTTTCCGGAGACGTCGTAGGCTGGCGCCACTTCCACCAGATCGCCGCCGACGAGGTCCAGCCCACGGCTGCCCCGGATGATTTCCAGCGCCTGGGGCACGGTCAGGCCGCCGATCTCCGGCGTGCCCGTGCCCGGCGCGTAGCTGGGATCGAGACCGTCGATATCGAAGCTGAAATAGACCGGCCCGCCCTTCACCTGCTCGCGCACTTCCGCCATCAGCGGCGCCAGGGATTTGTACCAGCACTCCTCCGCCTGCACGACGCGGAAGCCCTGCTGCCGCGGCCAGTCGAAATCGTCGGCGGCATAGCCTGTCGCGCGCAGTCCGATCTGCACGCAGCGCTTGCAGTCCAGCAGGCCCTCTTCGACCGCGCGGCGGAACGGCGTGCCATGGGCGATCTTCTCGCCGAACATGGTGTCGTTGATGTCGGCATGGGCATCGATATGCACCAGCCCGACCGGCCCGTGCTTGCGTTTGATGGCCCGCAGGATCGGAATGGCGATCGTATGGTCGCCGCCCATGGTCAGCGGCTTGCAGTTGTGGCTGAGGATCTCGTCATAAGCCGCTTCGATAATCGGGATCGATTTCTTCAGGTCGAAGGTATTGATCGCCACGTCGCCGATATCGGCGATCGACAGGCTGTCGAACGGCGCCGCCCGCGTGGCCATGTTGTAGGGCCGGATCAGGCAGCTCTCGGCGCGGATCTGCCGCGGGCCGAAGCGCGCGCCCGGGCGGTTGGAGGTGCCGGTGTCCAGGGGCACGCCGACAAAGCAGACATCCAGGTCCTTGGCGCTCGGCAGCAGCGGCAGGCGCATCATCGTCGCCGGCCCGCCGAAGCGCGGCATCTGGTTGCCGCCGAGGGGCTGATAGAGGGTCTTGGGCATTATCCGCGCTCCCTGAGATTCTTGAGCGCGAGTTTACCGCTTCCCCGGCCCCCATAGGCAAGGGCAGGGAGGTCGACGCGTTTAGACCGGTGGGCGGCGGCTGACGATCAGCCGCCAGCCGGGACGTCTACCAGGTCCAGGACTTGGGGTTCGGATAGGCCTCGCGCCGGCCCACATACTGCATGCCCTTGATGCAGCGGATGACGTACCAGATCAAAACGGCCGGGAGCACCACGAATCCAATCAGGATGAAAATGAGCGCAACGCCGATCGCGCTGCCGAGGATGCCGATCCAGAAGGTCCGGATCTGGAAGGTGTAGTGCGACTGCACCCAGGCCGGGGCGGTACTCCGGTTCATGTAGGCCATGACTAGGCCCGCGATCCCGGTGAAGCCCACCGCTAGTCCGATGAGATAGAGGATGTAGATCAGATTGGCGGTGCTGCCGCTGTCTTCCACCACGCCGACGTTTTGTGCTTCGCTCATGCCGTTTTCCCCTCTGAGATTGGCCGGCAGACCAAAGCGCCGCCAGCCAGTTTCACCCGAAACCGGAATCTGAGGAAAATGGGCCTATGTGGTTAAAATAGTGTGAAGATTGGCTATCGGCTCAGGGCAGAAGCCCGTCGAATACCTGCTTCACTTGGCGGAACATGCGCTCCTTCATGCGCGCGCGCGGCATGGCGTCGTCGGAGACGAACTCCATGAACAACTGATTGCAGATGAAGAACAGCGCCTGGCCGGCGTCGGCGCAGTCGACCCGGCGGGCGAGGCGGCCCTTGGCCTGGAGGGCGCGACAGAGATCCGCCACCTGTTCGGCCAACTTCCGGTCCAGCTCGCGATAGCCGGCGCCCAGTGGGGTGTCGGCGAAAGCCAGAGCGTTGGCCATCATCTGCCGCCACAGGCGCTTATCCAGATGCACCAGCGCATGGTCGACATAGACCTCCAGCAGCCGGCAGGCGGCCTTCACCGGATCGGCCGGCGGCGCCTCGACGATGGCTGCACCGGCGGCGCGCACTTCTTGGCCGTCCAGCGCTACCAGGGCCAGCAGCAGGTCGCCCTTGGAGGGAAAGTAGTTGTAGACCGTCCCGGCGGACAGACCGGCATTCCCGGCGATCTCTTCGATGCTGGCGCTGGCGAAACCATCTCGCTTGAACAGCCCGGCGGCGGCGTCGAGAATATCGCGCCGGCGTTTCACCTTCTGTCGTTCGCGGAGACCGGTCATCGTTGTCCAGAAATTTGAGGCTTGACCTAAATTTATAGTTGGTTCATTTTTTTTCGCAACAAGAACCGTCGGTGGATTCGGCGCCAGGCTGAGTTCGCCGGCATAAGACAGGGAGAAACAGATGAATCGTCCGATGTTTTCCCGCCGCCGCTTGCTCGGCGGCGCTGCCGCTTTGACCGCTGCCAGCTTTGTGCCACGCGCTTCCCGCGCCGCCGATGAGATCAATGCGCTGGTCTGGTGCGATCACACCGATCCAAATCTGCTCGGGCCGTTCGAGCAGGCCACCGGCGTCAAGGTCAACACCAAGGAGTTTGGCACCACAGGCGAAGCGCTTGCGCTGCTGGAGCAGTCGCAGCCCGGCGACTGGGACGTGCTGGTCATCGATACTGTCGATGTGAAGCGCATGGTGGAGGCCGGCCGCCTCGCCGAGCTCAACCCCGGGGACTATCCGATCGGTGACACCTTCGCCGAGGTGCAGTCGCCGGAGTTCAACAATGTCGACGGCAAGACCTACGGCGTCACGGAGAAGTTCGGCTATAACTGCTTTTCCTACGACAACACCAAGGTCGATCCCGCCGATATGCGCAAGTCTGAGGTGATGTGGAACGGCAAGTATGCCGGCCGCGTCGCGATCTATGACTACTACAATCCGGTTATTGCCATGGTGGCCATCGGCCTGGGCATCAAGCCGAATGAACTGAACAAGGATCACATCCCGCCGATCCGCGAGAAGCTGTTGGAGATGAAGAAACAGGCGGCCCTGGTAGGCGATGTGGTGACCGTGCAGAACGCGCTGATCAGCGGCTCCGCCGATATCATCACCGGCGGCGGCGAATATGCCGTGGCGGGCCTGATGGGCGAGAACCCGGCGCTCGACTGGGTGCTGCCCGACGAAGGCGGCGTGCGCTGGATGCAGTCGCTGGCGATCTTCAAGGACTCGGCGCGCGTTGAGAATGCGACCAAGTTCGTCCAGTACATCCTGAGCCCCGACGGCCAGGCGCGGCTGGCAACCTCGGCCTGCTACTGGGCCATGCCGGCGAACAAGAATGCCAGCCTGGACGACACCCAGAAGAAGCGCCTGCGCTGGGACGAGCAGCCGACTTTCCTGGCGAAATCGTACCACTATCTCCAGGTTGACGCGGAGCTGGATACGGCGTTGAACGATGTCTGGACGGAAATGCTGAACGCCTGATCCACTGGCGTCGAAGGGGACATCGTGCGGGAATTGCTGACCGCGGCTGCCGGGCGGGCGATCCGCTATCTGGAGACTCTTGACGCACGCCCCGTTTCGCCGACACCGCAAGCAATCGCGTCGCTGTCCCAGCTCGACGAGCCGCTGCCGGAGAAGCCGGAAGATCCGGCGGCGATCCTCGCGCGGCTCGACGAAATCGGCTCACCCGCCAGCATGGCAATGGCGGGCCGCCGGTTCTTCGGCTGGGTGATCGGCGGGTCGCTGCCGGCGGCCTTGGCGGCCAATTGGCTGGCAACCGCCTGGGATCAGAATGCTGCGGGCGCTCAGCCGTCACCAGGCGTTGCAGAGTTCGAAAAGGTCGCCCTGCGCTGGATACTGGAGGCCGTGAATTTGCCCGCGGATTGTGCGGCAGGTTTCGTTACCGGCGCGACGATGGCCAACTTCACCTGCCTCGCGGCGGCACGGCAGGTGGTGCTGAAAAAGGCCGGCTGGGACGTGGAAGCCGATGGGCTGTTCGGCGCCCCGCCGATTACCGTGGTGGTCGGCGAGGAAGTGCATGTCAGCGTGCTGAAGGCCCTGGGGTTGCTGGGCCTCGGCCGCAATCGGGTCATTCGCGTTCCCGTGGACAACCAAGGCCGCATGCGCGCCGATCGCTTCCCTGAAATCAGCGGGCCGGCAATCGTCTGCCTGCAGGCGGGAAATGTGAATAGCGGTGCTTTCGATCCCATCGCCGAAGTGCTGGAGATTGCGCGGCGCGCCGGCGCCTGGGTGCATGTGGACGGTGCATTCGGACTCTGGGCCGCGGCCGCGCCGGCGCGGCGGCATCTGGTCGCCGGCATCGAGCAGGCCGACTCCTGGGCCACCGATCTGCATAAATGGCTCAACGTGCCCTATGACAGCGGCTTGGCGATCGTGCGCGATGGCGCGGCGCTGAAGCGGGCCATGGCGGTCACCGCGGCCTATCTGTCGGACGCCGGCGGTCGCAAGCCCAGCGACTACACGCCGGAACTGTCGCGGCGGGCGCGGGGTGTCGATGCTTGGGCCGCGCTGAAATCCCTCGGCCGGTCTGGTCTCGCCGACATGGTGGAGCGCTGCTGCCGCCATGCCGAACGATTTGCCGAGGGGTTGCGGAAAGCCGGATTCGAAGTGCTGAACGACGTCGTGCTGAACCAAGTGCTGGCCTCCTTCGGCGATCCTGAAAAAACCCGACGCGCCATCACGGCGCTGCAGGCCGACGGCACCTGTTTCTGCGGCGGTACCGAGTGGCAGGGACGGACGGCGATGCGGATCAGCGTCTCATCCTGGGCCACCACGGAGGCCGATGTGGACCGGAGCGTGCAGGCCATGATCCGCGTCGCCGGCCGCAACGCCGCGTAAGCAACGGACAAAGGCACATGGCCTCCAGCAAGAACTGGCTGTCGGTCAACAGATGGGGCGCAGCACCGGCGCTGCTGTTCACCGCCGCCTGCTTCGTGGCGCCGCTCATCGCCATGGCGCTGGTCAGTTTGTCTGAGCGCAGCGGCGGTCACACGGTTCTCACCTGGACGCTGGACAATTATCGCGGCTTTGTCAGCCGCAGCGACGGCGCATTTGTCAGCGCCCTCTTCAACTCCATCGAAGTCACGGTGACGGTCACGATCCTGAGCGTGCTCGCCGCCTATCCGCTGGCCTACATCCTGGCCTATCGCGTGCCCAAGCGCTGGCAGCGGGTCGCGCTGGTGGCCATCGTGCTGCCGTTCTGGACCTCCTATGTGATCCGCTCCTATAGCTGGCTGCTGGTGCTGTCGGAGAACGGCATCATCAGCCAGACTCTGCTGGACCTGGGCATCACCGACGGCCCCATCGGCCTGGGCAACACGCGAAGCGCGACAGTTCTCGGCTTCGTGCATTTCTTCGTCATGCTGTTGACGCTGACCATCTATGCCAATCTGTCGCAGATCAAGGAGTCCTACCGGAAGGCCGCGGCGGATCTCGGCGCCAACGGCTTCCAGACATTCCTGCATGTGACATTGCCGCTGAGCCTGCCCGGCGTCGCGGTCGGCGCCTTCCTGACATTCGTGCTCGCGGTCGGCGACTACATCACGCCGCAGATCCTCGGCGGCGGCAAGGAGCTGCTGCTGCCCCAGGCGATCATGCTGCAGATCGGCCGCGCCGCCGATTTCCCGATGGCCTCGGCGCTCAGCATGATCCTGATGCTGGTGGTCACCGCCGCCTACCTGCTGTTCGCCCGCTATCTGCGGATGGAGCGGGTGTGATGAAAGCGCGCGACATCCCGGCACTGCTCTATGTCATCGCCGCCGTGATCTTCATCTTCCTGCCGGTGGTGGTGCTGGTGCAGTTCTCGTTCCAGGACGGTTTGGCCCCGGTGCCGCCGTTCAAGGGCTTCTCCTTGCGCTGGTACGACAAGATGTTCGCCGATCGCAAGCTGATGGAGGCGCTGGGCAATTCCGTGCTCGTCGGCGGCCTCAGTTCGCTGGCGGCGACCGCGTTGGGTTTTCTTGCCGCTTTCAAACTGGCCCGGCGTCCGGGCCGCGCGGCGCCGCAGATGCAATTCCTGCTGATGGCGCCGATCACCGTTTCCTACATCATCATCGCGCTGGGGCTGCTGATCGTTTTCAACGGGCTAGGCATCGGCAAGTCGCTGTTCGCGGTCGGCCTCGGACATGTCGTCATCAACCTGCCGCTCTGCTTTGCCGTGATCTATTCCCAGATGGGCGAGCATCAGGCGAATGTGGAGCGCGCTGCCCTCGATCTCGGCGCCAGCGAGTTCAAGGCGCTGATCTACGTCACCGTACCCATGCTTTGGCCGGCGCTGCTGGCGGCCTTCTTCATCGCCTTCACCCTGTCCTGGGACGAATTCGTCATCGCCCAGCTTCTGAGCAAGTTCGATGTGACCTTGCCGGTGGTCATCTTCAGCCTGCTGCGCACCGGCCTCAATCCGGTGACCAATGCGGTCGGCACTTTCGTGTTCGCCGTGTCGATCGGCCTAGTTGTTCTGGTCGAACTGTTGTTGGCGCGGAGGCGGCGCGATGGCTGAAGCCTTGGTCAGTCTGCGCGGCATCTCCAAGAGCTACGAGACTTCCGTCGCCGTCTCGCAGGTCGACCTGGATATTGCGGCCGGCGAGTTTGTCGTGCTCCTGGGGCCGTCCGGCAGCGGCAAGACGACCGTGCTGTCCATGATCGGCGGCTTCACTGTGCCGACCACAGGGCATCTGTTTATCGACGGCATTGACGTAACGGACACGCCGCCGGCCCGGCGCCCGACCGCGACGGTGTTCCAGGACTATGCTCTGTTCCCCCATATGAGCGTGCGCGCCAATGTCGGTTTCGGCCTGGCGATGCGCAAGGTGCCGAAAGAGGAGCGCAACCGCCGCGCCGACGAGGTGCTGCGGCTGGTGGGGCTGGAAGGCTATGGCGGCCGCGGCATCCACCAGCTTTCCGGCGGCCAGCGGCAGCGTGTGGCGCTGGCCCGCGCCATCGCCGTCGAACCGAAGGTGCTGCTGCTGGACGAACCGCTGGGCGCCCTCGATCTGGCGCTGCGCCGCCAGATGCAGGAAGAGCTGGTGCGGATTCAGAAAAGCGTCGGCACGACGTTCGTCCACGTCACCCACGATCAGGAGGAGGCGATGAGCATCGCCGACCGGATCGTGGTCATGAACAAGGGCCGCATCGAGGATATCGGCCCGCCCTCGCGCATCTATCTGCGCCCGGCGACGCGCTTCGCCGCCACCTTCATGGGCGAGAGCAACATTTTTGCAGGTGAGGCCGTGGAGGCAGCGGGCGAATGCACTTGGATCAAGACCGCTTTCGGCACGCTCCCCGTGCCCGGCCGCTCTGCGATGGGAGAGCGCGTCAATGTTCTCATCCGGCCGGAACATATCCAGAGCGGTCGCGGCGTGGACGCAGCCGCGGTTTCCCTGGGCCAGGCCGTTGTGAGCGAAGCCGTGTTCCAGGGCACCCATCTGCGCTTGCGCTTGAACGCCGGGCCGAACGGCGATGTTCCCATCCTGGCGCGCACCGAGGCCGATACGGCCGTGAACGTAGGCGACCGGCTGGAACTTGCGGCTCGATCGCAAAACCTGGTTCTGCTTCGGGAATAGGCGGCACCGCGTGAGTATCGCTCATGCGAGCATGAGATAATCTGGTTTGACGGTTCGTCCCCGGCGTTTAGGCTGGCACGAAAATCGGGGGGCACATGCTGACGCTGTATGATTTTCTGCCGTCGGGGAACGGCTACAAGGTGCGGCTGCTGCTGTCGCAGCTCGGCATTCCCTTCAGGCTGGTCGAAAAGGACATCCTCAAGGGCGAAACCCGCACGCCCGAGTTTCTCGCCATCAATCCCGATGGTCGTATTCCTACGGTGCAGTTCGATGACGGCCGCATCCTCGCGCAGTCGAATGCGATCACGTTCTATTTCGCCGAGGGCACGCGGTTCCTTCCCGCCGACCGCTTCGAGCGCGCCGAGGCGCTGCAGTGGATGTTCTTCGAACAATACAGCCACGAGCCTTATATCGCGGTCGCGCGCTTCTGGATCCACGAGCTGCACAAGCGCCTGGAGTGGGCGGAGCGCCTGAAGGAGAAATGGCAGAAGGGCTATCAGGCTCTCGACGTCATGGAGCGCCGCCTGAAGGAGCATTCCTTCCTGGCCGGCAAGGCCTACTCTATCGCCGACATCGCGCTCTACGCCTATACCCATGTGGCGGAGGAGGGCGATTTCGATCTCGGCCGCTATCCCGCCATCCGCGCCTGGCTTGATCGCGTCGCCGATCAGCCCGGACATGTGCTGATCACCCAGAGCGATTTCGGTACCTAAACGCCGGTGCGCCGATTGCCGCCCATCGACCTCCGGCGGCAATCTTCATCTTCATGACTTTGTATCCTGTCCGCGAGATCACCCCCGATTTCACGCGCCAATAGCTAGCTATGAGCCATTCACTAGCTCTTAGCCCGGGACCTGCCGCCGCGGGGCGCTAGTCTGGCTGTGGGCATTCCTAACCGTCGGCGTTTCTGGCGGCACGGAAATAAGAAAACTCAGGGGCCAGGGGGACCAGGATGGCGGAGCAGCAGACGGCACTGCGCGTCGAAGGCACGATTTCTCGCAACAAGACATCGGCCATTTCATTCCGCAGCAGCGGAATCGTACTGAGCGATCATCCCAGCGAAGCCTCAATACATCCAGAGCTAACGCGCGGTTCCAGCGCCTGGCGGCGCTTCGATGCCGCCGCAGGCGAAACGGCGCTGCTGCTGGATATTGCCGATGACAGCGTTCCCTATGTGCTCGCCGACAATGTGCTGCAGCATTGCCCGCGGCTTTCCGTAGCGCTGACCAATTGGATCCGCGCCGTCCGGCCAGGTGGGCTCGTCACCATATCGGTGCCCGATGGCGCAACGCGGTCGCGGCGCGACGGTGAACTCTGGTCCTTCGCACTGCAGGAACCGTCGGTTCCCGCAAATCAGGCGAACATCCTGGAGCTGATCCAGACGGTCTGTCATATGGCAACCGTCGAGCGCATTACCCGCCGCGAGTTGCGGAAATCGGTCGGCGTCGGCACGGCGCACCGGGCAACCGAGACGATCCTCGACATCGTCCTGCGCAAGCGCGAACGGACTCTCACGCCCGTGCAATCAAATCATTCGTCGGAGGCGAAGATTTTGACAAAGGTCGCCGCCGGCGCCATCGCCGCGCGTGCGCCTTGGCATGACCTTTCGGAGTTCCGCTCGATCCTCAGCAGCGGGGTGCAGCAGGCGACGGTCGTCGATCTCGGCCGGCTGTACCTGATGTATCAGTGGGCGCGGCGTACGTTGCCCCTATCGGGCGATTGCATCGAAGTCGGTAGCTATCGCGGCGGCACGGCAAAGCTGGTGTCCGAGCTGATGCATCGCCATGGCGCGAAAGCCGACATTCATGTTTTCGATACTTTCGCCGGCATGCCCGACGATCTGGCCTATGACGAAATCGGCCTGAAGAACACCTTCACCGAGACGTCGGCGCCGCAGGTGCTGGCGCTGCTCGGCAACAATCCGCGGGTGAGATTGCATCCCGGCCTGTTTCCGCAATCGATTCCGGCGGATCTCCAGGACGCCCGGTTCCGCTTTGCCCATATTGACGTGGATACAGAGCGGTCGGTGCGGGATTGCCTGGATTTCATCTATCCCCGGATGAACCCGGAGGGTCTCATCATCATCGACGACTTCGGCCATGCGGAATGCCCCGGCGCGACCAGGGCGGCGGAGCAGTTCTTTGCCGGAAAACCCCAGCAGATCATACAGATGCCGCTGATCAGCTCGGCGGTCGTGTTAATGGGCTGTTAACTAAAAAGTCGCCGGGGCCCCGGGCTGCCCGGCAATCCGAAAGCCCCATGTAACTGCGTTTCTCAATAATGGCAGCCGGTAAACCATTATTGGGAGAAGCCTATGTTCTCGCGCCGTCAAATCGTCGGCATGTTCGCGGCCACCGCCGCGGCTGCCATCTGTGCATTCACGCCCGCCATCGCGGATACCCCTGGCTATGAGGTGGTCAGCAATGGGACCTGGACACCGGGCACCGCCATTCCTGTGCCCACGGGCCCGGTCATCCTGCGCATCAGCGGCAAGATCGCCGCCGCCAGCAATGGCGAGGTCGCGTTCGATATGGCCGGTCTCGAAAGCCTGGGCGTCATCCGCTACACGACGCCGACCAACTGGACCGAAGGCCCGGCGACGTTCGAAGGCGTGCTGCTTTCGAAGGTTCTGGAGGCGATCGGCGCCGATCCGTCGGCGACCACGCTGACCATGGTCGCGCTCAACGACTATCGCGCGCCCGTGCCGCTGGAGGACGCCCATAAGTGGCCGGTCATGCTCGCGCTCAAGGAGAACGGCCAGTACATGTCGGTGCGCGACAAAGGGCCGATCTGGGTTGTATATCCCCAGCATATCGATGCCGATCTCGGCAATTACGAGATGTCGGCGCGTTGGGTCTGGCAGCTCGGCGCGATCGACGTCGAGTAACAGCCCGGATCCAGACGCACCGGGGCTGCCATGCTGCGCCAAGCCAGGATCATCTGGATGGTCTGCTTTGCGCTGCTGCTGGTCAGCACGCCCCTGGTCATCAAGGACATCACCGCTATCCGCGATGGCATCGCCATCGCGGGTAGCGTTGACTACTGGTACGAAGGACAGCTTGCCCGCCACCTGCTGAACCTGAAGGTCGACCTGACCGAGCTGCGGTATGATCCGACAACGGAGCGCTTCAACAAGGCGCGGCAGAACCTCGACCTTGCTTTCAGCAGCCTAGCCAATCTGCCCAAAGAGGGCGGCAAGCAGTGGCACAAGGACAGCATCACCAATATGCCGGAGATCGGCGCCGTCCGGCAGGAGCTGGAAGCCATCGATAGCGTCTTCGCCCGGCCGGACGACCTGGCCAAACTGGCAAATGCTTCTCTTGTCCGCGTCGACAAGGCCCTCGAACAGCTCCACACCATGACAATGGAGATCATGTATCGGCGCAACGAGCGCGTCGGGCAGACCGATCGCCTGATGTCCGCTTTCAAGGACAAGCTGGTCTTCTACGCCATCGCCGTGCTGGCGGTCGTTGCCTCGCTCGCCTATCTCATGCATGCCCATATCCGCTCCGAGCGGTCGCTGCAGACGGCCTACAACAACGTCACGGAGCTCGCCGAACGGCTGCGCCTGGCCAAGGACGCGGCGATCGAAGCGGGCCATGCCAAGAACCGCTTCCTCGCCAACGTGTCCCATGAATTGCGCACGCCGCTGAACGCGGTGATCGGCTTTGCCGACATGATGCTGCAGGGCTATGTCGGCTCGCTCAGCAACAAGCAGAAGGAATATGTGCAGGACATCCTGTCCTCCGCAAAGCGGCTGCTGGCGCTGATCGCCGATATCCTCGATCTGTCGAAGGTCGAGGCCGGCAAGTTCGAGCTGCGCGAGGATGTGGCCGACCTGACCAAGCTGGTGCGCCAGGCGGCCCACGATATGCGGGCCGGCGCCCTGCAGGCCGGCATCAAGCTGAGCATCGGCGTGACGTCGGAAGCGATCATCATGAAGGCCGATCCGCTGCGCCTGCGGCAGGTCGTCGACAATGTCCTGTCCAACGCCGTGAAGTTCACGGAGGCCGGCGGCATCGTCACCATCACCCTGGCGCGCCTGGAATCCGGCGATATCAGGCTGAAGATCTCCGACACCGGCATCGGCATCGCCGAAGAGGATATTCCGCGCGTCTTCATGGCGTTCCAGCAGGCCGAGAGCCATCTGGCGCGCAAGCATATCGGCACCGGCCTCGGCCTGCCGATGGTGAAATCGCTGATCGAGCTCCATGGCGGCCATGTCAGCCTGGACAGCCGCGTCGGCCATGGCACGACCGTGACAATCGACCTGCCCGGCGACCGCTGCCTGCCGAGCGTCTACAAGAAGATCGCCTAGCCCGCCGACAAGCCGGCGACGCCGGCGAACACTAGCGCGATGCCGATCCATTGCACGGCATTGACGCGTTCCCGCAGGATGATCCAGGCCAGCAGCGTGCTCAGCGCGCCATAACTCGACGCCGCGACCGCGGCGATGCCGGAGCCCTCGCCATAGGCGGCCTGGTACAGGGCCGCATAGCCCACCGTATCCAGCAGCCCCTGGCTCGCCAGCGCCGGCCACCATTTCAGCGGCAGGGCAGGGCGTTCCTTGGCGACCAGCATCAGGACGATCAGCGAGGCCAGGCTCACCAGCCGCGACGACCAGAGCGTCGGCAGATCGCCGAGCAGCGGCAGTGCGCGTTGCGAGAGGTAGACGCCGACGCCAAAGGCGATGGCCGAGACGATCGAGATCACGATCGTGCCGCGCATCAGCTTCGCGTCATGGCCGCCATCGATATGACTGCCCGTCGAACGGGCGACGACGATGACGCCAGCCATGGTGATGGCCATAAAGAGGAACTGAATGAGAGTCGGCACATGGCCGTCGATCACGGTCAGCAGCACCGTCAGGATGGGATAGCTGCAGACGATGGGCTCGACGATTGAGATCGGACCGCGGGCCACGCCCTGATAAAGCCAGAGCGTGGCCGCCATCAGCGAGACCCCGGCAAGGATCACCAGCAGGATCCCGTCGAATGACCAGTTCACGGCCGGTTGCTCGACCAGCATCCAGCCGGTCAGCAGCAGCGAACCCACCCCGAGCATGCCCAATAGCGAGCTGTGATGGCCGACGGCACGGCCGGAGAAGCGGGCGACGAAATCGGCCGTGCCCCAGCAGACCGCGGTGCCCGTGCCCCAGAGTCCGGGCGTCATCATTCGTCAGCCTGGACGCAGAGCCGCATCGAGATGGCGTCGCGGGGCAGGCGCTATTCGTTGCCGACGCCCAGCAGCTGGCGCCGGGCGTAATGCAGATGGTTGGTGATGGTGGTGACCGCGGTATCCACATCGCGGCTGCGGATCGATTCGAAGATCGCCCGGTGCTCGGAATTGTAGTCGGCGATGCGCTTGGGTGTCAGCACCTTGTCCTTCATGGCGTTCCACTGGGTGTGGGTGCGCACGTCGTTGATCTGCCGGTAGAGCGAGACCAGCAACGGGTTATGCGTGCATTCGGCAATCGACAGATGGAATGCCTCGTCGAGCTGGGTGAAGCGCTCCGCGTCCAGCGGGCCTTTCTCGAGCTGCAGCACGATTTCGCTCAGCCGGTCGACATCCCTGGCGGTGGCGTTGAGGACGGCGAGCCGCACCATATGGGGCTCCAGCCCCAGCCGCACCTCGATCAGTTCCACCGGGCTGGTCATCTCCGCGACTTCTTCCGCCTCGTTGGGCGGGCGGTAGTTGACGAAGGTGCCGCTGCCGACGCGCCGTGTGACCAGGCGCTCATTCTCCAGATGATCCAGCGCCATGCGCACGGTGGTGCGCGAGGTGCCGAAGGCTTCGGCGAGTTGGCGCTCCGCCGGCAGCTTCTCGCCGTGGGTGTAATGGCCCTCCTGAATTGCCTGCCGCAGCTGGCCGGTGATCCAGGCCGATCCGCGCACGGGATCGCTGACGATCCGCAGCCGTCCCGGCGCAGGTTCGACCGCCGCCGGCGCGGGCGCCGGAGCGACGCTGCGGGGCAAACCGCTCTTGCCACCAATTTTAGCCATTTCTGTGCCTTTGCGAAAAAATTGGTTTGAAAACGGGTGACGATATGATCAAAGTGTTTGGCGGCCCCGTCAAGACAAAGCTTGACCGATTTCAACCAATTCTGGGCCAGCGGTATCTAAGGTTCGATGAGGTTTCGCGGAAATGGCCCTCCCCACCCATGTCAAATACCTGATCATCGGCGCCGGCATTCATGGCCTGAGCACGGCCTGGCACCTGGCCGAGAACCTGCGCAAATCCGGCAAGGGCAGTGGCAAGGACGTGCTGGTGGTGGACAAGTCCGGCATCGCCGCCGGCGCCTCAGGCATTGCCTGCGGCGTGGTGCGCAACAACTACTTCCAGCCGGCGATGCGCCGTCTGATGGCGCACAGCGTGTCCGTGTGGGAGAGCGACCCGGAAGCCTTCAGCTACAACCCCGTCGGCTATATGCAGATAAGCCCGGAGGTGATGCACAAGGACGTCGCCAGCATCTACGCGCAGCAGAAAGAGATCGGCTACGAGTTGGTCTTCATCGAGGGCGAGGCCGACTGCCTGAAATACATGCGCACCATCCTCGACGATTGGCAGGCCAAGGGCATCACGTCGGTCCTGCATGAGAAGAAGGGCGGCTACGCCAACAACACGAAATCCATCTACGGCCTGGCGAAGAAGGCCGAGAACGAAGGCGTGCGCATCCTGACGGGCGCGAAGGTCACCGGCTTCGAGAAGGACAACAAGGGCGCGGTTACCGCCGTGGTCACCGACCAGGGCAAGATCGCGTGCGAGCAGGTGATCATCGGCGCCGGTCCCTGGATCAAGCAGATCTGGGACATGCTGGAGCTGCCGAAGGGCATCACCATCAAGGGCCGCGACGGCAAGACCCATGACGGCGTGCCCATGTGGACCTTCTGGTGCCTGGAGGAGGGCACGCTGGGCGTCGATCCCAAGCTGCAGCGCACCAATGACGGCAAGATGCCGCCGGTCATCCATGTGGATACCGACGCGCCGCTGCATTCGGATGTCGACGGCTCGCTGATCACCGACAAGCTCTGGGGCATCTACTACAAGCCCGACTTCCATTTCGGCGGCATCCAGGGCGGCGCCATGCCCTACAAGGTCAAGACCCCGCCGGAGAAGGTGGCGATCGATCCCTACGGCCCGGAGTCGCCCGATTTCATCGTCGGCGACGATTTCGCCCATATGTGGGTGTCGGCGCTGGCCTTCTGCCAGAAGCGCTTCAGCGGCACGATGGCGAAATACAAGAAGGAGCCGTCGGGCGGCATCGGCAGTTTCACCGCCGACAGCTTCCCGGTGTTCGACCGCTTCTGCGACAATGTCTATGTCGTGGCGGATTCCAACCACGGCTACAAGATGATCGGCGTCGGCAAGCTGGTGGCCGACGATGTCTGCGGCCGCGAGAGCGATCTGCTGAAGCCGTTCCGTTTCTCCCGCTTTGCGGAAGGCAAGCTGCACCCGACATCCAACAGCCCCTTCCCCTGGAGTTGATCGAGAGGAGGGATTGACCGCGGCCGAACGGCGCGGGAACTTTGACGAAGCTTGTAGTGAATATATCGCCGACCGCCGGTTCCACGGCGACCGGTGCAAGCAAGGAATAAGGCGCCCGCACAGGGCGTCAGGCAGTGAGAAAGACAACAGGGATCAACGAAAAGGGGAGCCCCATGACTGACTTAGAAGCCCATGTGAATAAACCCGGCCGCAAAGAGCTGGTGAAGCAGGTCCGCGCGAAGATCAAGCAGCTGGGCATCAGCTACATCTACTATCAGTTCGTGTCGGTCACCGGCCGCATCGTCGGCAAGGGCATTCCGGCAGATCATTGGGAGTTGGTCGCGGAGCGGGGTTTCCAGCTGGTCTATGGTTCGACCGCGAACCTCTATGTCGACCGGTTCAAGAACTACATCGGTTACGGGCCCGAGGCCTCTGAACTGGTCGGCATTCCCGATCCCGAGACTTTCGTGCAGCTCCCTTGGGACAAGCGTGTCGCCCGCGTGTTCTGCACCTGCTTCCGCAACCGCGAAGAGAAGACCAATCCCGGCGGCCATCTGACCTCGGATTGCCGCGGCAACCTGCGCATCCACCAGGAAGAGTTCGGCAAGAAGCACAAGGGCCTGCATCTCCGCCATGGCTGCGAGCCGGAGATGATGTGGCTGAAGAAGGGCGCCGACGGGCTGCCCGACGGCGGCTTCTCCAAGCCGAACTGCTACCACATCGATCAGTTCGAATCCCTGCGTCCCGTGTTCATGAAGGCCATCGAGTATTCGCAGGCCATGGGCCTGGACATGATCCAGGGCGATCATGAGGACGCCCCCGGCCAGCTCGAGCTGAACTTCATGTTCGACGATGCGCTGCGCACGGCTGACCGCCTGACCACCTACCGGCAGATCTGCGCCCAGGTGGCGCGCGAATTCAACCTGATCGCCTGCTTCATGAGCAAGCCCTTCATGGGCGTGTCCGCCAACGGCTGTCACCACAATCTGTCGCTGTGGCGCGGCGGCGAGGACAAGCAGGTCAATACGGCGCATCTCGACAAGCCGGAGAAACTGCCGGGCCTCGATGACGTCTTCACCTATCGCAAGGGCGGCGAAAACACGTTCATGCCGCTCAAGGGCCAGGCGAAGCCAGGCCCGATCGGGCTCAATTGCATCGGCGGCGTCATCAAGAATGTTCGCGCGCTGACGGCGATCGGTTCGCCGACGGTGAACTCCTACCGTCGCCTGTGGGACACCGGATTCTGGGCGCCGGTCTTCGCCGACTGGGGCTATCAGAACCGCACTTGCGCCTTGCGCATCTCCGCGCCGGGCCGGTTCGAATACCGGTCGGTCGACTCGACGGTGAACCCGTACCTGATGGCGTCGGCGCTGCTGCAGGCCTTCGACGACGGCATCAAGAACGATCTCGATCCCGGCGAGCCCGAAGAGCGCAACATCTACGAGGCGATCAAGGGCGGCAAGAAGGTTGCCAAGCTGCCGATGTCGCTGGGCGAGGCGCTGGACGCGCTGGAGAAGAACGAAACCGTCCGCCGCGCCATGCCCGACGAGATGTACCGGGTGTTCATGCACTACAAGCGCGACGAGTGGGAGCGCTTCATGTCCACCGTCACCGATTGGGACCTCAAGCAGTACTGGGACTACCTGCCGTAATCGGCGCAACAGGAGAACACGCCATGTGCGGAATTGCAGGACTCATCCACCGGAAGAAGACCGGCGATATCGGAACCGAGATGACGAAGATGCTTGTGTCTCTCAAGCATCGCGGTCCCGATTCCACCGGCTTCGCCCTCTATGGCAAGCCGAAGGGCCATGAACTCGTGCTGCGCTTCAAGGTGGCGGAGCAGGAGGATATGGCCAAGGGCTTCGACATCCATCAGCAGGTCAAGGACCGCCGCACGGAAGTGGACAAGCGGCTGACGGAGCTGGGCGCCAAGATCCTGAAGGAAGAAGAAGCGACGGAATACGCCTTCCGCTATCAAATCGAGTATGACGGCGATCGCCGGAAACTTGCCGACTATATCGAGGACATCGACGGCGCCGAGATCCTGTCCATGGGCCTAGGCCTCGAGCTGATCAAGGATCTGGGCGACGCCACCCGCGTCTCCGAGCAGTATCACCTGAAGGGCTTCAACGGCAGCCATGCCATCGGCCACACCCGCATGGCGACGGAGTCCGACGTCGATATCCGCTCGGCCCATCCCTATTGGGCCTATCCATTTGCCGACGTGTCCGTCGTGCATAACGGCCAGCTCACCAACTACTGGAAGGGGCGCCGGGCGCTGGAGCATCGCGGCCACCGCTTCGTGTCCAATTGCGACTCCGAGCTGATCGCCGTCTATCTCGCGGACAAGATGAACCAGGGTGCGGACCTCAAGGACGCGATGACGGACTCGATCGACGAGCTTGATGGCGTCTTCACCTATCTGGTGGCGACGTCGGACAGCCTCGGCATGGCCAAGGACACGATGGCGGCGAAGCCGATGGTGCTCTACGAGAGCCCGGATTTCATCGCACTCGCTTCTGAGGAAGTGGCGATCCGCAGCGTTTTCCCGAAGGAGATCGACACCTTCGATCCCTATGAGGGCGAAGTGCGGGTCTGGAAGAGCGAGTAGGCACAAGAATACAGGCGGCGCGGCCGCGCTTGTCGCGGCCGTTTCCGGTACATCCGACTGACAAAGATTGGATCAAGAAACATGGCACTCAGAGAAAAATCCGCCGAGATGATGGGGATGCATACCGAGCAGCTTGCCGGCCGCACCCAACAGCGCTTTTTTTCGCCTGAAGACGGCGACAGCTTCCTCTACCCCGGCGCCTATGATGTCGACTTCAACAAGCGCGCCGAGTTCGACGCCGGACCGCTGAACGCCACGGAGATCAACCTCAAGCTCCGCGATCTGATGAAGCAGGGCTACGGCACCATCGTGATGAAGAACCCCGGCGCCAAGCATGGCGTCGCCGTCGGCATCCTCAACCGCCTGAACCTGAAGATCGAAGGCAGCCTCGGTTATTTCGGCTGCGGCCTGATCGACGGCCCGAACATCAGCATCAAGGGCCGCGTCGGCTGGTCCTGCGCGGAGAATATGCTGTCCGGCACGGTGGTGATCGAAAAGAATGCCGGCTCCACCTTTGGCGCGGCGATCCGCGGCGGCGATCTCGTCTGCAAGGGCGATGTCGGAGCGCGCGTGGGCATCGATCAGAAGGGCGGCACGATCATCGTCGGCGGCCGGGCCGGCGCCTTCTGCGGCTTCATGATGCAGCGCGGGCGCATGGTGATCCTCGGCAACGCCGGCAAGAACCTCGGCGATTCCATGTATGACGGCACCATCTATGTCGGCGGCAAGATCGACGGCCTCGGCGTCGACGCTGTCGAGGGCGAGATGACGGCGCTCGAGGCTCAGTGGCTCGATCGCAAACTCAAGCTCTATGGGCTGCAAACGCCCAACGGCGCGATGAAGATGACCAAGATCGTGGCTGGCAAGCAGTTGTGGAATTACGACAACCTGGAGCCCGCCGAGAAGAAGATCGTTCTCTAAGAATTACATTCGAAGGATAACGGACATGGCGAAAGAGAAAATCGCGCCGAAGGCGCAGCCGGTGAAGAAGACGGCGCGCAACAAGAGCCTGCTCGGGCATAGCCGCATCTTCACGCCCGAGGTGATCGACGACATCCATATCAAGTCGGAGCTCGGCCGCTACCGCATGCGCGGCTTCTCGCTCTTCAAGAAGATCCCGCACTGGGACGACCTGACCTTCCTGCCGGGCACGCTGACGCGCTTCGTCATCGAGGGCTATCGCGAGAAGTGCCTGACCCAGACGATCATCGGGCCGAAGGCCAAACGGCCGCTGGTGCTGGATGTCCCCGTCTACATCACCGGCATGAGCTTCGGCGCGCTGTCCTTCGAGGCGAAGATCGCGCTCGCCCGCGGCGCCACCATGGCCGGCACGGCGACCTGCTCCGGCGAAGGCGGCATGATCCCGGACGAGCGCCGCTATTCCTCCAAGTGGTTCTATCAATGCATCCAGTCGCGCTACGGCTTCAACCCGCACCATCTGCAGCTGGCCGACGCCGTGGAGTTCTTCATCGGCCAGGGCTGCAAGGTCGGCCTCGGCGGCCATCTGATGGGCCAGAAGGTGACGGACCAGGTGGCGGAAATGCGCTCGCTGCCCGCGGGCATCGACCAGCGCTCGCCGGCCCGCCATCCCGACTGGCTCGGCCCCGACGATCTCGCGCTCAAGATCAACGAAATCCGCGAGGCCACCAATCACGAGATCCCGATCCAGCTGAAACTGGGCGCGGCCCGCGTCTATGACGATGTGCGCATGGCGATCAAGACCGGACCCGACTCGATCTATATCGACGGCATGGAGGGCGGCACGGGCGCCGGTCCGCATCTGGCGACAGAGGATACGGGCGTGCCCGGCATGGCGGCGATCCGCCAGGCCCGCAAGGCGCTGGACGATCTCGGCAAGAGCGGCGAGATCTCGCTGGTCTATGCCGGCGGCATCCGCAACGGCTCCGACGTGGCCAAGGCGCTGGCGCTCGGCGCCGACGCCATCGCCATCGGCCATTCGGCGCTGATGGCGCTGAACTGCAACAAGGATATTCCGGAAGCGGACTATCCGAAGGAAATGGGCGTGGAAGCCGGCAACTGCTACCACTGCCACACCGGCCGCTGCCCGGTGGGCGTGGCGACACAGGACCCGCTGCTGCGCAAGCGGCTCGACCCCGACGAGGCGGCGGAGCGGGTCTACAATTTCCTGCACACCCTGACGATCGAGGCGCAGATGATGGCCCGCGCCTGCGGCAAGACCAATGTGCACTCCCTGGAGCCGGAAGACCTGGCCGCGCTCACCATGGAGGCGTCGGCCATGGCGATGGTGCCGCTGGCCGGCACCCAGCACACCGTCGGCCGCCCCGACATGAACCGGTACTAAGGGAGGGACCGATGGCAAAATCGAACGTGAAGAAGCTGCCGATCCCGGCGAAGAAGGCGCCCGCTGCGAAAGCGGCCGCGCCGAAGAAGGCCGATATCGACAAATACCTGAAGGACGCGAAGGGCCTCGACACCACCCGCGAGAAGGAAATCGGCCAGCATATCGGCTACCGCTACGACGTGAATTTGGTGCCGGATTACAATCGCCTGTCGCCGTTCCTGAAGAAGTACATGGAATTGATGGGCTGGGACGACCTCAACTGGCTCGAGGACGTCCATATGGGTTACGAGGAGGGCCGGCCCGCCATCTTCGACAGGAACGTCAATGGCTGGGTGACGATTCCCAAGGGCGTGAAACTGCCCGACAACCAACAGGATCGCGATATGCTGGCGCGCGAGCTGCTGATCAAGTTCCAGATGTCGCCCAAGCATCCTCTGGTGGACCTGAAGAAGGCCTACAAGAAGTTCTGGTAAGCATTTGCGAAAACAGGATTTCGAACCCCGCCGCGATCCGGCGGGGTTTTTCTTCGTGCGACGCCGCTTTCGCGTCGTGCATGCGCTGGGTCATTCCGCAAAGCCAGCCATTCGCGGACCTTGAAACATCCCTGCCATGCCATATATGCAATTGCGAATAAATCGCAAAACGGGAGGTCGGCGATGAGTTTTTCGCGTTTCGGGGTCCTGGCAGCCACAGCGCTGCTGTCGACGGTTGCCATGGTCGGCAGTGCGGGCGCTCAGGAAGTCAACATCTACAACGCCCGTCACTACGGCACCGACCAGCAGCTCTGGGACGCCTTCACCAAGGAAACAGGCATCGCCGTCAATGTCGTGGAAGCCAACCATGACGAGCTGATCCAGCGGCTGGTGGCCGAGGGCGAAAACAGCCCGGCCGACATCTTCATCACCGTCGATGCCGGGCGCTTGGCGCTGGCTGCGGAGAAGGATCTTTTCGCATCGGTGAAGACGCCGATCCTGGAGGCCGATGTGCCGGCCCATCTGCGCCATCCCGACGGTCTCTGGTACGGGTTGGCGATGCGCGCCCGCGTCTTGGTCTATGACAAGGAGCGGCTGAATCCCGCCGAGCTCTCGACCTATGAGGCGCTGGCGGATCCGAAGTTCGCCGGCAAGATCGTCGTGCGCAGCAGCACCAGCGTCTACAATCTCAGCCTGATGGGCTCCATCATCGCCGCCGACGGGGCGGAGAAGGCCGAGGCCTGGGCCACGGGGCTGGTCGCCAATTTCGCCCGGCAGCCCGAGGGCGGCGACACCGATCAGCTCAAGGCCGTCGCGGCCGGCGTGGGCGACATCGCCATCTCCAACACCTACTATCTCGCGCGCCTGCTGGCGTCGGAGAAGCCGGAGGAACGCGCCATCGGCGAAAAGCTCGGCGTGTTCTTCCCCAACCAGGGCGACCGCGGCACGCACGTCAACATCAGCGGGGCCGGTGTGCTGAAATATGCGCCGAACAAGGACAATGCCATCAAGCTGCTGGAATTCCTGGTGTCGCCGGAAGCGCAGCGCTATTTCGCCGATATCAGCTTCGAATATCCGGTGAACCCGGAGGTGAAACCCCATCCGGTATTAGCCGCGTTCGGCGACTTCAAACAGGACACGCTGAACGCCGCAACCTTCGCCGCCAACAGCCTGGAAGCCTCGAAGATCATGGACCGCGCCGGCTGGAAGTAGAGTCTGGTTGGCGCAGCTCTGTCTCTCGAGGCAGTGTCTGCGCGCAAATACATCCTGCTCCCTCTCGCCCGCAAGGGGGAGCGGGTCTGGCTTCCCTTCGTCCAGCGCTACGCTTTTCTAGATCTGCTTCTCGGCCGGAAACACGAACACCAGGCGCGGATCGATCTCCACCCAAACCTCCGTGCCCGGCCGCAGCAGATTGACGCCCATCGCCCGCGCGTGGAGATGCAGCGCATGGCCGGTGGACGGATGGGTATGCAGATGGATCAGGCTGGACCGTCCGAGCAGCCGCGCCGCTTCCACCACCGCATGGGGCGGACCGGCGCCGTTCGGCGGCGACATCTGCAGCTTCAGCGCCTCGGACCGAATTAGGCATGTGACTTCGGTCCCGTCTGGCAGGCCCGCCGCAGTCAGCGGACCAAAGGGCGAGGGGATCTTTCCGCCGCTGACGCGCGAAGACAGCCGGTTGATCTCGCCGAAGAACTCGGCGGCGAAGGCCTCCGCCGGATGGAAATAGAGATCGGTGGGCTCGCCCACTTGCACGATCCGCCCGGCCTTCATCAGGGCGATCCGGTCGGCCATGAACAGCGCTTCCTCGGGATCATGGGTGACAAGCACCACGGCGGCGCCGACTTCCTTCAGCACATGCAGCGTCTCGTCGCGCACTTTCTGGCGGAGCTGCGTGTCGAGCCCGGAGAAGGGCTCGTCCAGCAGCAGCACCCGCGGGCGTGGCGCCAGGGCGCGGGCCAGCGCCACTCGCTGTTGCTCGCCGCCCGACAGCGTGTGGGGATAGGTGCCGCCGCGGCCGGACAGGTGCGTCAGCTTCAGCATCTCGCCGATGCGCTGCTTCTGCTCCGGCTCGCTCATGCTTCTCAGCCCGAAGGCGATATTTCCGGCGATGGAGAGATGGGGGAACAGCGCATAGTCCTGGAACAGCAGGCCGACATCGCGCCGCTCCGGCGGCACGAACGCGCCGTTGCCCGAAACCAGGCGCCCGCCGACCTGGATCGTGCCCCGCGTGGGCAACTCGAGTCCCGCCGCCAGCCGCAGGATCGTCGTCTTGCCGCAGCCCGACGGGCCGAGCAGGCAGAGGATCTCCTCCTCGCGCACCTCCAGCGACACGTCATGCAGGATCGTCTTGCTGCCATAGGCATGGTCGATGCCGGAGAGGATGAGCGCGGTCACTTCGGCGCCTCAGTCCGCGCGGCCTGGCCGCGAGCGGCGGATAGTGCGGCAGAGCAGGATCACCGGGATCAACCCGACGGCGACGATGATCAGCGCCGGCGTGGCCGCGCCATCCAGGCGCTCCGTTGTCGCCAGCTGGAACGCCTCGATCGCCAGGGTGTCGAAATTGAACGGCCGCAGGATCATGGTCGCGGGCAGCTCCTTCAGCACCTCCACGAACACCAGCAGCAGGGCGCTCAGCACACTGGCGCGCATCAGCGGCAGATGGATGCGGGCGAGCACGCCGCCCGGACCGGCGCCCAAGGTGCGGGCTGCGTCTTCCAGGCTCCGCTTGATGCGGCCGAGGCCCGCATCGGCCGGTCCGAAGGCCACGGCAAAAAACCTCACGAGGCAGCCATAGGTCACCGCGGCAATTGTCCCCGCGAGCAGCAGGCCCGTCTTCAATCCGAACAGCGTCTGTGCCGTGCCGGCAATGGCGGCGTCGAGCGAACCGATCACGATGACGATGCCGACGGCGATGATCACGCCCGGCGTGGCATAGCCCAGCAGCGCCACATTGATCAGGCCGCGCGTCAGCCGGCGGCCGTCATGCTTGATGGCGTAGATCGCCAGCAGCGCCGCCCCCACGGTCACCACGCTCGCTACGATGCCGATCTCGATCGTGTTGCGGATCAGGTGCATCAGCCGCGCCATCGTCACCGGCTCCGAAGAGTTTATCGCCATGTCGAACAGCACAACCGCCGGCAGGGCGAAGCCGCAGGCCAGCGGCAACAGGCAAACCAACGTCGCCGCTGCGCCCCGCCAGCCGGAGAGCCTGATCGCGTGCAGTTCGCGATAGCGCGCCGTCGTATGGGAAAAGCGGCGGCGCCCACGGCTCCAGCGCTCCAGCAGCAGCACGGAAAACACCGCCAGCAATAGGAGCGACGCCAGCTGCGCCGCCGCCGCCGGACTGCCCTGGGCGAACCAGGCCCGATAGATGCCGGTGGTGAAGGTCGGCACCTCGAAATATTTCACCGCGCCGAAATCGGCCAACGTCTCCATCACCACGAAACCGGCGCCGGCAGCGATCGCCGGCCGCGCCAGCGGCAGCGCCACGCGGAAGAAGGCGCTGGCAGGCGAACAGCCCAGCGTGCGGCTGACCTCCAGCGCACAGACCGATTGTTCGAGGAAAGCCGAGCGCGCCAGCACATAGACATAGGGATAGAGCGCCATGGACAGCACGAAGATCGCGCCGCCCACGGAATGGATCGGCGGGAACCAGTAATCGTGAAAGCCCCAGCCGGTGACGCTGCGGATCAGCCCCTGCAGCGGCCCGGTGAATTGCAGGAAATCCGTATAGGCGTAGGCCAGCACATAGGCCGGCATCGCCAGCGGCAGCACCAGCCCCCAATCGAGCCAGCGCTTGCCGGGAAAATCGTACATCACCAGCAGCCAGGCGCTGCCGGTGCCGATCACGATCGTCGTCAGCCCGACGCCGATGCCCAGCAGGAGCGTATTGCCCACATAGTCGAGCAACAGTGTATCGACCAGATGGACCCACAGACCGCCCGTGGGCTGCAGCACGAAGGCGAACACCGCCGCCACCGGTGCCGCAATCACGAGCATCAATCCGGCAGCAACGAAGAGGCCCCAGGAGAGCCCGGCGCGGCCGAATACGCCCCGCCTGTCGCTGGCGGTTGGCGAGACCCCCGGAAGTTCGAAAGTTGATGTCATCGGCCTTGATGCTATTTAGAACGAATTGCAACTAAACCCTTGGTATCAAAGGCGGGGGAGGGGGGCAAGGCGGCATCCTGCCGCTACAGCCGCTCGCTCCCTGCGAAAGCAGGACTATTGGCCGTTCGAAGACGCTGCCGTAAGACTTTCCCTACAGACGCCACGGCCCAAAGGCAGACGCCGTAAGTATGGACCAGACTCGAATCCGCCAGGCGAACACCGCACCATGAAACTCACCCGCAATCTTGTCGGACGCATTCCCGGCAATCCGAATGATCCCGGGCCGCCGCCTGGCTATCTCACCGACGAGCAGCGCGCGGAGTCGCTGGCGGAGACGTTGGCGCATCCGCGCGCCCAGCGGCCGGCCTGGATTTTCGGCTATGGCTCGCTGATCTGGAAACCGGAATTCGATTACGCCGAACGGCGCATCGGCGCCGTGCGCGGCTATCACCGGCAATTCTGCTTCTGGGTGAAGCGCTTCCGCGGCACGCCCGGGGCGCCGGGCCTGATGCTCGGCTTGCAGCCCGGCGGAGTCTGCCGGGGTGTGGCCTATCGCCTGCATGAACATGCGGAGATGGAAACGCTGAAGAAGATCTGGGCGCGCGAAATGCTCGCCGGTATCTATGTGCCGCGCTGGGTCGATGTGCGGACCGAAGGCGGCACCGTTCAGGCAATCACCTTCACCATCAACCGTCACCATGAACGCTATGCCGGGAAACTGCCTGACGACACGGTCGTCGACGCGCTGGCCCAGGCCTGCGGCCATGTCGGCTCCTGCGCGGAGTATCTGATGGAGACCGTCGCCCATCTGGAGGAGCTCGGCATCCGCGACCGGCATCTCTGGCGCCTGCAACACATGGTCGCGGATCGAATTGCCCAGCGATTCCCAAGTCCGTAAGCAAGGCAATAGCGGCGCTAACGGAAGGCCGCTTCAATCCTTCGGCAGCTTGTCCGCCCGCATGACCTGGCGCAGCAGCATGTCGACGGCATTTCGGCGCAGCGACGCGAGAGCCTTGGGCGCGCCGAAATCGCGGCCGAAGATCTTCGAGAATGTCGCGCGGTTGGAGACATTGAAGAAGCACAGCGCGCTGATCTGCCAGTGCAGCTCGATCGGGTCGAGATTGGCGCGGAAGACGCCGTCGGCCAATCCGCGTGCATAGATCGCCTTGATCTTGTCGATCGCCGTGACATTGAGATTGCGGATGACTTTCGACCGGTCCAGATACTTGCCGTGATGGATGTTCTCGATCATCACCATGCGGATGAAATCTTCATGCTGGTGGTGGTGATCGAAGGTGAACTCCACCAGCTTCCGCAGGGCATCCACCGGCGACAGCCCCTCGATGTCCAGCTTGGCCTCGCCTTCGCGCACTAGCCGGTAGGCGTTCTCCAGCGCGCTGACGTAAAGTCCTTCCTTGTCGCCGAAGTAGTAGTAGATCATGCGCTTGCTGGCGCGGGTGCGGGCGGCGATCTCGTCGATGCGCGCGCCTGACAGACCGTTCAGGGCAAATTCCTCTGAGGCCACCTCGATGATGTTCCGGCGGGTTCCCTCCGGATCCTGGGTGCGCGGTTGCGCGCCGCCGGCCTTGGCCTTGTTGCGTTTTCTTGTCACTACCGACCCCATTCCGCACCCGCCCGCCATCGGGCGATTGACCAAACTAACCAGTCCGTACATTGTAAGCGTCGGGCGCGACGGACATTTACCGGGTTGCCCCGCGCAATGACAAGTGCCGCCGCAGCCATTACCGGCAAGCGGGCCGGGGCCAGTTGGCCGATGGGAGTGAATGGATGCAGTCCGGGCCGGAATCGGCAATCGATTTGCTGTCGAAGATCGTGGCTGGGCATGCAGAAACGGATGGAAACCGGCGGCGCCGTCCGGTCCTGGTCGGCTTGCTTGGCCGCGGCATCCAGTCCTCCCGGTCCCCAATCATGCATCAGCGCGAAGGCGCCCGCCTTGGCATGCGGTTCACCTATGCCCTGGTCGATTTTGACCGGTTGGGTCTGCCGGACACGGCGCTGGGCGAAGTCATCGCGGCCGCGGAGCAGCTTGGCTTCGCCGGCGTCAACGTCACCCATCCGTTCAAGCAGAGCGTCATTGCCCATCTCGCCGATCTGTCGCCGGAGGCCGCTGACATCGGCGCGGTCAACACCGTAGTCTTCGACCATGGCCGCCGGATCGGTCACAACACCGATTGCTGGGGCTTTGCCGAGAGTTTCTATGAGCGCATGGGGGGATGCCCCCTCGACAGCGTGTTGCAATTCGGCGCCGGTGGCGGCGGTGCGGCGGTCGCTTACGCGCTCCTGGAACTGGGCGTCGGCGAACTGGCGCTTTTTGACACCGACGGCAGCCGGTCGGAACAGTTGGCGCGAAGACTGGCCGCCCGGTTTGGCAGCATGATTACGCCGGTCACGGAGTTGCAGCCGGCGCTGGCCCGCGTTTCCGGCATCGTCAATACGACGCCCGTCGGCATGGAAAAGTATCCCGGCCTCCCATTTCCCGCCGATCTGCTGGAGCCGCGGCACTGGGTGGCCGATATCGTCTATTTCCCGCAGGAAACCGAGCTACTGCGGCTGGCCCGCGAGCTGGGCTGCCGGACGATCGCCGGCGCGGGAATGGCGGTCTACCAGGCCGTGAAGGCGTTCGAGCTTTTCACCGGAGTGGCCCCGGATCGGACGGCGATGACGCTCCATTTTGGGGCAGCAGCATGACTCCGCCGAGCAGGAAGTAAGGTCTGTGTCGACGCAAAGAGCCAACAGAAACACCTGTCGATTGACATGAACGAACCATTTCGTACAGTTGGCCGGCACGGCAAGAGCGGAGCCTAAACGGGCAGAAATCCGCCGAGAACCGAAACGAGACAACAATGCGTCCGGGCGGACGCGCGGGACGAAAGTCCAGAACAGGGAGGGCTATCCATGAACTACAATCCGACACGCCGTGCATTGCTCCTGGGCAGCGCCATGCTTGCCGCTGCGGCGGCACTGCCGGCCTTTGCGCAGGACAAACCGGTCTTGCGGTTTTCCGCCGTGTTCTCCGACAAGGACATCCGGGCGGACATGACCAAGATGTTCGCCGAGGGCATCAAGAACGATTTCACGCTCGAGCCCTATTTCGGCGGCACGCTGTTCAAGCAGGGCACCGAGCTCGTCGCGCTGCAGCGCGGCAATCTCGAAGTGGGGAACATTGCACCGCAGGACATCTCCAACCAGATTCCCGCCTGGTCGGTGCTCACCTCGGCCTATCTCTTCCGCGACGCCGCGCATCTTCGGACTTTTTTCAACAACGAACTCGGCGCCGAGTTCAAGAAGATGGCCGAGGATCAGCTGGGCGTGCACATCCTCGGTCCCACCTACTTCGGGACCCGCCAGGTCGGACTCAAAGTTGACAAGACGATCAACACGCCGGCGGACATGGCCGGCATCAAACTGCGCATGCCCGGCGGCGACGCCTGGCAGTTCCTGGGCACGGCGCTCGGCGCCAATCCGACGCCGATGGCCTATGCCGAGGTCTATACGGGCCTCCAGACCGGCGCCATCGACGGCCAGGACAATCCGCTGCCCAATGTGCAGAACATGAAGTTCTACGAAGTGATGTCGCAGATCGTGTTGACGTCGCATCTCGTCGGCTTCGATCTGCTGACCGTCGCGGGCTCGATTTGGAACGCCATGAGCGCGGAAAAGCAGGCCAATATGCAGGCAGCCGCCGACAAGGCCATCGACTGGAGCACCGAGCAGCATCTCGCCCGCGAAGCGTCATTGGTCGAGGAGTTCAAAAAGGCAGGGCTCAAGATCTACACGCCCGATGTCGCGGCCTTCCGCAGCTATGCGCAGCAGAAGTACCTCGAATCCGATCTGGCCAAGAGCTGGCCGGAAGGCGTGATCGACAAGATCAACGCCCTCTGATCGAAGACCTCGCAGCACTTCCGGCCGGCACCTGGCCGCAATGGCGGGATCGCGCTGCAGCTTGCCGTTTCCGGTCCGATGAGAGAGCCTCTCATCGGACCCGTACGGCATCGGCTTTGATGGAATGAACCCGTGAAATCCACATTCGCCTCGGTCGGCGGTTGGCTCAGGCGGCGCGCCGAGAACCTTGCAGCGGCAATGCTAGGCATCATGTTCGCTGCGTTCATCCTGCAGATCGTCTTTCGCTACGTTCTCAATCTGCCCATCGGCTGGACCCATGAGGTCAGCGTGATCATGTGGCTCTGGCTCGTGCTCTTCGGCTCGGCCTTTGTCATCAGGGAGAACGAGGAGATCCGCTTCGACATCATCTACGGTGCGGTCGGCGCGGGACCCCGGCGCGTCATGGCCGCAATAACTGCCGCCGTATTGATCATCCTTTTCAGCCTGTCTCTGCCGGCCGTCATCGACTACGTCGCCTTCATGAAGGTGCAGAGGACGGCCTATCTGAAAATCCGCTTCGACTATCTCTATGCGATGTATGTCGTCTTTGCCGTGGCCATGATCGTCCGCTACCTCTGGCTGGGCTGGCAGGCGATATGGGGCAGGGCGCCGGAGGCGTTCGATCCGACAAAGGCGGGCTCGGGCGTATGAATCTCGCCAGCCCGTTCTCGATCTCGCTTGTCGCCATCACGGCCTTGGCATTGCTCGGCCTGCCGATCGGCCTCTCGATGATCGCCGGCTCGATCCTTTATCTCTTTCTCACCGGCTCCGACATGGGGACGGTGGCCGAGCAGTTCCTCAACGGCATATATTCCAACTATGTGATGCTGGCCGTGCCGCTGTTCATCCTGGCGGCCGAATTGATGAATAATGGTAGCCTCAGCGAGCGGCTCCTGCGCTGGTGCGACGCGGTCGTCGGCCGATTCCGCGGCGGCCTGGCTCAGGTCAATGTCCTGCAGAGCATCATCTTCGCCGGCATGTCCGGTTCCGCCATCGCCGATGCCGCCGGCAGCGGCAAGATGATGCAATACATGATGACCAAGGACGGCAAATACACGCCGAGCTATGCGGCGGCCCTGACCGCCGTCTCGGCGGTGATAGGGCCGATCATTCCGCCCTCGATCCCGATGATACTTTATGCCCTCGTGTCGGATGCCTCGATCGGCTACCTGTTTCTCGGCGGAGTCGTGCCTGGCCTGCTGATGGGCCTCGTCCAGATGGGCATCATCGCCGGCACGGCGCGCCGCAAGAATTTCCCGGTCGAGAAAGCCGTTCCGCTGCGCCAGTTGCCGCGCATTACCTGGGAGAGCCTTCCGGCCCTTCTGATGCCGGTAGTTCTGATGACGGGCATCTATGGCGGCGTGACCACGCCGACCGAAGCGGCGGCGGTAGCTGCTGCCTACGCCCTGATCGTCTCGATCGTCCTCTATCGCAGCGTCTCTTTCCGGAACTTCTATACCTCCCTGCTATCGAGCGCGAAGACCACGGCATCGGTCGGCATGCTGATCGCCGGCGCCCTGGTCTTCAACTATGTGGTGACGATCGAAAACATTCCGGACAGCCTGCGGCTGCTCCTCACCCAATGGCAACTCGGCCCCGTTTCATTCCTCATCCTCGTGAATGTGATCCTGCTGCTCCTTGGCTGCGTGCTCGAGGGAACGGCGATCCTCTTGATCATCGTGCCCGTCTTCATCCCCACGGCAGAGGCGCTGGGGATCGATATGGTGCATTTCGGTGTGGTTTGCGTGGTCAACATCATGATCGGGCTCATCACACCGCCCTACGGGCTCCTGCTCTTCATCGTCAGCAATATCTCGGGCTCGCCATTGCGCCATATCGTGCGCGACGTGGCGCCATTCCTGTTTGCCATGATCGGCGCTCTGGCACTGATCACCTTCATTCCCGAACTCGTCCTCTGGCTCCCCCGGCTTCTGGGGTATCAGGGTTAGGACTACAGCATGACCAAGCCGATCTATGTCCTGAATGGGCCCAACCTGAACCGGCTCGGCAAGCGCGAGCCGGAAATCTACGGCACGACCACGCTGGCGGAAGTGGAGGCGATGTGCCGCCAGGCCGCCGGCGACCGTCCGCTCGAATTCCGCCAGACCAACAGTGAGGAGAAACTGATCGCCTGGGTGCAGGAGGCAATCGATAAAGCGGCGGGTATCGTCATCAATCCGGCAGCCTTCACCTTCACGTCGCTAGCGCTGCTGGATGCGCTGAAGATGTTTCCGGGGCCAATTGTCGAACTCCATATCTCCAATATTCATCGCCGGGAAGCGATCTACCAGAAGTCCTACGTATCCAGGGCTGCTACAGCAGTCATCGTGGGGCTTGGCGCCAAGGGCTATGCCACGGCGGTCCAGGCGATGAAAAATCTCATCGAGACCGAAAACATCAAACGCTGACGGATCGAAATCACACGACCCGTCCCATGGAGAAACCGCGAGCCAGATGGTTCCTCATGAAGACGATGAGTGCCACGCCGGGTATCAGCCCCAGCACGCCCGCCGCGGCCAGCAACGGCATGTCGGCGGCCATGACGCTCCCCGCACGCGTCATGATGCCGTTGATCGGTTTGGCCTCCACAACGGTCAAGCCATTGGCCAGCAGCGCCTCGACCCAGGAAAACATGAAGCAGAAAAAGGCGGTGACGGCGATGCCCGGCGCGATCTGAGGCAGGAGAATCCTTCGAAAGTAGCGCAATCAGGCCATAGCCATCGATCCGGGCGCTCTCGTCCATTTCGCGCGGGATGCTGGAAATGAATCCTTCGAGTATCCAGACCGCGATCGGCACGTTGAAGAAGCAATGGGCGATGGCGACGGCGATGTGCGTGTCGATCAGATTGAGTTCGGAGAATATCTGCACAAACGGCACCAGCAGGATGGCCGGTGCCATCATGCGAAAGGTCAAGGAAGCCGAAGAACAGGATGCGATCGCCAAAGAACCGGTATCGCGAGAATGCATAGGCGGCAGGAATGGCCACCGTCACGGAGATCGCGACATTCATCAGCACATAGATCAGGGCGTTCACGATAGCCGAAATACCAGGCAGGGTCGCTGAATATGAACTTGAAGTTCTCCAGTGTCGGCGCCTGCGGATAGGGAATGAAGCTGCTCTCGATCTCCTTGGTGGTCTTGAGGCTCATGATGAACAGCCAATAGATCGGCACCATGAGGAAGCCGACGTAAATGGCGGGAACGAAGGAGTTCCTCGTTTTCATGATCTGGCCGATTCCGGCTCTGCCTGCGGGCTTGGGGACAACGAGGATGAAGAAGGCCCAGGACACAGCATAAAACGATCAGGAAGTAGACGACCGCCATCGCGCCGCCCTCGCCGAGATTGAACTCGACCAGGGCCTTGAGAACCAATTCGTGCGACAGGAATGTCGTAGAAACGCCCGGGCCGCCGTGTGTGACGACATAAGGTTCGGTATAAACGATGAAGCTATCCATGAACCGCAGAAGTATCGCGACCAGCAGAACGATTCGGAGCTTCGGAAGCTGGATGTATCGGAACACCGCCCAGTTGCTCGCGCCATCGATGCGTGCGGCCCGGTAGTAGTCGTCCGGAATGGCTCGCAGCCCGGCGAAGCAGAGCAGAACCACTAGGCTCGTCCAATGCCATGAATCCATCAGGGCGAGCACCAGCCACGCCGCGATGGAATTGTTCATGTTGAGGTTGAGGCCCAAGAAGGCCAGCACTTCATACAGCAGGCCGGCCTTCGGCAATGCCAATGCCGCCCAGAGATATCCGACGACGATCGACGGCGTGAGCAGCGGAATGGTCATGAGCGCTATGTAGACAGACGCCATGACGCCCTTTGTCGGCATGCGCAGGGCGATATAGATGCCCAGGGGAACTTCGATCGCCAGGACCAGCGCGGAAAAGCCCAGGCTGCGCGCCAGCGCCGCATGGAATTCCGGTGAAGCAAGGATGTCCTTGAACCAGGCTGCTCCGACCCAAACGAAAATATTCCCGCCAAAGGTGTCGTGGACCGAATAGTAGGCCACGAATGCCATGGGAAGAACGCCGCACAGCACCATTACGCAATACCGCTGGCAACAGGAATGCGTAGCCGAGGAGATTCTGGCGCATCGAATTCATGCCGGCCTACGTCTCCACCCGGTAATCCTCCGAATGCCGCCAGTCCGGGGTGAAGGCGAGGATACGGATGCCGTCGGGCATGTTCGGATTGAACATGCGGTTGTGCCAGTAGGTCGCCTGGTGCCAGGGCTGCAACTCCGCCAGCTCGCGCACGGCGCAGGTCAGGCGATAGGCCTGGGTGAACTGCTCGAACTCCAGCACGCAACGGCCCTGGTTGAGCAGCATGCCGGCGATGGCGGAGCCCGGCCCGAATAGTCCGGTCATCACATCGCTGAAATTTCCCGGCTGCTGGAAGTAGCTGCCGGCCAGGGTCTCCAGGATCTTGTCGTAGCGTTCGATCGGATCCTGCGTGCGCTGATACTGGAACCTGAACTGGCTGATGCTGTGGTCGGGCTCCAGCTCGTTCAGCAGCACGGTGACCCTGGGCGCAACCTCTTCGCCGTGAGACGACAGCACCCGCGGCTGCATGCCCGATGTCGGCCGGCCGCCACCCTGGCGCATCGCCAGTTGCCGCAGGCGGCATTGCCAGCCGATGAACTCCTTGCGCAGAAGCTGGGCCGCCTGCTGCGTCAGCACCACATTGTGGGGGTTCCGGTCGGGCAATCCTGTCTTCCTTCCTCAGGCGGAAATAAACCAGTTGCAACCAATTTTCGGCGGACCGCCCGGCTCCCGGGCACGCCAACAGGGCCGGCCTGATGCCTGATTTCTCTGCACATCGGTAATATTTCTTGCCTGTCAGGAAACCTACCGCTAGCTTGCGCGAAGTCAACCGGGCAAGGCGCCGCGACCAATTTAGACCATTTGGCCGCCCGCGGCGCGGCCGCCCGGAAGTTCTGGGGACTGCTTAGCGCAAGCGGAGACCTGCCGCACCATGCCTCTCGGCCTGCTGAAATACGGACTTCGCCGCAAATATCCGGCGCAGCATCACTTCCCGCGTCCGAAGGAGCTGAAGAAAACCTACGATGTGGTGATCATCGGCGGCGGCGGCCACGGCCTCGCCACCGCGTTCTACCTCGCGCGCGACTACGGCATCACCGACATCGCCGTGATCGAGAAGGGCTACCTCGCCGGCGGCAACACGGCCCGCAACACGGCGATCATCCGCTCCAACTACCTGACTCCGGAAGGCGTCGCCTTCTATGACGAGTCGGTCCGCCTCTATCAGGACCTCAGCAATGACTTCGACTACAACATCATGTATAGCGAGCGCGGACATTTCACGCTCGCGCACACCGATGCGGCCATGCGCACCAGCCGCTGGCGCGCCGAGGTCAACAAGCATCTGGGCGTCAATTCCGAGCTGATCTATCGCGAGGACATCGCGCGGCTCTGCCCGTCGATGAACCTGTCGGAGGATGCGCGCTATCCCGTGCTCGGCGCGCTCTACCACCCGCCGGGCTCGATCGCCCGCCATGATGCCGTGGCCTGGGGTTATGCGCGGGGTGCGGCGATGCGCGGCGTGCATATCCATACGCAAACCGAAGTCACCGGCCTGCTGATCGAGAACGGCACCATCAAGGGCGTGCACACCAACCGCGGCACCATCCACTGCAATCGCGCCATGCAGGCGGTGGCCGGTTCCACCTCGCTGATCGCCAAGATGGCCGGCTTCAAGCTGCCGATCCGCACCATCCCGCTGCAGGCCTGCGTCTCCGTGCCGCTGAAACCGTTCCTGGATCAGATTGTCGTCTCCGGCAGCCTGCATATCTACATCTCCCAGTCCGCCCGCGGCGAGCTGGTGATGGGCGGTTCCAGCGATCCCTACGGCGTCTACTCCACGCGTTCGACCCTGGATTTCAAGGAAGGGCTGATGGGCCACATGCTCGAGCTATTTCCCTTCCTCGACAATGTGACCCTGCTGCGGCAATGGGCGGGCATGACCGATATGACGCCGGACTTCAGCCCGATCATGGGACTGACTCCGGTGCAGAACTACTACATCGATTCCGGCTGGGGCACCTGGGGCTTCAAGGCGACGCCGGTCTGCGGCAAGCGCATGGCCGAGATGGTCGCCACCGGCAAGGTGCCGGACATGATCGCGCCGTTCCGTCTCGACCGCTTCGTCGATTTCGACCAGGTCGGCGAAAAAGGCGCGGCATCGGTGGGACACTGAGAGGCGTGCGATGAAAATCCTCAACTGTCCGCTGAACGGCCCCCGCAACATCTCCGAATTCGTCTGGGGCGGCGAAGTGCGGGAGATGCCAAACCCCGCTGATCTGGCCGATCGCGACTGGGGCGCCTGGGTATTCCTAGAAAATAACACCGCCGGCGTCATCCGCGAGTGGTGGTGCCATGTGCCTACGTCTTTCTGGTTCATCGCCGAGCGCAATACCGTGACCGACGAGATCATCAAGACCTATGCGGCCGGCGAGCTGTTCAAGCAGCGCCGCGAATTCGCCGCCAAAGCCAAGCCGGGCGAGGGCTGAGCATGACCGGCATCAACCGCCTCGCTCCGCCCCACGGCCGCCTGATCGACCGCAGCCGCGAAATCGAATTTACTTTTGAAGGACAGACCTTCATCGGCCTCGCCGGCGACACCATCGCCAGCGCGTTGGCCGCCAACGACGCCTGGATAATCTCGCGCTCGTTCAAGTATCACCGGCCGCGCGGCGTCCTGACCATGGCGGGCATGGATGCGAACACGCTGGTACAGGTGGGCGACGAACCCAGCGTGCTCGCTGATCGCCGGCTGATCTCCGACGGCCTCGAGGTCACCGGCCAGAACTATGTCGGCAGCCTGCTGAATGATCGCGACGCCTGGATGGATCGCATCGGCCGCTTCCTGCCGGTGGGGTTCTACTACAAGGCCTTCTACAAGCCGAAGGGCGCCTGGAAGCGGTGGGAACCCTATATCCGCCGCAAGGCCGGCCTCGGCGTCGTGAACACCGCCGCCCATCACGGCTATTTCGACAAGGAGTATCTGTTCGCCGATGTCGCGGTAATCGGCGGCGGTCCCGCGGGCATCGCCGCGGCGTTGGAAGCGGCGAAGGGCGGCGGCGAGGTCATCCTTATCGATGAGAATGCGACGCTCGGCGGTTCGCTGACCTATGCGCGCTTCGATGCCGCCGGGCAGCGCGGGCCGCGCCAGGCGGCGGAGCTGACCACGGCGCTGCACGGCGCCGGCAATGTCCGGGTGATGACCGGCACAACTTGCAACGGCCTGTTCTCCGACAATTGGCTGGCATTGGTGAAGGGCACGCGACTCTACAAGCTGCGTGCTAAGTCCGTGGTGATCGCCGCGGGCTCCCTCGAGCAGCCCGCCGTGTTCCGCCACAACGACCTGCCGGGCGTGATGATGGGCTCGGCGGCCCAGCGTCTGATCCGCCACTACGGCATCCGCCCCGGCCGCCGAGCCGTCGTGCTGACGGCGAACTCCGACGGCTACGGCGTGGCGCTGGATCTCGCCGATGCCGGCGTGCAGCTCCAGGCCGTCGTCGATCTCCGCAGCGACACCGGCACCTCGGAAACCGTCAGCGCCATCAACGAGCTTGGCGTACCCATACTCACCGGCTGCACCGTGTCGGAGATGATGCACAGCCACGGCAAGCATCACATCACCGCCGCCCTGATCTCCCGCATCACCGGCGAGGGCACCTGCGAGAAGGCGGCGCGCACCGTCGAATGCGACCTGCTCTGCATGTCCGTGGGCTACACGCCGACCTCGCACCTGCTGCACCACCTCAGCGCCAAGTTCGCCTACAACAAATCGACGGCGATGTTCGAGGTGGCCTCGCTGCCGCCGCACGTCATTGCAGCCGGCTCGGTCGCCGGAACCTACAATCTCGACGCCGTGATCCAGGACGGCCGCCGCGCCGGCTGGCTGGCGGCGCGGGATGCCGGCCTCAAGACTGAGAGCGAGCCCGCCGCGCCCGCCTCGAAAGGCAATCTCGGCGTCACCCATCCCTGGCCGATCTTCAATCACCCGAAGGGCCGGGACTTCGTCGATTTCGACGAGGATCTGCAGGTGAAGGACCTGAAAAACGGCGCCGCCGACGGCTATGACGATATCGAGCTGCTGAAACGCTATTCCACCGTCGGCATGGGCCCGTCCCAGGGCAAGTATTCCGCGGTCACCGCCGCCCGCGTCCTGGCCAAGGAAACCGGCCGGGATCTCGCCACGCTCAGCGTCACCACCCAGCGCCCGCCCTTCGTGCCGGAGAAGATCGGCCTGCTCGGCGGCCGGGTCTTCGATCCCGAACGGCGCACCGCCATGCATCACCGCCACCTGGAACTCGGCGCGCGCATGATGCCCGCGGGCGTCTGGTGGCGCCCGGCCTACTACGGCCGCAAGGAAGACCGCGAGCAGGCGATCGTCAGCCGAGGTGAAGAACGTCCGCGAGAATGTCGGCCTGATCGACGTCTCCACCCTCGGCGGCCTGGATATCCGCGGCCCCGATGCCGCCGAGTTCATCAACCGCATGTACACCTTCAGCTACGCCAAGCTGCCGGTCGGCAAGTCGCGCTATGTGCTGATGACCGATCAGTCCGGCGCGGTCATCGACGACGGCGTCGCCTGCCGCTTCCATGACGAGCATTTCTACGTCACCGCCACCACCAGCGGCGTCGACGGCGTCTACCGCCTGATGCTGTTCTGGAACGCGCAATGGCGGCTGGATGTGGACATCGCCAACGTCACCGCCGCCTATGCCGGCGTCAACATCGCAGGTCCGCGCGCGCGCCAGGTGCTGCAGCGCCTCTGCAACGATGTCGATCTCTCCGCCGATGCGTTCCCCTATCTCGGCGTGCGCATGGGCACGGTGGCCGGCGTGCCGGCGCGGCTGCTGCGCGTCGGCTTCGTCGGCGAGCTCGGCTATGAGATCCACATGCCCGCCCACTACGGCGAGCATGTCTGGGATGCGCTGATGGATGCGGGCCAGCCCTTCAACATCAAGCCATTCGGTGTCGAGGCCCAGCGCGTGCTACGGCTGGAGAAGGGCCACATCATCATCGGCCAGGACACCGATGGTCTGACTCATCCCTACGAAGCCGACATGGCCTGGGCGATCAGCAAGGCGAAGCCCTATTTCATGGGCCAGAAATCCATCGAGATCCAGAACGCCCGCGGCCTGACCCGCAAGCTGGTCGGCTTCACCATCGACGATCCCGCGGCGCCGGTGCCGGAGGAATGCCACCTCACGCTCCGCGGCGACACCATCGTCGGCCGCGTGACCTCGGCGGTGCGTTCCCACAGCCTGGGCCGCATCGTCGGCCTCGCCTATGTGGCACCGGAGCAGGCCACCGCCGGCAGCAGCTTCGACATCAAGGTGGATGGCGGCCGCATCATCAAGGGCAAGGTGGCGCCGATCCCCTTCTACGATCCGAAGAATCAGCGGCAGGAGATGTAGCCATGGTCGCCGCTGCAAATCCGCTCTCGCCATCGCCCGGACCCCGCCGCAGCTTCGTCCATCGCGTACTGCAGCAGGCCGGTGCGCGGTTCGAGCGCATCAATGACGGCCTCGTGGCCGTGGAGTATGAACGCGCCGCCGACGAAACGGCGCAGGCAAAGCAGATGGGTCTCGCCGATCTCTCCGTCCTGCCGCGCACCGGCTTCAAGGGCACGGGCACGGTGGAATGGCTGACCTCCCAAGGCCTCAAGATCGGCGCCGACAGCAATATCGCTTATCGGCAGAGCGGCGGCGAGCTGGCCGCACGCCTGGCGCCGACGGAGATCTTCCTCGTCGACGATCTTGCCGCCACCGGCCGCCTGATCGCCAAGCTCAACGGCGCCTGGGCCTGGACGGCGGAGCGGCCGCGCAAGCTGATCGGCTATCCCATGCCGCGCGCCGAGAGCCATGCCTGGTTCGCGGTTACCGGCGAGAAATCGCCGGCCATGTTCGCCAAGATCTGCGGCGTCGATCTCCGGCCGAAGCACTTCGCCCTCGGCCGCATCGCCCAGACCTCCCTGGCCAAGATGAGCGGTATCATCATCCGCGCCGATCTCGGCCGCACCCCGGCCTATTATGTTCTCGCCGACAGCGCCTCCGCCGAATATCTTTGGGGCTGCCTGATGGATGCGATGGAGGAATTCTCCGGCGCCCCCGTCGGGCTCTTGGCCTTGAGGCAATTGGCGGGCGTCGGGTGAGGAAAGGCACGGCAAAGCGGAAGGACGGAGCACAGCGGCGCACGCCCCCGGCGCCGGCCGAACGCGGGCGCGCCAAGGCGCGGCCGGAGTTCCAGGATCCCCACAAGCTTCACAGCCCCGCCAACGGCCAGCTCGAAACGGCCATCGGCCGCGAGGTCCGCGAGTTCCGCAAGAAGCTGGACATGACCGTGGCGCAGCTCGCCGGGCAGGCGAAGCTCTCCGCCGGCATGCTGTCGAAGATCGAGAACGGCATGACCTCGCCGTCGCTCGACACGCTGCAAGCGCTATCCAAGGCGCTGCATGTGCCGGTGACCGCTTTCTTCCGCCGTTATGAAGAAGAGCGCGACGCCACGTTCGTGCCGGCGGGGCAGGGGCTCAAGATCGAACGCCGCGGCACCCGCGCCGGCCACCAGTACCAGCTCCTCGGCCATACCCAGCGACGCAACATCGCCGTCGAGCCCTACATGATCACGCTGACCGAGGAATCCGACGTCTTCCCCATCTTCCAGCATGCCGGCGTCGAATTCCTCTACATGCTGGAAGGCGAAGTCGGCTACCGCCACGGCAACAAGACCTACGTGATGAAACCCGGCGATTCCCTATTCTTCGACGCCGACGTCCCCCACGGCCCGGACGAGCTGCGCAAACTCCCGATCCGCTTCCTCTCCATCATCTGCTATGCGCGGGAGGAGGAGGCGTAGAGGGAACTATCGCTCTTTCCATCACTCACGATTGTCATCCCGGCGAAAGCCGGGACCCAGGGTCGCAGCGCGCAACTCTTGAAACTCGCTGACACCGCACCCTAAAACCCTGGCCCCCGGCTTTCGCCGGGGCGAGGCTAGCTGGCCTTGGCGCGCAGTTTTGAGGCCTGAAAGGAGTCGAGCGTGCTGCGCGCACCGTTCTTCGCAGGATCCATGGCCTCGTCGTGACCGGGCCGCTTGGCGGTCAGCTCGATGACATAGCCGTTGGGATCGCGGAAATAGATCGAATCGATGAACTGGTGATCGGAGATGCCGCGGGTCTCGATGCCGGCCGCCTTTGCTTTCGCCATCATCTTTTCGAGCACGTTGCGCGGAACCTCCAGCGCGATATGAAGATCGAAGTCGTGCTGGCGCTTGAACTCGAACGGCATGTCCGGAGCCTCGAAGAATGCAAGGCAGGAACCGTCATCCATCCTGTAAAATGAATGAAGCGTGCTGGTCTTGCGGCCGCTCTTGGTCTCCTTGATCTCGAAAGCATTGGACAGCGGCAGCCCGAGGAAGTCCTCGTAGAAGCGTCGCGTCTCTTCCGAATCCCGGCAGCGATAGGCGTTATGATGCAGACCTTTGATCATGTGAATCTCCATCACAGTTCGTTGTGTCGCGGCCCTAGAGGGCGTTGAACTTCTGTTCCTTGACCGATTCCACCAGGCCATAGAACACTTCGTTCACCTTCGGCCAGCTCTTCAGCTTCTTCACATTGTTGAGCCAGCGCTGGATGTTCGGATAGCCGGAGAAATCGCAGCGGATGACCTCGCCCAGCGTCACAAGCCCGGACCCGAAGTAGTCCGCGATGGTGATCTGGTCGCCGGTGAGGTACGGCCTTGTTGGGCCCGATCCAATGCTTATCGAGCAGGCCCAACCAGTCCTGGGCGCGCTCCTTGCCCCACTCGATCGTCGCCGCGTGGATCTCATCGGTCTTCCGCTTGTGGTGCGGGAAGACCTGCGGATAGATGAAGCCGTAGGCATAGTCGCGATAGAAGTTGGTGTTAATCCAATCCATCACCTCGTTGACCTTGGCGCGCTTTTTGAGATCCTTCGGGTAGGTCGGGGAATCGATCTTGTCGGCAAGGTACTTGAGAATCGCCGAGCTTTCGGTCAGCCGGAAATCGCCGTCTTCCAGCACCGGCACCATGTGGTTCGGATTGATGGCGAGGTATGGCGGCTGGTAGTGCTCGCCGGTGAACAGGTCGACCACCTGTTCCTCCATGGGAATGTTGTTCTCGGCAATGAAAAGGCGCACCGGCCGGCTCGTCATCGAGACCGGATGCATGTACAGCTTCATAGTCACCCTCCCAGATAAGCGCTGCATTCGTTGCAGCAAGCCTACACCCCTTCATCACGCTCGGAAATAGTATACAAGAAGGGGGCGCTTTTATCGGAAAGCCATGTGGGCCCCAATGAGATCACAGGCACCCCTTGAATTGGACTCGCTCGTGCGGCGCGGCGCGGCCAGCACGGTCGCCAGCCTGTTCACGACACCGGTCCAGCTTTGTCCGGAGCGTTTGGCGCTGGTGGATGGCCAGCGCAGGATCACCTACGCGGCGTTGAGCGAACGCGTGCGCCGCCTGGCGGCGTGGCTGCGCCGGCGCGGGGTGGGGCAGGGCACGCGCGTCGCGATCCTGTCGGAAAACCGCCTGGAGTATCTGGAGCTGTTTCTGGCCGCGGCGTGGCTCGGGGCGGTTGCCGCATGCCAGAACTGGCGGCTTGCGCCACCCGAACTGGCCCATTGCCTGAAGCTGGCGGAGCCGGAAGCCATGATCCTGTCGACGCGTCACGCTGCGCTTGCGGCGAGGACTGGCGTCGATATTCCAACCAGTCTTGTCCTCGGCGAAGCCTACGAGGCGGCTTTGGCAGAGAGCGATCCGGACGATGTGCCTTCGCCGGTAGAGCTGGATCCCGAATCTCCGTTTCTGATTCTCTATACCAGCGGCACGACGGGTCTGCCGAAGGGCGCGGTGATTTCCCATCGCGCGGAGCTCGCGCGCAACATGGTGCTGCGGGCGGAGTTCGGAATTGCCGCTGAGGACGCTTTCGTCGCCTGGTCCCCGCTCTATCACATGGGCGCTGCCGAGTTCTCCCTGGGTACCCTCATGACCGGCGGTACGGTGTTCGTGGTCGACGGTTTCGATGCGGCGCGGCTGGCCGAGATTGTCGCCAAGGAGTCGCTCGGCTGGCTTCTGCTGATGCCGGGCATGGTCGGGCGGTTCGCTGCCGAGCTGAAACGCGCCGGCATCCGCGCCAAGAGCGTCAAGGTGTGCGGCGTGATGGCGGACCTGGTCCCGCCGGCGGAGATCGCGGAAGTGACCCGGTTGCTGCGTGCACCCTACGCCAACACGTTCGGCGCGACCGAGACCGGATGTCCGCCTTGCTCGTCGAACCTCATCCCCATCGGCGTTGCGCCGGCCAGACTGTCGAAACAGCAAAGCCCGTTCTGCGAAGTGCGCCTGGTCGATGCCGACGACCGCGATGTGGCTGTCGGCGTGCCGGGCGAGCTGTGCATGCGCGGTCCCACGCTCTTCAGCGGCTACTGGCGAGCGCCCGAGACCAATGCCAAGGATTTCCGCGGCGGCTGGTTCCATATGGGCGATGTGTTCATCCGCAATCCGGACGGCACGCTCGACTTTGTCGATCGCGTGAAGTACCTCATCAAGTCCGGCGGGGAGAACATTTATCCGGCTGAGATCGAGCGCGTGCTGCTGCAGGATCCGCGCGTTGCGGACGCAGCAGTCGTGCGGCAACCGGACGCGAGGTGGGGCGAAGTGCCGATCGCCTTCGTCGCGCGGCACGATGAAATGGTAACGGAGGAAGATCTGCGCGCCAGATGCCGGGAACAGCTCGCCGGTTTCAAGCAGCCCAAGGCAATCCACTTCATCCCGTTCGATGCGTTTCCGCGCAGCGCGTCGGGCAAGGTCCAGCGTCACGAATTGGAACGCCGGCTCGCTGACAAGACGATGTACTTGAAAGAAAGAACAATGCCATGAGTTCCAGGCCCGACGCTTCGACCACCGGCATCGCCAGCCACGGCGCCGATGACGTCTTCATTCGCGGCCGCAGCCTGTGCAAGGATCTGATCGGTCAGCGCAGTTTCACCGAGGTCATGTATTTCCAAATCCTCGGCCGCATGCCCAGCACGGATCAGACCGCCTTGATCGACGCATGCCTCGTCGCCTTGATGGAACATGGCCTGACGCCCAGTGTCCTGGCGGCGCGGCTTACCTATTCCAGCGCGCCGGAGGCCCTGCAGGGGGCGGTGGCGGCCGGCTTGCTTGGCGTCGGCAGCCGATTTGTCGGCAGCATGGAAGGATGTGCGGCACTGCTGAAGCGCATTGTGGCGGCGGAGGATGGAAGGCCGGAAGCGGAGCGCATTGCCGCCGAGCATCGCGCCGCGCGTGCGCCATTGCCGGGTTTCGGTCACCCGACCCACAAGCCGGATGATCCGCGTGCCCAACGCCTGCTGGAGCTGGCGCGCTTGCGCAAGGTTGCCGGCAAGCATGTTGGTGCCATCGAGACTCTGAGTAGCGCGGTCGACGCGGTCTATGGACGTCACATCACGATCAACGCCACCGGCGCCATCGCCGCGGTGCTCAGCGACTGCGGCGTGCCGGCGGAGATCGCTCGCGGCTTCGGTCTGATTGCGCGCTGCGCCGGGCTGGTCGGGCACCTTTACGAAGAACATCAGAAGCCCGCCATGCGCGCGATCTGGGATGCAGCAGAGCGCGCCGTGCCCTATGAAGCGACGAAGAAGTAGATCGTTGCATTTTCGGAGGAGAAATTCTGGGCGTGTTGCCTTTAGGCCCAGTTCCTCTCAGGAAATATTTATTCACGCTAGTATTGTACAATTCCCGGCGTTTGAGTACGTTTGTGACCGTCGCACCGGCCCGCCAGCCGGCCTCATGGAGTTCCCGTAAATGTGTGGAATCGTTGGCTTATTCCTCAAGAACCCCGCCCTGCGCCCGCATCTCGGCAGCCATATCAAGACCATGCTGATCGGAATGACCGACCGCGGGCCTGATAGCGCAGGCATCGCCGTCTATCACAAGCCCGTGGCCAAGGGGCAGTGCAAGCTGACGGCCTTCCACGCCAACCCGCATTATCACTGGCGCGAGATCGGCGGAGCTCTCGGCGAGGCGATGAATGCCGAGGTGGATATCGAGCTCAAGGGCAACCATGCGGTCATCACCATTGCGGCCGACGAAGCGGCGACGCGCGCCTGGCTGCATGAGCATCATCCGGAAGTGCGCATCATGGGCTATGGCCAACTCATGGAGGTCTACAAGGACATGGGCCTGCCCGTGGACGTCGCCGAGCGCTACGGCCTCGGCGGCATGGAGGGCACCCACGCCATCGGCCATACCCGCATGGCGACCGAGAGCGCGGTGACGACGGAACATTCCCATCCCTTCACCGCCGCGTCCGACATGTGCCTGGTGCATAACGGATCGCTCAGCAATCACAACCGCCTGCGCGAATGGCTGCGCCGACGCGGCCATGAGTTCGAGACCGACAATGACAGCGAAGTCGCCGCGCGCTATTTCGCCCACCGCCTGGGCGAGGGCGCGACGCTGGCCGAGGCGCTGGAAGCGGGCTTGAGCGATCTCGACGGCTTCTACACCTTCACCATGGGCACCCGCGACGGGTTCGCCGTGCTGCGCGACGGCATCGCCTGCAAGCCGGCGGTACTGGCGGAGACCGACGACTGGGTGGCGATGGCCTCGGAGTTTCGCAGCCTTGCCAATCTGCCGGGCGTTGAGAAAGCGAAGATCTGGGAGCCGGCGCCCGCCGTGGTGTACACCTGGAACCTGCCGAAGGCCGCATGATCTCTGTCGATCTCGCCAGCACCTCGATCCGCGACCTCAACGAGCGGCTGCACAAGCTGCCGCCGGACACGAACGAGCGCGCTTGGCGCGTGCTCAATCCCAAGGGCGCCCACGCCATCGCGGCCGGGCTCACCGTGCCGATCGAAGTGATCGTCGACGGCCATGCCGGCTATTACTGCGCGGGCATGAACAAGGAGGCGACGGTCATCGTCAACGGCCATGCGGGTGTCGGCGTCGGCGAGAACATCATGTCCGGCGAAGTCCGCGTGAAGGGCAACGCCTCGCAATCCGCCGCCGCCTCCGGCCAGGGCGGACTCGTGGTCATCGAAGGCGACGCTTCCGCGCGTTGCGGCATCTCCATGAAGGGCGTCGACATCGTGGTCGGCGGCTCGGTCGGCCATATGAGCGCCTTCATGGCGCAGACCGGTAATCTCGTCGTCTGCGGCGATGCCGGCGGCAGCCTCGGCAACTCCATCTACGAAGCCAAGCTCTACATCCAGGGCAGCGTCGAAAGCCTGGGTGCTGATTGCATCGAGAAGAAGATGACCCCTGAACATGTCGCCAAGCTGGAACGCCTGCTGGCGCGTGCGGGCATCAAGGCCGACGCCAAGCGTTTCCGCCGCTACGGCTCGGCGCGCAAGCTCTACAACTTCCACACCGATCACGCCGACGCCTACTAGCGCCGGGGATCGAGGAGCAACCAGAGATGACCGTCGATCCCCGGGGCCTGCGTCCGTCGCACAGCTTTCCGCCCCATATCCTGTCGGAGATCCACCGCGCCGCCGATCAGGGCCTCTATGAAATCCGCGGCTACGGCGCCAAGCGCAAGCTGCCCACCTTCGACGATCTCGTCTTCCTCGGCGCCTCCGTCTCGCGCTATCCCCTGGAAGGCTATCGCGAGAAATGCGCCACCGATGTGACGCTGGGCACGCGCTTCGCCAAGAAGCCGATCCAGCTCAAGATCCCGATCACCATCGCCGGCATGAGCTTCGGCGCGCTTGGCGCCAACGCCAAGGAGGCCATCGGCCGCGCCGCGACCTCCATGGGCACCAGCACCACCACCGGCGACGGCGGCATGACCCAGGAGGAGCGCCAATCCTCGAAGACGCTGGTCTATCAGGTGCTGCCCTCCCGCTACGGCCTGAACCCCGACGATCTGCGCCGCGCCGATGCGATCGAGGTGGTGATCGGGCAGGGCGCGAAGCCCGGCGGCGGCGGCATGCTGCTGGGCCAGAAGATCACCGAGCGCGTTGCCAAGATGCGCAACCTGCCCGTGGGCATCGATCAGCGCAGCGCCTGCCGCCATCCCGACTGGACCGGTCCCGACGATCTCACCATCAAGATCCAGGAGATCCGCGAGATCACCGATTGGGAGAAGCCGATCTATGTGAAGGTCGGCGCCACCCGCACGAAATACGACGTGGCGCTCGCCGTGAAGGCCGGCGCCGATGTGGTGGTCGTCGACGGCATGCAGGGCGGCACCGCGGCGACCCAGGACGTGTTCATCGAGCATGTGGGCATTCCGACCCTGCCGGCGGTGCGGCTCGCCGTGCGAGTCGCTGCAGGAGCTGGACATGCACCGCAAGGTGCAGCTCATCGTCTCCGGCGGCATCCGCAGCGGCGCCGACGTGGCCAAGGCCCTGGCGCTGGGCGCCGACGCGGTCGCCATCGGCGTCGCCACGCTCGTCGCGCTGGGCTGCAACAAGCCGGTCTACATCGAGGACTACCATGCCCTCGGCACCGAGCCCGGCATGTGCCACCATTGCCACACCGGCAAATGCCCCGTCGGCGTCACCACGCAGATCCCGGAACTGCAGGCGCGCCTGCGGCCGGAGCAGGGCGCCCGCTGGCTGAAGAACTATCTCACCGTGCTGACGCTGGAGATGCAGACCCTGGCCCGCGCCTGCGGCAAGAGCCACGTGCACAACCTGGAGCCGGAAGACATGGTGGCGCTGACCGTCGAAGCCGCCGCCATGGCCGGCGTGCCGCTGGCGGGAACCAATTGGATTCCAGGCCGGGGGGCAGGGTATTAGATAGGAGAATACGGGGACGAACGGCCTGTCCGCCGAAGCCTTGGCGAAGGCGGACGGTTGCCCGTCAAAGAAAACACAACAGGGGAGCAATCATGGCCACCGATCTTCAGAAGGTCGCGAAAGACCGCAAGATCAAGTATTTCCTGATCAGCTATGTCGATCTCTTCGGCGGGCTGCGCGCCAAGCTGGTGCCGGCCGCCGCCATCGGCGCGATGCAGCGCGACGGCGCCGGTTTCGCCGGCTTCGCCACCTGGCTGGACATGACGCCGGCCGATCCCGATCTCTTCGCCCGGCCCGATCCCGACAGCCTGATCCAGCTGCCCTGGAAGCCGGAAGTGGGCTGGCTCGCCGCCGATCTCTGGATGGACGGCAAGGAAGTCGCGGCCTCGCCCCGCGCCATGCTGAAGAACCAGATCGACAAGGCGGCCAAGCAGGGCTACCGCATGAAGTCCGGCGTCGAGTGCGAGTATTTCCTGATCTCCGCCGACGGCAAGTCGCTCTCCGATCCCAGCGACCAGCAGGAGAAACCCTGCTATGACCAGCAGGCCCTGATGCGCCGCTATGACGTGATCACCGAGATCTGCGACTCCATGCTGCAGCTCGGCTGGAACCCCTACCAGAACGATCACGAGGACGCGAACGGCCAGTTTGAGATGAACTGGGAGTATGACGACGCCCTGAAGACCGCCGACAGGCACACCTTCTTCAAATACATGGTCAAGGCGATCGCCGAGAAGCACGGCATGCGCGCCACCTTCATGCCGAAGCCCTTCATCAACCTCACCGGCAATGGCTGCCACGCCCATGTCTCGGTCTGGGACAAGAGCGGCAAGACCAACCAGTTCCACGATCCCAAGGGCGAGCTCGGCCTGTCGCGGCTGGCGTATCACTTCCTCGGCGGCGTCATCCACAACGCCGATGCGCTCTGCTCCTTCTTCAATCCGACCGTGAACAGCTATAAGCGCATCAACGCGCCGCGCACGATATCGGGCGCCACCTGGGCGCCCAACACCATCACCTATGGCGGCAACAACCGCAGCCACATGGTGCGCATCCCCGACCAGGGCCGGTTCGAACTGCGGCTGATGGACGGCGCCGCCAATCCCTACCTGATCCAGGCAGGCGTGCTGGCGGCGGGCCTCGATGGCGTGACCAACAACCGCGATCCCGGCAAGCGGCTAGACATCAACATGTACACCGAGGGCCACACGGTGAAGAACGCCCGGAAGCTGCCCCTCAACCTCCTGGACGCCCTTCGCCTCACCGACAAGAGCAAAGTCGTCCGCGACGCCTTCGGCAGCGCCACGATCGACAGCTACATCAAGTTGAAGACCGACGAATGGAACAGCTACACCAAGCATCTCAGCAGCTGGGAACGGGACCACACGTTGGATTGCTAAATGCAGCACACTACGCTGTCATCCCGGGACCGGCCCTTCAGGGCCGGAGCCCGGGACCCAAGAACACAGGCCCGCTCAGGTGATCTCGCCGCTTCTCGGTGTCATGTACCTTAACCGGTATGGAAGCGGCACTGCCTTGTATTCGACAGCGAGCAAATTTCAACACAACCTGGATTGTCCCGTGTTCTTGGGTCCCGGGCTCCAGCGCTGACGCGCTGGCCCCGGGATGACAACCAAGAGTGACTTCTCGGCTCACTGCCCCTTGTCCCCAAACGCTACTTGATGTCGATTTCAGGCTGGTCGCAAAGCCCCCTTCCGGCTAGTTTCCCGCGACCGCGGCGACCTGCCGTGGGGCGAATTCAGACGACAATCCAAGGGGGTGGCGCCATCGGGCGAAACCGCCGGGGCGCAAAGGGGAGAAGGCCGAACAATGGCTAAGAAGGTTGGCAGCGACATCGAGATTGCCCGGGCAGCGAAGATGCTGCCGATCGAGCAGGTGGCGGCAAAGGTCGGCATCGACGAGAAGTATCTCTACCGGTACGGGCCGAGCAAGGCGAAGGTCTCCTTCGACTTCATCGACAGCATGAAGTCCAAGCCCGACGGCAAGCTGATCCTGGTAACGGCGATCACCCCGACGCCCGCCGGCGAAGGCAAGACCACCACGACGGTCGGCCTCGGCGACGGCCTGAACCGCATCGGCAAGAAGGCGGTGATCTGCCTGCGCGAGCCCAGCCTCGGCCCCTGTTTCGGCGTCAAGGGCGGTGCCGCCGGCGGCGGCTATGCGCAAGTCGTGCCGATGGAAGACATCAACCTGCATTTCACCGGCGACTTCCACGCCATCGGTACCGCCAACAACCTGCTCGCCGCCCTGATCGACAATCATTACTACTGGGGCAACGAGCTGGGCATCGACGAGCGCCGCATCACCTGGCGCCGCGTCATGGACATGAACGATCGCGCGTTGCGCAGCATCGTCTCCTCCCTCGGCGGCGTCTCCAACGGCTTCCCCCGCGAGGACGGCTTCGACATCACCGTCGCCTCGGAAGTCATGGCGATCTTCTGCCTGTCGAACGATCTCGAGGATCTCACCCGCCGCCTCGGCAACATCATCATTGGCTACACCCGCGACAAGAAGCCGGTCTATGCCCGCGACCTCAAGGCCGACGGTCCGATGACCGTGCTGCTCAAGGACGCGCTGATGCCGAACCTGGTGCAGACGCTGGAGAACAACCCGGCCTTCATCCATGGCGGCCCGTTCGCCAATATCGCCCATGGCTGCAACTCCGTGATCGCCACCAAGCTGGGCCTGAAGCTCGGCGAGTATGTCGTGACGGAAGCGGGCTTCGGCGCCGATCTGGGCGCGGAGAAGTTCTTCGACATCAAGTGCCGCAAGGCCGGCCTGCGCCCCGCGGCCACGGTGATCGTCGCCACCATCCGTGCGCTCAAGATGCATGGCGGCGTGACCAAGGAAGACCTCGGCAAGGAGAACATCGAGGCGCTGAAAAAGGGCATCAGCAACCTGTCGCGCCATGTGGAGAACGTGAAGTCCTTCGGCGTGCCGCCCGTGGTGGCGATCAACCGCTTCTCCGCCGACACCGACGCGGAGCTGGCCGCCGTGCGCCAGGCCTGCGCCGAGCTGGGCGTCGAGGCCATCGAATGCACCCATTGGGCCGATGGCGGCGCCGGCACGGAAAAGCTGGCCCATGCCGTGGTCAAGCTGGCGGAATCCGGCGCCAGCAAATATACGCCGCTCTATCCCGATGACATGCCGCTCTGGGACAAAGTGCGCACCATCGCCCAGCGCCTGTACGGCGCCCAGGGCATCATCGCCGACAAGAAGATCCGCGATCAGTTCGCGGAAATGCAGAAAGCCGGCTTCGGCCATTACCCGATCTGCATGGCCAAGACCCAATACAGCTTCTCCACCGATCCAAACCTGAAGGGCGCGCCCTCCAACCACGTCGTGCCGATCCGCGAGATGAAAGTCTCCGCCGGCGCCGAATTCCTGGTGGTGATCTGCGGCGAAATCATGACCATGCCCGGCCTGCCCAAGGTGCCGGCCGCAAACAGCATCTTCGTTAACAAAGCGGGCCAGGTGGAAGGGCTGTTCTAACGCGTTGTCATCCCGCAAAACTCGCGCAGCGAGTTTATGCGGGACCCATGAACACCGGGCGGTGTCGGTACAAGCCAGATGGGTCCGTGCTCATGGGTCCCGGACAACCTCGCTGACGCTCGGTTTCCGGGATGACAAGAAGTGGGGCGACTAACCCTTGTAAGCCGGACCTCCACAATTGCGCCATGATGTCAGGCATAATGGCGCCATGATCCCACGGTCCCTGTCGCGATCTGTTGGCCTATCGCCCCGACGGCGCGTGCGCCGGAACCGCAAGGGCCGCGCCCACTGGCGCAACCGCCTGCAAGCGGCATGGCGCAAATTCGACGCCTTGCCGCTGCCGCTGCGCATCGCCGTGATGACAGCGGCAACGCTGCTGTTCCTCGTCGCGGCGAATCTTCGTCTATCAGGTCGTCCGCAAGCCGACGGAGATGTTCTTTCCCGTCGCTGGTGTCCTCAACAAGATGCCATCGGAAACCTGGTCGGCCTACGCGCCACTGTTCCGCGAGCACTCCACGGCCACCATCACGCCGGAACTCCTGGCGGCCCTCGCGCAGGTGGAGGCCGCGGGAAATCCGCTGGCGCGGACATACTGGCGCTGGAGGCTGACCTGGGATCCACTGTCGGTCTACAAGCCCGCATCGAGCGCCGTCGGCATGTACCAGATGACCGATGCCGCCTTTGCCGATGCGCGCGATGCCTGTGTCCACGATCATGTCGTTGTCAAGGACTGCTGGTTCACCGGCCTCTATACTCGCGTGCTGCCCAGCCACGCCGTTGAACTCGCTGCCGTATCTCTGGACCGCCAGGTGGCGTCGATCCTGGCGAAGTATCCGCATGCGAGACTGACGTTTCGACAGAAGCAGGACCTGGCCGCACTCATCCATCTGTGTGGCGGCCGTGTCGCACGCGCCTATGCCCGCAATGATTTCCAGCTTGCGGCAGGCCAGCGCTGCGGCGACCATAGCGCCGCCCAGTATCTCGCCTCGGTCGATGCCATGACGCGGAAGTTTCGCCGCTTGGCGGCCAACGAATAGACACAAATACAGGAACTCAGGGGGACCGAACTCATGCGGCTCGACGGCAAGGTCATGTTGGTCACCGGCGCCACCTCAGGCATCGGCGCGGCGATCGCGCTCGAGGCGGCGAAGGAAGGCGCGAAGCTCTTCCTGACCGGCCGTTCCGCGGACCGCGGTGAAGCCATCCGCAAGCAATGCAATGGCGCCACCTTCCACGCCGCCGATATCGTGCAGAAGGGCGTCGCTGAAACCCTTGTTGACGCAGCCGTGAGGCAATTTGGCCGCCTGGACATCCTCGTCAACAATGCCGGCATCGTTCACCGCCACACGGCGGAAACGGCGACAGATCAGGAATGGGACGACGTCATCGCCACCAACGTCTCCAGTGTCTTCCGCATGAGCCGCGCGGCATTGCGCCAGATGAAGCGCCAGGGCGGCGGCACCATCATCAACATCGGTTCGGACTGGGCGCTGGTGGGCGGACGCAACGCCTTTGCCTATTGCGCCAGCAAGGGGGCCGTTGCGCAGATGACTCGCGCCATGGCGGTCGATTTCGCCCGTGACAATATCCGCGTGAATTGCATCTGCCCCGGCGATATCGAGACGCCGATGCTGGCCTCCGGCATCGCCAAGCGCGGCATGACCCTGGAGGAGGGGCTGAAGCACCTCGCCTCTGCCATTCCCATGGGCCGCGTGGCACAGCCGCGGGAGATCGCCCGCGCGGCGGTGTTCCTTGCTTCCGACGACTCTTCCTTCATGACCGGCGCCATGCTCTCGGTCGATGGCGGCAGTACGGCGGCGTAGTTACTCTGCCGGCGTGAGCGCAATATCCGCCGTCACGGCAAAGTGATCCGACCCCACTTCCGGCCCGACGCGCCGATCCAGCACGGAGATGCCGTCGCTATGCAGGATCTGATCGATTGGAATCCCGAGCGGCAGCCAGCGGGAGAACCAGGTGGGATGCACGCCATAGCCGAGCGCGCTGTCCCGCAAGCCGTTCTGCTCCATGAAGTGGCGCAGCACCGGCGACCAGGGCGTGGCATTCATGTCGCCCATGACGAGGCGGCGCTTCTCCGAAACACCGCGCAGATACTCGCCGACCTCTGAAATCAGACCGTCCCGCGAACGCGCCAGGTTCGGCGTGATCGGCGGGTCGGGATGCACGGCCACCACATGCAGGCAGGGCGCGGCCGCACCGGCCTCCGGGCTATCCAGGCAAATCTGTGCCGCGATCGCCGGCCGGCCATAGATGCCGAAATGAAAGATGTCGTGATAGACGAACGGCCGCCGGCTCACCAGCGCGATGCCGAACGGGCTGTCGGTGATCTCGGTAGCGCGGTAGGGATAGCGCTCCCGGAATTCGACGGGCGCGGCCTCCCACCAGCCCGGCGTGATCTCCACCAGCAGCAGCAGGTCCGGGTTCTCCGCCTCGATCGCCTGCACCACCAGATCGACGTGCGGATTCTCGGCATTGATGTTCAGCGTCATCACCCGCAGCGTGACGGCCGGCGCCGTTGCCGCGTGCGCGCTGCCGTCCTGCCAGTAATAGGGCGCCAGCAGCCAGAGGTTCAGGCCCAGCAGCGGCAGGCTGATCAGCCCGAGCCAGCGTGGCCGCAGCAGCAGGAAGAACGCGATGCCCGCGAACTGCGCCAGCGCATACTGCACCGGGAAATGGGAAAACAATTCCGCCGGCCAGCCCGTGCCCGCCAGCAGCGCCAGCAGCGTCGACGCATTGGCGCCGATGAGCGCGATGGCGAATATGGCCGTGAAGAAACGCATAATCGGATATCTCAAGTTACTCTCGCTTGGCCAACACCACTCTTGTTGTCATCCCCGCGAAAGCGGGGACCCAGGAGTTGCCGCGCGCTCTGCAAGACATCAGCTGCCACTGCGCCCATCGTCCCCTGGGCCCTCGCTTTCGCGAGGGTGACACCGAGGGGGATGCACACTTCCATCTCTCCCCCAATCTCCCGCGCACTCCAGAACTATTTCTGTGAAATCGCGCTAGCGCTGCCCGTCCAGGCTCAGCAGCCCGCCATAGAGATCCGCCCGCCGGTCGCGGAACAGGCCCCAGGCGGCGCGCGCCTGCTGCAATCTCCTCGAGATCGAAGCTCGCGGTGATCACGCCGGCGTCGGTCTCGTTCGCCTCCGCCACCTTGGCGCCCGTGTTGTCGGCGATGAAGGACGAGCCGTAGAAACTCATCTCGAACCGATCGCCTTCCTCGCGCCCGATGCGGTTGGACGCCAGCAGCGGCATCATGTTCGCCCCCGCATGTCCCTGCATCACCCGCTGCCAGTGATCCCGGCTCTTCAGTTGCGGGTTCTCCGGCTCCGAGCCGATGGCCGTGGGATAGAGCAGGATTTCCGCCCCCAGCAGCGCCATGGACCGCGCGCATTCGGGGAACCACTGGTCCCAGCAGATGCCGACGCCGATCCGGCCGTGCCGTGTCGGCCACACGCGGAAACCGCTGTCGCCGGGATTGAAATAGTACTTCTCCTCATATCCTGGCCCCTGGGGAATGTGGGACTTGCGGTAGAGGCCGAGCTGCGCGCCATCGGCATCGATGATGGCCACGCTGTTGTAATAGGCATTGTTGGCGCGCTCGAAGAACGACACCGGCAGCACCACCTTCAACTCCGCCGCCACCTCGCTGAAGCGCTTCAGCATCGGGTGATCCTTGGCCGGGTGGGCGAGGGCGAAATGCGCGTGCTTCTGGTCCTTGCAGAAATAAGGCGTCTCGAACAGCTCCTGCAGCAGCACGATCTGCGCACCGCGCCCGGCCGCCTCCCGCACCAGCGACTCGGCTGTCGCGATGTTCTTCGCCCGATCCCAGCCGCAGGCGAACTGCGTCGCCGCAACGGTGATGGTGGTCATGCCCTGGCCTCCCGATATGCACGCAAACCGGCGTCTTTATGCCGGATTTTCCCGCCGATGCAAGAAGAGCGCGGATCCCTGCGGACCCGCGCTCCCGAATGCAAAAGCACCTGGTTCTAGGCTACCAGCTTTTCGAATCCTTCAGAGTCAGATCCAGACCCTTCGTCAAGATGGTGATGAACTCGTCGATATGGCCTCTGGTCCAGGTCAGGCATGGCGAGATCAGCATGGTGTCCCGCGTCGCCCGCAGCATCAGGCCGTTGCGGATGCAGTGATCGCGGCAGACGGTGCCGGCATTGCCCACGGGCTCGAAGGTCTTGCGCTTCGCCTTGTCCTTGACGATCTCGATCGCGCCGATGAAGCCGAGGCTGCGCACCTCGCCCACCAGTGGATGATCCAGCAGTTCCTTCAGCCGCTTGTTCAAATACGGCCCGGTCTCGTCATGCACCCGCTCCACCATCTTCTCCTCGCGGATGATGCGGATGTTCTCCAGCGCCACGGCGCAAGCGACCGGGTGGCCCGAATAGGTGTAGCCATGGCTGAGATCGCTGTCGAACAGAACCTTGGCGACACGGTCGCAAACCATCACCGCCGACAGCGGCAGATAACCCGAGGTGAGACCCTTGGCCAGCGTCATGAAATCCGGCTTGATCTTGAAGTAGTCCGACGCGAACCAGTGGCCGGTGCGGCCGAAGCCGCAAATCACTTCGTCGGCCACCAGCAGCACGTCATACTTCCGGCAGATGCGCTGGATCTCCGGCCAATAGGTCTCCGGCGGAATGATCACGCCGCCGGCGCCCTGGATCGGCTCGGCGAAGAACGCCGCCACCTTGTCGGCGCCCAGCGCCAGGATCTTGTCCTCCAGGGCCTTCGCCGCCTTGAGGCCGAACTCCGCCGGCGTCATGTCGCCGCCCTCGGCGAACCAGTAGGGCTGCATGATATGCTCGAAGCCCGGCAGCGGCAGGTCCGCCAGCTCATGCATGTAGCTCATGCCGCCGATGGACGCCGCCACCATCGTGCTGCCGTGATAGCCATTGATGCGGCTGATGATGGTCTTCTTCGACGTCTTGCCCACCATGTTCCAGTATTGCCGCACGAAGCGCGCGATCGAGTCGTTCGCGTCCGAGCCCGAGCAGCCATAGAACACATAGTTCAGATGCGGCTGCGTCAGGTCGGACAGCACCTGCGACAGCTCCACGGCCGGCGGCGTCGTGGTCTTGAAGAAGGTGTTGTAGTAGGGCAGCTCCATCAGCTGCTTGTGCGCGACGTCGGCCAATTCCTTCCGGCCATAGCCGACATTGACGCACCAGAGTCCGGCGAAGGCGTCGAGGATCTTGTTGCCCTCGGAATCGAACAGATAGGTGCCTTCGGCCTTGGTGATGACGCGCGAGCCCTGCTGCGCCAATTCCTTCTGATCCGTGAACGGATGGATGTGATGCTCGCGGTCGACTGCCTGCCAATGGGTGGTGGTGTTGCGGAGCGCGGTCTTTGCGGTAACGGCGGCCATGGAATGAACTCCCGGAAATCTTCGTATTGCGAAAGCAAAAGGATCCGGCCCGCGAGGGCCGGCGGCAAGACGATACGGGGAGGGGCTACGGGCGGAAGCCGATGCGCGCGCAGAGAATCAGCATCTCCGTGCGCAGCAAGCGCGGCGGAAAAGCGAGGGCGTGCGCCGATATCGTCTGAGGCTGCAAAGCAAGCATGGCAAACACTACCATACATTTTCCTATCTGCCAAAGCCGGCCCCGCCATGTAACCAGTTGGCGTTGCATGTCTATTTTCCGGCTGCGATCTCCGGCCACCGACTGCTGCGGGCCGCTGCAACGCATGATGGCAAGAACGGGATTCCTGTTTACTTGCTTTGATGCTATGCGGGATTGGGGAAAGCGCCGGCGGAATGAACAGTCACATTATCTGGCATACCATTTTCGAGATGCTGGCCTGGATTTCGGCCATCGGCGTTGGGCTATGGTCGCGGCAGCGCTATTTCGCGGCGTCCGAACTGCCGATGCCCGCCGGGGAGTATCCACGCTACATGGTCATCGTCTGGATCGGCGCGGTCGCCGGGGCCTTCGCGCTGGGGACGTTGAATCTGATGCTGGACGGCCAGCAAGCCGCGGGGCGCAGCATCCTCGGCGCCATCGTCGGCGGCGTGCTCGTGGCGGAACTCTACAAATCGATCCGCGGCATTCGCGGCTCCACTGGCGCGGTGTTCGTTCTGCCGCTGTCGGTGGCGATCGCGGTCGGCCGCATCGGCTGTTTCCTCGGCGGGCTCGACGATCAGACCTACGGCACGCCGAGCGCGCTGCCCTGGGCCGTAGATTTCGGCGACGGCATCGCCCGCCATCCGGTGCAACTCTATGAATCCTTCACGATGGCGGTGTTTGGCGCCTGGTTCTTCTGGCTGCTCAATGCGCATCGAGAGACCGCAATACGCTGCGGCTTCTACATCTTCGCCATCGTCTATGGCGTCGAGCGCTTCCTCTGGGAATTCCTGAAGCCCTACCCGCCGGTCGTCGGCCCCTTTAACATCTTCCATCTCGGCGCGGCGGCGCTCGCTATCTACGCGGTCCTCATGCTGACCCGACAGGAAAAGCAATATGCGCGACCATAAGCCCTATCTGTTCTACGGCCAGACCTCCTCGCTCTGCGAGACCTGCCTGGCGGTGGTGCCGGCGAAGATCCTGATCGAAGGCAACGATGTCTTCTATCAGAAGCGCTGCGCCGATCACGGCGTGCAGAAGACGCTGATCTCCACCGACGCCGCCTACTACAAGCGCTGCCGGGACTATCTCAAGCCCGGCGACATCCCGCTCGCCTTCCAGAGCCGCACCCACCATGGCTGTCCCCATGATTGCGGCCTCTGCCCGGATCACGAGCAGCATAGCTGCCTGGCGCTGATCGAGATCAACGAGGCCTGCAACCTGACCTGTCCGGTCTGCTTCGCCGATTCCTCGCCGCGCCGGCCGGGGCAGCTCAGCCTGGCGCAGATCGAGGGGATGATGGATGCGCTGGTGGAGAGCGAAGGCGAGCCCGACCTGCTGCAGATCAGCGGCGGCGAGCCGACCATCCACCCGCAGATCATCGAGATCCTCGCATCTCGCCAAGCGCAAGCCGATCCGCCATCTCATGCTCAACACCAATGGCGTGCGCATCGCCAACGACAAGGCGTTCGTCGACGAGCTGGCCAAGCTGAAGCCCGGCTTCGAGGTCTATCTGCAATACGACTCCCGCCGCAAGGCGGCGCTGGAGAACATCCGCGGCGCCGACCTGCGCCATGTGCGCGAGCGGGCGCTGGCCAATCTCGAGGCCGCCGGCATCTCCACCACCCTGGTCTGCGTGGTGAAGAAGGGCGTCAACGACGACGAGGTCGGCGAGATCGTCAGCCACGCGCTCGACTACAACTGCGTGCGCGGCGTCACCTTCCAGCCGGTGCAGGATGCCGGCCGCAATGACGGCTTCGACGGCAAGCGCGACCGCGTGCTGCTCACGGACATCCGCCGCGACATCGTCGAGAAATCCGGCGTCTTCGGCGACGAGGACGTGATCCCGCTGCCCTGCAACCCGGAATCCATCGCCATCGGCTATGGCCTGCGCGACGGCCGCGACGTCATGCCGATCACCCGCATGATCCCCAAGGACGTGATCGTCAGCGACGCGCCGAACGCCATCACCTTCGAGAAGTATCCGGAACTGCGCAAGCGCCTGTTCGACCTGCTGTCGCTCTCCGCCGCCGGCCAGCAGACGGACTCCAGCCTGCATAGCCTTCTCTGTTGCTTGCCGCAGGTCGAGGCGCCGAGCGAGCTCGGCTACGACCGCGTCTTCCGCGTCATCATCGTGCAGTTCATGGACCGCTTCAATTTCTGCGTCGGCGGCGTGAAGCGCTCCTGCATCCACTTCGTCACGCCGGAAAGGAAGATCATCCCCTTCGACACCTACAACCTCTTCTACCGCCCGGGTGCGGCGGGGAATGCGGCGCTGGCGAAGGCGCAGGTGGCAAAATTTCGTCCTGTGCGCGAACAGCTGCAGGTCGCGCCGGCAGCATCCGTTGTCGGAGCCGCCCAATGAGTGATGCGAATCCGGAGCCAAACCCAGCCACCACAGCAGCCCGCGTATTCGGCGTCATTCTGATGATCATTGGATATCTGCTGCTATCCGCCGCCGGGCTCTGCACGCTGATCTTTGGCGGCATGCTTCTGAACAATCCGTCGGCCGAAGACATCGGCATCATTCTGCTTTACGGCGGCGGTCCGATGATCGTGGGCGCGCTCATCGCCTGGGCCGGCCATGCGTTGTGGCGCAGCGGGGCTGGAAGCTAAACCGCCACCCAAAATTGTCATCCTCGCGAAAGCGAGGACCCAGGGCTGCAGCGTGACCTGCCTCTCCTGGGTCCCCGCTTTCGCGGGATGACAACCTTATATTGTCATAGTTATTGTGCAGCACTTATAGGTTGTATAACCATGCCGCATGGAACACACCTATTTCACCTACATCCTCGCCAACCGGCGCAATGGAACGCTGTATATCGGCGTGACGAATGACATTGTGCGCCGAGTGTTTGAGCATAAAGAGGGTCTGGGTTCTGCCTTCACAAGGAAGTACGGCGTCAGAATGCTCGTCTACTACGAAGGAAACGGCGAAATCGGCGCCGCCATCGCTCGCGAGAAGGCGATGAAGCAATGGCTACGGAAGTGGAAGCTGGAGCTGATTGAGCGTGAGAATCCGACCTGGCGGGATTTGTCGGAGGATTTTCTGAAATAGCTGCGCCCCGCGGCCCTGGGTCCTCGCGTTCGCGAGGATGACAACTTAAGGATTGCTTGCAGTGTACTTCGTATTCTCGCAAATAGGGCGGCAACACCATCTATTGTCATCCCCGCGAACGCGGGGACCCAGGAGTTGCAGCGCGCCCTGATTCTCCTGGGTCCTCGCTTACGCGAGGATGACAACTTTTGCTGTGATTGAGATTGTAGGTGCAGCTCCACTACGGCCCCTGCGCCAGCGCCTGTCCCACGCTCCCCATCAGCCGCTGCCTTCGGAGCGGTCCCGCTGTCAGGGTGAGGGGATAGAGCGCGGGTGCGTCCGCTGCCGTCGGCACAGGAGCGGGTGCGAAGGTTTCGATGGCGATCACATTCTCTTGCGCCTGCGGTTCCCTCGCTGCGGACCGAGGTGGCTTAGCCATGCGCGGCGGGATCGCTTGTTCCTGTTCGCCGCGGGCGTCCTGCTTCGCCGCGCCCGCCGCTTCCCCATCCCGGGGGCGAACGGGGTTCCCGCGAAAATACCGCAGCGCCTTTTCGCGCTCCTGTTGCGCGCGCCGTTCCCGCTGGCGTTTGCCCAACGCGTCAAACCCCTGCCGGTAGAGCCGCATCAGCTGCCCGGCCTGGCGCAGGTAGAACGCCTTGTCCTTCTCCGGCCGCGCCCGGTCCAGCGACAGCCAGGCGGTGCCCAGGAAGATGCTGTGGACGATGGCCATCTGCGCCGCCAGCATGCCCTCGAAATCGTCGGCGGCGTCGAGATTCTCGAAGCTGGCGCGGATCACCTCGCGGCGGTTGGCCTGGATCTCGACCCAGGGTTTGGAGTCGATCAGCAGGGTATGCATGACGTCGCGCGCCATCCGCTCGCCGCGGGTCAGGGGTGCGCTGTCGGATGCCGGTCCGGTGGGGGCGGTCATGGCGGACTCCAAAGACAGGTCAAACATATTCCGCCAGAATATACGTAAATAACGTATTGTGTCAAGCAAATTCGCCGCGGGCGCGCGCATGTATTACGCAAAACAGCTTGACCGGCATAGGACCCAGGTCTTATACTCGGCCGCTCTCGACTTCCCGGTGTTGGACATTGTGCATCAGACCGATAACGAGCGCCGCCATGCAAGGGCCGGCGAACATCACGGCTGTCTGAAAACAAGCCGAGGGTTGTTTTCGAAAACTTGCCGGGGGCCGGCGATAGTCTCGGAATTTCAATCCCCTGTGCATCGGGCACCGGAAAACAACCCTCGGCGCCGTGAGCCTGACCTAGCGATCCGCCGCCTTCGCCGACCGCAGCACATAGATGCCGGCGGCGATGATCAGGGTGACGCCGCCGAGCGTGTAGGGCGAGGGCAGCACATGCCAGATCACCAGGTCCCAGAACAGCGCCAGGATGATCGAGCAGTATTCGAACGGCGCCACCACGTTCACTTCGGCGACCCGGTAGGCGTGGGTCAGGCTCCAGGAGCCCGCCGCCGCAATCAGGCCGGTGGCGGCGATCAAGAGGAGGTCGGTGGTCGTGGGCATGCTCCAGCCGCGCAGCAGGAACTCCAGGCTGGGATGGAGCTGGCCGGCATAGCCGCCATGGCCGAGCAGCAGGCCGATGGCCGCGGCACAGGCGATGTTCACGGTGTTCTGATAGAGCGCCATGACCGAGGTGGTGGCGGTCGTGCCCAGCATCCGCGACATGATCTGGGCGATGCCGTAGAAGCCCGCGGAGGCGAGAGAGAACAGCGCCGCCGGCTCGAAGGTCTCCGCTCCCGGCCGTGAGACGATCAGCGCGCCGCCGAATCCCACCAGCACCGCCAGCCATCGACCAAGCCCCGCATGCTCCTTCAACAGCGGCCCCGACAGCGCCACGATGAATAGCGGCGCCGAGAAGAACAGCGCCGTCGCGGTCGACATCGGCAGTGCCGCCAGCGCCAGATAGTAGGTGGTGTAGGCCAGGAACAAGAAGGCGGACCGCAGGATCATCCAGCCGAAGTGGCCGGTGCGCAGCGCTCTCAGACCGCCGTCATAGGCCAGGAGGACGAACAGCGGCAGATAGGCGACGATGCAGCGGATCGCCAGCACCTCGGCCACCGGATAGCCGCCGCTGACCGACTTCACCACCACATCCTGCAGCGAGAAGATCGACGCGCCGAAGCAGAGGAACAGGATGCCCTTCAGCCGGTGGTTGGGCCGGCCGGAGTCATGCGATGAAGCCGCAGTGGTCATGTCGGCGCCTGTGTCGGCCTGCTGATTCAGCCGGCGGGATCAGACGTTCAGCAGCAGATGTTCCCGTTCCCAGGAACTGATGACCCGCTGATAGGCTTCGAGCTCCGACTGCTTCACGCAGATCAGCGCCCGGATGAACCGCTCGCCGACGATCTCGCGGATCGGCTTGCAAAGCTGAAAGCGGTGCAAGGCGTCATAGAGCGTGCGGGGCAGGGTATGCTTGAGGCGATAGGCACTGCCCTCGACCTGCTCGGTCGGCTTCAGCCGTTCGATCATGCCGAGATAGCCGCAGGCCAGCGAGGCCGCGATCGCCAGGTACGGGTTGGCGTCGGCGCCAGCAAGGCGGTTCTCGATCCGCCGCGAGGAGGCCGGCGAGATCGGCACGCGCAGGCCCACCGTGCGGTTGTCGATGCCCCAATGGACGTTGATCGGCGCGTCCATGTAGGGCTGCAGCCGGCGGTAGGAATTCACGTTCGGCGCCGCCATCGGCATGACCAGCGGCAGGTAGCGCTGCAGCCCGGCGACGTGATTGCGGAACATGGCGGTGTCGCGCCCGTTCTTGTCGGAGAACAGGTTGCGTCCGGTAGCCTTGTCCAGCACCGACTGGTGGATATGCATGGAGCTGCCGGGCTGGTCGGCCAGCGGCTTGGCCATGAAGGTGGCGTAGATCTTGTGGCGCATCGAGGCGTGGCGCACCGTGCGCTTGAACAGGAACACCTGGTCGGCCAGCCGCAGCGGGTCGCCGTGGTTGAAGTTGATCTCCATCTGCGCCGAGCCGCTCTCATGGGTCAGCGTATCGACATCCAGATCCTGCTTCTCGCAATAGTCGTAGACATCCTCGAAGATGGGATCGAACTCGTTGACGGCGTCGATGCCATAGGACTGGCGGCCGGTTTCCGGCCGGCCCGACTGGCCGATGGGCGGGAGGAGCGGCACATCCGGATCGGTGTTCACCTGCACCAGGTAGAACTCCAGCTCCGGCGCGATGATCGGCACCCAGCCGCGGTCGTCATACATCTGCAGCACCCGCTTCAGCACGAAGCGGGAGGCGATGTCCACCGGGCTGCCGTCGCGGTTGTAGACGTCGGAGATCACCTGGGCGACCGGCTCCTCGTACCAGGGCACGATGGTCAGCGTGTCGATGTCGGGCATCAGGGTGACGTCGTGGTCCTGCGGGCCGAGGACCTCGTCCTCCTCATCCTCGCCGAACTCGCCGGTGACGGTCTGGATGAAGATGGACTCCGGCAGCCGCAGCGACTGCTCCCGGACGCTCTTCAGGAACTTGTGGGACGGCAGGATCTTGCCCCGGGCAATGCCCGACATGTCCGGCACCAGGCACTCGACCTCGCCGATCTTGCGCTCTGACAGCCAATCTTCGAACTGGGACATGATGCCTTCCGGGGGGCGGTTTGGGGTCTCGGCCGCCCCAAATGGCTAGCATGCGCCCGGAAGGCTTGGCAAGGCGACGGGCTCAGTGAACTGTAAGATTATGACTGTAAATATCTGTATTTATTACAATATATAGAATGGTTAACGTGAAACCTGAATTCGCTTTAGGAACCGAATCGGCCCTAAAGCTCCCATTGCAGCGGGCGGGTCATGCAGGTCGGCCCGCCGGCGCCGCGGCCGCAGATTTCCTCGCCGGCGAACTCGTGGACCTCGATGCCGGCCTCGATCAGCCGCTGCCGGGTCTTGGGCAGGCCGGTGCGCATGGCGCAAGTGCGCGGCGCCAGCGCCAGGATGTTGCAGCCCATGCCCTCGAACTCCTCGTCGGGCACCTCCACCAGCCGGATGCCCCGGGCCAGCAGCAGCTCGCGGAACGGCACCGGCAGCAGCGGCGAGTAGACGACAGCCAGATCGGGGTCGATCGGCGAGATCATGGACATCAGGTGGAAGACATCGCCCGGCCCCTTCCAGTGGGGCAGGGGCACGGTGATCACCTCGACCTCCGGCCCCAGCAGCTGCTTGAGCTGCCGGATGCCCTCGTCGTTCGTGCGATAGCCGCGGCCGACCGCCAGCGTCCGGGGATCGAGCCAGGTGACGTCGCCGCCCTCGATGCTGCCGGCGCCGGAGATCGTGCCGAGGATTTTTGTTTGCCGCAGGCGGAGGAAGGCGGCGATGGCCTCCGGTTCGGTGCGCCGCTGCGGCTTGCCCATGTTGCAGAGGATGACGCCGCGGTCGGTGGTGATGGTGGTGTCGCGCGGATAGAGGGAATCCATGCCCACCTTGGCATCCACGGGCAGGAAATCCACGGCGATGCCGAAGCGGCTCATCAGCTCGACGAAGCTATCATACTCGCCGACGGCGCGCGGCAGGTCGGGACGGCCATAGTAATTGAGGTCCTGCCACTGCCGGTCGATCGCCGCCTCATCGACGAAGGCATCGCGCACATGCTTGACGACGACGCGGCGAAGCCGGCCCACATCGGATTGCGCGGTCAAGGTCATGAGGCGGAAACTCCCGTGAATTTGCGGTGGATAGCGGCGGAGGAGATTGGCGAACTAATGCCCATTCTGCAAGGGCTGCCGCGGCTTGACCTTCCTGCAGGCATCGGCAGGATGCAGACTTCATCCCAGAGAACGGAAGCCATCTTGGCGCGCAGTTCGCATATCGACTCCTATTACACGGCGACGGCCATCGGCGTGCCCAATTGCCCGGCCCTCACCGGTGAGGCTGAGGCCGATGTCTGCATCGTCGGCGCCGGCTATAGCGGACTTTCGGCGGCGCTCAATCTGGCGGAGCGCGGCTATTCCGTCGTCGTGCTGGAGGCCGAGCGCATCGGCTGGGGCGCCTCGGGCCGCAATGGCGGGCAGATCGGCACCGGCTATTCGCCGGGCATGAGCAAGATCGAAGGCTGGGTCGGCCGCGGCGACGCGCGCAAGCTCTGGGACATGTCGGAAGAGGCCAAGAACATCATCCGGGAGCGCGTGCAGCGTCACGGGATTCCCTGCGATCTCAAGCCCGGCTACTTTCACGGCGCGGCCAAGGCCAGGGATCTGGATCACCTCCGGGCCGAGATCGAGCTGCTGTCGACGCGGTATGACTATCGCGATGCGCGCCTGATCGAGCCCGCGGATGTCGGGCAGTATGTGTCCACGAGCGCCTATCATGGCGGCCTGTTCGATGCCGGCGTCGGGCATTTGCATCCGCTGAACTACTGCCTCGGCCTGGCGCGCGCCGCCATCGGTGCTGGCGTCCGCATCTTCGAGGACTCGCAGGTCGAAGCGATCGAGAAGAGCAGCCGCCCGGTGGCGCGAACGGCGCAAGGCTCGGTGCGCGCCCGCTATCTGGTGCTGGCGGGGAACGCCTATCTCGGCGAACTCGTACCGAGCATCCGCCGGAAAGTGATGCCCGTCGGCACCTTCATGGCCGCGACCACGCCGATGGGCGAGAACCGCGCGCGCAGCCTGATCCCCTCCGACGCCGCGGTCACCGACACCAAGTTCGTGCTCGACTACTACAGACTCTCCGCCGATCACCGTCTGCTGTTCGGCGGGCGCGTCAGCTACACCACATTGCCGCCGCCCAACTTGAAAGCGGCCATGCGTCGATCCATGCGGGCCGTGCTGCCGCAGACCGATGATTTGGAATTGGAATACATCTGGGGTGGAAATGTCGCGATAACGGTCGAACGCACGCCGCATCTGGGCCGGCTCGATGGCACCGGCAACATCTACTTCGCCCACGGCTTCTCCGGCATGGGTGTGGCGCTGACCGGCATCGCCGGCAAGGTCATCGCCGAGGCCATCGCCGGAACAGCCGAGCGGTTCGATGTGTTCACCAAGCTGCCGCACACCACATTCTTCGGCGGCAAACTGCTGCGCACGCCGACGTTGGCGCTGGCAATGCTCTGGTTCCGACTGCGGGATTGGCTATGATCCGTTCTAGGATTGTTGCAGCGATGAAATTGCGGATTCAGGCATGGAACAAAGATTGAGCGTTGTCACTCTCGGCGTTGCCGATCTTCCGCGCGCGCGGAAGTTCTATGAGAAGGGATTGGGCTGGAACTCCGTCGGTGGCCGGCAATGAGCATGTCGTGTTCTTCCAGGTCGGCGGCATGGTGATCTCGCTCTGGAGCCGTGCTGAACTTGCCAAGGATGCGCGCGTCGCCGATGACGGCGAGGGTTTCAGCGGCGTCGCCCTGGCGCACAACGTGCGGGAGCGCGGCGAGGTCGATCGTGTCATCGCCAAGGCCGGGCATGCGGGCGCGCGAATTTTGAAGCCGGCGGAAGACACATTCTGGGGCGGTTACGCCGGCTACTTCGCCGATCCGGACGGGCACACCTGGGAAGTCGCTTGGAATCCATTCTGGCCGATCGATGCGGCCGGCAATGTGAAACTTCCGGGCTAGGGTGAAGGAGCCGCGTGATGTCCTCGAGCCCGATTAGCATCCAAGGCATCGACCATGTGGTGCTGCGCGTCCGCAGTGTCGCGGATATGCAGCGCTTCTATTGTGGGGTGCTCGGCTGCACGGTCGAGAAGGTGCAGGCGCATATCGGCCTGACCCAGCTTCGCGCCGGGCAGCAGCTGATCGATCTCGTCGATGTCGACGGCAAGCTCGGCCGCGAGGGCGGTGCTGCGCCGGGCCGCGAGGGCCGCAACATGGATCACCTCTGCCTGCGGGTGCAGCCCTTTCGACGGCGCAACGATCGCCGAGCATCTGCAGGCTCATGGCGTCGCTCCCGGCGACGTCGTCAGCCGCTACGGCGCCGAGGGCGAAGGCCCGTCGATGTACATCAGCGATCCCGAAGGCAATGTCGTCGAACTCAAAGGTCCGCCGGGTCCCGTCGGTAGGTAATACCTAACGGCGCCTTCATGAGTTCTGAGCCGCTTGCGCCGGATAACCGCGAGTAGCATGCTCTCATTTGGCGGGGTAACACGCCAACAAGGAGGGAGCGTAAAATGGCCAGGATATCGACTTATCTTGCGATCGCAGCCTCAGTAGCTGCGGTCGGATTTGCAGTCATCGACACCGCGTGTGCGGCGCCGGTGACCTACTGACGATCTTGTCAAAGCACAGGACAATTCCGGCGAATGGCTGATGTACGGCCGGGACTACCGCAACTGGCGCTACAGCCCGTTGTCGGAACTGACGCCGGACAATGTCGGCAAGCTGTCGCCCGTTTGGACGATGTCGACGGGCGGCCAGTTCGCCGGCTTGGAGTCCACGCCGCTCATTCGTGACGGCGTGATGTTCTTCTCCGCGGACTATGCCCGCGTCTTCGCCGTCGATGCGCGGAGCGGCAACATCGTCTGGCGCTACGAGCCCACCTACGAGGATGGCCTCACGGCCATGCTTTGCTGCGGGCCGATCCATCGCGGTGTCGCGCTGAAGGACGATCTGGTCTATGTCGCCCAGCTCGACGCGAAGCTGGTGGCGCTCAATCGCGCCGACGGCAAAGTCGTCTGGGAACAGAAGATCGATGAGTGGAAGAATGGCGTCACCACCAACTCGGCGCCCCTGGTCGTCGGCGACCACGTCATCATCGGCGTGTCGGGTGGCGAGTATGGCGTCCGCGGCTACTTGAAGTCCTACAATGCCAAGACCGGCGCTCAGGAATGGCAGACCTTCACCGTGCCGGCGCCGGGCGAGCCTGGTAGCGATACCTGGCCGAAGGACGATAGCTGGAAGACCGGCGGCGGGCCGACCTGGCTGACCGGCAGCTACGATCCCGACACCAACACGCTGTATTGGGGCACCGGCAATCCGGGATCCTGGCAGGCGGAGCAGCGGCCGGGCGACAATCTCTGGACCTGCGCCACGCTCGCGCTCGATCCGGATACCGGCAAGATCAAGTGGGGCTATCAATACACCCCCAACGATGCCTGGGACTACGATGCCATGGCGACGCCGATCCTGGTCGATGGCAAGATCGACGGAAAGGACCGCAAGCTGGCGGTGCACTCCAATCGCAACGGCTACTTCTACGCGCTCGACCGGGAAACCGGTGAATTCGTCTACGCCATGCCGCTGGTGGAGGGCATCAACTGGACCAGCGGCCTCGATGCCAAGACCGGCCGCCCGACCATCAACGAGGCCATGAAGCCGAAGCAGGGCGCGGGGCAGGTGAAGCCGATCGTTCCCGGCCTCGAGGGCGGCACGAACTGGTTTCCGCCGGCCTATGATCCGGAATCCGGGATGTTTTATGTCGCCGTCAATCAGTGGGGCATGGGCCTGACCGCCTGGGAGAAGGGAAAGCTCGTCTACAAGCCGGGCGATCTGTTCATGGGCGTCGATTACCAGATGTACCGGATGGGCGATACGATTGGCCGCGTGATGGCGATCGATGTCGCCAACAAGAAGGTGGCCTGGCAATCGGCCAGCCCGCTGCCGCTATTCTCCGGCATGCTGGTGACGAAAGGCGGATTGCTTTTCACCGGCGATCAGCGTGGCCGGTTTATTGCGCTGGACAAGAAGAGCGGCAAAGAGCTCTGGAGCTTCCAGACCGGCTCCGGCATCAACGCTTCTCCGGTGACCTATGATATCGACGGCAAGCAGTATGTCGCGATCCTCTCGGGCCTCGGCGGCGATCCGAGCTTCTACTACTCGGCGCCGAAAGGCGGCATGCTGTGGGTCTTCGCGGTCGATGGCAAAGTGGATCAGGGCGAAGGTTACAATCAGCAGGTTATCGAAACCATGCTGCCGAGCCTTCCATAATGATTGATACACTCCAATGCGCATGACTCCAATTGCGCGACTGGCCGGTGCCGCCGTCATAGTGACGGCGGCACTGTCCTTTTCCATTGCCTTACGGCTCGGCGGCGCGGCTGCCGACGAAGAGCTGACCAATCCCTTCCTCGGCCAGCCCGAGGCGATCGAGGAAGGGCTGCAGACCTATCGGAGCAAGTGCTACATCTGCCATCTCAGCAAGGGCGGGCGCGGTCCCAATCTCTTTGCGACCAAGATCAGCGACGAGAAATTCCTGGAGACGGTGATCAATGGACGCAAGGGAACTCAGATGCCGGCCTTCGGGTTGCGCTTGTCACCCGATGATGTCTGGAAAGTGCACGCCTTCGTAAAATCCACAGATCACTACTGATTACGCGGTGCGGCGGTGAGCCGCGGTGCGGAAAGGCCTGTCATGAAGAGAATCACGATCCGCCGGGGAATGCCCAACGTCCAGCTGACCCGAACGGAATTCGAGAAACGCTTTCGCGACCGGTTCTTCGATCCCGCATTCGGCGATGTCGACGACGCATTGCAGAGGATCATCGAGATCGCCTGGGACGGCTATGACGAGTATCGCAAGAACCCGCGCACGCGGATCGGCGGCAAGCAGTTCGCCGATCCCAAGGCGGAGCTGCCGGTCGAATGGCTGGCCACGCGCCGGGCGATTCAGGCGGCGGAGCGCCATCAGCGCAATCGCAAATCCAAGTCGCGGATTCTGCTGATTAATGGTTCCTCCCGCAGCGATCAGAGCTGCCCGGGCGAAATGTCGAAGACGTTTCGGCTGGTGTCGATCGCCAAGCGGATCATCGAGCGCCAGCGCAACTTCGAGGTGGAGTTGCTCGATCTCAGCCGCCTGACCTCCGAATACGGCCGGCAGATCCATCCCTGCAAAGCCTGCGTGTCGACAGCACAGCCACTATGCCACTGGCCCTGCTCCTGCTATCCGAACTTCGCCATGGGGCAGGTGAGCGACTGGATGAGCGAAATCTATCCCATGTGGGCCGCGGCCCATGGCGTGATGATCGTCAGTCCGGTCAATTGGTATCAGGCGCCAAGCTCCTTGAAACTGATGATCGATCGCCTGGTCTGTGCCGATGGCGGCAATCCCGATCCCACCACCACCGGTGGCAAGGACCCGCGGCTGGCGAAGCAGCTGGAGCTGAAGGGCTGGGACTATCCGCGCCATCTCGCCGGCCGCGTGTTCTCGGTCGTGGTGCATGGCGATGCATCCGGCACGGAGAACCTGCGGCGCATGCTCTCGGACTGGCTCTGCGATATCGGCATGATCCCGGCGGGGCGCAAGGCTTTGCTGGATGCCTATGTCGGCTACTATCAGCCCTACGCGACGAGTCACGAAGACCTGGACGCAGACACCGATTTCCAGAAAGAAGTCGGCAACGCGGCGCGGGCGCTGGTCGAAGCGGTCAAGCTGCGCCGCCGCGGCAAGCTCCCTCAACCCGACGAAAACTTGCGGGCCGTGCGGCCGAAGTAACAACTGCGATCAAATGGCGCACCACGGCGCTCACATAGTCAATATCGCTGTCCCGTTCGCACTTCCGATGCTTGTGTGCTATGTGTGGCGGTCTACGATCATGAGAAAGGGGCTGCATTGATCTGCGAAATATGTGTGGATTCCGTTGCTGGCGTCCGCGCCGCCAAGGCTGCGGGGGCGGACCGGGTTGAGCTCTGCGGCGATCTCCTGGAGGGCGGCACCACGCCCAGCCGCGGCATGATCCGCCAGGCGCGGACGGTTGCCGGCATCAAGCTCCATGTGATCATCCGGCCGCGCGGCGGCGATTTCCTCCTGGACGACGATGAATTCGCTGTCATGCAGGCCGACATCGACACCGCCAAGGACGAAGGCGCCGACGGCGTCGTCATCGGCCTGCTGACCGCCGACGGCAAAGTCGACGCGGCTCGGACGCACAGCTTGATAGCGCAGGCCCGGCCGCTTTCGGTCACGTTTCACCGGGCATTCGACATGACTCCCGATCCGTTCGAAGCGTTGGAGACGCTGATCGGGCTGGGCGTCGACCGCATCCTCACCTCCGGCCAGGAGGCGACCGTGCTCGAAGGGCTGCCGCTGATCGCCGAACTTGTCCGCCGTGCGGCCGACCGGATCATCGTCATGCCCGGAGGCGGCATCACCGCCCGCAATGTCGATCGCATCGTGGCCACTGCCAAGCCGCGGGAGATCCATTTCGCGGCGCTCGAGCCGGCGGCCGGCGGCATGCGGTTTCGCCGGCACCACGTATTCATGGGCGGCGAACTGCGCCCGCCGGAATTCGATCGTCTCGTCACGTCCCTTGACACCATTCGGTCCGTGATGACCGGAGCGTCGGGTTGAGAACGTGGGATTTCGCCGGCAATTCTTGCGAATGGCCGCCTCCCTGCTGTATGTGCGGATTGTGAGTGACGGCGGGGACGAACAGAGTGAAAGGTACGGGACGACGCATGAAGACCGAGGACCTGGCAGTAACAGAATCCGCCGCATCCCTGGCGGCACGAATCCGCCGCAAGGAGATCTCGCCGGTCGAGGCGGTGGACAGCGCCATTGCTCGTATCGAGGCCCATAACCCCAAGATCAATGCGCTCATCATCTTTGGCTATGAGGATGCGCGGAAGGCCGCGAAGGCGGCTGAGGCCGCGATCATGCGCGGCGACAAGGTCGGCGCCCTGCACGGCGTGCCGATCGCCATGAAGGACTGCTTCGACTTCAAGCGGGGCTGGGTCACCACCTTCGGCGGCATCCGCGCCCTTAAGAACTACGTTGCCGACAACTGTTGCATGTTCGTCGAGCGCATGGAGCAGGCCGGGGCGATCGTGGTCGGAAAGACTAATAGCCCGGTGTTTGGCTTCCGTGGCACCTGCGACAACTATATGTACGGCCCGTCCAAGAACCCGTTCGACCTCTCCAAGAACACGGGCGGCTCCTCCGGCGGCAGCGCCGGCGCGGTGGCGGCTGGGCTTCTGCCACTTTGCGAGGGCACGGATGGCGGCGGCTCCATCCGCATCCCCGCTTCCTGGTGCGGCGTCTACGGCTACAAGCCCTCGTTCGGTCGCGTGCCGTTCGCGGTGCGACCGAACGCTTTCGGCGGCACGGCGCCGTTCCTCTTTGAGGGCCCGATCACCCGGACCGTCGAGGACGCCGCCCTGGCGATGTCGACGCTGGCCGGCTACGATTCACGCGATCCCTACTGTCAGCACGACAGTGTTGACTTCATGGCGGCGCTGCGTGGCTCGATCTCCGGCAAGAAGATCGCTTATACGCGCGACTACGGCATTTTCCCGGTCGACAAGCGCGTCACCGCCGTGGTCGACAAGGCGGTGAAGGCCTTTGAGGAGGCCGGCGCCCATGTCGAGGAGGTGGACGTCGGCATCCGCCGCTCGCAGCGCGAGTTGAGCGATCTCTGGTGCCGCTACATCGCGCCGATGCAAGTCGCGGCGCTGGAGATGTTCAAGCGCCAGGGAGTCGATATTCTCCGCGACCACCGCGACGACCTGCCGCCGGAGGTCCTGCATTGGGACGAGATCGGGCGGAAGTTGACCGCCGTGCAAGTCCTCGCCGACCAGGCGGTGCGCACCGAAGTGTTCGATGCGCTGCGCAGCGTGCTCGATCGCTACGATTTCCTGGTATCGCCCACGCTCGCATGCCTCGCAGTGGACAACGCGACTGATCGCAATACCGTTGGGCCGACGGAAATCAATGGCGAGGCGATCGATCCGCTGATCGGCTGGTGCATGACCTACCTGATCAACTTCATTGGCTACCCGGCCGCGACCGTTCCGGCCGGACTTGCCGACAATGGCCTGCCCGTCGGCATGCAGATCGTCGGCCGGCGGTATGCCGATGCCGACGTCATTGCGGCAAGTGCGCAATTCGAGAAGGTTCGGCCGTGGATGGACACTTATAAGCGCTGCAAGCTTTGACGGATCACCACAGCGTGTAGCCGCCGTCGATCACGAAGGTGGCGCCGGTGACATAGCTGGAGGCGGGCGACGCCAGATAGACTGCCAGCGGTCCAATCTCATGCGGCTCGCCGGTGCGGCCCATCGGGACGGCGCGGACGAAGGTCTCGATCACCTCGGGGTGGTTCTTTGCCCAGGCGATGTTCGGCTCGGTCATGAACAGGCCCGGGCATATCGCGTTCACGGTGATGCCGCGGGGCGCCCAATCGGCGGCGGTGGCGCGGGTAAAATGGATCAGCGCTGCTTTTGTCGTTTCGTAGTGGCGTCCGCCGATCCCGCGATTGGCGATCAGGCCGCTGATCGAGGCGATGTTAATAATTCGCCCTGCACCGCGCGCGAGCATGGCTCCGCCGACGATCTTCGTGCAAATGAAGCAATGGGTGAGATTGAGATCGACAAAGCGCTGCCAGGTCTCGAGGTCGGTGTCCTCGATCGCCACGTCGAGATCGCGTCCGCCGACATTGTTGACGAGGACGTCGATAGGCCCCGCCTCCGCGACCACGCGCTTGCAGAGGTCCTCGCACAGGGCGGGTTGGGCGATGTCGCCCGGAAAGGTCCAGACCTGGCGGCCGCGCTCGCGCACCTCACCGGCGGTCCTGGCGAGGGTGGCCGGGTCGCGGCCATTTAGCACGATGTCGGCGCCTGCCTCTGCGGCCGCAAGTGCGATGGCCCGGCCGAAGCCGCGGCTGCCGCCGGTGACGAAAAGGCGCTTGCCGTCCAGCCGGAAGCGATCGAGCACATTCATGGGGATGTCCAAAAGGGCCGTTCTTGCCGTCCAATCATATTAGTGGCTAACATGCCCCTGCCAACCGTCGATAGCACAAAAGACACGAACAGAGGGAGGCGATCGGATGACCGTACGAAAGGAACAGGAATACATCTTGCAACAGGCGGCGTTGCGCCAGCTGCAGCAGGGGACCATCGACCGGCGTGAGTTCCTCACGCGAAGCCTGGTGGCCGGGCTCGGCCTGGCCGGCGTTGGCGCGGTGGCGAAGACCGGCGTCAGATCTGCGTTCGCCGCGGATCGGCCCCTGACGCCGACGTTCTATCAGTGGATCCAGGACCTTCACCCCGGCATCCCGGCGGTGAACGAGAGATTCCCGGGGATCAACTACCAGATCGCTCCGGTCGAGGGTTTCGGCATCGAGCGCTTCGTGGCCGAAGCGAAAAATGGCGAAAGCACATGGGACGTCTATGTCGGCCAGACCCCGTTCGTGGAAATGTCGGCAATGATCAAAGCCGACGTCATCGAGCCATGGGATAACTACATTCCGAAAGATGTGCTCGACGACATCATTCCATCGATCCGGGAGGAGTGCACGATCGACGGCAAGCTCTACGGCTGGCCATTCCTCCTGGATGTGATTGGCACGGGATGGCATTCGGGCCTGACCGGCAAAGCCGGCGTGGCCGATGCCGCCCCCGCGACCTGGGATGACTTCCTGGCCGACGCCAAGAAGATTGTCGATTCCGGTGCTGCGCCGTGGGGCGCCACCTTCGACTCCCATGGCTGGCGCTCGCTGGCGCCGGTCACGCACAGCATGAGCAGCGCTGTGTACACGCCAGAGGGCTTGTTCGACTTCACCAGCGAACCCGCGATCGAAGCGTTGAAGATGATGAAGAGCATCATGGCGTTCGCAAATCCCGACATCCTGCTGGAAGGCGCGTCGGATGCCGGCGTCAACGGAACCCCGGACGAGATCGCCTTCGCCACCCAGCGGGTCGGCCTCTACTTCAAATACTTCAACTCTCCGCTGCGCTTCGCCGCGAGCTGGGACGATCCGAAACAACTGCATCTGGGGCCGCTGCCAAAGTTCGCCAATGGCGAGGGTTCGACGGTGTTCTGGACGACGGGATGCGCGCTGTTCAAGCACGGGCAGAACAAGGAGAAGGCGGCCGAGTACATCAAGTCGCTGACCTATGACCAGCAGATCTGGAAGGACTCGATCGTCGGCACCGCGAGCGGGCATCCGGGCCAGTTGCCGCCCTACAAGTCCATCTACGCCGGCTGGGACGCCAGCAAGCCGGACTGGATGCCCGAATTCGTCGGGCTGGTGCGCGGTCAGCTCGACAGGGCCAAGGCCATCACCAACCACCTCTTTGGCCTGCAGCAGTTCGTGATCGGCAAGCCCATCTGGGAGACTTATCTCAAGGGCGAAGAGGCCGATCCGAAGGTGGCCATGCAAAAGGTCGTCGACGCGGTCCAGGCCGAGTTGAAGAAGGGCTAGTCGTCGGGTTTCGGCGGGGACCAAGGTGACTCACTTTCCTTGGTCCTCGTCGCCTTAATCATCGACGCGCATTCCGCGCTACCGATCCGACGGTTCGCTTCAGGCTTCAATTCAACCGGCTTAGCGCATGGGACAGGCGATTGCATCCGGCCAGGCAAGTCTCCGCGAGAGGCGGCCCGGCAGCCAGATGACGCAGTTACGGCAAGGCATCGGCATGTGGATGTTTTTGTTGCCGGCGCTCGCCTTCTTCGTCGGCTATCAGGTCTGGCCGATCATCCGCGTCCTCTGGATGAGCTTCACCGACTACCAGTTCCTTACCAACGATCCGGCGAACTGGGTGTGGTTCGATAACTATGTCGCGGCGTTCAATGACCCATTGTTGTGGGCCGGCCTGGGGCGCGCGGCGCTATTCACGATCATGTTCCTGCCGGGAACGATCATCCTGCCACTGCTGCTGGCGATCCTCATCGACCGCGTGACCAATCCGCGGCTGGCAACCATCTACCGCGTGGTGCTGCTCATTCCTGCCGTGGTTCCCAGCACGCTCATCTTCGTGCTGTGGAAGTGGATGTACAATTACCAGGTCGGCCCGATAAACCATTTCCTGGTCGAAACCGTCGGCCTGTTCACCCTGCACAACGCGCCGCAGTGGCTGGGCGGAACAGCCCTGACCTTGCCTTCGATCGCAATCATGGAGGTATGGTGGGGCCTCGGCTACCACACCATCTTCTTCCTGGCGGGCCTGGCGGCGATCCCCAAGGACTTGCCGGAGGCGGCCCGGATCGACGGCGCCAGCGAATGGCAAGTGTTCTGGCACATAACCCGGCACCGCTTGGCACCGATCATGATGATCCTGGTTGTCTTGCGCTTTGGCACGTCGATGGCCGTGATCGACGAGTATCTCATCTTCGGCGGCTTCAACCGGGCATCGCCGACCTACACATGGACGATCTTCATGTACGACCAGGCCTTCAAGCTCGGCCTCTGGCGGCAAGGCTACGCCGCGGCCATCGGCATGATCGGCGCCGTCGCGATGATGTTCGTCATGGTGCTTCTGATTCGGATCTTCCGTCCCAAGGGCTGACGATAGGTTGACGCAGCATGACTCTCGAAACTATCCAACAAGGCGCCGGCGCGGCGAGACCGAAGCGAAGCTGGCTTGAGCGGAACCGGAGCGCCGTCATCCGTCACGGCGTCATCAACCTCTTCATGATCATCATCATCCTGCCGCTTTGCTGGGTGCTCATGATGTCGATCAAGTCGCTTCCGGATGCAATGCGCGGCGATTTCTGGCCGCGAAGATTCGATTTCACGCATTACAGCTATGTTTTCGAGCGGATCGCCACGTTGCCGATCAACCTGTTCAACAGCATCTACGTCACCGCCGGTACCGTACTGATCACCACGATCTGCGCGGTACTCGCCGGATATGCGCTTGTGCATCTCAGGCCCCGAGGCACCGGTGTGGTTGTGGCGGCGCTGCTGGTGTCGCTCTATTTCCCGGTGCGTGTCGTCTCGATCATCAGCATCTACGAAACGCAAAATTGGCTGGGCCTGATCAACAGCACCAGCGGCCTCATCCTGCCCTACGTCACACTGCAACTGGCGATCAGCGTCCTGATCATGCGCAGCATGTTCCAGCTCGTGCCCCATGAGATGATCGAAGCGGCGCGGATCGATGGCTGCGGTCACCTGCGGACACTCTGGATGATCGGCCTGCCGATGGTGCGCAATGGCCTTGTAGTCATATTCATCGTCAACTTCGTCGCGGCGTGGGGCGAGTATCTGCTATGCCTGACGCTGGTCGACGATGAAGCGGCGCGCACGATGCCGGTAGTCCTTGCCGCCGCCCAGGGCGGCCAGGGGCAGTGGGCCTGGCCGAACCTGGCCGCTGTCTACATCATTGTCGTCGCGCCGGGCATCGTCGCATTCACCCTCGCCCAGCGGTTCTTCTTCAAGGGGCTGATGGAAGGTGTTTTAAAAGGCTAAAGTTCGTCATATGCGGCTGCCGCGCGCGTATGGGTCGCAATACCGCGTCCCCCTATACGCCCGCAGCATTCGAGAACAATAGGGCGCTAAACGCCCAGCGCCTCCTGCGCCGGCGTGAATTTCAGCTTCAGCGCATCGGCGACGGCCTTGTAGGTCAGCTTGCCCGCGTGAACATTGAGGCCATTGCGCAGATGCGCATCCTCGGCGCAGGCGCGGCGGTAGCCCTTGTCCGCCAGGGCGAGCGCGAAGGGCAGGGTGGCGTTGTTGAGCGCGAAGGTGGAGGTGCGCGCCACCGCACCCGGCATGTTGGCGACGCAGTAATGCACGATGCCGTCCACCACGAAGGTCGGCTCGGTGTGGGTGGTCGGCATGGCTGGTCTCGAAGCAGCCGCCCTGGTCGATGGAGATGTCCACCAGCACCGAGCCCGGCCGCATCTTCTTCAGCATGTCCTTGGTCACCAGCTTCGGCGCCGCGGCGCCCGGCACCAGCACGGCGCCGATCACCAGGTCGGCCTTGATGCACGTTGCTTTCGATGGCGTCGACGGTGGCGTATTGGGTGTAGAGCTTGGAGCCGAACTGTTCATCGAGCTGCTTCAGCCGGTCCAGCGACTTGTCGATGACCATGACATTGGCTTCCATCCCCATGGCCATGCGCGCGGCATGGGTGCCGGAGACGCCGCCGCCGAGCACGACGACGCGCGCCGGCGGCACGCCGGGCACGCCGCCGAGCAGGATGCCGGAACCGCCCGCCGCCTTCTCCAGGCAATGGGCGCCGACCTGGATCGACATGCGGCCGGCGACTTCGCTCATCGGCGCCAGCAGCGGCAGGCCGCCGCGGGCATTGGTCACCGTCTCATAGGCGATGGCGGTGCAGCCGGACTTCAGCAGCGCCTTGGTCTGCTCGGGATCGGGCGCCAGATGCAGATAGGTGAAGAGCAGCTGCCCCTCGCGCAGCATCTTGCATTCCTTGGGCTGCGGCTCCTTCACCTTCACGATCATCTCCGCCTTGGCGAAGACGTCCTCGGCGCTGGCGGCGATCTTGGCGCCCGCGGCCGTATAGGCCTTGTCGTCGAAGCCGATGCCGGCGCCGGCGCCGGTCTGCACCAGCACCTTGTGCCCGTGATGGATCAGCTCGCGCACGCTAGCTGGCACCAGGCCGACGCGGTACTCGTGGGTTTTGATTTCCTTGGGGACGCCGATCAGCATGATTTGCCTCTGCTTGGTCTTTCTTGTTTCAGCGGAACGGGCCGCCAGAGCGGCGCCGGGGTGGGGGTACTATGGTCGGATAAAGGGCCGCGCGCCAGAAGAGCCAGCGGCGGCCCGGAGATGGACCCAGCCTATGAACCCGGGCCGCGGCGCCAGGGCCGCGGCCCGGTCCAGAATTACTCGACGGTCTTCAACACCTTGCCGAGCTTGTCGAACATCTCGTCGATGTGGTTCTTGCCGACGATCAGCGGCGGGGAGAGGGCGATGATGTCGGCCGTGGTGCGGATCAGCAGGCCGTCGTCATAGCATTTGAGGAACGCTTCGAAAGCGCGCTTGCCCACCTTGCCGGGGGCCGACTCCAGCTCGATGCCGGCGATCAGGCCGAGATTGCGCAGGTCGATCACGTTGCGCACGCCCTTCAGGGAGTGCACCGCGTCCTGCCAGTAGTCGGCCAGGCTGGCGCAACGTTCGAACAGCCCTTCCTCCTTATATATCTCCAGCGACGCCAGGGCGGCGGCGCAGGCGAGCGGATGGGCGGAATAGGTGTAGCCGTGGAACAGCTCGATGGCATTCTCCGGCGCCTTCTCCATGAAGGTGTCGTAGAGGCCCTTGCGCGCGAATACCGCGCCCATGGGCACCGTGCCGTTGGTCAGGCCCTTGGCGCAGGTGATCATGTCCGGCACCACGCCGAAATACTCGGTGGCGAAGGTGGCGCCGAGCCGGCCGAAGCCGGTGATCACCTCATCGAAAATCAGGAGGATGCCGTGCTTGGTGCAGATCTCCCGCAGCTTCTGCAGATAGCCCTTGGGCGGCAGCAGCACGCCGGTCGAACCGGCCACCGGCTCGACGATCACGGCGGCGATGGTGGAGGCGTCGTGCAACGTGACGATCCGCTCCAATTCATCGGCCAGATGGCCGCCCCAATTCGGCAGGCCCTTGCTGAAGGCATTCTCTTTCGAGATTGTGGGTGTGCGGCATGTGGTCCACGCCGTTCAGCAACGAGCCGAAGAACTTGCGGTTGTTGACGATGCCGCCGACGGAGATGCCGCCGAAGCCGACGCCGTGATAGCCGCGCTCGCGCCCGATCAACCGCGTGCGCTGCCCCTGGCCGCGCACATTGTGATAGGCGAGCGCGATCTTCAGCGCGGTGTCCACCGCCTCCGAGCCGGAGTTGGTGAAGAACACATGCTCGAAATCGCCTGATAGCAAAGTGGTGAGCTGCGAGGCCAGCTTGAAGGCGATGGGATGGCCCATCTGGAAGGCCGGCGCGTAGTCCATGCGTGCGACCTGATCGCTGACCGCTTCGGTGATTTTCTTGCGGCCATGGCCTGCGTTCACGCACCAGAGGCCCGCGGTACCGTCCAGCACCTTGCGGCCGTCATGGGTGGTGTAGTGCATGTCCTTCGCGCCGACGAACAGGCGCGGCTTGTCCTTGAACTGCCGGTTGGCGGTGAAGGGCATCCAGAAGGCTTCGAGATTGTTGGGCGAGGCATCAAAGGATGCCGTATCGACGACGTTGGACATGCCGGGGGTTCTTTCCGAAGGAGGGCCGAAGAAGGCGCATTCTATATCATGCTCAAGAAGCTAAACAAAATGAAACCGGTAGAAGGCTGAATTTGTGTGAAAAACTTGCGTGGGTGAGTCCAGCGATTAGAATATTTAACACTCTAAACGGTGATGGAGAATTGGTAATGGCGGAGTACGGCTTCGATCTCGGCGCGCGGCTCAGGGCCTTGCGGGAGATGCACGGCCTGTCCCAGCGGGAACTGGCCAAGCGTGCGGGCGTCAGCAATGCGATCATCTCGCTGATCGAGCAGAACCGGAACAGCCCCTCGGTGGGTTCGCTGAAGCGCGTGCTCGATGGCCTGCCGATATCGCTGGCTGACTTCTTCGCCGGTGAGACCGCGGCGCGGCCGCAGGTGTTCTTCGGCGCCGCGGACCTTGTGGAACTGGCTGGAGGCAAGATCTCCTACAGACAGGTCGGCCGCGACCTCACTGGGCACCAATTGCAGATCCTGCACGAGCGCTATGCGCCGGGTGCGGACACCGGCGAAGCCATGCTGCGCCATGAGTCCCAGGAAGGCGGCGTCGTGCTGCGCGGCCGCCTGGAGGTGACGGTCGGCGATCAGCGCCGCATGCTCGGCCCCGGTGACGCCTTCTACTTCGACAGCCGCCTGCCACACCGCTTCCGCAATCCCGGCAGCGAGGAATGCGAAGTGGTTACGGCTTGCACGCCGCCGAGCTTCTGACCGGACTAATAGGTCAGCTTGTAGACGAAGTCGTATTCCGAGCCCTTGTCATTGCGGGCGTGCAAAGCCATCTCGCCACGCACCGCGGCGTATTTCCCGGTGCCGCCCGTGACAGCGAGAGCGGAATCGCCGGCATCGAGGAAGGGGCCTTCGGCGGTGATCTGGCCGTCAGCGAGCATCAGCGTCCAGAAGCATTCCCAGGATTTGCCCGCGACGACACGAATGCACCAGCCGGAGTCGCTGCCGACTTTGGCGGCGTTGTCCTTGTCGAAGATCTCGTTGGCGAATGTCAGGAGATCGCCGGAGCTGTCGCCTGTGGCGCCGGTATCGATGACGGCGTCGGTCGTGGCGCGCTCGACGAGGGTCAAGGTTTCCATGTCGGCCGCCCGCGCACTCGCAATCGAGAGCGCCGCAGCGGCGATTGCAGCCACGGATGCAGAACAAAACCTGAGATTTGTCATGACGTGCCTCCCTTCGTCTTTTTTCTATGGCGCACGGGATCGGCGTCGTAAGCGCCGCCCGGCGCTAACGGAACGCTAGGTCCGATGGCACCGGCGGTCAACTTGTCAGTAGCCGGGCAGCCTGGGTGATTTCATTCTTGCCGGACCGGCACGGCGGCGGGCAACATTGCCAGGCAATCCTCCGATCACGGCCGTTAGGAAGACTCGGCATGACCATGACCCTCTACACGACAGTCGGCGTCAGCAATCTGGCGCGGTCGGTGCAGTTCTACGATGCCGTGTTCGCGACACTCGGTTATCGGCAGAGTGCGGGCGCGGACAAGGGCTGGGCCGGCTGGGGACCGAGCTATGATGACGGTGTCAGCTTCTGGATCTGCAAGCCGTTCGACGGCCAGGCTCCATCGCCAGGCAACGGCACCATGGTTGCGTTCCGTGCGCGCAACGCCTCTGAGGTGAGGGCGTTTCACGCGGCCGCTCTGGCTCATGGCGGCTCGGACGAAGGGCCGCCGGGGACGCGCGAGATCTACGAGCCCAGCTTCTATGTCGCCTATGTCAGGGATCCCGACGGCAACAAACTCGCTTGCGTATTCCATCGCTATGATGCGAACAAGGATCGTTAGCCGAACGGCACCAAAAGACTGGATCTGGTACAGGGTGGCGTGATGTTCGAGATATCTTGGATTGTCTTTCTGGCGGCATCGTTGCTGGTGATCATTTCGCCGGGCCAGGACATGGTGCTGGTGTTCTCGCGCGGACTGGGGCAGGGCGCGAGCGCCGGCGTTGCCACGGCGGCTGGAGTCAGCACCGGATTGCTGGGACATACGGTGCTGGCGGCGCTGGGGCTCGGCGCCATCCTGAAGACCTCGGCAACGCTGTTTCTGATCCTCAAGTTCATCGGTGCTGCGTATCTTATTTATCTCGGCGTGCGGATGTTGCTCGCAGGCGCATCGCATCTGAACGGCCCTGCATCGCGCGGCAAATCGCTGCCGCGGCTGTTCCGCGAAGGCGCTCTATCGAACCTGTCGAACCCGAAGGTCGCGGTGTTCTACTTCGCATTCCTGCCGCAGTTCGTGCCGGCGGCCGTGCCGCACCCGACGGCGACGATTTTTATTCTCGGCGTGGTGTTTGCCGCGCTGACATTCCTGGTGAAGGCGCCGGTCGGCTATTTCTCCGGCGCTTTGTCGGTATGGCTCAAATCGAGGCCGAGTGTGCTCAAATGGATCACGCGCTCCAGCGGTGCAATCCTCATCGGCCTCGGCATGAGGCTGGCGTTCGAGAAGCGGCCGTAGTCCGGAGTTGAGGCTGTTTCTATGGGAGAGGCGCGCTAGCTGCTACTGGCGGCCGCATTCCGGCCATTCTTGCGGGGCAAGAGGGCCAGCATCTGATCTACCGCGAGCAATTCGGCCGACGTGACGATGCCGGCAAATTCCTGCCGCAACGGCGTTAGAAGCGCACGCGCTTTTTCAGCTTGTCCCTCAGACGCCAGCGCGCGGGCCAGACTTTGTGCCGCGCGGCATTCCCAGGTGCGGGCGCCCTGCCGCCGGGCCGTCTCGTGGGCGATCCGCAGGTTTTCCAGCGCTTCGGTTGTCCGGCCGATGCTGGCATCCAGCAGATATTCGCCGCGCAGGCGATGCAGTTCCGGCTCGAACCAGGCTTCGCCCGTGGCCTTGCTCATCGCCAGGGCTTCGTCGATGGATGTCAGCGCCAGGGCCTTGGAGCCGGCAATCGACAGGCATTCGGCGAGGAGGCTGATGCAGTAGGGCACCTCCAGCAATTCGCCGGTGGCGCGGTGCTCCGCCAGGGAGAGTTCGATCAGCGGCAGGCCGTTCTCCGCATCGCCATCCTGCACCAGCGCCCAGCCGCGGAAGATCTTGGCCAGCGACAGCCAGGATGGAAAACCCTTCTCCTCTGCCAGCGCGATCACCATGTCGGCGGCGGCGGTGACAGCCTGGGAATCCCGGCGAAACTGGTAGAAGTAGCAGGCATTGCCATAGGCGACGACGAGATCGTAGGGCTGCGACAGCTTGCGCGCCGTGGCGATCGAATTGGCGCAACGCTGCAGCGCGGCGCCGATGTCGCCCTGGATGAAATGCGTCCAGGCCAGATAGCAGAGGTCGAGCACCTGGGATTCCGGCCCCTCGATACTGCCGGAGGAGCGGCGCAGCTGGGCGTCGTCGATCGACAGCGCCTTTTCCAGATGCAGATGCGCGGCGGCGAGATCGCCCTGCCCGAAGGCGGAACGGCCGACGGCGCTGTGACCTCGCACCAGCGCGCGGGCGTCCTGCAGCCGCTCGCCGAGAGCCAGCAGCTCCTCGCCGAGCTCGCGCGCCTTCGCAAGGTTCGAATTGCCTTGATGAAAGATGAACTGTCCGTACAGCACCTGCAGGAGCTGCGGCGCGTCGGCATCGTCGCGGCAAAGTTCCCGTGCCCGGTTCCAGGCCCGGCCGGTCTCCGGCGCGCCGGGCGCCCGGGCAGCGCGGTAGACGGTACCCAGCATGACCTGCAGTTCCAGCTCGATGGGCCGGTGATCGATCTTGCCGCTCAGCCCTTTCAGCAGCTCCATCGCCCGGTCGAGCACCGCGATCGCCTCGGCCATCGCCGAGCGCGCGATCGCGAGTTGCGCCGCCTTGATGTAATAACCGATGGCCTGTTCGGGCGCGCCTGCGCGGGCGAAATGCTGCGCGAGGACGGCAGGTTCCGCCGCGACCGTCTCCGGAAAGTCGCGTTCGAGGACCGCGGCGACCCGGGCATGGAGGCCGCGGCGATTGCTCAGCAGCAGGCTTTCATAGGCCGCATCCTGAACCAGGGCGTGCTTGAAGCGGTAGGTGGCGCGAGGCGGTTCGCCGACGCAGAGCAGCAAATCGGAGTTGACCAGTTTGTCGAGCGCCTCGCTCAAGGTCGCCGGCGCCCATTGCGAGACGGCGGCGAGCATGCCGTAGGAGAATTCGCGGCCGACGACGGAGCCGATCTGCGCCAGTTCCCGTGTGCCGGCATTGCGGTCGAGACGTGCCATCAGCGAACCGTTGAGCGTTGTCGGGATCGCCAGGGTCTTGGCGCCTGGCGTGATCTCAAAGCGGTCGCCACGGTCCACGACGATTTCGGACTCGAGCACGGCCTTGGTCAGTTCCTCGACGAACAGCGCCACGCCGTCGGTGCGCAGGATGATCTCGCTCAACAGCGGCGCCGGGATTGCCTTGTTGCTGGCGAGATGCTGCACGATGGCCTGACATTCGCGGTGGGCCAGGCGATTGACCGTCAGGACCTTTGCGTTTCGATGGTTGACCAGGGCAGGCGGCTGGTCCGGCCGATAGGTGACGAGCAGCAGCAGCCGGCGCGTCCCAATATTGCCGGCGATCATCTCCAGCAATTCATGCGACGTCGGATCGAGCCAGTGCGCGTCCTCCACCACCACCAGCAGCGGCTGCAGCGAGCATAGCGTCGCCATCTGTTCCCAGAGAATGGCAAACGCCTGCTGCTTCGCGCCGCTGCGCAGGGGCGCGGCGGGTCCGGGCGCGCTCGATGGGATCGACAGGAGCGCGCCGAAGACGCGCACGGCTTCGTCGATGTTGGTGACAGTGCCGGCAAAATGCGCCGCGATTTTGTCGAGCTTTTCCCGCGGCTGGTCCTCGGGCCTCAGATGGGCGGAGCGCCGGAGCTGTTCCAGAAAGGGATAGAGAGCCGAACTCTGGTGATGCGGCGATCCCTGGAACCGCAGCTCGGCATGCCCGCCATGGCCGAGTTTCTCGGTGAATGCAGCCAGCAGGCGCGATTTGCCGATGCCGGGCTCGCCGTTGATGAGGACGAACTGCCCCTGGCCGGCGCCGACCTGGCGCCAGGCATCCTGCAGGAAGCCGATTTCATGGTTCCGATTCACCATTGGAACGAGCTGCTCGCCGCGAGTCGCCTCGAACCGGCTGCCGCGATCCCGCTCGCTGAGGACGCGCCATGCCTGCACATGGTCGCTGAGTCCTTTCAGCTGCTGCGGGCCTAGATTGTCGAACTTGAACAGCCCTTGGGTCAGCGTGCGCGTGGTATCGTCGACGACGATGCTGTCCGGCTGGGCCATCGACTGCAACCGCGCGGCGATGTTCGGTGCGTCGCCGATGGCGGCGACTTCCTGGGACACGCCGCTGCCGATCAATTCGCCGACAACGACAAGTCCGGTGGTGATGCCGATGCGTACCTGAAGTTTCATGTCGCCGGAAACCGTCAGGCGGCTCAATGACTGGACGATGTCCAGGCTGGCGCGCACCGCGCGTTCGGCATCGTCCTCATGGGCGCGGGGATAACCGAAATAAATGAGGATGCCGTCGCCGATATAGCGGCAGATGAATCCGTCGAGACGGGCGACGATGCCGGCGCAGCAATCCTGATAGGCACGGATGATCGGACGCAGGTCCTCGGGATCGAGCTGACGCGACAGTGCGGTCGAGCCCACGAGATCGCAGAACATGACCGTAAGGTAGCGCCGCTCGGGCACCGAAACGGCCGCCGGATCCTTGGCGGGATCATCAGCAGCAGCGCGGATCCGGATCGACGCGATGGCCCGGAGCAGCTTGCGCCGGTGTCCGAGCGGTATGCCGAGCTGCGTCAGATCCGCATCGCTGAGGTCAATCAGGACATCGGCATCGATGGATTGCGCGGCAAAGACGTCGGCATAATGTTCCAGGCCAAGGCTGGCGAGCCAGGATTGGATATCGCCGGGAGACTCTGGACCTGGAGACATGTTGCGCTGGACTTGTTGAGCGTGCAAACTATCACAGACACTAATGATTTTGCGCGCAAAATCACAACAATTAAGAAATCAACGGGGGAAGGCGGTCATGGCGCGCATGCCATGGTTGAGTTCTGCGATTCAGGCTGCCGTGGGTGCATGGCCGGTTCGCCGTGCCTTGCGGCGCGGCGCGTTGCGCCATGAGAGCAGCCCCGGCTGCAACATCAAGCTGGAGGGCATGCCAGCGGTCCGCCTCGACCGGCCGCCGGTCGCGCCACGGGAATACATTCCCTGGCTGTGGATCTACACGCCGCTCTTCTTCAAATGGATGTGGCTGTCGCTGCGCTACCGCAGCCTGACCCTGCCCACGGTGACCAATCCCAACATCGAGACCGGCGGCATCCGCGGCGAATCGAAGACATCATACCTGCGGCAAATTGGCGCGGCCGAGCAGCGCTGGGTCGCCGCGTCGGCGCTACTGCAATTCCCCGAAGGCGCCCATCCCTGGCCGCCGCTGCGCATCGCCGAAGCCAAGATGGCGGATGCGGGACTCGGCTACCCGCTCATCGCCAAGCCTGATATCGGCTCCTGCGGCTATGGGGTGCGGTTGATTCGCGACCGGGACGATCTTGCGGACTACCTGGCGCGGTTCCCGCGGGACCAGCAGCTCATGCTGCAGCAATATCTGCCCTGGGCCGGCGAAGCCGGCGTCTTCTATGTCCGGCGGCCGGGCGAGACACGGGGACAAATCCTGTCGCTGGGCTTGCGCTACTACCCCCATGTGGTCGGCGATGGCCGTACATCCGTTCGTGGGCTCATAGAGGGCGATGCCCGCGCGTCTCGAAATGCAAGGCTGCATTGCGCGGCGCACAAAGCTCGGTTGGACGAAGTGCCGGCGGAGGGAGAGGTCGTGCGCCTGACGACCATCGCCAGCTTGCGCGTCGGCGCACTCTACCGCGATGGCAAGGCGTACATCACGCCTGCCTTGCAGGACCGCTTCGATGGGATCGCCCGCTCAATGCCCGATTTCTTCTACGGCCGCTTCGATGTCCGGTTCCGGGATATCGACGAGCTGGCAAAGGGCGAGGGCTTCTCCATTATCGAAGTGAATGGCGCCGCCGCCGAGGCCATCCACATCTGGGACCCTGAGCTGACGCTCGGCGATGCCTATCGCAGCCTGTTCCAGCAGCTCGATCTCATGTTCGAGATCGGCGACCGCAACCGCGCCCGCGGCTTCAAGCCGATGACGCCCCGCGACCTGCTGGGCATGCAGTGGAAAGAGACGAAGCTGCTGCGGGCCTATCCGCTGTCGAATTGAACGGCCCGCCGTTGGCGCCGGTTACTCGCTCGGCGAGACGCTGGCGGCGAATTCGTCCCGGGTCATCTTGCCGTCGCCGTCGAAGTCCGAGAGATCGATCACCTGCTGCCCGAAGCCGACGAACTCTTCTTGCGTAGCAGCACCATCGCCGTTCTTGTCCATGATGGAGAAGCGCTTCTTGGCGCGCGCGAGTTCATCGTCATTGCCATCGGGGATGCCGTAGACGTATTCGGTCTCGTCGACCGAACCGTCGCCGTTGCTGTCGACGCGGCCGAACTGCTTTTCGGCCACCGCGTTGTATTCCTCGGGGGTCAGAACGCCGTCCTTGTCCTGATCGTAGCTATCGAACCAGCGCTGCGCCGCTTCGGAGAATTCGGCGTGGGCGGCAGCGGACAGGACGCAAAAACAGGCAACGGCGATGAGGGGTCGAAAACGCACTGCAAAACTCCTTTTGAATCAACTGACGATCTAGCGCCCCGGATCCTATTTTACCGGGCGGACCTGCCGGCCGGCAAACCGGGGCGCCGCCGTGCCACTTCATATAGGGCAATGGCGGCGGCGTTCGATACATTGAGCTGGCCGATCGGTCCCTGGGTCGGCAGGCGTGCCAGCTTGTCGCAGTTGTCCCGGGTCAGGCGCCGGAGGCCGGATCCTTCCGCTCCCAGCACCAGGGCGACCCGGCCGCTGAGATCGATCTCGGCCAGGGTTTCCCCGCCCTCCGCCCCCAGGCCGATGCACCAGAAGCCCGCTTCCTTCAGTTGCGCCATCGCCCGGGCCAGGTTGGTGACGGGAACCAGGGGCACGTGCTCCAGGGCACCGGAGGCGGATTTGGCCAGCACACCGCTCTCGGCCGCCGCGTTCCGCTCGGTGACGATAACAGCCTGGGCGCCGAAGGCAGCCGCCGAGCGGAGGATCGCACCGACATTGTGCGGGTCGGTGACCTGATCGAGAATCAACAGCAGGGACGACCCGGAAGACTTTGCGGCGTCGCAGATTTCGAACAGGTCAGGCGGGGTCAGGGGTTCAACCAGGACGGCTATGCCCTGATGCACCGATCCGGCCGGCAGCAGGCGCTCAATGGCGTGCCGGTCGAGTGTTTCCGGAACAAGCGGTTGCCCGCGCATACTAATAAGAGAGGCGAACTCGCCCGCAAGCTGTCTCTGCCCATCAGAAACGGTAACTAATCGTCTGATAATACGATATTTATTTCCCAAGACCTCGGAAACAGGGTGGGTTCCGTAGATCCAGACTGCCGCCCCCGATTTGCCGTGGTGTTCCTGGTGCCGATGCGGTGGCTGTCCGCCTTCGGGTTCGTCCGCCTGGCCGCGAGCCGGCGCATCGTGCCGACCAGGTCCGGGCTCGGTCCGGTGGCGGCTGTCCGCATCGGTGCGGCTGTGCTGGTGCTTGAATCGCTTGCGCTTCGACATACCTCTGCCTAGTATCTGAAACGAAATTTGCGGGTTAACGACTGCTGCGCCGGCGAATCCAAATTGGGGTCCCGGTGACGCGGCTCGTTGGCCTGTTTTCGCGTTGACAAGTAACTGTGAATCCACATAGTTCGCAACTCCGCAAAATTACGAGGCCTGTCCAATCAGGAGGGGTGCCCGAGTGGCTAAAGGGGACGGGCTGTAAACCCGTTGGCGTCAGCCTACGTAGGTTCGAATCCTACCCCCTCCACCATTGAACGGGGGCGGGCGGAGTAGCGGCGAATGTGGACCGGGAACCGGCTAACGGTGCCCGGGGAGCGATGAGGGACGGAGGAGCTGCGGGTGTAGCTCAATGGTAGAGCTCCAGCCTTCCAAGCTGGCTACGTGGGTTCGATTCCCATCACCCGCTCCAACCCACAGTCAGGGCTCAACAACGCGAATACGATGCAAAGACGACGACAGGTCGAAGTGAATTTGGCGCAACAGTTGATTGACGGACGAAGGTCTTAAGAAAGCGATTAGGTTCTAAGGACGGGGACGATGTCGAAAGAGAAGTTTCAGCGGACGAAGCCGCACTGCAATGTTGGGACGATCGGTCACGTGGACCATGGCAAGACGACGTTGACGGCGGCGATCACGAAGGTGCTGTCGGAGACGGGCGGCGCGACGTTCACGGCCTATGACCAGATCGACAAGGCGCCGGAAGAGAAGGCGCGCGGCATCACGATCAACACCGCGCATGTGGAGTACGAGACGGCGAACCGGCACTATGCCCATGTGGATTGCCCGGGGCATGCCGACTACGTGAAGAACATGATCACGGGTGCGGCGCAGATGGATGGCGCGATCCTGGTGGTGTCGGCGGCCGACGGCCCGATGCCGCAGACCCGCGAACACATCCTCTTGGCGCGCCAGGTGGGTGTGCCGGCGCTGGTGGTGTTCATGAACAAGGTGGACATGGTGGATGACAGCGAGCTCATCGACCTGGTGGAGCTGGAGGTTCGCGAGCTTCTGACCAAGTACAACTTCCCGGGCGACAAGATCCCGATCATCAAGGGGAGCGCGCTAGCGGCCCTTGAAGGCAAGGACGAGAAGCTGGGCAAGCAGCAGATCCTGGAGCTGATGAAGGCGGTGGACAGCTATATTCCGCAGCCCGAGCGTCCGAAGGACCGTCCGTTCCTGATGCCGATCGAGGACGTGTTCTCGATCTCCGGCCGCGGCACGGTGGTGACGGGGCGGGTGGAGCGCGGCATCGTGAAGGTGGGCGAGGAAATCGAGATCATCGGCCTGAAGCCGACCATCAAGACGGTGGTGACGGGCGTTGAGATGTTCCGCAAGCTGCTGGACCAGGGCGAGGCGGGTGACAACATCGGAGCCCTTCTGCGCGGCACCAAGCGCGAGGAAGTGGAGCGGGGCCAGGTGTTGGCCAAGCCGGGCTCGATCACGCCGCACACGAAGTTCAAGGCGGAAGCCTACATTCTGACCAAGGAGGAGGGTGGCCGTCACACGCCGTTCTTCTCGAACTACCGGCCGCAGTTTTACTTCCGGACCACGGACGTGACCGGAACGATCAAGCTGCCGGAGGGCACGGAGATGGTGATGCCGGGCGACAACATCGCCATGGAGATCGAGCTGATCGCGCCGATCGCCATGGATGAGGGCCTGCGCTTCGCCATCCGCGAAGGCGGCCGCACCGTCGGCGCCGGCGTCGTCGCCAAGATCATCGAGTAGAAACGGAGCGGGACTTGGTTGGCCAGATCGCGCCGGTAAAAAGAGTGCGATCGCGCTTAGGAGTGTAGCTCAACTGGTAGAGCACCGGTCTCCAAAACCGGGGGTTGGGGGTTCGAGCCCCTCCACTCCTGCCACTGCAGCAAGGAAGTTCAGGGTCGATAGGAATGGCGGCGGGTAAGGAAATGGCGGAATCCAGCGGTGGCAACTTTGTCGCGCGCGCGGCGCGGTTTGTTCGCGAGGTGCGGCAGGAAGTCAGCAAGGTCACTTGGCCATCGCGGAAGGAGACCGGCATCACCACGGCGATGGTATTCGTGATGGTGCTGATCATGTCGATCTTCTTCCTGCTGGTCGACATGCTGCTTGGCGGCGCGGTCGAGGCCATCCTGGGCTTTGGGAGATAGACCGATGGCCCTGCGTTGGTACGTGGTGCATGTCTATTCGGGCTTCGAGCGCAAGGTGGTGCAGTCCATCCGCGAGCAGGCCCAGCAACTCGGCATGATGGACAAGATTGCCGAGGTCCTGGTGCCGACCGAAGAGGTGATGGAAGTCCGCCGTGGGACGAAGGTGAATACGGAGCGCAAGTTCTTCCCGGGCTATGTGCTCGTGAAGATGGAGATGGATGACGAGACCTGGCATCTGGTGAAGAACACCCCGAAGGTGACGGCATTCCTGGGCAGCAAAGGGCGCCCGATGCCGATCTCCGAAGCCGAGGCGGCGCGCATCCTCACGCAAGTGAAGGAAGGCATCGAGCGGCCGAAGCGGGCGGTGATCTTCGAAGTGGGCGAGCAGGTGCGCGTGTCCGACGGGCCGTTCACTTCGTTCAATGGCCTGGTCGAGGAAGTGGATGAGGAAAAAGGCCGGCTCAAGGTCGCCGTTTCGATCTTCGGCCGCGCCACCCCTGTGGAGCTGGAATACTCCCAGGTGGAGAAGCTGTAACGGATTTCGCCGCCGGCCAAGCCCGGGGCGGAGCAATGCGCGGGAGGCCAGCCATGGCCGTGTACCGCGCGCCCAGATGGGCCCGACAGGAAGGTTCGTCCTTCAGCCGGGTCCACGAACCGACGGATGGTCCGCCGGTTTCGACCTATCAGTCTGAGGTGACTTAGATGGCGAAGAAGATCGAAGGCTATGTGAAGCTGCAGATCCCCGCCGGCAAGGCCAACCCGTCGCCGCCCGTCGGCACGGCGCTCGGGCCTCGCGGCGTGAACATCATGGAGTTCTGCAAACAGTTCAACGCGCAGACCCAGTCGATTGAACAGGGCATGCCGATCCCGGTGGTGATCACGGTCTTCTCAGACCGTTCCTTCAGCTTTGTGATGAAGACGCCGCCGGCCAGCTACTTCCTGATGAAGGCGGCGGGCATCGACAAGGGCTCGCAGACCACGGGCAAGGGCGGCACGGTCGGCAAGGTGACGGTGGCGCAGCTGCGCAAGATCGCCGAGCAGAAGATGCCGGATCTGAATGCGAACACCGTCGACGCGGCGGTTTCCATGCTGCGCGGTTCGGCGCGGTCCATCGGCCTCGAAGTAGTGGAGTAAGTATCATGGCGGGCAAAGGAAAGCGCCTGAAGCAGGCTTATTCGGGCATCAACCGCGACTCCTTCTATGCGCTCGACAAGGCTGTCGATCTGATCAAGCAGGGAGCGAAGGCGAAGTTCGACGAGACGATCGAGATTTCGATGAATCTCGGCATCGATCCCAAGCATTCAGACCAGAATGTACGCGGCGTCGTGCTGCTGCCGAGCGGGACCGGCAAGAAACTGCGGGTTGCGGTGTTCGCCAAAGGCCCCAAGGCCGAGCAGGCGAAGGCGGCCGGCGCCGATCTGGTGGGCGCCGACGATCTGGCCGAGCAGGTCAATGCGGGCAAGATCGAGTTCGACCGCTGCATCGCCACGCCGGACATGATGGGCGTGGTCGGCAAGCTGGGTAAGGTTCTGGGCCCGCGCGGCCTGATGCCGAACCCGAAGCTGGGCACGGTCACCAACGATATCGCCGAGGCCGTGAAAGCGGCCAAGGGCGGCCAGGTCGAGTTCCGCGCCGAGAAGGCCGGCTTGATCCATGCCGGCATCGGCAAGGCGAGCTTCAGCAAGGAAGCGATCGTCGCGAACGTGAAGGCCTTTGTCGGCGCCGTCAGCAAGGCGAAGCCGAGCGGGTCCAAGGGCACCTTCATCAAGAAGGTGTGCATCAGTTCGACGATGGGCCCGGGCGTGAAGCTGGAGATTGGTACGGTCGTCGGCGGCTAGCAGCCGCGCGGCGATCAAGAGTTTCCGCCGTTCTTCGGAACGGCGGAGGGTGGCGCGAACCTTCTTCGGAAGGAACTCGCCATCGACCTGTCCGAGACTGCAGGCGATCCAAAGGGACCGTTAACCCGGCGGATCTTAATCGCAACTGGCCTGCATAGACGGGAGGACAACCGTTCTTTGCCGCATCCCCGAACAGGGGCCGGCAGACAGCGGCTTGAACTTCTGGGACAGGCTAAACCGGGCTTTCCGGGAGTCTATCCTGGACGGCCCATGTGGCAACTGGCCGGTCGATCCTTTCGATTTTCGAAGGTAAGTCCGGCCAAGGCATCGGAGACGATCAGTGGACCGATCTGAAAAGCAACAGCTGATCGCCACGCTGCACGAGACGCTCAAGACGGCCGAGCTTGTTGTGGTGACGCAACAGAGCGGCCTGACGGTGGCGGAGGTGACCAACCTCCGGCGTCAGATGCGGCAGGCGGGAGCTGGCTATCGCGTAGCGAAGAATCGGCTCGCTCGTCGTGCTCTCGAAGGCACAAAGTTTGAAGGACTGTCCCCGATGTTGAAGGGGCCGACGGCATTGGCCTACTCCGCAGATCCCATAGCGGCTGCGAAAGTGGCGGTGACGTATGCCAACTCCAACGACAAGCTGACGATCGTCGGCGGCGTGATGGGCGGCCAGGTTCTCGACTCCAGCGGAGTCAAGGCACTGGCGACCCTGCCCTCCATCGACGAGCTCCGCGGCAAGATCGTGGGCCTGCTCGTGGCTCCGGCGACCAAGATCGCCAGGGTTCTGCAGGCTCCGGCCGGTCAGCTGGCTCGGGTGGTCAAAGCTTTTGCCGACAAGGGCGCTACGGCGTGAGCCGTTGCCGAGACAACAGAAGTTCAAGCCTAGGAGAAATGACAAATGGCTGATTTGCAGAAATTGGTTGATGAGCTGTCGAAGCTGACCGTCCTCGAGGCGGCCGAGCTGAGCAAGAAGTTGGAAGAGGCCTGGGGCGTTTCCGCCGCAGCGCCGGTCGCTGCTGCCGCAGCGGCGGCGCCGGCTGCCGCGGCCGCGGAGCAAACCGAGTTCACCGTCGTCCTAAAGGAAGCGGGCGCGAACAAGATCAACGTGATCAAGGAAGTTCGCGCGATCACCGGGCTCGGTCTGAAGGAGGCCAAGGATCTGGTCGAGGGCGCGCCGAAGCCCGTCAAGGAAGGCGCGAACAAGGCCGATGCCGAGGCGCTCAAGAAGAAGCTCGAAGACGCCGGAGCGAAGGTCGAGTTGAAGTAATCGATGGACGAAACCGCGGATCGGCGGCGCTGCCGGCTCCTCTCGAAAGAGAGGCCGCGACGCGCCGCCGGACTGCCGGTGATTGGAATACGATGCGGCGTCTGCCGCTAATGAGACAAATCGGATCAGTCAGGACGAGATAGACGATGACAGCAGCGACGAAGTCTTTCACCGGCCGCAAGCGTATTCGCAAGACCTTCGGGCGCATCCCGGAGATCACGCGGATGCCGAACCTGATCGAGGTGCAGAAACGCTCCTACGATCATTTCCTGCAAATCGGCGTGACCGCCGAGAAGCGGGAGGATGTGGGCTTGCAGGAGGTGTTCAAGTCGGTATTCCCGATCAAGGACTTTTCCGAACGCTCCGAACTTCAGTTCGTCCGCTATGAGCTGGAAGACCCGAAATACGACGTCGAGGAATGCCAGCAGCGCGGCATGACCTTCGCCGCGCCGCTCAAGGTGACTCTGCGCCTGGTGGTGTGGGACGTGGATGAGGAAACCGGAGCCCGCTCCATCCGCGATATCAAAGAGCAGGACGTTTACATGGGCGATATGCCGCTCATGACGACGAACGGCACCTTCATCGTCAACGGCACCGAGCGCGTGATCGTCAGCCAGATGCACCGGTCGCCCGGCGCCTTCTTCGATCACGACAAGGGCAAGACCCATTCGTCGGGCAAATACCTGTTCGCGGCCCGCGTCATTCCCTATCGCGGCTCCTGGCTCGATTTCGAATTCGACGCCAAGGACCTGGTCTATGTGCGCATCGACCGCCGCCGGAAGCTGCCGGCGACGACGCTGCTGCTGGCGCTCTGGGGTTCCAACGCCATCAAGAAGAGCACGGCCGGCAAGGAAATCACCGACGACGATCGCCGTTTCGGCGGCATGTCGTCCGAAGAGATCTTGAACTATTTCTACCAGCAGGTGGTCTTCACCAAGACCAAGAAGGGCTGGCAGACTCCGTTCGATCCCGAGCGGCTACGCGGCGTGAAGCTGCTGCGCGACCTCGTGGATGCGAAGTCCGGCAAGTCGGTCGCCGAGGCGGGCGCCAAGATGACGCCGCGCCTGGCGAAGAAGCTGCAGGATGCGGGCCTCAAGGAACAGCTGGTCACGATCGAGGATCTGGTGGGCCGCTATTCCGCCGTCGATCTGATCAACGAGAAGAGCGGCGAGATCTATGTCGAGGCCGGCGCCGAGCTGACCGAGAAGCATATCGAAACCGTAGAGGCGGCGGGCATCACCACGCTGCCGACCCTGGCCATCGACAACATCAATGTCGGGCCGTACATGCGCAACACGCTGGCGGTCGACAAGAACAGCTGCCGCGAGGAAGCGCTGATCGATATCTACCGCGTCATGCGTCCGGGCGAGCCGCCGACGCTGGAAACGGCGGAGACCCTGTTCCAGGGCCTGTTCTTCGACAGCGAACGCTATGATCTCTCGGCCGTCGGCCGGGTGAAGATGAACTCGCGCCTGAACCTCAGGGCGCCGGACACCATGCGCGTGCTGCGCAAGGAAGACATCCTGGCGATCCTCAAGGTCCTGGTGGATCTGAAGGACGGCCGCGGCGAGATCGACGACATCGACCACCTCGGCAATCGCCGCGTCCGGTCGGTCGGCGAATTGCTGGAGAACCAGTATCGCATCGGCCTGCTGCGCATGGAGCGGGCGATCCGCGAGCGCATGAGCTCGGTCGAGATCGACTCCGTGATGCCCCACGACCTGATCAACGCCAAGCCGGCGGCCGCGGCGGTGCGCGAATTCTTCGGCTCCTCGCAGCTGTCGCAGTTCATGGACCAGACCAACCCGTTGTCGGAAGTGACGCATAAGCGGCGCCTCTCGGCCCTCGGGCCGGGCGGTCTGACCCGCGAGCGCGCCGGCTTCGAAGTGCGCGACGTGCATCCGACCCATTACGGCCGCATCTGCCCGATCGAGACGCCGGAAGGTCCGAATATCGGCCTGATCAACAGCCTGGCCACCTATGCGCGGGTGAACCAGTACGGCTTCATCGAGACTCCCTACCGGAAGGTGGCGAAGGGCCAGGTCACGGCTGAAGTGGCGTATCTCTCGGCGATGGAGGAGGGGCGCTATACCATCGCCCAGGCCAACGCCGAGATCGACGCCAAGGGCAAGTTCGTCTCCGATCTCATCAGCTGCCGGCGCGGCGGCGATTTCGTCATGTCGCGTCCGGAAGACATCGAACTCATGGACGTGTCGCCGAAGCAGCTTGTTTCGGTGGCCGCGGCGCTGATCCCGTTCCTGGAGAACGACGACGCCAACCGCGCGCTCATGGGCTCGAACATGCAGCGCCAGGCGGTGCCGCTGATCCGCGCCGAGGCGCCGCTTGTCGGCACCGGCATGGAAGAGACGGTGGCCCGCGATTCCGGCGTGGTGATCACGGCGCGTCGCGGCGGCATCGTCGACCAGATCGACGGCACGCGTATCGTCGTCCGCATCACCGATGAGGAGACGGCGAGCGACTCCTCCGGCGTCGACATCTACAACCTGCTGAAGTACCAGCGCTCGAACCAGAACACCTGCATCAACCAGCGTCCGCTGGTGAAGGTGGGCGACGTGGTGCGGGCCGGCGACACCATTGCCGACGGTCCGTCGACCCAGCTCGGCGAGCTGGCTCTCGGCCGCAACGTCCTCTGCGCCTTCATGCCGTGGAACGGCTATAACTTCGAAGACTCGATCCTGATCTCCGAACGCATCGTCAGCGACGACGTGTTCACCTCGATCCACATCGAGGAATTCGAAGTGATGGCCCGCGACACCAAGCTGGGCCAGGAGGAAATCACCCGCGACATCCCGAACGTCGGCGAAGAAGCGCTGAAGAATCTGGACGAAGCGGGCATCGTCTATATCGGCGCCGAAGTGCAGCCGGGCGACATCCTGGTCGGCAAGGTCACGCCGAAGGGCGAATCGCCGATGACGCCGGAGGAAAAGCTCCTCCGAGCCATCTTCGGCGAAAAGGCCTCGGACGTGCGCGACACCAGCCTGCGGTTGCCGCCGGGCGTCAATGGCACGATCGTCGAAGTGCGGGTCTTCTCCCGCCGCGGCGTCGACAAGGACGAGCGCGCGCTCGCCATCGAGCGGGCCGAAATCGAGCGCCTGGCCAAGGACCGCGACGACGAGCGGGCGATCCTGGAGCGCAGCTTCTATTCGCGCCTCAAGGAACTACTGGTCAACCAGACGGCGGCCGGCGGCCCGAAGACAGTCAAGGCGGATACGCGCATCACCGAGAAGCTGCTCTCCGAGATGCAGCCGGCGCACTGGAAGCAGCTGACGGTGAAGAACGACAAGCGGATGACGGAGGTCGAAGGGCTGAAGAAGCACTTCAACGAGGCCGTCAACACGCTGACCCGCCGCTTCGAAGACAAGGTCGAGAAGCTGCAGCGCGGCGACGAGCTGCCGCCGGGCGTGATGAAGATGGTCAAGGTGTTCGTCGCGGTGAAGCGCAAGCTGCAGCCGGGCGACAAGATGGCCGGCCGTCACGGCAACAAGGGCGTTGTCTCGACCATCGTGCCGTCGCAGGACATGCCGTATCTCGAAGACGGCCGTCCGGTCGACATCGTGCTGAACCCGCTGGGCGTGCCCTCGCGCATGAACGTCGGGCAGATCCTCGAGACCCATCTGGGCTGGGCCTGCGCCAATCTCGGGCGCCAGGTCGGCGAGACTGCTGGACAAGATGCGCCAGCACAAGTCGGTCGATCTGCGCAAGAAGCTGAAGGACATCTATGGCGAGAAGATCTACAAGGCCGAAATCGGCGACCTCAGCGACGATCAGGTGATCGAGCTTTGCGATAACCTGAAGCCGGGCATTCCGATCGCGTCGCCGGTGTTCGATGGCGCCCGCGAGGACGATATCGTCGGCATGCTGGAGCAGGCCGGTCTGCACCGCTCGGGCCAGGTTCGCCTGACCGACGGCCGCACCGGCGAGGCCTTCCACCGCTCGGTGACCGTCGGCTACATCTATATGCTGAAGCTGCATCACCTGGTGGACGACAAGATCCACGCCCGCTCGATCGGCCCGTACAGCCTGGTCACCCAGCAGCCGCTGGGCGGCAAGGCGCAGTTCGGCGGTCAGCGCTTTGGCGAAATGGAGGTGTGGGCGCTGGAAGCCTACGGCTCTGCTTACACGTTGCAGGAAATGCTGACGGTGAAGTCTGATGACGTCTCCGGCCGTACGAAGACCTATGAGGCCATCGTGCGCGGCGACGACAACTTCCAGGCCGGCATCCCCGAATCCTTCAACGTGCTGGTCAAGGAATTGCGATCGCTCGGCCTCAATGTCGAGCTGAATCAGCGGAACTACTAGAGTTGACGTCCCAGGGCGTCGAACCTCAGGAGCGAATGTACAGATGAACGAACTGATGAATCTGTTCGGCCAGCAGGCCGAAACGCAGAAATTCGATCAGATCCGGATCTCCATCGCCAGCCCGGAGCGTATCCGCTCCTGGTCGTTCGGCGAGATCAAGAAGCCGGAAACCATCAACTACCGCACCTTCAAGCCGGAGCGGGACGGCCTGTTCTGCGCCCGCATTTTCGGCCCGATCAAGGACTACGAATGCTTGTGCGGCAAGTACAAGCGCATGAAGTACCGCGGCATCATCTGCGAGAAGTGCGGCGTCGAAGTCACGCTCTCGAAGGTGCGGCGCGAGCGCATGGGCCACATCGAATTGGCCTCTCCGGTGGCGCATATCTGGTTCCTGAAGTCGCTGCCCAGCCGCATCGGCCTGCTGCTGGACATGACGCTGAAGGATCTGGAGCGCGTGCTCTATTTCGAAAGCTACATGGTTCTCGAGCCGGGCCTGACCCCGCTGAAGCCGAATCAGCTGCTGACGGAAGAGCAGTATCTCAACGCCCAGGACGAGTTCGGCGAGGATGCCTTCCAGGCCTCCATCGGCGCCGAGGCGCTGAAGAAGATGCTGGTGCAGATCGATCTCGAGGCGGAGAAGGCGCGCATGCGCGTCGACCTGCGGGAGACGAACTCCGAGGCGAAGCGCAAGAAGCTGGTGAAGAGGCTGAAGACCGTCGAGTCCTTCATCGAGTTGGGCAGCCGGCCCGAATGGATGATTCTGGACGTTGTGCCGGTGATCCCGCCCGAGCTGCGGCCGCTGGTGCCGCTGGATGGCGGCCGCTTTGCGACGTCGGACCTGAACGATCTCTACCGCCGCGTCATCAACCGCAACAACCGCTTGAAGCGGCTGATCGAGTTGCGCGCGCCCGACATCATCGTGCGCAATGAAAAGCGCATGCTGCAGGAAGCCGTGGATGCGCTGTTCGACAACGGCCGCCGCGGCCGCGTCATCACCGGCGCCAACAAGCGTCCGCTGAAGTCGCTGTCCGACATGCTGAAGGGCAAGCAGGGCCGCTTCCGCCAGAACCTGCTGGGCAAGCGCGTCGACTACTCCGGCCGTTCGGTGATCGTGGTCGGTCCCGAGCTGAAGCTGCATCAGTGCGGCTTGCCGAAGAAGATGGCGCTCGAGCTGTTCAAGCCGTTCATCTACTCGAAGCTGGAACTCTATGGCATGGCCAGCACCATCAAGGCGGCGCGCCGCATGGTGGAAAAGGAACGCCCGGAAGTCTGGGACATCCTGGAAGAGGTGATCCGCGAGCATCCGGTGCTGCTGAACCGCGCGCCGACGCTGCATCGCCTGGGCATCCAGGCATTCGAACCGGTGTTGATCGAAGGCAAGGCGATCCAGCTGCATCCGCTGGTCTGCACGGCCTTTAACGCCGACTTCGACGGCGACCAGATGGCGGTCCATGTGCCGCTGTCGCTGGAAGCCCAGCTCGAAGCCCGCGTGCTGATGATGTCGACCAACAACATCCTCTCGCCCGCGAACGGCAAGCCGATCATCGTGCCGAGCCAGGACATCGTGCTCGGCCTCTACTACCTGACGATGGAAGGCAAGGACGAGCCCGGCGCCGGCATGGCGTTCGGCGATATCGGCGAGATCCAGCACGCGCTGGAGGCCAAGGCGATCACGCTGCACACGCCGATCAAGGCGCGCTACAGCTCGCCCAAGGCCGACGGCAAGATGTTCACCCGGGTCGTGAATACGACCGCCGGGCGCATGCTGCTGGCGCAGATCCTGCCGAAGAGCCCGATCATCTCCCTCGATCTGGTCAACCGCCTGCTGACCAAGAAGGAGATCACCAACGTCATCGATATCGTCTACCGCCATTGCGGCCAGAAGGAGACGGTGATTTTCGCCGACCGGATGATGGGCCTGGGCTTCAGCCATGCCTGCCACGCCGGCATTTCCTTCGGCAAGGATGACCTGATCATCCCCAAGGCCAAGGAAAAGCTGGTCGGCGAAGCGCAGAAGAAGGTGAAGGAGTACGAGCAGCAGTATCTCGACGGCCTGATCACCCAGGGCGAGAAGTACAACAAGGTGGTCGACGTCTGGTCGAACTGCACCGAGCGCGTGGCCGACGAGATGATGAAGGTCATGTCGGAAAAGGCCTCCGGCGTGAACATCAACTCGGTGTTCATGATGGCTCACTCGGGCGCCCGCGGTTCCGCGGCGCAGATCAAGCAGCTCGCGGGCATGCGCGGCCTGATGGCCAAGCCGTCGGGCGAGATCATCGAGACGCCGATCATCTCGAACTTCAAGGAAGGCCTGACCGTGCTCGAGTACTTCAACTCGACCCACGGCGCCCGCAAGGGTCTGGCCGATACCGCCTTGAAGACGGCGAACTCGGGTTACCTGACGCGGCGTCTGGTCGACGTGGCGCAGGACGCGATCGTCACCCAGGATGAGTGCGGCACGTCCAACGGCCTGTCGGTCAAGGCGGTGGTGGAAGGCGGCGAGGTCATTTCGCCGCTGGCCGAGCGCATCCTCGGCCGCAGCGCGGCCGTGAACATCGTCGATCCCCTGAACAGCTCGGTCATCGTTGCGGCCGGCGAACTGATCGACGAAGAGAAGGTCGAGCGCATCGACAAGGCCGGCATCGACACGGTGATCATCCGTTCGGTGCTGACCTGCGAGTCGCGCAACGGCATCTGCGCCCGTTGCTATGGCCGCGATCTTGCACGCGGTACGCCGGTCAATATCGGCGAGGCGATCGGCGTGATCGCCGCGCAGTCGATCGGCGAACCCGGCACGCAGCTGACCATGCGTACCTTCCATATCGGCGGTGCGGTGCAGCGTGGCGCCGAGCAGTCGAGCGTTGAGGCGGCGATCGACGGCCTGCTGTCGATCAAGAACCGCAACGTGGTCATCAACAGCCAGGGCTTCCCGATCATCATGGGCCGCAATTGCGAACTGGTCGTCCTCGATGACCAGAAGCGCGAACGGGCCCGCCACCGCATCCCCTATGGCACCAAGATCATCGTCGACGACGGCGCCAAGGTGACCAAGGGCCAGAAGCTGGCGGAATGGGATCCCTACACGCTGCCGATCATCACCGAGAAGGAAGGCACCGTCGCCTACATGGACCTGGTGGACGGCGTCTCCATGCGCGAAGTGGTCGACGAGACGACCGGCATTTCCAGCCGCGTCGTCATCGACTGGAAGCAGCAGGCCCGCGGCGCGGACCTGAAGCCGCGTATCGTGCTGACCGACACCAAGGGCAATCCGCTGATCCTGCCGAACGGGCTGGAAGCTCGGTACTTCATGTCTGTCGACGCGATCTTGAGCGTCGAGAACGGCGGCCATATCAAGGCCGGCGACGTGCTGGCGCGTATCCCCCGTGAATCGTCGAAGACCAGGGACATCACCGGCGGTCTGCCGCGGGTGGCCGAACTGTTCGAGGCGCGCAAGCCCAAGGATCACGCGATCATCAGCGAGATCGAGGGCCGCGTGGAATTCGGCAAGGATTACAAGAACAAGCGGCGCATCGTCGTGGTGCCCGAGGACGCCTCTGCCGAGTCCAGGGAGTATCTGATCCCCAAGGGCAAGCATATCAGCGTGCAGGAGGGCGACTATGTCGTCCGCGGCGACCTGCTGATGGATGGCAACCCGGTGCCCCATGACATCCTGCGCGTTCTGGGCGTCGCGGAACTGGCGAGCTATCTCATCAACGAGATCCAGGAGGTCTATCGGCTCCAGGGCGTGAAGATTAACGACAAGCACATCGAGGTGATCGTCCGCCAGATGCTGCAGAAAGTGGAAATCACCGATCCGGGCGATACCACCTTCCTGGTGGGCGAGCAGGTGGATCGGGACGAATTCGACGATCTCAACGTCAAGGCGCTCAATGAGGGCCTCCGGGCGGCGGGTGGCGAGCCTGTCCTCCAGGGCATCACCAAGGCGAGCCTCCAGACCCGCTCCTTCATCTCCGCGGCATCGTTCCAGGAGACGACGAGGGTGCTCACGGAGGCGGCGGTTTCCGGCCGGGTCGACGATCTCATCGGCCTCAAGGAGAACGTTATCGTCGGCCGCCTGATCCCGGCCGGCACCGGCGCCATCATGAACCGCCTGAAGGGCCTTGCCGCGGCCCGCGACAAGCAGCTCGGCGGCGAACAGCCGGCGGCGATTGCCAAGGACGGGGAGAAGGAGCCGGCCCAGACCGCGGCCGAGTAACCCTTCCGACCGGGTATCTACCAAGCCCCCGCCAGCCTGACCGGCCGGCGGGGGCTTGCTGTCTGAAATAGCGCGATATTTTTACAGTTTCCCTTGACGGGGTAGGGGGTGCTGAATAGTATCCGCGCGCCTTTGGGGGGGCTGGTGGTGGCTCTTACGGCCAGACGCAGTCCCCAATAGCAGCACATAAGACCTACATACGCCCTTGAGGCGGTTAGATATTTTGGCACCGCGCGGAGCAGCCGGTTCTTTGCTTCGTGGCGGTGTTTTGCATCGGCTTGGACGCCGAGGTTGAGGAAACGAATGCCGACGATTAATCAGCTGATTCGCAAGCCGCGGCGGCCCCTGGTAGCCCGGAACAAGGTTCCGGCGCTTAAGGCCTGCCCGCAGAAGCGCGGCGTCTGCACCCGCGTCTATACGACCACGCCGAAGAAGCCGAACTCGGCGCTCCGTAAGGTCGCCAAGGTCCGCCTCACCAATGGGTTCGAGGTGGTGACCTACATCCCCGGCGAAGGCCACAACCTGCAGGAACACTCCGTCGTCATGATCCGCGGCGGCCGCGTGAAGGACCTGCCGGGCGTTCGCTACCACATCATTCGCGGCACCCTCGATACGCAAGGCGTCAAGGACCGCCGCCAGCGGCGCTCCAAATACGGCGCCAAGCGTCCGAAGTAAGGAGCCCCGCCATGTCACGTCGCCATTCCGCCGAAAAACGCGAAATCCTGCCCGATCCGAAGTTCGGCGATCTCGTCGTCAGCAAGTTCATGAATTGCCTGATGTACGACGGCAAGAAGTCCGTCACGGAAGGCATCGTCTACGGTGCCTTTGAAACCATTCAGAAGAAGTCCGGCCAGGACCCGATCCAAATCTTCCACGATGCGCTCTCCAATGTGAAGCCGCAGCTGGAAGTGCGGTCGCGGCGCGTCGGCGGCGCCACCTATCAGGTGCCTGTGGAAGTCCGCTCCGAGCGCGCGCAAGCGCTCGCGATCCGCTGGATCATCACCACTGCCCGCGAACGGTCGGAAGCTACCATGGAAGACCGTTTGTCCGGCGAGCTGCTGGATGCAGCCAATAACAGAGGCGCTTCGGTCAAGAAGCGGGAGGATACGCATCGCATGGCAGAGGCCAACAAGGCCTTCTCCCATTATCGCTGGTAGCGATTCCAACCGATTTGAGGACCTGAAGATCATGGCGCGAACTACCCCGCTCGACCGTTACCGCAACATCGGCATCATGGCGCACATCGATGCCGGCAAGACGACGACGACCGAGCGCATCCTCTATTACACCGGCAAGTCCTATAAGATCGGCGAAGTGCATGAAGGCACTGCGACGATGGATTGGATGGAGCAGGAGCAAGAGCGCGGCATCACCATCACCTCGGCTGCGACGACCTGTTTCTGGCGCGACCACCGCATCAACATCATCGACACGCCCGGCCACGTCGACTTCACCATCGAAGTGGAGCGCAGCCTGCGCGTGCTCGACGGCGCGGTCACGGTGTTCGACGGCGTCGCCGGCGTCGAGCCGCAGTCCGAGACCGTCTGGCGCCAAGCCGACAAGTACGGCGTGCCGCGCATCTGTTTCGTCAACAAGATGGACCGGATGGGCGCGAACTTCTTCCGCTGCGTCGACATGATCGTCGACCGGCTGGGTGCGAAGCCGCTGGTCGTCCATCTGCCGATCGGCGCCGAGAGCAACTATGTGGGCCTGGTCGACCTCATGACCATGAAGAGCTTGGTCTGGAAGGACGAGGCGCTGGGCGCTGAATATGTCGTCGGCGAGATTCCCGACGACCTGAAGGATCAAGCCGAAGAATACCGGCACAAGCTGGTCGAGATGGCGGTGGAGATGGATGACTCCGCCATGGAGGCCTATCTCGAAGGCAAGATTCCTGACGATGAGACACTGAAGAAGTGCATCCGCAAGGGCACGATCACCAGCAAGTTCGTGCCGGTTCTGTGCGGTGCCGCCTTCAAGAACAAGGGCGTGCAGCCGATGCTGGACGCGGTGGTGGACTTCCTGCCGTCGCCGATCGATGTCGCCGCCGTGACCGGCACGAAGCCGGGGACGGAAGAGGAATTGGTCCGCAAATGCTCCGATGATGAGCCGTTCTCCGGGCTGGCCTTCAAGATCATGAACGATCCGTTCGTGGGATCGCTGACCTTCGTGCGCGTCTACTCCGGCGTTCTGCAAGCCGGCTCGTCGGCGCTGAACACCGTGAAGGACGAGCGGGAGCGGGTCGGCCGCATGCTGCTGATGCATGCCAATCACCGCGAAGACATTACGGAAGCCCGGGCCGGCGACATCGTCGCTATCGCCGGGCTGAAGAACACCACGACCGGCGAAACGCTGTGCGATCCGGCACACCCGATCGTGCTGGAACGCATGGAATTCCCCGATCCCGTCATCGAGATTGCCGTGGAGCCGAAATCCAAGGGCGACCAGGAAAAGATGGGCACGGCGCTCAATCGCCTGGCGAAGGAGGATCCGTCCTTCCGCGTCAGCGTCGATCAGGAGAGCGGCCAGACGGTCATCAAGGGCATGGGCGAATTGCACCTTGAGATCATCGTCGACCGCATGAAGCGCGAGTTCAAGGTCGAGGCCAATATCGGTGCACCCCAGGTGGCGTACCGCGAGACGATCTCGAAGGCGACGACCAGGATTACACCCACAAGAAGCAGTCGGGCGGCTCCGGCCAGTTCGCGCGCATCAAGGTGCGGTTCGAGCCCTTGCCGCCGGGCGGCGGCTATGTGTTCGAAAACGATGTCGTCGGCGGCTCGGTGCCGAAGGAATACGTGCCGGGTGTCGTGAAGGGTTTGGATTCCGCGCGCGAGACCGGCGTGATCGCCGGCTTCCCGGTGATCGATTTCAAGGCGACCCTGATCGACGGCGCCTACCACGAGGTGGACTCGAGCGCCCTGGCGTTCGAAATCGCCGCCCGCGCCTGTTTCAAGGAAGGCATGGCCGCGGCCCGTCCGCGCCTGCTGGAGCCGATCATGCGCGTCGAAGTGGTGACGCCGCAGGACTTCTTCGGTTCCGTGACGGGCGATCTGGCCAGCCGACGCGGCAGCATCACCGGCGGCGAAATGCGCGGCAACGCGCAGGTCATCCAGGCCATGGTGCCGCTGGCGAACATGTTCGGTTACGTGAACCAGCTGCGCGGCATGAGTCAGGGCCGCGCCCAGTACACGATGCATTTTGATCACTATGAGCCGGTACCGCCGTCGATCGCCGACGAGGTCAAGGCGAAGTTGGCCTGATTACTGTCAGCCTGAACGACTGAAACGCATGGAGTGTTGAACGATGTCGAAAGAGAAGTTTCAGCGGACGAAGCCGCACTGCAATGTTGGGACGATCGGTCACGTGGACCATGGCAAGACGACGTTGACGGCGGCGATCACGAAGGTGCTGTCGGAGACGGGCGGCGCGACGTTCACGGCCTATGACCAGATCGACAAGGCGCCGGAAGAGAAGGCGCGCGGCATCACGATCAACACCGCGCATGTGGAGTACGAGACGGCGAACCGGCACTATGCCCATGTGGATTGCCCGGGGCATGCCGACTACGTGAAGAACATGATCACGGGTGCGGCGCAGATGGATGGCGCGATCCTGGTGGTGTCGGCGGCCGACGGCCCGATGCCGCAGACCCGCGAACACATCCTGCTGGCGCGCCAGGTGGGTGTGCCGGCGCTGGTGGTGTTCATGAACAAGGTGGACATGGTGGATGACAGCGAGCTCATCGACCTGGTGGAGCTGGAGGTTCGCGAGCTTCTGACCAAGTACAACTTCCCGGGCGACAAGATCCCGATCATCAAGGGGAGCGCGCTGGCGGCCCTTGAAGGCAAGGACGAGAAGCTGGGCAAGCAGCAGATCCTGGAGCTGATGAAGGCGGTGGACAGCTATATTCCGCAGCCCGAGCGTCCGAAGGACCGTCCGTTCCTGATGCCGATCGAGGACGTGTTCTCGATCTCCGGCCGCGGCACGGTGGTGACGGGGCGGGTGGAGCGCGGCATCGTGAAGGTGGGCGAGGAAATCGAGATCATCGGCCTGAAGCCGACCATCAAGACGGTGGTGACGGGCGTTGAGATGTTCCGCAAGCTGCTGGATCAGGGCGAGGCGGGTGACAACATCGGAGCCCTTCTGCGCGGCACCAAGCGCGAGGAAGTGGAGCGGGGCCAGGTGTCTGGCCAAGCCGGGCTCGATCACGCCGCACACGAAGTTCAAGGCGGAAGCCTACATCCTGACCAAGGAGGAGGGTGGCCGTCACACGCCGTTCTTCTCGAACTACCGGCCGCAGTTTTACTTCCGGACCACGGACGTGACCGGAACGATCAAGCTGCCGGAGGGCACGGAGATGGTGATGCCGGGCGACAACATCGCCATGGAGATCGAGCTGATCGCGCCGATCGCCATGGACGAGGGCCTGCGCTTCGCCATCCGCGAAGGCGGCCGCACCGTCGGCGCCGGCGTCGTCGCCAAGATCATCGAGTAGTCGTTGGATAAAGTGAATCGATTTTTGTCGGCAGAGCAGCAGAACGGACGTTGACCATGGAGAGCCAGAATATCCGGATACGCCTGAAGGCGTTCGACCATCGCGTGCTCGACCAGTCGACGAGCGAGATCGTGAACACGGCCAAGCGCACAGGCGCGCAGGTCCGCGGGCCGATTCCGCTGCCGACGCGAATCGAGAAATTCACCGTCAACCGGTCGCCGCACGTCGACAAGAAGAGCCGGGAGCAGTTCGAGATCCGCACCCACAAGCGGCTGCTGGATATCGTCGATCCCACGCCGCAGACGGTCGATGCCCTGATGAAGCTCGATCTGGCGGCCGGTGTCGATGTCGAGATCAAGTTGAAGAATTAGTCGCGCGGAATTTGAGTTGGAGCAGCGCCAATGCGCACGGGATTGATCGCACAAAAGCTGGGCATGAGCCGCGTCTTCGATGAAGGCGGCGCACATGTCCCGGTGACAGTGCTCAAGATTGATAATTGCCAGGTCGTCGGTGTCCGCACCGCCGAGAAGAACGGCTATACGGCCGTGCAGCTCGGCGTTGGCTCGGTGAAGGTGAAGAATCTGTCCAAGGCCGAGCGCGGCCACTTCGCCAAGGTGAAGGTGGAGCCGAAGCGCAAGCTGGCGGAATTCCGGGTCAGCAAGGATGCGCTGCTGGAAGTCGGCGTCGAACTGGGGGCCAATCACTTCGTGCCCGGCCAGTTCGTCGATGTCACGGGGACGACCATCGGCAAGGGCTTCGCCGGCGCCATGAAGCGTTGGAACTTCGGCGGTCTGCGCGCCACCCACGGCGTGTCGGTTTCGCACCGCAGCCATGGTTCGACCGGCAACCGCCAGGATCCGGGCCGCACCTTCCCGAACAAGAAGATGGCCGGCCATCTGGGCGTCGAGCGCGTGACGACGCCGAATCTGAAAGTGGTCTCCGCCGATGCGGACCGCGGCATTCTCTTGGTCCGCGGCGCCGTGCCGGGTGCGGAGGGTGGCTTCGTCCTGATCCGCGACGCCGTGAAGCGGAAGCTGCCGAAGGACGTGCCGTTTCCGGCCGCCATTCGCGCCGCCGGCGATAGCGCCGCTGCGGAAAAGAAGGAATAAGCGGTCATGAAGTGTCAGGTGACCAGTCTCGACAATAAGAACGTCGGCGAAATCGATCTCGCCGACGAGGTCTTCGGCCTGCCGGTGCGCAAGGATATCCTGGCGCGCGCGGTGAACTGGCAGCTCAACAAGCGCCGGGCCGGGACGCATAAGACCAAGGGCATCAGCGATATCCAGGGCACGACCAAGAAGCCGTGGAATCAGAAGGGCACCGGCCATGCCCGCCAGGGCAGCCTGCGTTCGCCGCAGTTCCGCGGCGGCGCCCGCATCTTCGGTCCGGTGGTGCGCAGCCATGAAACCGGTCTGCCGAAGAAGGTCCGCAAGCTGGCGCTGAAGACGGCGCTGTCGAGCAAGCAGGCCGACGGCCGGCTGATCGTCATCGACCAGGTGAGCGCCGGCAAGGCGAAGACCGCGGATCTGGTCAAGAAGCTCGGCAAGCTCGGCTGGCAGTCGGTGCTGATCATCGGCGGCGCGGTCATCGACGAGAATTTCAAGCGCGCGGCATCGAACATTCCGAATGTGGATGTGCTGCCGCAGCAGGGCGCCAATGTGTACGACATCCTGCGGCGCGAGACGCTGGTGCTGACCAAGGACGCGGTCGAGCATCTGCAGTCGCGGCTGAAGTAGGCGGAGACGGGCAATGGCGAAAGCAGCAATGAAAGTGAGCCAGGCGAGGATGTATCACATCGTCCGCTCGCCGGTGATCACCGAAAAAGCGACGATGGGCTCGCAGCACAGCCAGGTCACGTTCCGCGTGCCGCTGGATGCGTCGAAGCCGGAGATCAAGGCCGCGGTCGAGAAGCTGTTCAACGTCAAGGTGAAGGCGGTGAACACCCTGCGCACGATGGGCAAGACCAAGCGCTTCCGCGGTTTCATCGGCAAGCGGCCGGACACGAAGAAGGCGTACATCACGCTGGCCGAAGGCCACACGATCGATGTGACGACGGGAGTTTCCTGAGATGGCGCTGAAGACATTCAAGCCGACATCCCCCTCGCGGCGCCAGCTGGTCATCGTCGACCGCTCTGAGCTGCACAAGGGCAAGCCGATCAAGGCGCTGACCGAAGGCAAGCGCAAGTCCGGCGGCCGCAACAATCACGGCCACCTGACTTCGTTCCGCAAGGGCGGCGGTCACAAGCAGCGCTATCGCATCGTCGATTTCAAGCGGCGCAAGTTCGACGTGCCGGCGACGGTGGAGCGGCTGGAGTACGATCCGAACCGCACGGCGTTCATCGCCCTGATCCGCTATGACGACGGCGAGCTCAGCTACATCCTGGCGCCGCAGCGCCTGCGCGTCGGCGACAAGGTGGTCTCCGGCGAACGCTCGGACATCAAGCCGGGCAATGCCCTGCCGCTGAAGAACATTCCCGTCGGCACCATCATCCACAATGTGGAGATGAAGCCGGAGGCGGGCGGCAAGTTGGCCCGTGCTGCGGGCACCTTTGTTCAACTCGTCGGCCGCGACACCGACTATGCGCTGCTGCGTCTCGGCTCCGGCGAAGTCCGCCGCGTGCATCTGGAATGCCTGGCGACGATCGGCGCCGTGTCCAACCCGGACCAGCAGAACATCGTCATCGGCAAGGCGGGCCGCAGCCGCTGGCTCGGCATCCGTCCGGTGACCCGCGGTATCGCCATGAACCCGGTCGACCATCCCCATGGCGGCCGCACCAACGGCGGCATGCACTGGGTCACGCCCTGGGGCATTTCCACCAAGGGCAAGAAGACACGTCACAACAAGCGGACGGACGGCATGATTCTGCGCCGCCGCCACGCGGCCAAGAAAGCGTAGAGGAGGGCAGCCAATCCATGGCCCGTTCTGTTTGGAAAGGTCCGTTCGTCGACGGTTTTCTGCTGAAGAAGGCGGAAGTCACGCGTTCGTCCGGCCGCAACGAGGTGATCCGCACCTGGTCGCGCCGTTCGACGATCCTGCCGCAGTTCGTCGGACTGACCTTCGGCGTCTATAACGGCAGGAAATTCCTGCCGGTCTTCGTGACTGAGAACATGATCGGACACAAGTTCGGCGAGTTCTCGCCGACCCGTCAGTTCCAGAGCCATACCGCGGCCGATAAGAAGGCCGTGGTGCGCAAGGAGTAGCGCGATGACCAAGAAAGCCCTGCCGCGCCAGCTGGCGGACACCGAGGCGAAGGCCATCGCCAGTGTCCTGCGCACCAGCCCGCGCAAGCTGAACCTGGTGGCGCAGTCGATTCGCGGCAAGCCGGCGAACGTCGCGCTGTCGGAGCTGACGTTTTCCAAGCGCCGCATCGCCAATTCGGTGAAGCGCGTGCTGCAGGCGGCGATCGCCAATGCCGAGAACAACCATCAGCTCGATGTGGACCGGCTCTATGTCGCGGAAGCGACGGTCGGCCGCAGTTTCGTGATGAAGCGCTTCCATGCCCGCGCCCGCGGGCGGGCCGGACGGATCGAGAAGCCGTTCAGCAATATCACCTTGATCGTGCGCGAGCGCGAGGAGACGAAGTAATGGGTCAGAAGGTCAATCCGATCGGCCTGCGCGTCGGCATCAACCGGACCTGGGATTCCCGCTGGTTCGCCGACAAGGAATATGGCGCGTTGCTGCATTCGGATTTGCGGCTGCGCAAGTTCCTGCATGACCGTCTGTCGCAGGCCGGCGTGTCCAAGATCGTCATCGAGCGCCCGGCGAAGAAGGCGCGCGTGACCATCCATTCCGCGCGGCCCGGCGTCGTCATCGGCAAGAAGGGCGCCGACATCGAGAAGCTGCGCTCGGAACTCTCGAAGATGACCGGCGGCGAGGTGCTGCTGAACATCCTGGAAATCCGCAAGCCGGAGATCGATGCCCGCCTGGTGGCCGAGAATATCGCCCAGCAGCTGGAGCGCCGCGTGTCGTTCCGCCGCGCCATGAAGCGCGCCGTGCAGTCGGCGATGCGCCTGGGCGCCCAGGGCATCCGTATCAATTGCGCCGGCCGTCTGGGCGGCGCCGAGATCGCCCGTGTGGAGTGGTACCGCGAAGGCCGCGTGCCGCTGCATACGCTGCGTGCCGATATCGACTACGGCGTGGCAACGGCGATGACGACCTACGGCACCTGCGGCGTGAAAGTGTGGGTGTTCAAGGGCGAGATCTTGGCCCACGACCCGATGGCGCAGGACAAGCGCGCCCAGGAGCAGCAGGTCGCGCGCTGATTGAGCGCGTCACCGGCAGGGAAACAGAGCAATGCTTCAACCGAGCAGAACCAAGTACCGCAAGGCCCACAAGGGCCGCATCCATGGCGCCGCCAAGGGTGGCTTCTCGCTGAATTTCGGCGCCTTCGGCCTGAAGGCCGTGGAGCCGGGCCGCGTCACCGCGCGCCAGCTGGAAGCCGCGCGCCGCGCCGTGACCCGCCATCTGAAGCGCGTCGGCCGCGTGTGGATCCGCGTGTTTCCGGACGTGCCGATCTCCCGCAAGCCCGCCGAAGTCCGCATGGGCAGCGGCAAGGGCAATCCGGAGTATTGGGTATGCCGCGTGCATCCCGGCCGCGTGATGTTCGAGATCGACGGCGTGCCGCGCGCGCTGGCGCAGGAGGCCTTCGACCTCGCCTCCGCCAAGCTGCCGATCAAGACCCGTTTCGTCGCCCGTTTGGGTGAGGGGAGCTAAGCCATGAAAGCCGCGGACCTCCGCACCAAGACCAGCGATCAGTTGAAGACCGAGCTCACGACGCTGCGGAAAGAGGCGTTCAACCTGCGCTTCCGCAAGGCGAGCGGCCAGCTCGAGAATACGGCGCGGGTGCGCCAGGTGCGCCGCGATATCGCGCGCATCAAGACCATGCTCAATGATTCGGCGCGCGCCGGCTCGTAGGAGATCGAGAATGCCCAAGAGAGTTCTGGAAGGCGTCGTCGTCAGCGACAAGATGCAGAAGACCATCGTCGTCCGCGTCGAGCGCCGCGTCATGGATCCGGTGTACGGCAAGTATGTGCGCCGTTCCAAGAAGTACTCCGCCCATGACGAAGCGAATGTCTACAAGATCGGCGATCTCGTGCAGATCCGCGAATGCCGGCCGATCTCCAAGAGCAAACGCTGGGAAGTGATCTCCGGCGGCCGCGCGGTCAAGGCCAGCTGAGCGGCATAGGGACGGGAGTATAGAACCATGATCCAGATGCAGACGAACCTGGAAGTCGCCGACAACTCGGGAGCGCGCAGGGTGCAGTGCATCAAGGTGCTGGGCGGATCCAAGCGCAAATATGCGCAAGTGGGCGACGTCATCGTCGTCTCCGTGAAGGAGGCGATTCCCCGCGGCCGCGTGAAGAAGGGCGACGTGCACCAGGCGGTTATCGTCCGCACGGCCTTTCCGATCCGCCGCACCGACGGCAGCCTGATCCGCTTCGACCGCAACGCGGCGGTGCTGATCAGCAAGCAGGGCGAGCCGATCGGCACGCGCATCTTCGGCCCGGTGACCCGCGAGCTCAGGGCCAAGAACTTCATGAAGATCATCTCTCTGGCGCCGGAAGTGCTGTGAGCGACGGACAGATGACGGAGACAGTCTGAACATGGCAACGAAATTCAAGATCAAGAAGGGCGACCGCGTCGTCGTCATCACCGGCCGCGACAAGGGCAAGACCGGCGAGGTTCTGCGCGTGATCCGCGAGGAGAGCCGCGTCGTCGTCCAGGGCGTCAATATCGTGAAGCGGCACACCAAGCCGTCGGCGGCGTCGACGGGCGGTGTCGTGGAAAAGGAAGCGGCGCTGCACATTTCCAATGTGGCGCATGTGGATCCGAAGACGAGCAAGCCTACCCGCATCGGTTACAAGGTGCTCGACGGCGGCCGCAAGGTGCGGGTGGCGCGCAAGTCGGGCGAGACGATCGATCTCTGAGGGCAGCGACAATGACACGGTTGCATGAACATTATGAGAAAGTGGTGAAACCCGCGCTGATGCGCGAGTTCAGCTACAAGAACGCCATGGAAGTGCCGCAGCTCGACAAGATCGTGGTCAACATGGGCGTCGGCGAAGCTGTGGCCGACGGCAAGAAGATCAACACGGCGGTCAACGAGATGACGGCGATCACCGGGCAGAAGCCGGTGATCACCAAGTCGCGCAAGTCGATCGCGAACTTCAAGCTGCGCGAGAACCAGAACATCGGCTGCAAGGTCACGCTGCGCCGCGAGCGCATGTACGAGTTCCTGGACCGGCTGATCAACGTGGCGCTGCCGCGAGTCCGCGATTTCCGCGGCGTGTCGCCGAAAAGCTTCGACGGGCGGGGTAACTATGCCCTCGGTCTCAAGGAGCAGATCGTGTTTCCGGAGATCGACTACGACAAGATCGAATTGGTCCGCGGCATGGACATCATCATCGTCACGACGGCGAAGTCCGATGCCGAGGCCAGGGCCTTGCTGAAGGCTTTTGACATGCCGTTCACGAGCTGAACGGATCGCTGGAGGAATTTATGGCGAAGACCAGCATGATTGAGCGTAACAAGAAGCGCATCCGCTTGGCGAAGAAGTTCGCCGGACGGCGGGAGCGACTGAAGACGATTGCCAATGACGATACGCTGCCCATGGAGCAGCGTTTCGCGGCGCGCCTGAAGTTGGCGGAAATTCCGCGCAACGCCGCGCCGGTGCGGCAGCATAACCGCTGCGAGCTGACCGGACGTCCGCGCAGCTACTATCGAAAGTTCAGGGTTTCGCGCATTGCCTTGCGGCAGCTGGCCTCCACCGGCCAGATCCCGGGCATGGTCAAGTCGAGCTGGTAAGGGAGGTCGAGGAATATGTCGTTTTCCGATCCAGTGGGCGACTTGCTGACGCGCATCAGGAATGCGCAGAAGGCACGCTTGTCCAGCGTTCAAACTCCGGCGTCAAAGCTGCGTGGCAATGTGCTCGATGTGCTGAAGCGCGAGGGCTACATCCGCGACTACTCGCGCAGCGAGCAGCAGGCCGGCATGGCCGAGTTCAAGGTCGAGCTGAAATATCACGATGGCGAACCGGTCATCCGCGAAATCAGCCGCATCTCCAAGCCCGGCCGGCGCGTTTATTCCAAGATCGCCGATCTGCCGCGCATCTATAACGGGCTGGGCATTTCCATCCTGTCGACGCCGCGCGGCGTGATGTCGGACACCGAAGCCCGCGCCGCCAATGTCGGCGGCGAAGTGCTCTGCCGGGTATATTAAGGAGCCGATGAGATGTCTCGCGTAGGCAAGAACCCCGTGGCCGTGCCGAGCGGCGTCACCGTTGCGGTCGATGGCCGCCTGGTGACCGCGAAGGGCAAGCTGGGCGAACTGAAGCTGAACCTGGGCGACCAGGTGACCGCGAAGCTTCAGGACGGCAAGCTCGTCTGTGCGCCTGTCAACGACTCCAAGAAGGCGCGGATGCAGTGGGGCACCACCCGCAACCTCGTGCGCAACATGGTCCAGGGCGTCTCCCAGGGCTTCAAGAGGAACCTGGAGATCAACGGCGTCGGCTATCGCGCGGCGGTGCAGGGCAAGACGCTGCAGCTGCAGCTCGGCTATAGCCACGACATCAACTATCCGATCCCCGAGGGGATTCAGATCAAGTGCGAGAAGCCAACCGCCATCTCCATCACCGGCTTTGACAAACAGAAGGTCGGGCAGGTTGCGGCGGAAATTCGCTCCTACCGCGGTCCCGAGCCCTATAAGGGCAAGGGCATCAAGTACGAGGGCGAGACGATCCTGCGTAAGGAAGGCAAGAAGAAGTAAGCCATGTCGAAGCCGAAACAACTCTTCGTGCGGCGCTCGGAGCGCACGCGCGTGCAAATCCGGCGCAAGGCAATTGGCCGCGCGCGGCTCTCCGTGTTCCGGTCGAGCAAGCATATCTATGCCCAGATCATCGATGATGTGAAGGGCACGACGCTCGCGGCCGCCTCCAGCGTCGACAAGGACCTGAAGGCGAAGCTGAAGACCGGCGCGAACATCGATGCCGCCAAGGAAGTCGGCAAGCTGGTCGCCGAGCGCGCAGTGAAGGCCGGGGTCAAGGACGTCGTCTTCGACCGCGGCGGCTATATGTATCATGGCCGGGTGAAAGCCCTGGCCGAAGGCGCCCGCGAAGGCGGGCTCTCGTTCTAGAGGTTAGGGAAAGCATGGCCAAAGGACCCAGAGGTGAACGCCGCGACCGCGACCGCGATCGCGAGCGTCCGCGGGATCGTGAAGAAGCGGAGCTGATCGAAAAGCTGGTCAGCATCAACCGCGTCGCCAAAGTCGTGAAGGGCGGCCGGCGCTTCGGATTCGCGGCGCTGGTGGTCGTCGGCGACGGCCGCGGCCGGGTCGGCCATGGCGCCGGCAAGGCCCGCGAAGTGCCGGAGGCGATCCGCAAGGCAACCGAGCAGGCGAAGCGCTCGATGATCCGCGTGCCGCTGCGCGAGGGCCGCACACTGCACCACGATGTGCGCGGCCATTTCGGCGCCGGCAAGGTCGTGTTCCGCGTCGCCGAACAGGGCACCGGCATCATCGCCGGCGGCCCGATCCGCGCCGTGTTCGAGGCGCTGGGCGTCCATGACGTGGTCGCCAAGTCGATCGGCACGTCCAACCCCCACAACATGGTCAAGGCGGCGTTCTCGGCTTTGACCAGCAGCAGCTCGCCCCGCTCGGTCGCGGCCCGCCGCGGCCGCAAGGTCAGCGACATTCTCGGCCGCCGCAGCGAAGGCGCCGAGGCGACGGAGTAAGGATCATGGCGGCAGGAAAGAAAGGCCGGGTGAAGGTCACCCAAGTCGGCAGCCCGATCGGCCGCGAAAGCAGCCAGCGGGACACCTTGCGCGGCCTGGGGCTGAACAAGCTCAACCGGTCCCGGGAGCTCGAGGATACGCCGTCCGTGCGGGGCATGATCGACAAGGTCAGGCACCTGCTGCGGGTGGAATCTGTCGGCTGACTACCTATTTAGATTAAGGACGACCGGCGCCAGGCCGGGAAGGAAGCAGGGTATGAAACTCAATCAGCTCTCCGACAATGCCGGATCCCGCAAATCGCGGATGCGCGTCGGCCGCGGCATCGGCTCCACCAAGGGCAAGACCGCGGGGCGCGGCGGCAAGGGCCAGACGGCCCGTACCGGCGTCCGCATCAAGGGCTTCGAGGGCGGCCAGATGCCCCTGCACATGCGCATGCCCAAGCGCGGCTTCAACAACATCTTCCGCCTCGACCTGGTGGAAGTGAATATCGGCCGCCTGCAGACTGCGATCGATGCCGGCAAGCTCGCCACGGGCGAGAAGATCGACGGCGCCGCGCTGGTGAAAGCCGGCGTGCTGCGCCGCGCGCGCGACGGAGTTCGCCTGCTGGGCAACGGTGAGCTGAAGGCCAAGATCCAGATCGAGGTCGCCGGCGCCTCCAAATCCGCCATCGCGGCGGTGGAGAAGGCAGGCGGTCAGGTCATCGTCAATAAGCCGGCGGTCGAAGAACCCGCCAAGGCGTAACCCAGGAAAGCGCCCATGGCGTCAGCAGCCGAGCAACTTGCCGCCACCATCAATTTCGGCGCCATCGGCAAGGCGACCGAGCTGCGCAAGCGCATCCTGTTCACGCTGGGATGCCTGATCGTCTTCCGGCTCGGCACATTCCTGCCGCTGCCCGGCGTCGACGTCGCGCAGATTGAAGCGATCTTCAAGCAGGCTGCCGGCGGCATTCTCGGCATGCTCAATATGTTTGCAGGCGGTGCGGTCGGCCGCATGTCGATTTTCGCCCTCAGCATCATGCCCTATATTTCGGCATCGATCATCGTCCAGTTGATGTCCGGTATTTCGCCGTCGCTCGAAGCCTTGAAGAAAGAGGGCCAGGCCGGCCGGCAGAAGCTGAACCAGTATACCCGCTATCTGACCGTGTTCCTCGCGGTATTCCAGTCGTTCGGCGTAGCCCGCGGCTTGGAGGGCATGGGTGTCGTGCTCAGCGATCCCTTCTGGTTCCACATCAGCACGATCGTCATTCTGACCGCCGGCACGGTGTTCCTGATGTGGCTCGGTGAGCAGATCACGGCCCGCGGCATCGGCAACGGAATCTCGCTGATCATCTTCTCCGGCATCGTGGCGAACCTGCCGATTTCGGCGGTGCATACGCTGAATATGGGCGCCACCGGCTCCCTTGATATGATCTGGATCATCGGCATCATCATCATGATCGTTGTCGTCATCACCACGATCGTTTTCTTCGAACGCGCGCAGCGCCGCCTGCTGGTGCAGTATCCGAAGCGTCAGGTCGGCCTGAAGATGTTCGGCGGCGAGAGCTCTCACCTGCCGTTGAAGCTCAACAGCTCCGGCGTCATTCCGCCGATCTTCGCCAGTTCGCTGCTGCTGCTGCCGCTGACCGTCGTCGGTTTCAGCGGACAGACCGGTCCGGGCTGGCTGCAGACGATCTCGCTGTACCTCTCCCACGGCAAGCCGCTCTACATGCTGCTCTATGCCGGCCTGATCATTTTCTTCGCGTTCTTCTACACGGCGGTGGTGTTCAATCCGGTGGAGACCGCCGACAATTTGAAGAAGTATGGCGGATTCATTCCCGGCTACCGGCCCGGCAAGCACACAGGGGACTATCTCGACTATGTGCTGACCCGGCTGACCATGGTGGGGGCGCTATATCTCGCGGGCGTGTGTCTGATCCCCGAGTTCCTGATTTCCTACAAATCGCTGCCGTTCTATTTTGGCGGCACCAGCCTGCTGATCGTTGTGTCCGTGACCATGGATACGGTGGCCCAGATCCATTCCCATCTGATCGCCCACCAGTACGAAGGCCTGATCAAGAAAGCCAAGCTCAAAGGCCGCCGCGGATGAAGCTGATACTGCTGGGGCCGCCGGGCGCCGGGAAGGGCACCCAGGCGAAGCGGTTGGAGGATTTGCGCGGCCTCCGGCAGCTGTCCACGGGCGACATGCTGCGGGCCGCGGTTCAATCCGGCAGCGACGTCGGTAAGGAAGCCGACCAGCTGATGAAGGCCGGCCAGCTGGTTCCGGACGGCATTGTGATCAGGATGATTGCCGATCGGGTCGACGGCCCGGACTGCGCGAAGGGGGTCATTTTGGATGGCTTTCCCCGCACCGTCGCCCAGGCGCAGGCGCTGGACGCCATGCTGGCCGAGCGCGGCACGGGCCTGGATGCCGTCATCGAGATGGCCGTCGACGACAAGGCTCTGGTGGACCGAATCTCCGGCCGTTTCACCTGTGCCAAATGCGGCGCCGTCTATAACGACTCCTTCAAGCAAACGAAGAAATCCGGGATCTGCGACGTCTGCGGCGGCACCGAGTTCAAGCGCCGCGCCGACGACAACGCGGCGACGGTCGCGGCCCGCCTTAAGGAATATCATGAGAAAACGGCACCTATCCTGCCGTATTATAAGGGAAAAAGCATACTTCGACAGGTTGATGGCATGGCCTCGGTCGAAGAAGTCGCACGGCAGATCGATACCGTGCTGGAGGGGGTCTAAATGGTTGACTCGACAGGGAGCCTACCTATAATCCGCCGCCTTGGTCCGGTCGCGAGTCCGGGCCTTTTCCGCATGCCTTCATCGAGAAATTAGAGGAGCTTACGGCGTGGCTCGTATAGCTGGCGTCAATATTCCCACGCAGAAGCGCGTTTTGGTCGCGCTCACTTACATCCATGGCATTGGCCGGGCGAAGGCGGGGGAGATCTGCACCAAGGTCGGCATTCCGTCCGAACGGCGGGTATCTCAGCTGACCGACGACGAGGTCGTGCGCATCCGCGAGTGTATCGACCGCGATTACCGGGTCGAAGGCGATCTGCGCCGCATCGTCGCCATGAACATCAAGCGCCTGATGGATCTCGGCTGCTATCGCGGCCTGCGGCACCGCAAGGGAATGCCGGTGCGCGGCCAGCGGACGCGGACCAATGCGCGCACGCGCAAAGGTCCGGTGAAGACCATTGCCGGCAAGAAAAAGACAGTCTGACGCGAATTAGCAGGACAGGATCATGGGAAAACCAGCAACTGCGCGCCCCCGCCGCAAAGAGCGCAAGAACATCACTTCCGGCGTCGCGCATGTGAACGCCAGCTTCAACAACACCGTGGTGACCATCACCGACGCCCAGGGCAACACGATCGCCTGGTCGTCGTCGGGCAGCCAGGGCTTCAAGGGCTCGCGCAAATCGACGCCCTACGCGGCCCAGGTCGCGGCCGACAATGCCGCCCGCAAGGCGATGGAACATGGCGTGAAGACGCTGGAAGTCGAAGTGAAGGGTCCGGGCTCCGGCCGCGAGTCCGCACTTCGGGCGCTTCAGGCCGCCGGCTTCACGATCACGTCGATCCGCGACGTGACGCCGATTCCGCACAATGGCTGCCGTCCGCCGAAGCGGCGGCGCGTCTAAAGGTTTCGCCCGCCGCCCCGTGACCGGCGGCAGAGGCGTTGAAGGCCGGTGCGATGCCCCAATGGTCGGCGGTGCGCCGGATAAGAAATGACCAGCATGGAACCGGGGTCCGCCCGTTCCCGTAGGTGATGAGGTCGAAGTCGTGATTCAGAAAAATTGGACCGAGTTGATCAAGCCGAACAAGCTGAACGTCGAAAGCGGCGCGGATCCGAAGCGGTTCGCGACGATCGTCGCCGAGCCGCTCGAGCGCGGTTTCGGCCTGACGCTCGGCAATGCCATCCGGCGTGTGCTGATGTCGTCGCTGCAGGGTGCGGCGATCACCTCGGTGCATATCGATGGCGTGCTGCATGAATTTTCGTCGATCTCCGGGGTGCGCGAGGATGTGACCGACATCATCCTCAACATCAAGGCAATCGCGCTGCGCATGGGCGGCGAAGGTCCGAAGCGCATGCGGCTCCGCGCCGAAGGCCCGGGCGAAGTGACCGCCGGCCGCATCGAGACCGGCCATGACATCGAGATCCTCAATCCGGATCTCGTGCTCTGCACCCTCGACAAGGGCGCGAAGCTCAACATGGAATTCACGGTCACCAACGGCAAAGGCTATGTGCCGGCGTCGCAGAACCGTCCTGACGATGCGCCGATCGGGCTGATCCCGGTCGACTCCCTGTACAGCCCGGTGCGCCGCGTTTCCTACAAAGTGGACAACAGCCGCGTCGGCCAGGTCACCGACTATGACAAGCTGTCGATGCAGGTCGAGACCAACGGCGCCGTGACGCCGGAAGACGCCGTGGCCCTGGCCGCGCGCATTCTGCAGGACCAGCTGCAGCTCTTCATCAACTTCGAGGAGCCGAAGGCCGTCTCCGCCGAGGACAAGGGCGCGGACCTGCCGTTCAACAAGAACCTGCTGCGCAAGGTCGACGAGCTCGAGCTCTCGGTCCGCTCGGCGAACTGCCTGAAGAACGACAACATCGTCTATATCGGCGATCTCGTGCAGAAGACCGAGGCGGAGATGCTGCGGACGCCGAACTTCGGCCGCAAGTCGCTCAACGAGATCAAGGAAGTGCTGGCCCAGATGGGGCTCCATCTCGGCATGGAAATCCCCGGCTGGCCGCCGGAGAACATCGAAGACCTGGCGAAGCGGCTCGACGAGCCCTATTGATCGCCTGAAGTCGGACTAACGGGCATGAGGCCCGGCCCCGGCGTTTCCCTGACCCTAGCGGTCGCGGCGGCGGGATTTGCAATCGGCTTCGCGCGCGAAGCCCGGAGAAGAGGAGACGGTCACCATGCGACACGGAGTGAGCGGACGTAAATTCAGCCGGACGAGGGCCCATCGCCGCGCCCTGTTCGCCAATCTGGCGGCATCGCTGATCACCTACGAGCAGATCAAGACTACGCTGCCGAAGGCGAAGGACCTGCGGCCGATCGTCGAGAAACTCATCACTCTGGGCAAGCGCGGCGATCTCCACGCCCGCCGGCAGGCCCATGCCGTTCTGCGCAACGACGAGGTCGTGAAGAAGCTGTTCGATGCGATCGCCAAGCGCTACGCCTCGCGCCAGGGCGGCTATACCCGCGTCCTCAAGGCCGGTTACCGCTATGGCGACATGGCGCCGATGGGCGTGATCGAGTTGATCGACCGCGATCCGGCCGCCAAGCCGAAGCTGGCGAAGTCGGACGATGCCGAGGGCGAAGGCGCCGCGGCCTGACACTTTGATGGCGGTACATGCTTCAAAGGGGGCGGTCCAGCGGGCCGCCCTTTCTTGTTTCGGGCCCCAGTGCCTTGGCGCTAGGATCGAGCGGGAATCGCTGAAAAGGAGCCGACGGAGCAAGCCATGATCGCCGCAGGGAGCAGCCGGGGGTTGAAACTGGCATTGGCTGCGCTCGTCGTATCAGCGGCCGCAGCTACCGCAAATTTGTCCCGCGGCGATGAAACGGTGGTTCCGGAGTCTGCCGGGCAGATAAGGTTGTCCTTTGCGCCCATCGTCAAGAAGGCTGCGCCGGCAGTCGTCAATATCTACACCCGCCGTGTCGTGAAAACACAGTCGGCCTCGCCGATGTTCGACGATCCCTTCTTCAAGCAGTTCTTCGGCAACGACTCCGCCCTCGGCGGGTCGCGGGAGCGGGAGCAGACTTCCCTTGGCTCCGGCGTGATCGTCAGCGCCGATGGCCTGGTCGTGACCAACGAGCATGTGGTGGAGGGAGCCGAGGACATCACCGTCGTGCTCGGCGACCGGCGCGAATTCGACGCCACTGTCGTCACTCATGACGAGCGGACCGATCTCTCGGTACTGCGCATCGATCCCAAGGGCGAACAGCTTCCGACGCTGGCCTTCGCGGATTCGGAGCGGATCGACGTCGGCGATCTCGTGCTCGCCATCGGCAACCCGTTCGGTGTCGGACAGACGGTGACCAGCGGTATTGTCTCCGCGGTTGCCCGCACTCAGGTGGGCATCTCCGATCTCGGCTTCTTCATCCAGACCGACGCCGCCATCAACCCGGGCAATTCGGGCGGCGCGCTCGTGGATATGAACGGCGACCTCCTGGGCATCAACACGGCGATCTTCTCCCGCAGCGGCGGCTCGATCGGCATCGGCTTCGCCATCCCCGCCAACATGGTGGCGACGGTTGTGGCCGCGGCCGGGCAGGGCGGGCGGCCCGTGCGTCCCTGGATGGGCGTGACAGGACAGCCGTTGACCCGTGAGTTGGCGCAAGGCTTCGGCGTCGACCGGCCCGGCGGTGTCGTGCTCAATCAGGTGCATCCGAAGAGCCCGGCTGCGGTAGCCGGCCTGGAGCTCGGCGACGTCATTCTCAGCTTCAACGACCACGAAGTGCTGGATCCCGCGGGCCTGCGGTTCCGCGTCGCGACCGCCAAGATCGGCAGCCAGGCGCATCTGCGGGTGCTGCGCGACGGCAGGCCCGAGGATGTTACCATTACGCTGGTGGCGGCGCCGGAAGATCCGCCCCGCGAGGAAACGCTGCTTGAGGGCGACAATCCGTTGTCCGGCGCCTCGATCGTGAATCTATCCCCCGCCGTCGCCGAAGAATTGGGCATCGACGATGCCTGGGAAGGCGTCATGGTCGTGTCGGTGGCGCGCGGCAGCGCGGCGCGTCGTATCGGCCTCAGGCCGGGCGATCTGCTACTGGAAGTCGCCGGCGAGGAGGTCAAGTCGGTATCGGAGGTCAAGGCAGCGATCCAGCATCCCGCCGAGAGCTGGCGCCTCAGCATCCGCCGCGGCGGCCAGACCCACACCATCGTGCTCTCCTAGCCCCGGGGATATGCCGGCCATGCGTCGCGACAGCAGTGCATCCAGCGGCCTGTTCGAGTCTTTGGCGCCGCGGCCATTGGCCGACCGGCTGCGGCCGAAGTCGGTGGACGAAGTCGTCGGCCAGGATCACCTGCTGTCGAAGCAGGGTCCCATTGGCCGCATGATCGCCTCCGGGCGCCTGACCTCGATGATCCTCTGGGGCCCGCCGGGCTGCGGCAAGACCACGCTGGCGCGCCTGCTGGCGGAGCATACGAAGCTGCATTTCGAGCCGCTGTCGGCGGTATTTTCCGGCGTTGCCGATCTGCGCAAGGTGTTCGAGGCCTCGCGCGCCCGCCGCACCGCCGGACAGGGAACGCTGCTGTTCATCGACGAGATCCACCGCTTCAACCGCGCCCAGCAGGATGGCTTCCTGCCCTATGTCGAGGACGGCACGGTGATCCTGGTGGGCGCCACGACGGAGAACCCATCCTTCGAGTTGAACGCAGCGCTGCTGTCGCGGACGCAAGTGTTCGTCCTCAACCGACTTGATGATGCGGCGCTCGAGAGCCTGCTGGTCCGCGCCGAACAGACCGAAAGCCGCAAGCTGCCGCTCGACGCGGAAGCCCGGCAGGCGCTGCGCGCCATGGCCGATGGCGATGGCCGCTACCTCCTGAATATGGCGGAGGAACTGTTCGCACTGCCGGCCGCGGCACCGCCGTTGGACACAAAGGCCCTGATGGCCGCCGTGCAGCGCCGCATGCCGCTCTACGACAAGGCGCAGGAGGCGCATTACAATCTCATCAGCGCGTTGCACAAGTCGCTGCGCGGGTCCGATACCGATGCGGCACTCTACTGGTTTGCCCGCATGCTGGCCGGCGGCGAGGATCCGCGCTACATCGCCCGGCGGCTGGTGCGCTTTGCCGTCGAGGATGTGGGCCTGGCCGACCCCCAGGCGCTGCCCCAGGCCATCGCGGCCTGGGAGGCCTATGAACGCCTCGGCTCGCCGGAAGGCGAATTGGCGCTGGTGCAATGCATTGTCTTTCTGGGCACCGCGCCGAAATCCAATGCGCTCTATCGCGCCTACGGCGCCGCGCGGGAGGCCGCCAAGGACACGGGATCGCTGACGCCGCCGATGCATATCCTGAATGCGCCGACGCGGCTGATGAAGGATCTCGGCTACGGCAAGGGCTATGAATACGACCACGACGCCGCCGAAGGGTTCTCCGGCCAGAACTACTTCCCGCCGGGCATGAACAGGCGGAATCTCTACGAGCCGGTCGACCGCGGTTTCGAGCGGGAGATCCGCAAGCGGCTGGAATACTGGGATCGGCTTCGCCGCGAGCGGGGCTCGGAGGGCGAAGGCAAGTCATGAGGATAATCCTGGCGGTTGCGTTCGGCGGCGCTGTCGGTGCCACGGCCCGCTACTTGATGGCCGGTCAAGTCGGCCGCTGGTTCGGCACCAATTTTCCCTGGGGCACGCTGGCGGTGAATGTGCTGGGCTGCCTGATCATGGGCCTGCTGGTGGAGCTGATGGCGCTGAAATGGTCGGTGACGCCGGGCATGCGCGCCTTCCTCACCGTCGGCGTTCTCGGCGGCTTCACTACCTTTTCCAGCTTTGCCTTGGACACCGCGACCCTGGCCGCACGCCATGATACGATGGCGACGGGGTTCTACGTCGCGGGGTCGGTCGCACTCTCGATCCTCGGCTTCTATGCCGGCATGATCCTGGTCCGTCACCTCGTTCCATGAGTGGCGTACAGACCCTGACCGTTGCGGCCGACGAGGCGGACCTGCGGCTCGACCGCTGGTTCAAGCGGCATTTCCCGACTCTGACCCATGGGCGCCTGGAGAAGCTCTTGCGCACCGGACAGATCCGCGTCGACGGCAAGCGCGCCGCCGCCAGTCTCCGGCTCATCTCCGGCGCCGCCGTTCGCGTGCCGCCCTTGCCGCAGCAGCCGGCTCCACCCGTCACGGAACCGCGGCCCGTCAGCACAAGAGACGCCCGCGAGCTGCAGGCCTCCGTGCTTTACAAGGACGATGACATGCTGGCGATCGACAAGCCGGCGGGTCTGGCGGTGCAGGGCGGTTCGAAGCTCGACCGGCATCTCGACGCCATGCTCGATGTCCTGAGCTTCGGCGCGGCGGAGCGGCCCCGCCTGGTGCACCGGCTGGACCGGGACACCAGCGGCGTGCTGCTTCTGGCCCGCAATGCCCGCGCAGCGGCGGCGCTGGCCGAGGCATTCCGTGACAAGACCAGCCAGAAGACCTACTGGGCGATCGTGGTGGGCGTGCCGAAGATCCGCCAAGGCCGCATCGATCTGCCGCTGGCGAAATTGCCTGGGCGGGCAGGGGAACGGGTGGTACCGGACGAAGAAGGCAAGTCGGCGGTCACCGAGTATCGTGTGCTTGATCATGCCGGACAGAAGGCTGCTTGGCTCGAGATGTGGCCGCTGACCGGCCGCACGCACCAGCTCCGCGCCCATTGCGCGGCCCTGGGAACGCCGATCCTCGGCGACGGCAAGTATGGCGGCGCCAAGGCTCACCTCAATATAGGGACCACCGGCAAGCACCTGATGCTGCTGGCGCGGTCGATTACGATCCGTGCGCCGGCCGGGCGGGAGGTGACGATTACCGCGCCCATCCCGGCCCATATGGCCGCGGCCTTCGAGGCCCTGGGATTCCAGCCTGGGACCCGGGAGCACGGCACCCGTTAACCAATATTCGGCCGCCGGACCCGGATGGCCTCGCACGGATTGTCTTATGTAATCCATGACTTGACCGCTGCTGCTCGCGACCCGCTTGCCGCCGCCTTTACGGTCGTTTCACCAATTTTGTTGATAGTCGGACGCGACCCTGGGCCCGGTGCGGGCAGCGTTTGGAGTTTAGACAACGATGCGCGTCCTCGCCTTTGCATCCCAGAAGGCCGGTGCCGGCAAGACCACGCTGGCGGGCCATATCGCCGTGCAGGCGCAGAAGAGCGGCAGCGTCGCCGTCATCGACGTCGATCCCGAGGCCCATCTGGCCGACTGGTGCGCCAAGCGGGCGGATCAGCCGCTGCGGCATGTGCACGCCACCCAGGCGGAGCTGCTCGAGAAGATCGAAGCATTGCGCAGCGAAGGCGTTGACCTCGCGGTCATCGATACGCCGCCGGCGCTCAGCCACTCCATAGAAACCGTGCTCCAGGCCGCTGACCTCGTGGCCATACCGACGCGGCCCTACGGCCATGATCTGAATGCCGCCAACGCTACTGCGGAACTGGCGCGTCAGGCCGGGAAGCCGTTCGTGTTCATCGTCAATGGCGCCCAGGCGGATTCCGAACTGCCCGCGGACCTGGTCATGACCCTGGCGCAGTTCGGCCCGGTGGCGACGACGTCGATCCCGCGCAGCCTGGCCTTTGTCGATGCGATGATCGAGGGGCGTACCGTTTCGGATACCGGCGCGGAAGAAGCGGCGGCCGGTACCATCGCCCAGCTCTGGAAGTATCTCGCGAAGAAGCTGCCCAAGGCCGGAAAGGCCGGCCGGTCGAAGATTCTCACCACCGATGCCGCCGCTGCCGTGGCGCCGTCGCTGTTCACGCCCAAGGCCCCGACCCGCAAGGCTGAAACTATGCCGCTTGCGGATGAGGCGCCGGTGGCCAAGGCTGCCGATGACTCGGCCGGCGAAGCGGGCGAACCCGAGGTTGCGGCGCCGGTTCTCACGGTGCCCGCAAAGCGTTCCATGCCGCCGAAGCAGGAACAGGTCAGCGAAACCGTTGTAAAGACCGCCGCAAATCCGCCGCCGCCGCGGGCCGGCCGCCGCAAATCCCGCTGGCGGCTGGTCAAGATCGGACTGGCCGCCGCCGCCAGCTTGGTACTGCTGGCCGGTGTCGCCGCGATCATCGCCGTCATGAATATTGATCCCCGGACCTATGCCGGTGTGGTCACGACGGCGGTTGAAGAAGCGACCGGCCGAAAGCTCGAGATCAATGGCGACATCGACATTGCCCTCGGACTGACGCCCGGCGTCGTGATCGAGGACATCACGCTTTCAAATGCCAAATGGTCCCAGCAGCCGCTGATGGCGTCGGCGAAGCGGCTCGAGGTGGAGATCCGCCTGCTGCCGCTGCTGTTCGGCGATGTGAAGATCAGGCGCATCATTCTGACCGGCGCTCAGGTCAATCTGGAACGCGCCGCCGACGGCAAGGACAACTGGACGTTCGCCACAAACACGGAACCGGCCGGGGGTGCGCCGGCGGATGAAAACGCTGAAGGCAGCCTGCCGGAGATCCATCAGATCCGCATCGAGGACTCCAAACTCGTCTTTGACGACCAGGGCGCCAAAGAGCACCGCGAGGCCGAGATCAAGCTGCTCAAGCTGACCGCCGGCGGGCTGGATCAGACATTGGAATTCGACCTGGCCGGCGCGATCGATGGCCAGCCGCTGAAAGCCGAGGGCGAGATCGACAACCTCAAAGCGCTGATGGCCGGCGGCGACCTCGCGATTGACGTCAAGTTGCAATCCGGCGAGAGCCGGCTTGCGGCTGAAGGCAATATAGATGCGCCTTACTTTGCAGGTGACATGAATCTGAATATCGAAGGCAGCGGCCCGACTCTGGCCGAAATCGGCCGGCCCTTTGGAATTGCCCTGGCCGAGCGGGGTCCGTTCAAGTTCAGCGGCGCGCTCAGCGGCAGCCAGAAGCAATACCAAGTCAGCAAGCTCGATGCGTCGGTGGCGCAGAGCGACCTCAAGGGTGATGCGGCCCTGGATTTCCGCGGCGTGCGGCCCAAGTTCACAGGCACCCTGCAAAGCAATCATCTCGATCTCGCCGACATTCTCGCCGACGAGCCGGCTGCCGAACCCGCGCCGGCGGAACCAGACGATGGCCGGATCTTCTCCGACGATAGGATTCCCTTCGATGCGATCAAGGCCGTCGACGGCGATCTGACTTTCGGTGCCAAATCCTTTGTCAGCAATTCGGTCGAGTTGAAGGATGTCACCGGCCGCCTCGTCCTCGCCGACGGAGTCGCGACATTGTCGCCGTTCCATGCGGGTATCAGTGGCGGGCAGCTGGTGCTTAGCTCGGTAGTCAATGCCGCGGGCAAGACGCCGGCCGTCTCGCTGCGCACCAATGCGGACGGTATCAGCGGCAACGATCTGCTGGGCCTGCTCGGTCTCGACGGCGTGCTGGGTGGCGGTAGCGCCAACCTGGCGCTTGATCTCAACGGCCAGGGCAACTCCCTGCACGATCTCATGGCGACGCTCGGCGGCGCCGCGCAGCTCCACATGGCCGGCGGCTACATCAATAACGAATTCGCGCGTTTCCTCCTGGCCGACATGACGCAGATGATCGCGACCGGCGGCCAGGGCGGCGCAGGCGTAAGCTGTCTTGTGACCTCGTTCGACGTGAAGAACGGCGTCGCAACCAGCAAGAAGACAGTGATCGACGCGCCCGGTGCCGCGATCGTCGGCAGCGGCAAGATTAATCTTGGCAAGGAAACCATCGGCATGCGCTTCGATCCGGTGGCCAAGCAGATCGGCTTGTCGCAATTTGCCGTGCCGGTCGATGTGGTCGGAGCACTGGGTTCGCCCAGCGTGCAGCCCGATGCGGTCGCCGGTGCAACGAAGGTGGTGGGCACCACGGCGGCGCTGGCGACGGACAATGTATTGGGCGCGATCGGCAGCGCCACGGGCCTGAGCACCGGGCAAACATCGACGCGGAGTATTCCATCCTGCGGCGCGCCGGCGCCTATGCCGGCAACTGCCGCCGTCACGCCTGAGCCGCAACTTGCGCCCGCCGAGGAAGCCGCCCTGCCGGAAGCTGCGGTGGTCGAGCCCGCGCCGGTGACCGCCAAGGAACCTGCCGCCGCGCAACCGCCTGCCACGCAGCCTGCCGCGACGACTTCGACGACAGCAGCCACAACGAAGCCCAAGAAGAAAGCCACGGCGTCGAGCAGCAATGAGGGCACGCTGGACAAGGCCGGGAAGATCCTGGGCAATGTCGGCAACAGCATCGATGGCTTCTTTGAAGGCAGCACCAGCACCGACACGTCGAACGCCACCAAAGGCAAGTGACGCGCCCCTCGTTCCGCCAAGCTGGACAAGTTTCCATTGCCATGACATGACCTCCGCCGGCCGCCGACTTGGCGGGCGGCCGTCATTGGTCGAGGGCGAAGGCTTGAAACGCGTCTACAAGAAAGTCGCCGTCGAAGCCGTGGATGGCGGATATCGCGTCACTCTCGACGGCAAGCCGCTCCATACGCCGGCGCGGGCGCCGCTGGTCCTGCCGCAGCGGCCGCTGATCGAAGCAATTGCTGCCGAATGGGATTCTCAGATCGAAGAAATCCAGCCGGAATCCATGCCGGTCATGCAACTCGTCTCCACGGCAATCGATCGGGTCATGCCCCAGCGGGACCGCATCGCCGCCGACACCGCCGGATATGCCGCGACAGACCTGGTCTGCCATCGCGCCGAGCTGCCGGCGGATCTGGTGGCGCGGCAACATAAGACCTGGCAGCCGCTGGTGGACTGGGTGCGGCGCGAGTTCGATGCGCCGCTGAGGTGACCGTGGGCGTGATGCCGCGGCCGCAACCTGCTGAAGCGCTTCAAGCGCTGCGGCGCGCCATCGATGGCCTCGATGATCTGGAACTCACGGCCTTGCAGGCGCTTACCGGCGTTTGCGGATCGCTGGTGATTGCATTGGCTCTTCGCGGCGGCTTCATCGACGCCGATCAAGCCTGGGCGGCCTCGCAGCTCGACGAGACATTCCAGATCGAAAAATGGGGCGAGGATGCGGAGGCGGCCAAGCGTCGCCTGGCGCTACTGACCGATATCCGCAACACGGCGCAATTCCTTGATCTGCTGCGCCGATAGCCCGTTCAAACGGCGATCGGATTGATCTTTTCCAGCACTGCATCGGCGATGCGGTCGCTGATCGGCGACGGCTCGGGGATTGCGATATCCACCCCAGCCGCCCGCAGTTCCGCGGCGTGGGCATCGTCATAGGCACGGGCTACCACCAGCAGCTCCGGCAGGATGTAGTGCACCAGCGCGGCGAGCTGCAGCGCCGCTTTCGGGTTGTCGACGGCAATGACAAGAACCTGCGCTTCCGCCAGACCGACCAATTCCAGGATCTCGATCCGGTCGGCGCCGCCGAAAAACACCGGCCGTCCTTCGCGGCGTTCGCGGGCGACGCGATAGGGATCGTTATCGATGGCGATCCAGGGAATGTCATGGGCATCGAGGCGGGCGGCCACGGTGCGGCCGACACGGCCATAGCCGGCCAGGATCACATGCTGGGACATGGATGGGGCGGCTGTCGCCAGGTCCGACTTCTCCAGCTCCGAGCGCTTGCCGATCTTCGGCACAACCTTGTCCGCGAGCCAGGCAAGAGCGGGGGTCAGCATCATCGAAATAGTGACGGAGATGACCAGGATATGCTGCAGGTCGCCCGGCAGCAGATTGAATTTCAGCGCTTCGCCGAACAGAACCAGCGCGAACTCGCCGCCTTGCGCCAGCACCAGCGCCAGCCGTAATGCCGGTCCCGGCGACAGCAGCAGCCAGCGCGTCAGCGGAAACAGGATCGCCGCCTTGACGAGGATCAGGCACGGCACGAGGAGGGTGATCGCCATCCAGTGCGCCCTGATCTGCTCGGTCTGCAACAGCATGCCGATGGTCATGAAGAAGAGGCCCAGCAGCAGGCCGCGGAACGGCTCGATCTCCGCCGCGACCTGATGCCGGAAGGCGGAGTCGGCGAGCAGGATGCCCGCCAGCAAGGCGCCCAGCGCCATCGAGAGACCGGCCCAATGGGTGGCGAGCGCCGCCATGATGACGATCAGCAGTGTCTGGGCGGCAAAGATTTCACGCACCCGCGTCGCGGCGATGATGTTCATCAGCGGCCGCAGCGCCAGCCGGCCGACGCCGAGGATCAGGACAGCGGCGATCACGGCCTTGAGCAGGCTCTCGCCCAATGCAGTCTGATATCCTCCGCATCGCCCCGCAAGCTCGGCAGCACGACCAGCAGCGGGCCGACGGCGAGATCCTGCAGCATCAGGATGCCGAAGATGCCGCGGCCGAAACGGCTGCTGAGCTCACGGCGCTCCACCAGCAGCGGCAGTACGATGGCCGTGGATGACAGCGACAGCGCAAGTCCGACGACGATCGCGATCCGCACCTCGAGGCCCAGCAGGACTGCCGCCAGGCCAATGACGAGCCCCGTCAAAAAATCTGGGCGACACCCAGCACATAGATGGCCTGCGGCATGACGCGCAGACGCGCCAGCGGCAGCTCGAGGCCGACCGTGAATAGCAGGAACGCCACGCCCAATTCTGCCAGCCCGCGCGCCGTCTCGACATCGGACAGCAAATTTAATCCGGCCGGGCCGACAATCAGGCCGGTGGCGAGATATCCGAAGATCGGACCGAGGCGAAGGCGATGGGCAAGGGCGACGCCGATGATCGCGGCGAGCAATATGACAATGACGTCGACGAGGTAATGAGTGGATGGCTCCAGGCTGAAATCCCTTTGGTTATCGGCGGCAATAGGCGATCGAGGCAGGCAATGGAATCATGTTGGAGGCTGGCATAACGGGTCCGCCGTTACTATGCGGACTATCGGTGGACGAACGGCATAAAACTGTAACAGCCGGTGATGGCTTGCAAGCAATACTTCGGCGATGAAACGAGCCGTAATTCATTGATCTAGTTATCTGATGTGCAATCGCTCCTCTGGGAGTGCCGCAGCGGTCCCGAATTCCTCTAGGCCAAATCCGACAGTAATCACCGGCAGGATCTGGTCCGCGTGTGTACCCGCCCCGCTCAGCAGCATCTAGCAGCATCTCACATCTGTAGAGCGTTCAAGCGAACCTTTCAGCGGCAGACGGCAGCATCTCGCCTGCATCTCACTGTGAGACGCGTTGCCTCACATTGATTGCGCCGGCCCGCTTGCCAATTCATCCAACAGTTGAAGCTTGGTCGCGAACGGACAGTAATCGAAAGTCTTAATGAAGTGTTAACGGCTCACACTTCCGCAGCGTTGGCTCGCCGACCCAGGCGATCGTTGGAAATTTGACGAAACGGTATCGCGCTGGGGCCGTGTTTCAACTCCGGCGCTTGTTCGAAAGGACGACTGAATTCTGCGCTACACAATTTCCATCCTTGCGATGCTTATTGCCGCTCCGGCCGTTGCCGGGGAGGAATGTGATTACCTCTGCGGCACGGACCGGGCAGCTCAGCGGCGAGCCATGGCCAAGTCGCCAAAAACACCAATCCGAACCAGGGCGATTCTACGTCGCCCGACCAGGGCGGCGACGAAGGCGACGCAACCGGAAGCTCCCGATGACAAAGGACGACGGGAGATGAAGGCGCCGAGCGGTACGGCGACAACGGTGACACCGGTGACAATGGAGACGCTGGTGATACCGGTGACACTGGGACAACAGCGGCGACACTGGTGATACCGGCGACACCGGCGACAACGGTGGTGACACCGGCGACAACGGCGTTGACACCGGCGACAACGGTGGTGACACCGGTGGCAATGGTGGTGATACCGGCGACAACGGCGGCGATACCGGCGACACGACCGGCGACAATGGCGGCGACACCGGCGACAACGGCGGTGACACCGGCGACAACGGCGGTGACACCGGCGACAATGGCGGTGACACCGGCGACAATGGTGGTGACACCGGTGACAAGGTGGTGACGGTAATAACGGTCACGGCAATGACCCCGACCACGACGATGACAGCAACCCCGGCAACGGCGCGGGCGGTAATGACAGCAGTCAGGGCAATGACTTAGACCACAACAATGGTCACGGTAACGATCCCGACCATGACGACGGCAGCAACCCCGGCAACGGCGGCGGCAATCACGGCACAGGCGGCAATGGCCACGGCAACCCGGACAAGGGCAAGCCGGACAAGGGCAAGAAGTAATTGCTGGAAGCACAGTGGCGCAATGCTTGCGCCACTGTGCTGCTTTCACGCTGGGATGACATCATGCAGTGGCTCGTCGCCGTGACCAACTGCCGCCGAGGTCAGCCGAAGCTCTCAAATCCTTGATGGCAACAGAGCGCACTCCGCTCAGCGCAAGACTGGAACTCGATGTCCGGACACTGCTGCTAGGCGTCGACTCCGCACCGAATTTCTAGCTGAAGCATTTTCGGGTTTCTGCGCTGCGCAATCGACAGGCGATGCGCCGTGGTCGTTACGGCGTCCGAACCCCAATGATAACGATGTCGTCGGCGAGGTCGTTCGTCGATGGATCCAGGCCCAAATCCCGTCGACTGTTGGCGTCCGATTAGTGCGCTGGAGGCTGGCATTGCGGTCCCGCCGATGCTATTCAGACCATTGGTCGGCGACTGTCATAAAACTGTAACATTCGGGGGCGGCATGCAGGAAATACTTCGCCAGTTGGAGGAGAAGCGCGGCCGCGCCCGTCTCGGCGGCGGCGAAAGCCGCGTGGAAGCCCAGCATGCCAAAGGCAAGCTGACCGCCAGCGAGCGCATCGAATTGCTGCTCGATGCCGACAGCTTCGAAGAATGGGACATGTTCGTCGAGCATCGCAGCAGCGATTTCGGCATCGACAAACAGAAGGTCCCCGGCGATGGCGTGGTAACCGGCCATGGCACGGTCAACGGCCGGCTGGTTTTCATCTTCAGCCAGGATTTTACCGTGTTCGGCGGTTCGCTCAGCGAGGCGCACGCGGAGAAGATCTGCAAGGTGATGGATCAGGCGATCCGCGTCGGCGCACCCGTCATCGGCATCAACGATTCCGGCGGCGCGCGCATCCAGGAGGGCGTGGCGTCGTTGGCCGGCTATGCCGACGTGTTCTTGCGCAATGTGCTGGCGTCGGGCGTGGTGCCGCAGATTTCGCTGATCATGGGCCCTTGCGCCGGCGGCGCGGTTTACTCCCCGGCGATGACCGACTTCATCTTCATGGTCCGCGACTCCTCCTACATGTTCGTGACCGGCCCCGACGTGGTGAAGACGGTGACCCACGAGAACGTCACCCATGAACAGCTTGGTGGCGCCGGCACCCATACCTCGAAGTCCGGCGTTGCCGATCTGGCCTTCGAGAACGATGTCGAGGCGCTGATGGAACTGCGGCGATTCATCGACTTCCTGCCGGGCTCCAGCCGCGAGAAGCCGCCGGTGCGGCCCTGTTCGGACTCCGCCGAGCGCGACGACCTGTCGCTGGATACGCTGATTCCGGCCCATCCCAACAAGCCCTACGACATGCGGGAATTGATTCAGAAGGTGGTCGACGAGGGCGACTTCTTCGAACTCCAGGCCGACTACGCCAAGAACATCCTCGTCGGCTTCGGCCGCATGGAGGGCTCGACCGTCGGCTTCGTCGCCAACCAGCCGATGGTGCTGGCTGGCTGTCTCGATATCAGCTCCTCGATCAAGGCGGCGCGCTTCGTGCGCTTCTGCGATTGCTTCAACATTCCCATCGTCACCTTCGTCGACGTGCCGGGCTTCCTGCCGGGCACGGCGCAGGAATATGGCGGCATCATCAAGCACGGCGCCAAGCTGCTCTTCGCCTTCGCCGAAGCGACCGTGCCCAAGGTCACGGTGATCACCCGCAAGGCCTATGGCGGGGCCTACGACGTGATGAGCTCAAAGCATCTGCGCGGCGACGTGAACTACGCCTGGCCGACGGCGGAGATCGCGGTGATGGGGCCGAAGGGCGCGGTGGAGATCATCTTCCGCAATGACGTCGGCGATCCTCAGAAGCTCGCCGTGCGCACGGAAGAATACCGCCAGAAATTCGCCAATCCCTTCGTCGCCGGCTCCCGCGGCTTCATCGACGACGTCATCATGCCCCACAGCACGCGCAAACGCATCTGCCGGGCCCTGGCCATGCTGCGGACAAAGCAAGTCGAGAACCCGCCGAAGAAACACGACAACATCCCGCTTGTGAAGTGGGTACTGCAACCTTGAACCACAGAGGCACAGAGACACAGAGGTTCACAGAGAAGGTTTGAATGGGTAACCCGTCGGTGGAGGGATTACGCGCGATGGCCTGACAGAGAAGATTATCGGGTGCGCGATCGAGGTACATCCGGGCTCTTGGGCCTGGTTTATTGGAATCGGCTTATGAAGATCGCCTGTTGCATCGAATATGCGAGAAAAGGGATTGCAATTCCGACGGCAAATCATCGCTGCCGCGTCTCGTACAAATCCGAAACGGTTGGAATCTGGGATTTCGGATCGATGCTCTTGGTTGAAGGGACCGACGTAGTTTTGGAGCTGAAGGCCGTTGAGCAGATTTTGCCGGTCCACGAAGCTCAGCTGCTTCACATATCTTGAAGCTTGGAACTTTTCCCAGTCGGGTTGCTCTTGAACTTCCATGTTCCGGTGCTGAAAGCAAGGAATCAAGCGGATGGTACTTGGTGATCATGACATTCTCCGTGTGAACCTCTGTGTCTCTGCGCCTCTGTGGTTCAAAGTTGCAGTACTCCGATTCGAGAATAGATCGACTCATGTTCTCCAAAATCCTCATCGCCAATCGCGGCGAGATCGCCTGCCGGGTGATCCGCACCTGCCGCGCCATGGGCATCAAGACAGTGGCTGTGTATTCCGACGCCGACGCCGATGCGCTGCATGTGCGCGAGGCCGATGAAGCCGTGCATATCGGCGCACCGCCGGCGGCGCAGAGCTATCTGCTGGTTGACCGCATCGTCGAGGCCTGCCGCAAGACCGGCGCCCAGGCGGTGCATCCCGGCTACGGCTTTCTCTCGGAGAAAGAGGAATTCGCCGCCGCGCTGAAGAAGGCCGGCGTCGTCTTCATCGGCCCGCCGGCGAAGGCCGTCGCCGCCATGGGCGACAAGATCGAGTTCGAAGAAGCTGGCCAAGAAGGCCAAGGTCAACACGGTCCCCGGCTATCTCGGCGTCATCAAGGACGACAAGGAGGCGGTGAAGATCGCCCACGAGGTCGGCTATCCCGTGATGATCAAGGCCTCGGCCGGCGGCGGCGGCAAGGGCATGCGCATCGCCCGCAGCGATCAGGAAGTGCGCGAAGGCTTCCGCGCCGCCAAGAGCGAGGCCAAATCCAGTTTCGCCGACGACCGGGTCTTCATCGAGAAATACATCGAGGATCCGCGCCACATCGAAATCCAGATTCTCGCCGACAGCCACGGCAATACGATCTATCTGGGCGAACGCGAATGCTCCATCCAGCGCCGCCACCAGAAGGTGATCGAGGAGGCGCCGTCGCCGTTCCTCGACGCGAAGACGCGCGCCGCGATGGGCGCTCAGGCCGTCGCATTGGCCGAGGCCGTCGGCTACGCCTCCGCCGGCACTGTGGAATTCATCGTCGACAGCAGGAAGCACTTCTATTTCCTGGAAATGAACACGCGACTGCAGGTGGAGCATCCGGTGACGGAGATGGTCACCGGCCTCGACCTGGTGGAGCAGATGATCCGCGTCGCCGCCGGTGAGAAGCTGAAGATCAAGCAGAAGGACGTGGCGCTAAACGGCTGGGCCATCGAGGCCCGCGTCTATGCCGAGGAACCGGAGCGCGGTTTCCTGCCCTCCATCGGCCGGCTGGTGAAATATCGCGAGCCCGCGACTGGTGGCGCGGTGCGTGTCGACAGTGGCGTCTATGAAGGCGCCGAGATCAGCATGTTCTATGATCCCATGATCGCCAAGGTGGTGGGCTATGGCGCCGATCGCCAGGAGGCGACAGTGGCTCTGCGGGACGCGCTGGACTCGTTCCACATCCGCGGCGTCGGCCACAACATCAACTTCCTCACCGCGCTGCTGAAGAAGCCGCGCTTCGCCTCGGGAAAGCTCTCCACCAACTTCATTGCCGAGGAATTCCCCGACGGCTTCGGCGGCACAAAGCCGGAGATCGCCGATATCAGGCTGATCAACGCCGTCGCCGCCGTCGTGCATCATCAGTACGATCAGCGGGACGCCGCCATCAGCGGCCGCCTGCGCCCGGCGCCCGAGCGGGCCGGCGGCCAGTGGGTGATCGCCAACAACGGCGAGCGCCATATGGTGACGGTGGCGGAGACAGCCGGCGGCTATGCTGTCATCGATGATGAAGCTAGCATCGAATTGGCCTCCAGCTGGCGCCTGGGCGAGCCGCTGTTCCAGGCTACGGCGAACGGCCGGCAGGTCACGGTGCAAGTCGAGCGCGTCGGCACCGGCTATCGCGTCTCCCATGGCGGCGTGCAGGCGAAGCTGCGGGTGCTGCCGACGCGCGCCGCCGAACTGCTGGCCAAGATGCCGGTGAAGCGGCCGCCGGACATGTCCCGCTTCCTGTTGTCGCCGATGCCCGGCCTCCTGGTATCGCTGGCAGTGGAGACGGGGCAGGAGGTCAAGGCGGGGCAGGAGCTGGCTATCGTCGAAGCCATGAAGATGGAGAACCTGCTGCGCGCCGAGCGCGACGGCCGCGTCGCCAAGCTGCACGCCAAGCCCGGCGATAGCCTTGCCGTCGACCAGCCGATCGTCGAATTCGCCTGAGGCCACGCCATGGCCGGCGCCGGCAACAAGTCCGTCATCGCCCGCATCCATGGCCAGGTCCAGGGCGTCTGGTTCCGCGCCTGGACGGTGGAGAACGCCGTCAGGCGCGGCCTGCGCGGCTGGGTCCGCAATCGCGGGGACGGCAGCGTGGAGGCCTTGTTCTGCGGGCCGGCAGCCGCCGTGGATGAGATGATCGAGGCCTGCCGCCGCGGCCCCCGGTCCGCCCGGGTTGAGCGTATCGACCAGACATTGGCAGACCCGGTGCAGGAACCCGGCTTTCACCAGCGTCCAACGGCCTGAGGTGCGCCGTGGCCGCGGCCTGCAGCCTGTCCATCGCCGAACTGCGGGAGCGCTTTCCGGCCTTCCGGGTGGCGTTGGTGGTGGTTGATGGCGTCGAGATACCCGCAGCGCCGCCACCTGCACAGGATGCCTGGATTGCCGAGGTCACCGCGCACGCCACCACGGCGCTAGGCCAACAAGAGCTGGGCAGTCTGCCCGAGCTGAAATGCTGGCGCGATGCGTACAAGGCCTTCGGCGAAAAGAAGACCAGCTACCGCAGTTCGGTGGAGCGCCTGTTGAAGGCCCTCCAGCGAGGCAACGGCCTGCCGCGGGTCAACGCCTTCGTCGACGCCTACAACGCCATCTCCGTCCGCTACCGCATGCCCGTGGGCGCCGACGACCTGGACCTGGTGACGCCGCCGCTGGCCTTCCGCATCGCCCGCCCCGGCGACAGCTTCATCGCCCTGGGCGACGGCACCGCAGCCGACGATCCGCCGAAACCGGGCGAAGTGGTCTACGCCGACGCCGTGAAATGCCTCTGCCGCCGCTGGAACTGGTACCAGGACGGGCGCTCGGCGATCCGTCCGGCGACCCGGCGTGCAGTTTTGACGATACAGTCCAACTGCACGGAGACGGCGGGGCAGGTGGAAGCGGCTGCCGCTGAGCTATGCCGTCGGCTCGCCGAAGCCTGCGGCGGCCGCGCGGCTTGGCGCATTTCCGATCGTGCAATGCCGGAAATAACTCTAGCGGCGTAGCACGAATCAAGGGCTGGCTGGCCAATCGGACGCATTCTCAACTCCGCGTCGTACGGGACTGTTCGATTCGCATCTCCTCGTCTTGAAGCTGCATGTGGCACCTCCGTGGCATCGGATTTGGCTCCCCGGCAATTCACATTGCCGACTGCCCTTTAAGTTATTAACGTAACCCTCGGAACCGGGGCCCGTCTGGCGCATTCCGGTCCTTGGTAGAATCCAGTTCAACGAGTTCCAGGAGGTCAGCAATGAAAATGCGCGCTCTGACGATCGCGGTCGTTGGCGGTACGATGCTTCTTTCCGCTCCCCTAGCGACCGTGTCCTACGCGGACAATATGGTCGATCCCAACAAGTGCCAGGAATTGACGCACGATCTGAAGTTGGACCTTATGCTGGTCGGCGCCAGCCACAAGAATTACGACGCCTCCAATCAGGCGGTGGCGGATGCCGAGGACCAGGCCAAGAAGGGCGAGCATGGCGCCTGCATCACGACGGCAACCGCGGGCATCGAGGGCCTCGGCCTGCCGGTGAATAGCTATCCCGAATAGTCCGTGGCGCTATCTAGGCTAAGTGAGGGGACATTCCCGGGTGATCCGGGATGTCCCCTTCGCTTTTCTACTGGGCCGCGGCATCGGTCCTGATCCGCGGGCGAACCCCCGAAAACCTCGGCAAAAGCGCCCTTCAGCGCCATGTCCAGTTCGGCCATCGTGATCAGGATGCCAAGCTCATGGAGCGAAGTGACACCGAAAAGCGACTCCGCTCCGGAGGCGATGCCGCAGGGCACAATGCCCTGGAAATGGGTGAGATCTGGATCCAGGTTGATGGCGATGCCATGAAAGGCGATCCAGCGCCGCACCCGGACGCCGATGGCGGCGATCTTGTCTTCCCGGCCGCCGCCCCGGGCGACCCAGATGCCCACGCGCCCGGCGCGGCGCTCGCCCCTGACATTGAAGCGGGCGAGCGTTCGGATGATCCATTCCTCCAGGTCATGGACATAGCGCCGCAGGTCCGACCCTCGTGGCCGTAGATCGATCATGGCATAGGCCACCCGCTGGCCCGGGCCGTGATAGGTGAATTGGCCGCCCCGGCCGGTCCGGTAGGTCGGAAACCTGCCTGGCTGCAGCAGGTCGCCCTCGCGCGCGCTGGTGCCCGCGGTATAGAGCGGGGGATGCTCCAGTAGCCAGACCCGGCCGCCGGCCTTGCCCGCCTGCATGGCCGCCACATGGGCCTCCATGGCCGCCACCGCTTCCGGGTAGGGCTCGGGGGTGTCGCTGACCAGCCATTCCACCATTTGGATCAATCTCTTGAGCGATCTTCTGGAAGTCCGGGGCGCGGCTTGCCTCGGTCCCCGGGTTTTGGTATTCCCGGCGGCGCCCGAAGGCAAGCGCGACGCCTTCGTATAGGGGATGCGGTCGTGGCGGAACTGGTAGACGCGCTGCCTTGAGGTGGCAGTGGCAGAAATGCCGTGGAAGTTCGAGTCTTCTCGACCGCACCACTCTCACAAACAGCCGTTCTTACGAAGGTTTACCAGCCTGCGTTAATCCGGCACCGGTACTGCTCGGCCCATGGCGCGGCAGGGGGCTGCGGCTATAATCCCGGCCGCTCCCGCCGGTATGACCGCCTGAATAAAACGAGTCCGCCATGACCGACCGCCTGCGCGACAGTGCCCTGGAATATCACCGGCTGCCGCGCCCCGGGAAGCTCGCCATCACGCCGACCAAGCCGCTGGCCAACCAGCGTGACCTGGCCCTGGCCTATTCGCCGGGCGTGGCGGCCGCCTGCGAGGAGATCGTCGCCGATCCCGCCACCGCCGCCCTCTATACCAGCCGGGCCAACCTGGTCGCCGTGGTGACCAATGGGACCGCGGTCCTGGGGCTGGGAGCGATCGGGCCGCTGGCCGCCAAGCCGGTCATGGAGGGCAAGGCGGTCCTGTTCAAGACCTTCGCGGGCATCGATGTCTTCGACATCGAACTGGCGGAGACCAACGTCGACAAGCTGGTGGATATCATCGCCGCGCTGGAGCCCACCTTCGGCGGCATTAACCTGGAGGATTTCAAGGCGCCGGAATGCTTCGAGGTGGAGCGGCGCCTGCGGGAGCGGATGAAGATCCCGGTCTTCCATGACGACCAGCATGGCACCGCCATCATCGTCGCCGCGGCGATCCGCAATGGCCTGCGGGTGGTCGGCAAGAGCCTGGAGCAGGTGAAGCTGGTGACGTCAGGCGCCGGCGCGGCGGCGCTGGCCTGCCTGGACCTGCTGGTGGCCCTGGGGCTGCCGCTGGCCAACATCACGGCGACCGACATCGAGGGCGTGGTCTACAAGGGCCGCAAGGCGCTGATGGATCCCCACAAGGAGATCTACGCGCGGGAGACGAAGCATCGCACTCTGGGAGAGGCGATCGCCGGCGCCGATATCTTCCTCGGCTTGTCCGCGCCCAAAGTGCTGAAACCCGAGATGGTGGCGAAGATGGCCGAGCGGCCGCTGGTGCTGGCGCTCGCCAACCCGGTGCCGGAAATCATGCCGGAGGAGGTGAAGGCGGTGCGGCCCGATGCCGTGATCGCCACCGGCCGCTCCGACTATCCGAATCAGGTCAACAACGTCCTCTGCTTCCCCTTCATCTTCCGCGGCGCGCTGGATGTCGGCGCGACCACGATCAATGAGGCAATGAAGATCGCCTGCGTCCAGGCGATCTCCGACCTGGCGCTGGCGGAAACGTCTGAAATCGTCGCCAAGGCCTATGGCGGGCAGGAACTGCAGTTCGGCCCCGAATATCTGATCCCCCGCCCGTTCGATCCCCGGCTGATCGTGGAGATCGCCCCGGCTGTCGCCAAGGCGGCCATGGACAGCGGCGTGGCCACGCGGCCGATCGCCGATCTCGAGGCCTATCAGGACCGCCTCAGCCAGTTCGTGTTCCGCTCCGGCCTGCTGATGAAGCCGATGTTCGACAAGGCGCGGCGTGATCCCCGGCGGCTGGTCTATGCCGAAGGCGAGGACGAGCGTGTGCTCCGCGCCGTGCAGGCTGTCATCGACGAAGGCCTGGCGCGGCCGGTCATCGTCGGCCGTCCCGGCGTGATCGAGCAGCGGCTGGCCCGGCTCGGCCTGCGGCTGAAACCGAAGATGGATTTCGAAATCGTCGACCCCGACGACGATCCCCGCTTTGCCGACTACTGGAAGCTCTATCACGGGCTGATGGAACGCAAAGGCGTGACGCCCGACCTGGCGCGCAACATCGTGCGCACGCGCAACACGGTGATCGCCGCCCTGATGGTCCGGCGTGGAGATGCCGAGGCGATGATCTGCGGCACCAGCGGCGCCTTCGACGAGCATCTCAGGCATGTGCTGGATGTGATCGGCTTGCGGCGCGGTGTCCGCCAGCTATCGGCGCTCACGGCCGTTATCCTGCCGAAAGGCACGTTCTTCGTCTGCGATACCCACGTGATGCATGACCCGAGCGCCGAGCAGATCGTCGACATGACGCTGCTGGCGACCGAGGCGATCCAGCGCTTTGGCCTGGAACCCCGCGCGGCACTGCTGTCCCATTCCAACTTCGGTTCCGCCGACACGCCCAGCGCCCGCAAGATGCAGGCGGCGCTGGCACTGATCCGCGCCAATGCGCCGGAGCTGGAGGTCGAGGGCGAGATGAACGCGCAGCTCGCTCTGTCGGAAGAATTGCGGCTGCGGCTGTTCCCGAACTCGCGGCTGAAGGGCCAGCCGAACCTGCTGGTGATGCCAACCCTGGATGCCGCTAACATCGCAGTCGAACTGCTGCGCTCGGCGGGCGAGGGGCCGCAGGTGGGACCGATGCTGATCGGCGCCGCCAAGCCGGCCCATGTGCTGACGCCGACCGTCACCGTCCGCGGCATCGTCAATATGAGCGCCGTTGCCGTCGTCGAGGCCCAAGCCGCGAATCCGCAAGCTGTGTAGCCCATGGCCAACCTGGAACACGAGCCGCACGTTGACGCCGAGGAAGCCGAGGACGAGGCAGGTTACGGCGTAACGGCTGAGCTGGTGCAGACGGTGCGCGGCCTGCTGGAAAGCGGCCAGACCGAGAGCTTGCGCACGGTCATCGCCGAGCTTCACGCCGCCGACGTCGCCGACCTGCTGGAGCAGCTCGACGACGACGACCGGGAAAAATTCATCGAGGCCACCCGCCAGGACATCGAGGCCGAGACCCTGACCTATCTGGACGAGGATGTCCGTGACGATGTCATGGAGATGCTCGGCCCCAAGGAAGTCGCCCAGGCCTTCACCGAGCTGGAGACCGACGACGCGGTCGACATCCTCGAAGACCTGGACGAGGAAGCGAAGCAGGAGATCCTCGCCGCCGTGCCGGCGGAAGAGCGCGCGATCCTCGAGGAGGGCCTGACCTATCCCGAGGACAGCGCCGGCCGCCTGATGCAGCGCGACCTGGTGGCCGTGCCCTCCTATTGGACGGTGGGCGAGACCATCGACTTCCTGCGCGCCAGCGGCGATTTGCCCGACGATTTCTACGATCTCTTCATCGTCGATCCAAAGCATACGCCGATCGGCCGGGTGCCGCTGTCCCGGGCCATGCGCAACAAGCGCGCGGTCAAGCTGACGGACATCATGGAGACGGAACTGCGTTCGATCCGCGTGGATATGGACCAGGAAGAGGTCGCCTACATGTTCCGGCAATATGCCCTGGTGTCGGCGCCCGTCGTGGACGAGGCCGACCGGCTCGTGGGCGTGATCACCGTCGACGACGTGGTGCATGTGATCGAGGAAGAGACGGAAGAAGACTCTGATGAGCCTGAGCGGCGTCGGCGAGAGCGACTTCCACGCCTCGGCCCTGGAGACCGCCTGGCGGCGGATGCGCTGGCTGTTCGTGACGCTGATCAACACCATCATCGCGGCGACGGTGATCTCCCAATTCGACGCCACTATCGAGCAGATCGTGGCGCTCGCCGTGCTCATGCCCATCGTCGCCGCCATGGGCGGCAATGCGGGCATGCAGGTGGTCACGGTCACCGTTCGCGCGCTCGCCACCCGCGACCTCTCGCCCGGCAGCAACATCGCCCGCGCCGTCGGCAAGGAGGTGATGGTGAACGTGATGAACGCCGTCATCTTCGCCATCATCATGGGCGTCGTCGCCGGCCTCTGGTTCCACAGCCAGAAGCTCGGCCTGGTGCTGGCGGCGGCGATGGTCTTCAACATGGCCTGGGCCGGGCTGGCCGGGACCATCATCCCCATCGTATTGCACCGCCTGGAGATGGATCCGGCGGTCAGCGCCGGGCCATTCCTCACCACGACCACGGATGTGCTGGGGTTCTTCTCGTTCCTCGGCTTGGCGACGCTGTTTTTGCTTTAAGGGCATGATCAAGCTCAAATGCCCAATCTTCCCCCCTTGAGGGGGAAGATGTCTCATCGCGCCAGCGATGAGACAGAAGGGGGGTGTCTCAATTCCGGACTCAATTGCTGAAATCTCAGGCAAAGCTGGTGACTATCTTGGACACCGAGCCGTACCCCCACCCGTATCACCTCGCTATGCTCGTTGATCCGACCGCCCCCTCAAGGGGGGCGGTTTGGCACTTTATCAGTGGGTAGCAGCCTTAGGCACTTTCACCGAGGGCTCCAACGGCGCTAACCTTCCTGGCGAAAGGAAAACACCATGCCCGCCAACCGCTATCCCGGACTGAATTTCGATCTCGGCGAGACGGCCGATGCGTTGCGCGATACCGTCGCGGATTTCGCCGCCGCGGAGATCGCGCCGCGCGCCGCCGAGGTCGACCGCAGCAACAACTTCCCCATGGATCTCTGGCGCAAATTCGGCGCGCTCGGCGTGCTCGGCGTCACCGTCGAGGAGGAGTATGGCGGCGCCGCCATGGGCTATCTCGAGCATGTGGTGGCGATGGAGGAGATCAGCCGCGCCTCGGCTTCGGTCGGCCTGTCCTATGGCGCGCATTCCAACCTCTGCGTCAACCAGATCCGCCGCAACGGCAAGGCGGAGCAGAAGAAGAAGTATCTGCCGAAGCTGATATCGGGCGAATATGTGGGCGCGCTGGCGATGAGCGAGCCGGGCGCCGGCTCCGATGTGGTGGGCATGAAGACCCGCGCGGAGAAGAAGGGCGACCGCTACATTCTCAACGGCAACAAGATGTGGATCACCAACGGGCCGGACGCCAACGTGCTGGTGGTCTATGCCAAGACCGATCCGGAAGCCGGCTCCAAGGGCATCACGGCGTTCCTGATCGAGAAGGGGATGAAGGGCTTCTCCACCGCGCAGAAGCTGGACAAGCTGGGCATGCGCGGCTCCAACACCTGCGAGCTGGTGTTCCAGGATTGCGAGGTGCCGGCGGAGAATGTGCTGGGCGATGTGGGCAAGGGCGTGCGCGTGCTCATGAGCGGCCTCGATTATGAGCGCGCCGTGCTGGCCGCCGGGCCCCTGGGCATCATGCAGTCCTGCATGGATACGGTCATTCCCTATGTCCATGAGCGCAAGCAGTTCGGCAAGGCGATCGGCGAATTCCAGATCATGCAGGGCAAGATTGCCGACATGTACACGGTCATGAACGCCGCCAAAGCCTATGTCTATACTGTCGCCAAGGCCTGCGACCGCGGCGAGACCACCCGCAAGGACGCCGCCGGCGCGATCCTGTATGCGGCGGAAAAAGCCACCTGGATGGCGCTGGAAGCGATTCAGTGCCTGGGCGGCAACGGCTACATCAACGACTACCCCACCGGCCGCCTCCTGCGCGACGCGAAGCTCTACGAAATCGGTGCGGGAACATCGGAGATCCGGCGCATGCTCATCGGCCGCGAGCTGTTCGAGGAGACGGCGTAAAGTGTCATCGCTCGTCGCACTCCTTGCTATTCTCGGCACGCTGGCGGTCGGCGCCATTAGTCCGGGGCCGAGCTTCGTGCTGGTCGTGCGCACGTCAATCGCGCAGTCGCGCCGTGATGGATTGGCGGCGGCGCTCGGCATGGGCGCCGGTGGCGTTGTCTTCGCTGCTCTCGCGCTGCTGGGCTTGCAGGCGCTCTTGATGCAGGCCGCGTGGCTCTATCTGGCCCTCAAAATCGCGGGCGGCGCCTACCTGATTTATTTGGCGATCAAGCTATGGCGTGCGGCCGGAGAGCCAATCGCAGTCGGAGTGGACAGTAACGCAATCGTGGCCAAGCCAAGCCGGTCGTTTTTCATGGGCCTGATGACACAGCTCAGCAATCCGAAGACGGCTGTGGTCTATGCCAGTATCTTTGCCGCGCTGCTCCCGGCGCAGCCGCCGCTATGGCTCGTCCTTGCATTGCCGCCGCTCGTCTTTGCGGTGGAGGCGGGATGGTACGCCGCTGTCGCGCTGCTCTTTTCGTCGCCACGGCCGCGCGGCGTCTACCTAAGGAGCAAGCGCTGGATCGATCGCACCGCCGGCGCCGTGCTCGGCGCGCTCGGAGTTCGGCTGATCCTGGAAGGCGCCCGGCCCGCCTAGGCAGCGAGATTCTGAGCCACTTGGAATCCGCCGCCGGCGTTCCCATCTATTCAGCGTTTTGGATAGGAGTGCCGACACCCCATGCTCTATCTTCTCGCGCTGTTCTGCTCGCCGCTGGCGCTGCTGTTTACCGGCCGGATCTTCCAGGCGATTTTCAACCTGCTGATCTATGTCGGGGCGATCGTGCTGTCGATCACCATCGTCTTCTGGTTCCCGGCAGGCGTGATCGTCTGGGGCATCGGCGTCGCCCATGCGATACTGGTGATCAACAACGACCGCGAGAACCGCCGCAACCGCGCACTGGTCGAGGCGCAGCGGCGGGAGCCGGTCTAGCTCTAGTCGATTTCGACAAGGAGCGGTTTAGAACAAAATAGAATCCCCTCTTCCCACCGGAGGAGAGGCGGCAGGGGGTGAGGGGGCTTCGCACTAGTGCGCGCAGAGAGCGGGCAAACGCAATGCGCCGGCCCAGCCCCGGCCTCGCGCTCTCGGGGGCAGAGTGTGGACATCAACCGGCCTGCAACCCTCGCTGAATCCCTCGAAAATGACCCATAGCGGTCAAAGAGGCAGTCGACCAAAATGACGATTGCCTGAAATTAGAGCGTCGAGGTGAATGCCATGGTTTTCTGGATAGCAAGTGCGGTTGGATTGGCGATCGCTTATCTCCTGGGTTCTACGCCCACAGGCTATCTGGCGGGGAAACTGCTCAAGGGCATTGATATCCGAGAGCACGGCTCCAAATCGATTGGGGCAACGAACGTATTGCGAACCCTGGGGAAATGGCCTGCGCTGGCGGTGCTCCTGGTAGATGTGCTGAAAGGCGTGGCAGCGATCGTCTTTGTCCGCTGGTTTTATCCTTGGCTCTATTCGCTGACGTCCCTCACGCCACCGGCAGCGCTTGATCTGCAAACCTGGGTGCCTTGGGCTGTTTGCCTGGCCGGACTTGCCGTGTTGTTGGGGCATAGCCGTTCGATTTGGTTGAATTTTACAGGTGGCAAATCCGCTGCGACGGGGCTAGGCGTGTTGCTGGCGATTTCTTGGCCAGTAGGTTTAGGTGCTGCGGCGGTTTTTGGCGTTGTACTGGCCATTTTTCGGATTGTTTCCCTTAGTTCGATGCTGGGGGCGTTGACTGCGATCGCCCTTGTCTGCGGCTTGGAGCAACCGTTGCCCTATCGGTTACTGGTGATTGCCGGTAGCATCTACGTGATTGTGCGCCATCGTGCCAACATTCAGCGGCTACTGGCTGGGACAGAACCGCGCCTGGGGCAACGTAGCCCAGAGTCGAAAGCAGAATCGCAAATCTCGCCGAACTAGAAATCAACCTGCCGCCGACACCGGCTCGTAGTGCTCCACGGTCGGAAACGGGTCGTAGAAATGGTGCAATAGCGCCTTCCAGCGGCCGTACTCCGCCGATTTCCGGAAACCTTCGGTGTGATCCTCCAGCCGCCGCCACTTCACCAAGAGGATATAGCGGTCGGCTTGCTCCATGCAGCGGCGGATCTCATGACCCTTGTAGCCGGGCATGCTGGCGATGATGGGAGCGGCGTCGTGGAAGGCGGCTTCGAAAGCCGGAGACTGGCCCGGCTTGATGTCGAGGATGGCGACTTCGAGGATCATGATGCACCGGAGAACTGACGCGACGGGCGGGAAGTTTCGTTGCCTCGGGGCCTCAGCGCAAGCGCTTCCCTCGCCATTGCTGGCGCACGGCCGGAATGACAATATCGCCGCTCCTAAAGGGAGGCAGACGTGGCGCGCAAACTGATTTCCTCGGGCTCGAGTTTCGAAAAAGCGGCGGGATATTCGCGGGCGGTGGTGGATGGCGAATGGGTCTTCGTCTCCGGCACCACCGGCTTCGACTATGCCAAGATGGCGATCTCGGACGATCTGGCCGAGCAGGTGCGGCAGACCTTGCGCAACATCTCCGCGGCGCTGGCCCAGGCCGGTAGCTCGCTGCGCGACGTGGTGCGCGCCAACTACATCGTGCCAAACCCGGCTGACTGGCCGAACATCGTGCCGATCCTCGGTGAGCATTTCGGCGAGATCCGGCCGGCCTCCACGGCCATCGTCGCCGGCCTCGTCGATCCGCGCATGCGCATCGAGATCGAGGTGACGGCCCGCCGCGCCGTCGGCCGCCATCATCGGCCGCCGCCCAGCGCCGCCGCACCGCAAAGCCGAAGGCCAAGAAGAAGGCGGCCAAGCGCGCCGCCAAGAAGGGGAGACGCTAGGGATGGTCGAGCAGCTCACGGAAATTCCGGCGCGGCGCGGCAAGGCCGTGCATGTGCCGCAAGGTCATGTGCTGAAGCTGATCAACACCCACGGCACCCAGGTCATCGACACCTGGGCCTTCAACGCCGCCGATCTGCATGAGTTCATGTCGCTGGAACATACGCGGCCCCATATCGGCCATATCATCCCGAAGGTGGGCGACGTGATGTTCACCAACAAGCGGCGGCCGATCCTGACCATCCTCGAGGACACTTCGCCGGGCATCCACGACACCATCGTCGCCGCCTGCGACCGCTACCGCTACAAGTTCCTGGGCGTCGAGGGCTATCACGACAATTGCACCGACAATCTTTTCTCAGGCATGGCCGAGCTGGGCCTGACGCCGCCGGAGGTGCCGAGCCCGCTCAACATGTGGATGAACATTCCCGTGGCGGCCGATGGCAGCATCTCCTTCCAGCCGACGGTGTCGAAAGCCGGCGATTTCGTGCTGCTGCGGGCCGACATGGATGTGGTGATGGCCTTTTCCTCCTGCCCCCAGGACATCCTGCCGATCAATTCCCAGAAACCCGTCGAGTGCCATTTCCAGGTTATTTGAAAAATGCCGACCGTTCTGATCACCGGCGCGAACAGAGGCGTCGGCCTGGAATTCGCCAAGCAATATGCGGCAGAGGGCTGGCGCGTCCACGGGGCCTGCCGCGATCCCGGCAAGGCGACGGCGCTGAAGGCCATCAAGGGCGATGTGCAAGTGCATCCCCTGGAGGTCACCGACGAAGCGCAGATCGACGGCCTCGCGAAATCCCTCGGCAACGAGCCCATCGATATCCTCATCAACAATGCCGGCATCATCGGGCCGGACGACAGCTTCGGCGGCACCGATGTCGAGGGCTGGATGCAGACCTTGCGCGTCAACGCGCTGGCGCCCGTGCGGATCGCCGAACGGCTGGTCGCCAAATCTGGAGCGCGGCGAGCGCAAGCTGATCGTCAACATCACCAGCCGCATGGGCAGCATCGCCGACAACAGCAGCGGCGGCTCCTACGCCTACCGCACCAGCAAGGCGGCGCTGAACATGGCGGCCAAGAGCATGGCCATCGATCTCAAGCGCAAGGGCATCAGGGTGATCGTGTTCCACCCCGGCTGGGCCAAGACCGACATGGGCGGCCGCAGCGCCACCGTGCCCGTGGCCGACAGCGTCGGCGGCATGCGCGCCAAGATCGCCGCGCTGACCGCCGCCGATAGCGGGCAGTTCTTCAACTACAACGGCCAGCCGATTCCCTGGTAGGAAGCGATATGGACGATCAGCACAAATCAACTGGCGGCTTCCACCTCGCCCAATTGAACATCGCCCGCGCGCTGGCGCCCATGGACGATCCGCTGCTGCAGGATTTCGTCGCCGCGCTGGATGACGTCAATGCAATGGCCGAGCGCAGCCCGGGCTTCGTCTGGCGCCTGAAGAGCGACAGCGGCAACGCCACTGATATCCGCGCCTATGACGATCCCCTGATGATCGTCAATCTCACGGTCTGGGAGGGGATCGAGGCGCTGTTCGATTTCACCTACCGCAGCGGCCACGCCAGGATCATGGCGCGCCGCCGCGACTGGTTCGAGAAGATGTCGCAGCCCCACATGGTGCTCTGGTGGGTTCCGGCCGGGCATCTGCCGGACATGGCCGAGGCCAAGGAACGGCTGGATCTGCTGCAGCGGCGCGGCCCGAGTCCGGAAGCCTTCACCTTCAAGGCGCGATTTCCGGCGCCCGTCGCGCGGCGGCATCGGACCTCGTCACGGCGAAGTAGGCGAGGGACCGATGGCCGCGCCGATCGACTTCTATTTCGATTTCTCCTCGCCCTACGGCTATCTCGGCGTCGACCCAGATCGATGCGCTGGCGGCGCGTCATGGCCGCGAGGTGACCTGGCGGCCCTTCATGCTGGGCGCGGCGTTCAAGACCACCGGCCAATCGCCGCTGACTCAGCAGCCGATGCGCGGGCCCTATCACCTGCGGGATTTCGCCCGCTCGGCGCGGCTGCTGAATGTGCCCTTCAATCTGCCGGAACCGTTTCCGTTTCCCGGCGCTGGCGGCATCGCGGGCCTTCTATTGGCTCGTCGATCGCGAACCTGCGCAGGCCAAGGCGCTCGCGCGCGCCGTCTATCATGCGGCCTATGGCGAGGGGCGCGACGTGCGCTCCGTCGATGCCGTCGCCGCCATCGGCCAGCGGCTGGGCATCGATGCCGCACCGCTGCGGGAAGCCATCGAGCAGCCCACGATCAAGGAACGCCTGAAAGCCGAAACCGACGCCGCCATCGCCCGCGGCGTCTTCGGCTCGCCTTTCGTGTTTGTCGACGGCGAGCCCTTCTGGGGCCATGACCGGTTCCCGCAGGTGGAGCGCTGGCTGGCGACCGGCGGGTTCTAGCCGCCGTTCAGCACCTGGGCATACTTCTCCCGATCGATATTGCCGCCCGACAGAACCAGCGCCACGCGCTTACCCGTCATCTTTCCCGCTCCTTCAGCAGCGCCGCCAGCGGTGCCGCGCCGGCGCCTTCGGCGACGTTGTGCGTGTCCGTGAAGTAGTGCCGCATCGCCGCCTTGATCTCATCCTCGCTGACGGTGATCACGCGCTCGGCATGGGCGAAGATCACCGCGAGCGCGGATTCATCCGGCACCCGGCAGGCCATGCCGTCGGCGATAGTGTCGGCGCTGTTGGTGGAGACCGGCGCCCGCTTGGCGAAGGACAGCGCATAGGCTGCCGCGTTCTCCGCGACCACGCCAACCACCTTTGTCTTGAGCCCCAAAGCATTGCGCGCGGCGATCGTGCCGCAGATGCCGGAGCCGAGCCCGATGGGGACATAGACCGTATCCAGATCGGGCAGGGCGCGGAAAAGCTCGAGGCCGTAGGTCGCCACGCCGGTCACCAGCCAGGGATGAAACGAGGGTTGGCGGTGCAGTTTCCGCTCCTGCGCCAGGGCGGCGGCATGCTCGTAGGCGGCCTGAAAGTCGTGGCCATGCTCGATCAGCTCGGCGCCCAGGGCGCGCATGGCGGCGTTTTTCTCGACGCTATTGCCATGGGGCACGACGACCACCGCCGCCAGGCCGTTCCGCCGGGCGGCGAGCGCGATGCTCTGGCCATGGTTGCCCCGGGTCGCGGCAACCACCCCTTTCACCGCCGGCTCCCTGCGCTTCAGCGCATCCATATAGGTCAGTCCGCCCCGCACCTTGAACGCCCCGACGGGCGTGTGGTTCTCATGCTTCACCCAGACCTCGGCGCCCGCGCGCTCGCAGAGCAGCGGCCAGCAATGCTGCGGCGTCGGTGGCATCACCGAATGGACCAGAGCCGCCGATGCTTCCAGTTCGGCTTTTGTGGGCAGCATGAATTCCTCGAGGGGCCAGGGTTCCCGGCCATTCTTGCGACCCGCGAGGCAAGCTCAAGCGCAATCATGTCCGCATACATTGCGTGCGGCGGGGCAGGGATCGCACCGCCGCCGGGCCCCGGACCCGGCCGCCGCCGGATCAGGCCGGGTGACGATGGCCGGTTCTGATGCTAGGTATCGGGCATGCCGATTCTCCAGTCCAACATCGATGTCAGGGGCGAGGATTTCCAGCGCAATGAAGCGGCGCTGAGCGCCCAGGTCGCCGACCTGCGGGCCAAGATCTCCGACATCGCCCAGGGCGGCGACGAAAGCGCCCGGACGAAGCACACCGCCCGCGGCAAGCTGCTGCCCCGGGCGCGGGTCGAGGCCCTGCTGGATCCGGGCTCGCCGTTCCTGGAGTTCTCCCAGCTCGCCGCGCACAAGGTCTACAAGGACAACATTCCCGCGGCCGGCCTGATCACCGGCATCGGCCGGGTCAGCGGCCGGGAATGCGTGATCCTGGCCAACGACGCCACGGTCAAGGGCGGCACCTACTATCCGCTGACGGTGAAGAAGCATCTGCGCGCCCAGGACATCGCGCGCGAGAACCGGCTGCCCTGCATCTATCTCGTGGATTCCGGCGGCGCCAATCTGCCGAACCAGGACGAGGTTTTCCCCGACAGGGATCATTTCGGCCGCATCTTCTACAACCAGGCGACCATGTCGTCGGAGGCCATTCCGCAGATCGCCGTGGTCATGGGCTCCTGCACCGCCGGCGGCGCCTATGTGCCGGCGATGTCCGACGAGAGCATCATCGTGCGCAATCAGGGCACCATCTTCCTGGCCGGCCCGCCGCTGGTGCGCGCCGCGACAGGGGAGGTGGTGACGGCCGAAGAGCTGGGCGGTGCCGAGGTGCACAGCAAGGTCTCCGGCGTCACCGATCATCTGGCCGACAACGACCTGCACGCCCTGGCCATCGCCCGTCGTATCGTCGGCCACCTGACCACGGTGAAACAGCCGGCCCTGCGCACGGCGGCGCCGGCGGAGCCGCTCTACGATCCCCGCGAGCTCTACGGAATCATCCCCGCCGACACGCGCAAGCCCTATGACGTGCGGGAAGTCATCGCGCGGGTGGTCGACGGCAGCGAGTTCGACGAGTTCAAGCAGCTCTACGGCGCAACGCTGGTCTGCGGCTTCGCGCATCTCTACGGCTATCCCGTCGGCATCATCGCCAACAACGGCATCCTGTTCTCGGAGTCGGCGCTGAAGGGCGCGCATTTCATCCAGATCTGCGCCCAACGCGGCCTGCCGCTGATCTTCCTGCAGAACATCACCGGCTTCATGGTCGGCAAGAAGTACGAGGCCGGCGGCATCGCCAAGGATGGCGCCAAGATGGTGACGGCCGTCTCCTGCGCCCGGGTGCCCAAGATCACCATGCTGATCGGCGGCAGCTTCGGCGCCGGCAATTACGGCATGTGCGGCCGCGCCTTCGGCCCGCGCTTTCTCTGGATGTGGCCGAACTCGCGCATTTCCGTCATGGGCGGCGAGCAGGCGGCCAATGTGCTGGCGCAGGTGAAGCGCGACGGCATGTCGGCGAAGAAACAGACGTGGAGCGCGGAAGAGGAAGAGGCCTTCAAGGCGCCGATCCGCAATCAGTACGAGACGCAAGGCCATCCCTACTATGCCAGTGCGCGGCTGTGGGACGACGGGGTGATCGACCCCGCGGAATCCCGCCGCGTGCTCGGCCTGTCGCTGTCGGCGGCGCTGAACGCGCCGGTCGAGACCACCGATTTCGGAATCTTCAGGATGTAATCGAATGTCTGCAATCACGCTAAAGATCGACGAGCGGCAGATCGCCACGCTCACCCTCAACCGGCCCGTCATCCATAATGCCTTCGACGATGCGCTGATCCGCGAGATCACGGCCACGCTGCGCGACCTCGAGAAGAAGGATCTGCGGGCGCTGGTGCTGGCTTCCACGGGCTCCAGCTTTTCCGCCGGCGCCGACCTGCAATGGATGAAGCGGATGTCCAGTGCTTCGACCGATGCCAATCAGCGGGACGCCGAGGAGCTCAGCGGCATGCTCCGGCGGCTCCAGCTTTTCCCGCGGCCGACGATCGCGGTGGTGCAGGGCGCGGCCTATGGCGGCGGCGTCGGCCTGATCTCCGCCTGCGATATCGCCATCGCCTCGGAACTGGCGACCTTCAGCCTCAGCGAAGTCAAGCTTGGCCTTATCCCCTCTGTCATCGGCCCCTATGTCATGGCCGCCATCGGCGAGCGGCAGTCGCGGCGCTACTTCCTGTCGGCGGAAAAATTCACCGCCGCCGAGGCGCTGCGCATCGGCCTGGTCCACGAAGTCGTGGCGCCGGACGCCATGGCGCGCACCCTCGAGAAGGTTACCGATGCGATCCTCCTGGGCGGCCCCAAGGCCCAGGTCGCCGCCAAGCGCCTGATCAACGACATCGCCGGCAAACCGATCACGCCCGACATGCTGGATGAAACCGCCCGCCGCATCGCCTCGATCCGCTCCACCGAGGAGGGCAAGGAGGGCGTCACCGCCTTCCTCGAAAAGCGCAAGCCGAATTGGCTCTGAGGGCCGGAGAAAACCCGTGGCCGCGTTCTGGAAAATCCTGATCGCCAATCGCGGCGAGATCGCCTGCCGGATCATCCGCACGGCGCGGGAGATGGGCATCCGCACGGTGGCCGTCTATTCCGATGCCGACCGCGATGCCCTGCATGTGCAGTCGGCGGATGAAGCCGTGCGGCTCGGCCCGGCGCCCGCCGCGGAGAGCTATCTCAACATCGACGCCCTGATGAACGCGGCGCACCGCACGGGCATCGATGCGATCCATCCCGGTTACGGCTTCCTGTCGCAAAACGCCGCCTTCGCCGTGGCCTGCAGCGAGAACGGCGTCACCTTTATCGGCCCGCCGCCCGGCGCCATCCGCACCATGGGCTCGAAGAGCGCGGCCAAGGCGACGATGGACAAGGCGAAAGTTCCGATTCTGCCGGGCTATCACGGCGATGCCCAGGACGAGAAAACCCTGCGCCAGGCGGCCGACAAGATCGGCTATCCAGTGCTGATCAAGGCGTCGGCTGGCGGCGGCGGCAAGGGCATGCGCCGGGTCGACAGCGCCGCCGAATTCACCGATGCGCTGGCGGGCGCGAAGCGCGAGGCCAAGGGCGCCTTCGGCGACGAGCATATGCTGGTGGAGAAATTCCTGCAGCGGCCGCGCCATGTGGAGGTGCAGGTCATAGCCGATACCAAGGGCAACGCCATCCATCTGTTCGAGCGCGATTGCTCGGTGCAGCGCCGCCACCAGAAGATCATCGAGGAAGCGCCGGCGCCCTGGCCTGACGGCGGAGCAGCGGCGCAAGCTGGGCGCGGCCGGCGTCGCGGCGGCCAAGGCCGTCGGCTATGTCAGCGCCGGCACCGTGGAGTTCCTGCTGGATTCAGACGGCCAGTTCTATTTCATGGAGATGAACACCAGGCTGCAGGTGGAACATCCGGTGACGGAGATGATCACCGGCCTCGACATCGTGGCGTGGCAGCTGCTGATCGCCGCCGGCGAAACTCTGCCGCTGAGCCAGGACCAGGTGGAGATGAAAGGCCATGCCTTCGAGGCGCGGCTCTATGCCGAGGATCCGGCGCGGGGATTCCTGCCGGCAACCGGGCGCGTGAGCCATCTGCGCTGGCCGGAGACTTCGGATCGCCTGCGCGTCGATACCGGCATCCGCGAAGGCGACGAGATCGGCCTCAACTACGATCCGCTATTGGCGAAGATCATCACCTGGGGCGAGGACCGGGCGACGGCGCTGGCGCGGCTACAGGGCGCGCTGGCCGGCACGCAACTCCTCGGCCTGCGCAACAATCTGGAGTTCCTGAAGGCCGTGCTCGGCCATGGCGCGTTCCAGGCCGGCGAAGTCTCCACTGATTTCATCGAGCTGCATAAGGACGACGTCTTCGCCCCGCCACCGGCGCCCCACATGGACGCCTGGGCCTTTGCCGTCCTGGCGATCCTGCTGGACCGCCGCGACACGGCGGCTGTGCGGGCTCGGGAGTCGGGCGATCCCTGGTCGCCCTGGAACAGCACCGATGGCTGGCGGCTGAACATGAAGGGCTGCGAGGAGATCCAGCTCCGCTATGGCGGCGAGGTGCTTCGTCTCGGCGTGACCTACAACAGCGGCGACTACCGCTTCGACCTGCCCCAAGGCCCCAAAACAGTCGGCGGCGAAAGGCTGGCCGATGGCGGCCTGCGTTTGATCATCGACGGCCGCCAGGCTACCGCGCGCGTGATCCGCAATGGCGGCACGCTGCTGGTGGCCACGGTCGATGGCAGCTTCGAATTCGAGCTGGTGGACCCGGTGGCCGCCGCGGACCGGGTCGACGGCCATGTCGGCGGCCTGCACGGCGCCGATGCCCGGCAAGATCATCAAGATCGGCGCCAAGGCCGGCGAGAAGGTGCGGCGCGGCGCCATGCTGGTCATACTCGAAGCCATGAAGATGGAGCACAGTATTACGGCGCCCGCCGATGGCGTCGTGGAGGCCGTGCATTTCCGCGTCGGCGACCTGGTGAAGGAGGGGGCGGCGCTGCTGTCCTTTGCCGAGGAGAGAGCGTGAGCCGCACGCGGGTGCGCATGGTCGAGGTCGGGCCGCGCGACGGGCTGCAGAACGAAGCCAAGACGGTGCCGGCCGCCATCAAGATCGAGCTGATCGATAGGCTGGGCCGCGCCGGGTTGAAAACCATCGAGGCCGGCAGCTTCGTCTCGCCGAAATGGGTGCCGCAGATGGCGGATACGGCGGAGGTGCTGGCCGGCATCAAGCGTTTGCCTGGCGTTAGCTATCCGGTGCTGGTCCCGAACATGAAGGGCTTCGACGCCGCCAAGGCATCCCATGTGGAAGAAATCGCCGTCTTTGGTGCGGCTTCCGAGTCGTTCTCACAGAAAAACATCAACTGCTCGATCGACGAGAGCCTCGATCGATTCGCGCCGGTCTGCGAAGCCGCGAAGGCAGCAGGGATTCGCGTCCGCGGCTATGTCTCCTGCGTGCTCGGCTGCCCCTATGAAGGCGAGATCGCGCCTTCGAAGGTCGCCCATGTTTCGCAACGGCTTGCGGCGCTCGGCTGCTATGAAATCTCGCTTGGCGACACGATCGGCGTCGGCACGCCGGCGAAGGCGGAGCGGATGATCGAGGCCGTTGCCGCCGTCGTTCCCCGCGAACGCCTGGCAGTCCATTTCCACGATACCTATGGCCAGGCACTGGCCAATATTCTCGCAGCCTTGGAGGCCGGCATTGCCACGGTGGATTCATCCGTGGCCGGTCTCGGCGGCTGTCCTTATGCCGCGGGCGCCTCGGGAAATGTGGCGAGCGAGGATGTGTTGTATATGCTCAACGGACTCGGCATCGAGTTCGGGCGTCGATCTGCAGGCGCTGGCCGATGCCGGAGACTATATCTGCAAAGAACTCGGCCGCGCGCCCGCCTCGAAGGTCGCCCAGGCGCTGGCCGGGAAGAAAAAATCAGCCTGAGGAGACGCCGGCACCGTGACCCTGCATATGATCAAGCTCTCCGTCGGCAGCGAGAGCGTCGAAAGCCTGCGCGAATGGCAGGAAGAGATCCTGGCGAAGAAGCGCAAGAAACGGCAGAAGCCGGAGCTGTTCCATTGGACTCGCATGATGCCGAAGAAAAAGGCCGAAGTACTGGACGGCGGCTCCATCTATTGGGTCATCAAAGGCTTCATCCGCGCCCGCCAGCGCATCCTCGATTTGGATCAGCGCATCGACGATGAAGGCCAGCCCTACTGCGCCATCGTCCTGGACCCGCCGCTGATCCCCACCGCCCTCCGTTCCTTCCGCGCCTTCCAAGGTTGGCGCTACTTCGACCCCGCCGACGTGCCGCCGGATGCCGGCAAGCGCGCCAGCGGCAAGAGCCGCGGCCAGCCGTCGGAAGAGATGCTGGCGGATCTGAAGAACCTGGGGCTGCTCTAGAGCAGCACAGGTGGGACCGGAGCTGCGATGTGCGCAGCTTGACATTCCGTCATAGTTAACGCATTATGCGTAGTTTGTTTGTTCTCCGAGGACGGACTTTTCTCGTACTCAAACTGACTTGGAAACCAATCATGCGTAGGCCAGGGCTCGCTGTGCGCTCCGTCCAGCGGCGGCATGATTTCTCGCTTGGCATGGGGTCCATCGCACGGATTTGCATTCCCGCTGGACGCCGAGCCCGAACATGACGGTTATTGGAAGAATGAACCGCAAAGACGCAAAGGCGCGAAGAGAACGAGGGTCCGCCTATCGCGAGCCGCAAGCCTCCTTTGCGTCTTTGCGCCTTTGCGGTTCGAGCCCTTTATCCGCTCCCCGCTGGACGTGGCCGAGGGTTGTTTTTCGGCAATTCCCCGCTGGACATGGGGTTCATCGCTCGGATTCGCCCCGTCGCTGGAAAACCCGCGGGACGCGGTTAGGGGCGACAAAGCTCCCCCCAGTTGTCATCCCCGCGAAAGCGGGGACCCAGGGGCTGCAGAGCGCCCTGCCACTCCTGGGTCCCCGCTTTCGCGGGGATGACACTATTGAGTTTGGGTTGCGATGCTTTCGACCGAAGGCGCGTCACTCTATGCACCCCTTTGGCACGCTCGAAGCGCAGCGTCCCGTATGACCGCACGCAAGCACATCATCTCCATCGGCGAATGCATGATGGAGCTGCGGCACCGGGATGACGAGAATCTCACCCTGGGCTTCGGCGGCGACACGCTGAACACCGCGCTTTACATCAGCCGTCTCGGCGCGGCCTCCGGCCTCCAGGTGTCCTACCTGACGGCCTTGGGCGACGACGCCTACAGCGACCGCATGGTCGCCGCCTGGAAGGCGGAGGGCATCGATACCAGCCTGGTGGCGCGGCTGCCCGGCCGGCTGCCGGGGCTCTACATCATCCGCACCAATGCCGACGGCGAGCGCAGCTTCTCCTATTTCCGCTCGGCGGCGGCGGCCCGCGACATGCTCAAAGACGGCCGCGCCGAGACCTTGCAGGACAGCGTGGCCGCCGCCGGTTGCATCTATTTCTCCGCGATCACCCTCTCGATCCTCGACGAGGCCCAGCGCCGCAGCCTGATGGCCATGCTCGACGACGCCCGCGGCCAGGGCGCCCAGGTGGCCTTCGACAGCAACTACCGGCCCGCGGGCTGGCACTCGGTCAATGACGCAAGGCAGTGGATGGTCCAGGCCTGGCGCCGCGCCACCATCGGCCTGCCGACGCTCGATGACGAGCAGAAGATCTATGGCGATGCCACGCCGGAACAATGCGCGGCGCGGCTGCGGGCGCTGGGTGTTGCGGAAGTCGCGGTGAAGCTCGGCGAGCAGGGTTGCTACGTCAGCGCCGGATCGACGGCCAAGAACGTCGCGGCCGTGTCCGTGCCCCAACCCGTTGACACCACGGCCGCCGGCAATTCCTTTAATGCCGCCTATCTCGCGGCCCGCCTGAGCGGCGCCAATCCCCTGGCGGCCGCGCGCAAGGGCAACGAGCTTGCGGCCATCGTCGTGCAGCATCCCGGCGCGATCATCCCGCGCACGGCGATGGCTGAGTTTCACCTGTGAGGCCGTGCACCGCTCTATGCCGCGCGCAGGATACGGAAGCCGTCGATCTCCTTGATGATCGGCATCTTCGACCAGCGGTCGGCATCGTGCAGGATGATGATGCGGGAGATGTCGCCGGCGATCTCGTCGTTGATCCGGTCGATGGTCTTGAGCTGCTCCCAGATGCTGCCGACGCCGAAGGCAAGCGGCACATAGACGCCGTCATTGTTGTTGCCGGTGATGTTGCGCGCCGCATAGACGCAGTCGCCGGAAATCACCATGCGGCCCTTGGCGGTCTCGACGACGACGAACTGCTGGCCCAGCGTGTGGCCTTCGCCGAAGCGCGCATGGATGCCCGGCAGCACATTGTCCTTGTCGCCCTCCAGCAAGGTCAGCCGGTGGTCGACCGAGGCATCCAGCGCCGAGCGGAGATCGTCGGCACTTGACTGCCGCCGTGAGAAATCCGAAGCGCGGCGGCAGCGCCATCGCCTCCAGCCAGGAGAGATACTCGCGCTTCTGCATGTAGATCATCGCATTCGGGAATTCGCCGATGCCGCCCATATGGTCGAAATGGGCGTGCGAGATGAAGATGTCGGTGACCTGCTCGGCCAGGACGCCGAGCTCGCCCAGCAGCCGCACCGGCGAGATCCACCAGGGGATGTCGAACTTGGTCGCCATTTCCGCCCCGCCGCCCTTGTTCATGAAGCCGCTGTCGATCAGCACGTTGCGCTTGCCGTTGCGCGCCAGCACGAAGGCGAAGGGCACGTTCATCACGCCCTCGTCGAAAGCGCCCTGGATCAGGCTCGCCACCGGCTGATTGCGGCTGCGCGCATATTCGAGGACGTAAAGCTCCCACTTGGCCGTCATATCACTCCTCCGAAAGCACGCGGCCGAGGCTGGACAGGCCGACGGCGACGATCAGGATCACGCCCTGGAACAGGAATTGATAGAAGGTCGGCGCGCCGAAGATGGCCAGGCCGTTGAAGCCGACCGCGATGATCAGCACGCCGATGAAGGTGCCGAAGACATGGAACTCGCCGTCGCGCAAGGTGGCCGAGCCCAGGAACACGGCGGCGAAGGCGGTGAGCAGATAGCTGTCGGCGGCGCTGGTGGTGCCGCTGCCGAGGGAGGAGGCGAGCAGGATGCCGGTCAGCGCGGCGCAGACGCCGGAGATGACGAAGCCGAGGATCTTGATGCCGTCCACATTGATGCCGCTGAGCCGCGCCGCCGCAGGATTGCCGCCCACCGCCTGGATCGCCTGGCCGATGGAGGTGCGCTCCACCAATATCCAGAGGAAAACCAGCACGGCCGCCATGACGAAGACGTTGTTCGGGATGCCCCAGAAACGGCCGAGGGAAATCTCGAGGAAGGCTTCGGGCACGCCGGCGACGATCGGCACGCCGCTGGAATAGGCGAAGTTGAGGCCGACGATGATGGTGCCCATGCCCAGCGTGGCGATGACGGAGTTGACCCGCGCCTTGGTGACGATCAGCCCGTTGATCAAGCCGATCAGCGCGCCGACCGCCAGCACCAGCAGAATGGCCAGTGGGATCGGCAGGCCGGTATGGACGATCAGGCCGGTGACCAGCACGCCCTCCATGCTGGCGGCGAAGCCGATGGATAGGTCGAGCTCGCCGACGATGACGGCGATGGTCAGTCCGCCGGCGATGATCGCGGCGAGCGAAGCCTGGTTCAGCACATTGAGGCCGTTGCCAACGCTTGGAAAGGCGTCGGGCGACAGGCCGGAAAAGATGCCGATCATCAGCAGCAGGCCGACGATCGTGCCATAGCGGGCCATGAAGGCGAGGGCGGATTTGTGCGCGGGCATTCCAGATGACGAACGCGGCGATGGAGACTGTCCGGTCATGCGCTGAGGGCCTGAGGTTGGGTCGGGGATTCGCTGTAGCTGGCCTGCACGATGTTCGCGCGCGTCATCTCCGCACCTGCAAGCTCCTTCACCACTCGGCCCTCGGCCATCACCAGCACGCGGTCGCAGAGCTCCGGCAGTTCTTCCGCTTCCGAAGAGATGACGATGACGGCGACGCCTTCGGCGGCGAGATTGCGGATCAGGCGATGGATCTCCGCCCGCGCGCCGATATCGACGCCGCGAGTCGGCTCGTCGAGGATGAGCACCCGTGGCCGCCGAGACAGCCACTTGCCGATCACCACCTTCTGCTGGTTGCCGCCGGACAGGCGGCCGACGGCGGTGTCGGCGTTGGGCGCCTTGACCTGAAGCTGCTGCATCATCGTCGCCGCGAGCTTGCCGCGCTGGCTCATCCTGATCAACGGCAGCGCGGGCGCGACGCGAAGCCGCTGCAAATTCGCCAGGCCGAAGTTGAAGGCGATGCTCTTGTTCAGGATCAATCCCTCGGCGCGGCGTTCTTCCGGAACGAGGGCGACGCCCGCCTTCATTGCCGCCGCCGGCGAGCGCGGCGCGAAAGGCCGGCCTTCATAGGTCACCGTGCCGCCCTCCGCCTGATCGGCGCCGAAGAGGATGCGCACCAGTTCGCTGCGCCCGGCGCCGACAAGTCCGCCGAGGCCGAGCACCTCGCCGGCATGGAGATCGAGGGTCGCGCCGCGGACATGGGGATGGCGTCGAACGTCGCGGATCTCGAGAACGCGCGCGCCGTCGCGGGGCCTGGCGGGGCCGCGCTCCGGCGCATGGACCGCGCCGCCGACAATGGCCTCCACCAGATCGCGGCGGGTCAGCCGGTCGCGGTCCGCCTGCATCACCGACAGGCCGTCGCGGAACACGGTGACGCGGTGGCACAGCGTCGTGATCTCGTCCAGGCGGTGCGACACATAGAGCACCGCCACGTTAGCTCTCGACAGCTCGCGGATGATGGCGAACAGCCGCTCCACCTCATGCACCGAGAGCGAGGCCGTCGGCTCGTCCATCACGATCAGCCGGCATTCCCGCACCAGCGCGCGGCAGATCGACACCAGCCAGCGCTCGGCCGTCGAGAGCCGGGAGATCGGCGACGTCCAGGGGAAAGGCGATGCCGCGCGTTCGGCGATTGGCTTCACCCGCTCGGCGACGGCGCGCCAGGAGAGCATTCCCAGGCGCGACTCCTTCGGCGCCCCCAGCATGATGTTCTCCAGCGCGTTCATGCGCGGCACCAGCGCCAGCTCCTGATGGATGAACCCGAGGCCCAGCGCCGTGGCCCGATGGGGGTTCTCGATAACGATGGGGCGGCCGTCGATCTCGATCCCTCCGGAATCCGGCCGGTCCAGACCGGCAAGGATGCGGATCATCGTCGACTTGCCGGCGCCGTTGGCGCCGACCAGCCCATGCACTTCGCCGGCGCGCAGATCCAGGCTCACGCCCTTCAAGGCCTGCACGCCGCCGAAGGATTTCCGGATCTCGCTGACGGTAAGGAAGGGGGCACCTCGCGGTGCCCCCGGATCGAGCGCTTCGGTCATGGCGCGACCGTAGCCGATAGGACCGCTTACGGCTATCTATTGGCCGATCGCGTCGGGATGATCTTTCAGGAACTGGTCGACCGTATCCTTGGTGACGACGACCGCCGGCACTTCCACGGCCTTCGGCTGCCAGGCGCTGCCGGCCTTGATCGCCTCATCGATGATGCCGACCATGTTGTAGCCTTCGGTGAAGCTGTCCTGCCAGGCCGTGGCGGTCATGAAGCCCTTCTGGATGTTCTCCAGCGCCTGGGCGTTGCCGTTGATGCCATAGACCAGCACATCGTCGCGGCCCTGCTGGCGCAGCGCCGAGATGGCGCCGATGGAGGGATCGTCCCAGCAACCCCAGATGGCCAGCGGCGAACTGCCGGCCGGATGCGCGGCAAGCCAGGCGGTCGCATATTGCGCGCCGTCCTCGAAGTAGCCGGGGATGCGCACTTCGTTCTTGGTCACCTTGATGTCCGGGTTCTTGGCGAGGATCTCGTCCATGACGATCTCGCGGTTCCGGCAGACTTCGCCGGTGTGATAGGTGAGGGCGAGCACTTCGCCCTTGCCGCCCAGCCCGGCCACCATCATGTCGACGATCGGCACGGCCATCGGGCCGCCGCTGCCGTTGGTGGCGATGACGCTGCCGCCGAGGCCGCCGCCCCAGGTCACCACCGGAATCTTCGCCGCATCGGCCGCGGCAAGGCCGGCGCCGATGGAGCTGACCGGGAAGACCATGTCGACGATCGCCGTGGCCTTGCGCTGAACGAAATTCTGGATGCCGGCGTTCGCCTGGTCGGCGCTGCCCTGCGCATCGATGACGGCCACTTCCCAGCCGCGTTCCGCCGCTGCTTTCTCCGCGCCCTTGATGTAGCGCGCGTTGTTGGCCTCGGTCGCCGTGATCGACACGACGCCCAGCAACGGCTTGTCCTGAGCAGATCCCGGAGCGGGACCCACGGCGACGGCCGCCGCAGTCATAAGCAGGAACGCCAGCGAACTCTTGTTCATCGCATGTCCTCCCAGTGGTTTGAGCCCAAGCGCTCTTCGCGGCGCTGGCCCGTTTGCGATCCGAATAATCGCCGAATGCTACAAAATCGTTTTGCCAAGATAAAGCTTTCTGGCGCTATGATCGGCCTAGAACATAAGAAAACTCGACAAATCTGCGTGCATCTGCTAGCGAAACGTTTCGCTGGAGGAGCTAATGGCCACGATCAAGGATGTCGCCCGGGAGGCGCTGGTATCGACCGCGACGGTTTCCGCGACGCTGAACAACAGCGCCTATGTCAGTCCCGATCTTCGCGCCCGGGTTTTGGCCGCGGTGGACCGGCTGGACTATGCGCCATCGGCCGTCGCGCAAAGCCTGAAGAAGGGGCGCACGGGATTGCTGGCGCTCGTCGTCGCCGATGTGACCAACCCGTTCTTCACCAGCCTGATCAACGCGGTGGAAACCGCTGCCGATGCGCGCGGCTATTCGCTGATGCTCTGCAACAGCGACGAGCGGTTCGACCTGGAGCGGCAATATCTGCGCCGCATCCGGGCGCGCCGCTGCGATGGCCTGATCCTGGCGCCCTGCGGCGAGCCGCAGGCCTATCAGACCTACGATGCCTCCACGCTGCCGGCGCCGACCGTGCTGATCGATCGCGTGATCGAATCCTGGCCGACCGATTCGGTATCGCTCGACAATGTGTCGGCGGCCGTGCAGGCGACGAACTACATCCTGGATCTCGGCCATCGGCGGGTCGGCGCGATCACCGGGCCGCGCCATGTCTCCACCGGCGCCGACCGCCATGCCGGCTTCATGCAGGCGATGTCCGCGCGGGGCCTGACGCCCGATCCCCAGCATATCCGCTCCGGCGACTATCGCGAGGATCGCGCCTTCTCGGTCGCACGCGAGATCTTGCGGCAGCCGGAGCGGCCGACGGCGTTCTTCGTCGCCAACAACCTCATGCTGATCGGTCTGATGCGCGCCATTGCCGAGGCGGGCCTCAACTGCCCGGCGGATATCTCGGTCGTCTCCATGGACGATTTCATCTGGGTGAATGCATTCCGTCCGCGCCTGACGACAGTGAGCCAGCCGATGGCGGAAATGGGCGCGGAAGCGGTCCGCCTGCTCAGCGAACGGCTGTCGGGTGCGACCGACGATCCGCCGCACCGAGTTGTCATGCAGCCGACGCTGAACGTGCGCGAATCCTGCGGACCCTACCGTGGCTGAGCGGTGGAGGACTGCACTCCTGCGCCGGCAAATCCTGTCTGACGTGCAGATCGCCCGCTCCATCTGAAAGCAGCAACATAGTGGCAACTCGGTTCTTGCTGCATTGCAGCACGGCGGTCTTGTCACGGCGGCTGCGATGCGTGCACATTGCAATCATCAGACAATTAAAACGATTGACGGGCCTAGTGCGAGAAGGCAACGCTAACGCCCGGAATTTGCCAGCCTAACGCGAGGGAGGAACGCTGGAGATGAGCAGTCAAATGAAAACACTGATCGCCGTGGTGATAATCGCAGTCATCGCGATCGGTGGTTACCTGTTTCTGAAGAAGCCGGCAGAAGAGGCCGCACCGACGGCCGAAGCGCCGGCGGCAACGACCACCGAACCGGCAGCGACGACAACCGCCATGGCGCCGGCAACCAAGGGCCCGCAAACCGTCGCGGGACCGAGCATGTTGCCGGAGTGCTTCAAGCCCTACGCGGCCGACACCAAGTTCTTCCAGTGGGCAAAGAAGGACGGCCCGTACCGCATCGCCGTGGCCAACGGCTTCGTCGGCAACACCTGGCGCATTCAGATGATCAAGACCGCCAAGGCGTTCGTCGAAGCGGCCGATGTGAAGCCGGACGTGAAGGAGCTGAAAGTCGTCAGCACCGGCACGGACGTGGCGGCCCAGATCGCCGCCATCGATAACTTCATCAACTCCGGCTACGACGCCATCGTCACCATCGCGGTGAACCCGACGGCATTCGAGCCGGTGATCAAGCGCGCCAACGAGGCGGGCGTCGTGCTGGTGCCGTTCGACAACGTCACCGACAGCAAGGACGTGATGCAGGTGAACGAGGATCAGCTGGAGATGGGCCGCCAGATGGGCCGCTGGCTGACCAAGAACATTCCTGCCAAGACCGGCAAGATCCTGGAAGTGCGCGGCCTGCCGGGCAATTCCGTGGATCGCGACCGCCATCTGGGCTTCCGCGAGATCATGGAGGCATCGGGCAACACGTTCGAGATCATCGAAGTGGTCGGCAACTGGGACGACGGCACGGCACAGAAAGTCGTGGCCGACGCAGTGGCCGTTCACAAGAAGTTCGACGGCATGTTCGTCCAGGGCGGTTCCACCGGCGCCGTGCGCGCGCTGATGGATGCCGGCCATCCCTTCATCCCGGTGTCGGGCGAGGCGGAGAACGGTTTCCGCAAGCTCTGCGCCGAGCATGAGAAGGAAGGCCTGCTCTGCGCTTCGGCCGGCCAGTCGCCGGGCCTGGTCGCGATCTCCATCAAGGCCGCGATCCATGCCCTGAAGGGCGAGCCGATGCCGCAGTACATCTCGGTTCCGATTCCGTATGTCGAGTCGCCGAACTTCAAGGCCGGCGACAACTACTATCCGGATCTGACCGACAACTTCTTCACGCCGAACGAGTTCCCGCCTTGCAACGTCAACATCAAGGCGACGGAAATCATGGCGAAGTCGGAAGCGGATCAATAAGCCCGGCTCACCGACCTGATTGTTGTGCATAAGCAAGCGGCCCTCATGGTTTGACAACGAACCGTGAGGGCCGCGAGTCTATGCGGCGATCCGGAACTGTGACTCTGGCTTTGATCCATAGCGGGCTCGACCATGGCTGAGGGAACCGCGCCGTTCTGGCGCATGAAGGGTGTCAGCAAGCGCTACGGTGGCGTGCGCGCCCTCGACAACGTGGATTTCGAATGCGTTCCCGGGCGCATCCACGCCATCCTGGGCGAGAACGGCGCCGGCAAGTCGACGCTCATCAAGATCATCGCCGGTGTCGTGCAGCCTGACGACGGCCAGCTCGAGTTCCTGGGCCAGCCGGCGAGCTTCAAGTCGCCGGCCGAGGCGACGAAGGCGGGCATCGTCTGCGTGTTCCAGGAACTGTCGCTGATGCCCGACCTGACGGTCGCGGACAATATCTGCATCACCGATCCGCCGCGGAAATTCGGCCTGATCGATTACGGCGCCCAAAGCCGCCGCGCCGAGGAATTGCTGAAGCGCGCCGGCTGCACGGACGTGCATCCGGACGAGCTGGTGAAGAACCTGCCGCTGTCCCGGCGCCAGATGGTGGAAATCGCCAAGGCGCTCGGCCGCAAGCCGAAGATGCTGATCCTCGACGAAGCGACGTCGGCGCTGACGGCCGCGGACGTTTCCAAGGTCTATCAGACATTGAAGATGCTGCGGGAGGAGGGGCTGTCGATCCTCTACATCTCCCACCGCATGCACGAGATCGCCGAACTGGCCGACGATTGCTCGGTGTTCCGCAACGGCCGCCATATCGAGACCTTTCCGAAGGGCAGCAAGACTGACGACCAGGTGGTCGAGCTGATGATCGGGCGCGAGTACAAGCATGTCTTCCCGCCGAAGCCGGCGGCGTCGGCGCGGCCTTGCGTGCTGCAGATCGACAAGCTGAGCTGGAACGACCGGCTGCATGACATCTCGCTGACGGTGAATCGCGGGGAGATCGTCGGCCTTGGCGGGCTCGATGGGCAGGGGCAGCGCGAATTGCTGCTGGCGCTGTTCGGGGTCTTGCGGGGCTGCAGCGGCACGGTTGCAATCGACGGCAAGCCGCAGCGGATCGCGAGCCCGCGTCACGCCAAGTCGGCCGATGTCGGCATGGCGCTGATCCCCGAGGACCGCAAGACCGAAGGCCTGATGCTGCCGATGTCGGTTCGTGAGAACATCTCCATGGCGGCGATAAGCCAATTGAGCAAGTTCCTGTTCGTCGACCGTGCGGCGGAGAACGCGCGCATAGCGGATATGGTGCAGAAGCTGGGGATCAAGGTCGGCAATATCGACGATCCCGTGGCGACGCTGTCGGGCGGCAATCAGCAGAAGGTGGTGATCGGCAAGTGGCTGATGACCGATGCCCGCATCGTCCTGCTCAACGATCCCACCCGCGGCATCGATGTCGGCACGAAGCAGGAGTTGTATCAGCTCTTGCGTTCGCTGGCCGATGCGGGGACGACGATCCTGTTCTACACGACCGACTACGACGAACTGGTGGGCTGCTGCGACCGGGTCGCCATCATGTATGACGGCCGCATCCTGCGCGAACTGGCGGGAGCGGAAATCAACGAGCACAACATCGTCGCCAGCTCGCTCAATCTGCCGGTCGAACGAAATCTTCAGCCAGGGGGCGCCGCAGCGTGAAATCTCTCAAACTCTGGGCCGCGGCCAACAACGCCTACTTCCTGGGAGTCGGACTCTGCCTGCTGATGTTCGCGGTCTATTTCGGCGTGCCGCCTGTCGGTACGCTGATCACGGTCCTGATGGACGGGCTCAATGCGGCCTTCCCATCTGACATCGACAACTATGTCTATAGCCCTGCGTACTTTACGCCGAACGTCCTGAATACCGCTGCCGTGAAAGCCGTGCTGCTGGCGCTGGTCGCCATGGCGCAGACCGTGCCGGTACTGACCCGCGGGCTCGATTTGTCGGTCGGCACGATGTTCATTATGACCAACTGCATTGCCTCGACGGTTGTCATCGGCGGGCCGTTCGATGTCACGATGGGCGTCTTCATCGTCCTCTGCGCCGGCGCTGCTGCGGGATTTCTCAACGGCGCCATTGTCGTGTACGGGCGCTTGCAACCGATCATCGTCACGCTGGCGACAGGTGCCGTGTACTATGGCATCGCGCTCAGCATCCGTCCCATTCCCGGCGGCAGCGTGGATCCGACGCTCGCTGACTTCGTGACCGGGTTGTTGTGGGGCAAGGTGCCGACGGTCCTGGTCCTTCTGTTGTGCGTCGTACTTTTCATTTGGATCCCGTTCCGCCGGTCCGTGCTCGGGCGCGGTTGCTACGCCACCGGTTCCGCCGAGGGCGCGGCCTATCTTTCCGGCGTCGCCATCGCCAACTCGAAGCTCGCGGCTTACACGCTTTCCGGCTTGTTCTGCGCGATCGCCGGCCTTGTGCAGACTTTCTACACCTATGCCGGCGAGGCCAGTTCGCCGAGTGCGGGCACATATACGCTGAACTCAATCGCGGCGGTGGTCATCGGCGGAACGTCGCTGTTCGGCGGCTTTGGCTCGGCGATCGGTTCCATTTTCGGCGCCTTCAGCCTGCGCACGATTGCCGACCTGCTCTTCGTCTTCGACATGCCGCCGCTGTGGCAGCCGCTGTTCAACGGGGTGATCCTGCTGTTGGCCGTGAGCATGGGCGCGGCCCGCGTCTTCCGCATCCGCAACCGGCTCGAGCTGTTCACCTAGACCATGCAGAAACTTCTCAAAAACGTGGATCTGCCGATCCTGATCGTATTTGGGTTCATCGTCGTCCTATGGCTCATCGCGATCGCCATCGATGACCGTTTCTTTTCCGTCGACTATCTGCTGCAGCAGCTGCAGACGGCCTCGTTCCTGGGCATCATCGCCAGCGGGGCGATGCTGGTCATTCTGCTGGGCCATATTGATCTCTCGGTTCCCTGGGTGGTGACGGTCGGCGGCATGATGGCGACCGCGGCGGCCGGCTGGTGGGGCGATGCGGGCGCGGCAATCGCACTGCCCTTTGCCATGCTCTGCGGCTTGATCTTCGGCATCGTCAATGGTCTGGGCGTCGCCTATCTGCGAATTCCCTCGATGATCTTCACGCTGGGCGTCAACGCGGTGGCGCAGGGCCTGATGGTGCTGCATACCGGCGGCTTCGCACCCCAGGACCATGCGACTCCGCTGATGCACTGGCTGGCCGTCAAGCGAACAGTTTCTTTTGAGATTTTCGGGACGCCCATCGGCATTCCCAATGTGCTGTTCGTATGGCTTCTCATCGGCGTCATTCTCGTGTTCATCCTCCGGCGCACACCGTTCGGCCGCTACATCTATGCTTTCGGCAATCGCGAGAGCGCGACGTATCTGTCCGGCGTCAGCACCCGCGCCGTGCTGATCGCCTGCTTCGGCCTTTGCAGCACCCTGGCGGCGCTGGCCGGTGTGCTGCTGGCCGGCTACTCCACCAAAGCCTATCAGGCGATGGGCGATCCCTATCTCCTGCCGGCCATCGCCGCCGTTGTGCTCGGCGGCACCAACATCCTCGGCGGCCGCGGCAAGTTTCTCGGCACAGTCGGCGGCGTGATCCTGATCACGCTGCTGCAGAGCATTCTGTCCGTCATGCAGATGGAAGAGGCGTATCGCCAGATGATCTACGGCTTCGTCATCATCAGCATGCTGCTGGTCTATGGCCGCAGCGCCAGGGTGCAGAGTTAGTGCTCGCTATTGCGGGAGATGAGCTTTGAGGTCCATCGCGAGATGGAGGATGCGCACGACAAATATGCCGTCCGTTCCAACAGTGTAAAAGATGCCATGACGCTGGCAATTGAATTGCCGAAATGCGCGGGTTCTGCCGGCAATGGCGCGGCCGAGATCGGGTGTCTTGGCAATCCGCTGGAGCGAGTCCTGGATGGCTAGGTAGTATGCGTTCAGCCTGCCGCAGACCGAAAGTCTTGATCGTGTAAAGAAAGATATCGTCGAGGTCTGCCGCTGCCGCTCGCGAGAGCCTATGTTTTGGCACGCGTGGCCTTTTTCTTCGCCGCCCGCCAGATGCTCTCGACCGATCGTTCGCTGAGGCCGCTCGCTGCGCCGGCTTCGAGAGCATCGACCAAAGAATGCTTGGCTTCCTGGTCGCGGCGAATGAGGTCGCGAACATAGTCGCTGACGTTGGCGTAACGACCGGTCTTTACCTGGGCTTCGATCCAATCCTTAAGCGGTTCGGGGAGCGATACGTTCATCGTGGCCATTTCTGCCTCATGTCACAATGCCAACAGACAATAATGGCATAAATTGGCAAAGTTTGTCAATGACGAGGGGCTCGACGGCCGCAGAACGTGGGTCCGCCACCCAGGCGCAGGCTGTCAGCGGATCTCAAACACCTCAAGCTCCGCGCCGGTCGCGGTGATCGCGCCGATGCCGACGCTGACGATGCGGTTGAGCCAGGCGTATTTCTCGGAGCCGGTCTCGAATACAGGCGTAGTGCGGAAATAGAGATCCGCCGCCGGGACCGCCTCACCGCGACCCATGCGGGCCAGGCTCTCGGCGCTGCCGGTCAGGATGCCGCGATAGGCCGCGTAGATATGATGACCGTCATCGGTGCGCAGCGTGCGCCGGACATCGAGCTCGAAGACGCCGTCGGCGCGATGCAACAGCCAGTCGCCGCCGGTGATCAGCACCTCGCCGCGCAGTTTCGGGCCCTCGAAGCGGCCGCCCTTGAAGGGTATGACGAGCCGCTGGCCGCGCGGGCCGGCGCCGATGTCGAACGGCGCCCCCACCTCGAGAGTCATGCGATAGAGCGGTTCGCTGCGGAGTTCGGTCATGATACGTGCCGTCAGGGTCGCTGCGCGCCGACCTGGCAGATATAGGCGGCATAGAGCGATGTCGTCGCCGTGATGAACAGCCGGTTCCGTTTCGGCCCGCCGAAACAGACATTCGACACTACCTCCGGCACCAGGATCTTGCCCAGCAGCTCGCCCCGAGGCGAGAAGCAATGCACGCCATCGCCGGCGCTGGTCCAGACATTGCCGTCGGTATCCAGCCGGAAGCCGTCGGCGAGGCCGGGGCTGATTTCCGCGAAGACGCGGCCCCGGGCCAGCTTGCGCCCGTCGATGACATCGAAGACCCGGATATGGTGCGGCGCCGTCGGGATCGTGGGAGCCGCCGGTATCCGCGATATAGAGCTTCTTCTCGTCGGGCGAGAAGGCGATGCCGTTGGGCTTGTCGAAATCGTCGGCCACCACGGTCAGGCTCTTGGTCTTGGGGTCGAACCGGTAGACATAGTTGGCGCCGATCGCGCTCTTGGTCTTCTTGCCCTCATAGTCGCTGAGGATGCCGTAGGGCGGGTCGGTGAACCAGATCGTGCCGTCGGACTTGACCACCACGTCATTGGGCGAGTTCAGCCGCTTGCCCTTGTAGCGGTCCACGAGGACCGTATAGCTGCCGTCATGCTCGGTGCGGGAGACGCGCCGGCCGCCATGCTCGCAGGAGACCAGCCGGCCCTCGCGGTCGCGCGTATGGCCGTTGGTGTTGTTGGAGGGATGGCGCCAGACCCGCACGCCCAGGCCCTCGGCATATTGCAGGATCACGTTGTTGGGGATGTCGCTCCACAGCAGGTACTGCCCGTCGGCGAACCAGACCGGTCCCTCGGCCCAGAGCATGCCGCCATGGAGCTTCTCCACCCAGGCATTGCCCTGCATCATATAGCGGAAGCGTTCGTCGACGACTTCGAAATCCCCAGCCATCCATTCCCCCTGAACTGAACTTGCGTTGATTTTGCGATGCGAGCCGTGACCAGGCAAGGCCGCTGCGGATTGCCGCAGGACGGTCAGTGAATCTCGTCCGCCTCGGCAAGTGTCTTTGCCAGCTTCTCATAGGAAAATCCCGGCTGCTGGCTGGCGGAGATGATGTGGCTCTCGCGCCGGGCAATCTGCGCCGCTACATCCGGAATGCGCCGCGCGGCATCATGGGGGATCACCACGGCGCCATGCTGGTCGCCATGGATCAGATCCCCGGGCCGCACGGTCATCCCATGGATGGTCACGGTGACGGCGATCTCCACCACATGCACATAGGCATGGGACGGACCGACGCGCCCCGCCAATAGCTGGAATCCCTCGGCGCAAGCGGGGATGTCGCGAATGCTGCCATTGGTGATGACGCCCAGGCAGCCAAGACCCTTGTGGATGTTGCTGTTCACCTCGCCCCAGAAGGCGCCATAGCCCGGTTCGGCATCCAGATCCTCCAGCAGGACGATGCGCGGCGCCGGCCCCTCGCTGACATGGCGGTAGTAGTCCAGCCGCCGCTGGCGCATGGCTTTGGCGTCGCCTTCGGCCGGGTGGGTGGCGCGGATCGTGGCGGTACGGGCATAGCCGACGATGGGCGGCAGATGGGGCCGGGCGCAGACCAGCGGCTTCGTGGTGAAGCCGATGCCGCGCCGCGCCGGCAGGATGATCTCCAGCGCATTGCAGATCGTCGGCGTGTCGAGGGCGCGCAGCTTGGCGAGGTCGGAGTCGCTGAGAATGCTGTCAGTCATGGGTCACGTGAGCTCGGGTTGGAATTCGGCAGCGGCCGACAGGGTCGCGCCGGGCTGCAGCATGACGGTGCCCGTGTCCTTGCGCCCCGCCGCATAGCCGTTGAAAGCATCGGTCGTGTTGCTCACGGGTTCAACGCAGAAATAATCCTGTCCCGCAGGCGTATAGACCACCAGCGTATCCAGCGGCGATTCCGCCGTCATGGTCAGCCGGGCGTTCCATTCCGGCCATTCGATGACAGCCTTGTGATCCCAGCCGGCGTAGAGATGGTCGATGGCCTGGCGCGACGGCACCAGTCCGGCCCGCAGATCGTAGAGCGGTTCCGGCGGCACCAGCTCGGTCGGCAGGTTTTCGCTGTCGGCAAGCCAGACGTGGGATATCTGCGCGGTCACGCGGGCGCGGGGCGTGCGGACAAAATAGGGATGGGGCCCGATCCCCGCGGGCATCGGCGTCTCCGCCTCATTGGTTACGCTCATTTCAATTCGCAGCCGGTTGCCGTCGAGCCGGTAGGTCTGCTGCGCCCGGTAGGCCCAGGGCCATGCATCTTCCGCATGGCGGTATTCCACACGCGCTTGGCGGCCGTCGGTCTCCACCAGATGCCAGCGGGCCTGCCAGCCATGGCCGTGGATGGTGTGCTGCTCCGGCAGCCAATTTAGCGGCAGGACGATGCGCCGGCCATCGATGGTAAAGCGGCCATCGCGGATCAGGCCGGAATAGGGCACCAGCGGAAACAGCGACATGCCCTCGGGATTGATGATTTCCAGGTCGGCGGGTTTCGCCGGGCGGAACCATTCGAAGACGCCGCCGCTGATGGTTTGCCAATAGCGGGCGATCGTGCCCCCCAGATGCGGCGCAATGGTCAAATGCGTGTCGCCGCTGCTAATGGTAATCAGGCTCATTCCCCTGGCGGTCCCCCTTTGGCCGGCAAAACGTTCCCGCGCCACGGTTGACTTGTCAATCGGGCCGCAGGACCATGGCGGTCAATTTGTCATACTTAATGAATTGGAGCATCGGAGCGCCCTATGAACGACAAAACCCCCAAGCTTCGCTCGTCCGCCTGGTTCGGCAAGCCGGACCGCGACGGGTTCATGCACAGAAGCTGGATGAAGAACCAGGGCATCCCCCACGATCTGTTCGACGGCCGGCCGGTCATCGGCATCTGCAATACCTTTTCCGAGCTCACGCCCTGCAACGCACACTTCCGAAAACTAAGCGACCATGTGAAGCGCGGCGTCTATGAAGCCGGCGGGATGCCGCTGGAATTTCCGGTGATGTCCCTGGGCGAAACCAATCTGCGGCCGACGGCGATGCTGTTCCGCAATCTGGCCTCCATGGATGTCGAGGAATCCATTCGGGCGAATCCGCTCGACGGCGTGGTGCTGCTCACCGGCTGCGACAAGACCACGCCGGCGCTGGTGATGGGTGCCGCCAGCTGCGACGTGCCGGCGATCGTCGTCTCCGGCGGGCCGATGTTGAACGGCCACTATCGCGACCAGACCGTGGGCTCGGGCACCAGCGTCTGGCAGCTATCGGAAGATGTGCGCGGCGGCAAAATGTCGCTGGCAGCTTTCATGGAAGCGGAGGCGGGGATGTCCCGCTCGGCCGGCCACTGCATGACCATGGGCACGGCGTCCACAATGGCCTCGATGGTGGAAGCGCTGGGCATTGCATTCCCGACCAACGCGGCGATCCCCGCGGTCGATTCCCGGCGCTATGTGCTGGCCCATCTCGCCGGCCGCCGCGTGGTCGAGATGGTGCGCGACGATATCAGGATGTCGAAGATCCTGACCCGCAAAGCGTTCGAGAATGCGATCCGCGTCAACGGCGCCATCGGCGGCTCGACCAATGCCGTAATCCATCTGTTGGCGATCGCCGGCCGTATCGGCGTCGATCTGTCTCTGGACGATTGGGACAAGCTCGGCCAGCAGGTGCCTTGCCTGGTGAATCTGATGCCGTCGGGCAAATACCTGATGGAGGATTTCTATTATGCCGGCGGCCTGCCCGCGGTCATGCGCGAGCTCGGCGATCTGATCCATGGCGATGCGATGACAGTGTCGGGCAAGACTGTCGCCGAGAACATCAAGGAGGCCGAGTGCTTCAACCGCGATGTCATCATGAGCCGCGGCGAGCCTTTCAAGCCCATGGGCGGCATCGTGGTGCTGCGCGGCAACCTGGCGCCTGATGGCGCGGTGCTGAAGCCATCGGCGGCGACGCCGGAGCTGCTGCGGCACAAGGGCCGGGCGGTGGTGTTCGAGAATATCGATCACTACAAGCAGCGGGTCGACGATCCCGCGCTGGATGTCGATGAAACCTGCGTGCTCGTGCTCAAGAATTGCGGGCCGAAGGGCTATCCGGGCATGGCCGAGGTGGGCAACATGCCGCTGCCGCAGAAGGTGCTGAAGAAGGGCGTGCGCGACATGGTGCGCATCTCCGACGCCCGCATGAGCGGCACGGCCTATGGCACGGTGGTGCTGCATACCGCGCCCGAGGCGGCGACCGGCGGGCCGCTGGCGCTGGTGCGCGATGGCGACATGATCGAGCTGGATGTGGACAAGCGGCGCCTGCATCTGGGCGTTACCGACGACGAGTTGGCCGTCAGGCGCAAGGCCTGGAAGGCGCCAGAGCCGTCGATGGCCACGGGCTACCAGCGTTTGTATGTCGATCATGTGCTGCAGGCAGATCGCGGCTGCGATATGGACTTCCTTGTGGGCAAGCGCGGCGCGGCGATCCCGCGGGAGTCGCATTAAGTGCCCAACCAAAACATGCATGTCGGCTGCGATTGACAACGCTAATCAATTGTATGAGGAATAAACCTTAGGGACACGACCCCGCTTCTGACCGCGCCGGGAGAATGCGCGGCGGGACGGCGGCCATGGGAGGATCGGGTTGACCGAGGATCGCGGCGGGATACACACCTATTCCCAGCGCAGCCTGCATGGGCAGGTCGCCCATGACATCGGCGAGCGCATCCTCCGCGGCGATCTCTCGCCCGGGGAAATCCTGCCGAACGAAGCCGATTTCAGCATCCGCCTGAAGGTGAGCCGGACCGCGCTGCGGGAGGCCATCAAGGTTCTGGCCGCCAAGGGCCTGGTGGAATCCCGGCCGAAAACAGGCACGCGCGTACGGGCGCGGCACGATTGGAACCTGCTGGATCCCGATGTGCTGGCCTGGCAGCTCGCCGCCGGGCCCGTCGACCGCTTCGTGCGCGACCTGATGGAGCTGCGGCAGATCATCGAGCCCCAGGCGGCGGCCATTGCCGCACGTCAGGCGAAGGCGCCGGAGATCCGGGCCATCGAAGACGCCTACCGCGAAATGGAGAAATCCGCTGACCGGCCGGAGCATTGGGCCGAACACGATATCCGTTTTCATCGCGCCATCCTGCTGGCCACCGGCAATGAACTGCTGCGGCCTCTCGCTGCGACGATCGAAGCGGCCCTGGCGGCCGGCTTTCGCCTGGCGGGGCTGATGCCGGTCGATGCGCGCGAGCTGTCTCTGCCGCTGCACAAGGCGATGCTCGACGCCATCAAGAAGCGCAATCCCGAGGCGGCGCGGGCAGCGACGGTAAAGCTGCTCGGCGAGTCGGAAGCCGATCTCAAGAATCTGCTGGCAAGCAATGCGAAGCTGGCGGCGGCGATCGTGCCGCCGCGCCGGCGCAAATGGTCGATCAAGAAGGTGCGGCGCTGAGTTCATGCGCACGGACCCCGCATGAGTGTATTTGGACAACGTCAACGAGGAGGAACCAAATGCTGTTGAAACTCGCTCTACCGATTTTTGTCGGCGTCGTCGGCTTTGCCGCGACGTCAGCGATGGCGCAATCGACCGGCTCGGTCGACAAGGCCGTCGGCGGCTACAATTTCGACGAGGCCGCGAAGGAAAAAGACACGACGAAGAAGTTCAACTCCGATGACGGCAAGCTGACCTTCGCCATCATCACTCACACGGCCGGCAACGGATTTTTCGATCCGACCTATGTCGGCGCGAAAGTGGCTGCCGATGCCTTCGGCGTCAATCTGATCATGCTGGGCTCCGAGGCGCCCGTTGACGATATTCCGCGCGAACTCGAGATCCTCAACCAGATCATCCAGGACCCGACCATCGACGGCATCATCCTGACCACGCCGCAATCGGGCGCCTATGACGACATCGTCGCCAAGGCCTTCGAGCGCGGCATTCCTGTGGCGACCACCAACAGCTTCGATCCCATCATCAAGAACCGGAATCAGATCTCCCACACCGGCCAGGATGCGTCGGCGGCGGCGATCGGCGGCGAGGCGATGGCGGCCTGCGTGCTGGCGGCCGGCAAGGGCGGCAGCATCATCTTCCCGAACACCACCACACTGGGCAATGTCGAGGTCAACAACCGCATCACCGCGGCCTTCCAGGCGACGGTGAAGAAGCTGGAAGCGGCGGGCAAGCTGGCCGACTACAAGGTCGACGCAGGCCCGGAGAATATCGGCATCGATGTGGACGCCAACAACATCGTGGGCTCGATCGTCAGCCTGATCGAGTCCCGCGGCGATGTGGTCGGCATCATGGGCGCCAATGGCTTCGTCACGCCGGCGATCGCCGACGCCGTATCGCAGCTCGGCAATGGCGACAGCATCTGCTCCTACGGCTTCGATCTCGGGCCGAAGCAGCTCGATGCGATCCGTTCCGGCGCGCTCGACGGCGCACTCGGGCAACAGCCGTTCCTGCAGGGCTTCTGGCCGGTGGCGCAGCTATACCTGCAGATCGACCGCGGCGTTTCCGCGGCCGACCTGGATACCAAGGCGCAGCTCGTGACCAAGGCCAATGTCGACCTCGTCGGCAAGCGGTTCGAGAACTAGAGTCTGTCGCGATTGCTAGGCGGCAAGTCCGCGCCGTCCCTTCCGAGCGATCGGGAGGGGCGGCGCGGCTGTTCCCCGACATAGGCGCATGCCACAGAGCTTGAAAAAACTGATGGGCGCGATCGGCGGCTGGGAAGCCGGGCTGATCCTGTTCATGGTGCTGCTCTATATCGTCGGCACCTGGATCAATCCGGTGTTCTTCGGCAATGCCGATGCGCTGGCCTCGGTGCTGCGCGACGCGGCGCGCTTCGGCGTCATGGCCGTGGGCATGTCGTTCGTCATCATCAACCGCGATCTCGATCTCTCTGTCGGCTCGACGGTCGGTCTCGTCGCGGTCGTCTTCTCCATGGCGGTGGCGCCGAGCTTCTATGACCTCCCACCCTGGATCGGCATCCTTGCCGGGCTTGTCGTGGGGGTAGGCATCGGCCTGATCAACGGCGTTCTCGTCACCTATCTGCGGGTGCCTGCCTTCATCGCCACGCTCACCATGCTGTTCATCGGCCGCGGGCTCGTGCTGGGCCTGACCGGCGGCCAGAACATCGGCTTTGCCGCCAAGGGCGGCGATCCGTTCTTCCTGCTGGGCGTGAACAACGCGCTGGGCTTCAACAATCAGATCATCCTCTTCGTCATCGTCGCCATCATCGGCGGCCTGGTGCTGGCCTATACCCGCTGGGGCTACGAGACCTATGCCACCGGCGGCAACGCGCTCGCATCCGGCTACGCCGGCATCAATACCAACAAGGTGCGCATCCGTGCCTTCGTTCTCTCCTCGCTCTGCGCGACCATCGCCGGGTTGATGAACATGGCGCAGGACAAGGGCGCCCACAGCCAGTACGGGCAGGGCGCCGAGCTGATCGTCATTGCCGCCGTCATCATCGGCGGCGCCAGCATACTCGGCGGCCGCGGCCGCATCTTCGGCGCCTGCCTGGGCGCGGTGCTGATCGTGCTGATCGACAAGGTGCTGCGCGAAGGCGTGCCGATCACGCGCACCATCGATGTGGGCGGCACGATGATGGAAGTGCGCGCGATGGCGCAGCTGCCGCCGGGCGCCGTGCCGGCGTTTCTCGGCCTGATCCTGCTGGCGGCGGTGCTGATCGAGCCCTGGATCATCCGGCGGCGTCTGCTGGCCCGGCTGATCGCACGGCTGCGCGGCCTGCCGCCGCCGCCGGCTGCTGTGGATAGCATTGCCATCGAGTCCGCCCGCACGATCGGTACGCGTGCGACGGCGCGAGAGGTAACCGGCAGCTGGCTTTCGCGCATGATGGCGCGGCGCGAGGCCGCGGCGATCATTTTTGCCGTCATATTGTGGCTCACTGGGTATCTCCTGCGGCCCGATTTCTGGGGCAGCCTGGACAACAGTTTTAACCTGCTGCTGGCCTTCAGCGAGATCGGGCTGATGGCGGTCGGCATGGCCTATGTGATGCGCGGCGGCGATGTCGATCTCTCTGTGGGATCGGTGCTCGCCCTGGCGGCGGCGACCACGGCCTTCCTGATGAAGATGATGGGTGCGCCGCCCCTGGTCGCGGCATTGATCGGATTCACCGCCGGGATGATTGCCGGCATGTGCAGCGGCTTCCTCGCCACGAAAGCGCGGCTGCCGGCCTTCGTTGCCACGCTCTGCATGTTCTACATCGCCCGCGGCATCGCCGCCTGGTTGGTCGCAGGCCGTCAGCTCAACCAGTTTCCCGAGAGCTACAATCTGATGGGCCGCAAGGTGATCGAAATTCTCCGCTACTACGGAGTCGCCTTGGCGCCGGACAGTTTTATGGGCCGGCTCGCCGGCGCAGTCAGCACGCAGACCGTCGTTCTTGCCGTCGTCGCCGTCATATTCGCGATCATCCTCTGGCGCTCGCCCTTCGGCTACAAGGTGACGGCGGTGGGCGGCAACAGGCGCGCGGCGGGGTATGCCGGCATCAATACGGATCGCGTGCGGTTCCTCAGCCTGCTGTTCTGCTCCATGTGCGCATCGCTCGCCGGCCTGATCTATGTGGCTTACTTCCGATCCTTCAACCCGTCGGCCGGCACATTGCGCGAATTGGATGTGATCGCAGCCGCTGTCATCGGCGGTGCCAGCATCTTCGGTGGCTACGGGTCTGTGCTCGGCGCGCTGGCGGGGGCCATGGTGATCACGCTGATCCGCGCGCTGCTGTCGCTGCAGATCATCAGCTCCGACGGCAAGTCGTTCGTGATGCCGCAGCATTGGGTCAATGTCGCCATCGGCGTGATCCTCATCATCGCCGTGCTCGGCGATATCTGGCTGCGGCAGGAACGCATCCTGGCGCGATTCATCCCACAATTCACCGGCAGACGCAGGGAGCAGACGGCATGACGGAGACGAAACCCCCGGTCGTGGAGATGCGTGCGATCTGCAAGGCCTTCGGCGCCGTGCAGGCGCTGCAGGATGTGTCGCTGCGCCTGATGCCCGGCGAAATCCTCGGGCTGGTGGGCGACAATTCCGCTGGGAAATCGACGTTGATGAAGATTCTGTCCGGCGCCTATCAGAAGGACACCGGCGAAATTCTGGTCGATGGCAACGCGGTTCACTTCCGCAGTCCGCATGAATCCCGCGACCGCGGCATCGAGATGATCTATCAGGATTTCGCACTCTGCGGAAACATGGATATCGCGTCGAACATGTTCCTGGGACGCTGGCCGAAGAAGAGCTTTTTCGTCGACCGGGCGAAGATGGAATCCGACGCCGGTGTGATCCTGAAGAAGCTGAAGGTCGATGTCGTCTCGGTGCGGCTGAAGGTCGAAAGCCTGTCGGGCGGCCGGCAGCAATCGGTGGCCATTGCCCGAGCGATCAGTTCCGATCCCCGGGTCGTGATCCTTGATGAGCCGACGGCAAATCTCTCGGTGACCGCGACGAAGCAGCTTCTGGACACGATGTTGGAATTGAAGAGTCATGGCGTGGCGCAGATCATCATCAGCCACCGGCTGAACGACATTTTCGCCGTCGGCGACCGGGTCATGGTATTGAAGCGCGGCCGGCTGGTCGGCGATCGCATCATCGGCAAGACTTCAGAGGACGAAGTGCTGGGCATGATCGTCCAGGGCGAAGTAGCGGCTTAGACCATTGTAAATTGCAGGAGCTGGTTGATGGCAAGTTATGCGACATATCCAAGCTTGAAGGACAAGGCCGTGTTCGTGAGCGGCGGCGGTTCCGGGCATCGGCGCCTCGATCGTTGAGAATTTCTGCGCCCAGGGATCGAAGGTGGCCTTCGTCGACGTCGCCAAGGAAGAGTCGGAAAAGCTGGTGAAGGATCTGGCCGGCCGCAAGCTGCCGGCGCCGCTGTTCATTCATTGCGACATCACGGATACGGCGGCGCTGCAGCGCGCGATATCGGATGCAAAGGCGAAGGTCGGCCCGTTCCGCGTGCTGGTGAATAATGCCGCCCACGATCAGCGCCACGCCATCGATGAGGTGACGCCGAAATACTGGGACGAGCGCATAGCGGTCAATCTGAAGCATCAGTTCTTTGCCGCCCAGGCCGTCTACAAGGACATGGCGGCAGCCGGCGGCGGCTCGATCGTCAATTTCGGCTCCATCTCCTGGATGAAGAAGCAAGGCAACATGCCGGTCTACACGACGTCCAAATCGGCGGTGCAAGGCCTCACCTGCGCGCTCGCCCGCGACCTCGGGCCGATGAACATCCGGGTCAATACGGTGGTGCCCGGCTGGATCATGACCGAGCGGCAGCTCAAGCTGTGGCTGACGCCGGAGGCGGAGCAGGACCTGATGAAAGGCCAATGCATCAAGCGCAAGCTGGTGCCCGACGACATCGCCCGCATGGTGCTTTTCCTGGCCTCCGATGACAGCGGCGGCTGCAGCGGCCAGCATTACCTGGTCGATGGCGGCTGGGTCTAGGAAACCGCCGGGTATCTCGTGATGGCTGCGCCGGCCTTGATCGCCCTGGATTGGGGCACGACCAACCTCCGCGCCTATCTGGTGGGGGCGGCGGGCGAGGTCATCGCGCGGGAAGAACGGCCGCTGGGCATCATGCAGGTGGCCAAGGCGAACTTCGCCGGGGCTCTGGATGAAACGCTGAAGGCCTGGATGCCGTTGCCACCGGGTCTTCCGATTATCGCCTGCGGCATGATCGGCAGCCGCCAGGGCTGGCGCGAGGCGCCGTATGTCGCCTGTCCGGCGGCGGCGGCCGATGTCGCGCGGGGCATGATTGCCGTGGATTGGCGCGACGGCCATCGGGTGTTGCTTATCCCCGGCATTTCCTGCCGTGACGGCCAGGGCGTGCCCGATGTCATCCGCGGCGAGGAGACCCAGATCTTCGGCGCCGTCTCCGGCGATGGCGGTCTCTTCCTGCTGCCGGGAACCCATAGCAAATGGGTAGCCGTGGAGAAGGGACGCATCATCAGCTTCGCCACCTTCATGACCGGCGAGGTGTTCGGCGTGCTGCGGCAGCACAGCATCCTCGGCCGCACGATGCAGAGCGACGAGATCGACGAAGGCGGGTTCCGGCGCGGCGTGGCTGCGGCGGCCAAGGGCGGCGGCGCGCTGCTCCACGGGTTGTTCGGCGCGCGGACGCTGAGCCTGTTCGGCGAGCTGGCCGAGCGGGAGGGGGCTGGCTACCTTTCCGGGCTGCTGATCGGCACGGAGCTGCTGGAGGCGCCGCGTGTTGCCGGCATTTCCGGCAAACCGTCCTCCATCGGTTTGATCGGGCAGCCGCAACTGTGCCGGTCCTATGCCATGGCTGCCGCCGAGTTGGGTTACGCGACAACTGAGGCAGCGCCCGACGCGGCATTGCATGGCATCTGGCGGCTTGCCTGCGCCCGCGGGCTGGTGAAGGAGGCGGCATGAGTCAGGAATTGCAGTCATGGCTGGCTCGCTGTCCGCTGGTGGCCATTCTCCGGGGCATCCGGCCCGACGAGGCCGTCGAGGTGGGCGAGGCGCTGACCGGCGCCGGCTTCGCCATCATCGAGGTGCCGCTGAATTCGCCGGCGGCGTTCGACAGCATCGGGCGTTTTTCAACCGGCTTCGGCTCCAAGGCGCTGATCGGCGCCGGCACGGTGCTCGATCCCGCCGACGTCGCGCGGGTGAAGGATGCCGGTGGGCCGCGTGATCGTCATGCCCCACGGTGATCCCACTGTTATCAAGGCGGCGAAGGCGGCCGGCATGCTCTGCATCCCCGGCGTCGCGACGCCATCAGAGGCCTTCGCGGCGCTGGCGGCCGGCGCCGATGGGCTGAAGCTGTTTCCCGCCGAAACCCTGCCGCCGGCGGCGGTCAAGGCCTGGCGGGCGGTGCTGCCGAAATCCGTCCCGCTCTTGATGGTCGGCGGCATCACGCCGGAGAAGATCCCGGGCTATCTCGCGGCCGGCGCCACCGGCTTCGGCACGGGCGGCCAGCTGTTCCAGCCGGGCTGCGAAATTGCCGCGCTGCGGAAACAGGCGGCGCGCTACATGGCGGCGTTGCGGCAAAGTTCCTAGTTCGCCCCGAACCATTTAACCCGCTACCACAGCGCCGGGCATTCATTGACACAACGGCGCCGTTGACGCCGCTAGCGCGCGACAACAACATACCTCCCAACAAAGACAGCGTTTCGGCAGATCGCAGCATGTCTGCCGATGCGCGGCGCGCATGGCATAGGGAGGATAGTATGCAGTTAAGCCGGGACGACCTGCTCAAGGCCTATAAGCGGATGCGCATGATCCGCGAGTTCGAGGATGCCGTGCATGACGAGTTCTCCGCCGGCAACATCCCCGGTTTCGTGCATCTCTATGCCGGCGAGGAGGCGTCGGGCGTCGGCATCTGCATGCATCTCGAGGATCGCGACTGCATCGCCAGCACCCACCGCGGCCACGGCCATTGCATCGCCAAGGGCTGCGACGAGCAGGGGATGATGCAGGAGATCTTCGGCAAGAAGGACGGCCTCTGCGGCGGCAAGGGCGGCTCGATGCATATCGCCGATCTCTCCAAGGGCATGATGGGCGCCAACGGCATCGTCGGCGGCGGGCCGCCGCTGATCTGCGGCGCGGCGCTGACCGCCAAGACGCTGAAGACCGGCGGCGTGGCGATCGCCTTCGTCGGCGATGGCGGCTCCAACCAGGGCACGACATTCGAGTCCTACAATCTGGCGAAGGTCTGGAATTTGCCGGCGGTGTTCGTGGTCGAGGACAACGGCTATGCCGAGAGCACGGCGTCGAAATGGTCTGTCGGCGGCAGCCAGGTGGGCCGCGGCAAGGGCTTCGGCATGCCGGCGGTCGAGGTGGACGGTTCGGATTTCTTCGCCGTCTACGATGCCGCGCGCGAGGTGATCGACCGGGCGCGCAACGGCGGCGGGCCCAGCCTGATGCATGTGAAGGTCATGCGCTACTACGGCCATTTCGAGGGCGATGCCTCGACCTATAAATCGGCTGACGAGGTGGCCAAGTACAAGGCGACGAACGATCCGCTCTCCGTGTTCCGCAACCGCGTCACCCAGGCACATCTGTTGGATAGCAAGTCGCTCGACGAAATCGACAGGCAGTGCAAGCAGCATATCCAGCAATGCGTGGCGACGGCCAAATCCTCGGCGGTGCCGACCGAGGCGGATCTGCTCACCGACGTCTATACGTCGGCGTACTAGGGAGGGCGCTGTCATGGCCAAGAAGACCTATCGTCAAGCCATCAACGAAGCGCTCCGCCAGGAAATGGAGCGCGATCACCGGGTCATCCTCATGGGCGAGGATGTCGCCGGCGGCCTGGGCGCGCCGGGCGAGCAGGATGCCTGGGGCGGCCCGCTGGGCGTCACCAAGGGTCTGATGCCGAAATTCGGCCGCGACCGCGTGCTGGACACGCCGATCTCCGAAAGCGCGTTCATCGGCGCTGCTGCGGGTGCCGCGGCCACGGGCCTGCGTCCGGTGGCGGAGCTGATGTTCGTCGATTTCCTCGGCGTCTGCTTCGACCAGATCTTCAACCAGGCCGCCAAGTTCAAGTACATGTTCGGCGGCAAGGCGATCACGCCGATGGTGATCCGCACGATGTATGGCGCCGGCTTCCGCGCCGCGTCCCAGCACAGCCAATGCCTCTATCCGATTTTCACCCATATTCCCGGCCTGAAAGTCGTGTTGCCGAGCAACGCATACGAGGCGAAGGGCCTGCTGGCCCAGGCGATCCGCGATGACGATCCCGTCATCTTCTTCGAGCATAAGGCGATGTATGACGAGACCGCCGAAGTGCCCGATGACGCGTACACGATCCCGTTCGGCGAGGCGAATGTCTGCCGCGAGGGCGACGACGTCACGATCATCACCATGGGCCGCATGGTGAATTTCTCCAACCAGGTGGCCGACAAGCTGGCGAAGGAAAAAATCGGAGTCACCGTGGTTGATCTGCGCACGACATCGCCGCTGGACACGGAGACCGTGCTGGAGACCGCATCGGAAACCGGCCGCGTGGTGGTGGTGGACGAGGCCCATCCCCGCTGCAACATGGCCGCGGATATCTCGGCGCTGATCTGCCAGGAGGCGTTCGACGATCTGAAGGCGCCGATCAAGATGGTCACCGCGCCCCATTGCCCGGTGCCATTCTCGCCGGCGCTGGAGGATCTGTATGTGCCCGGCCCGGCGAAGATCGAGGCGGCGGTGCGGGCCGTCATGGGGAAAGCCTGATGGCCGGCGAGATCCATTCCATCGTCATGCCGAAATGGGGCCTGGCGATGGAAGAGGGCACGGTCACCGCTTGGCAGATCGCCGAGGGCGCTGTTATCGCCAAGGGCCAGGAGATCGCCGATATCGAGACCTCGAAGATCGCCAACGTCTTCGAGAGCCCGGTGTCCGGCAAGGTGCGCCGGCTGGTGGCGCCGACCGGCGAGGCGCTGCCGGTGGGCGCCCTGCTGGCCGTGGTGGCCGATGACAAGGTCGGTGACGGCGAAATCGAAGCCTACGTCACGAAGTTCAACGAGGCGCTGAAGGAGCAGCTGGCGGCCAAGGCCAACGAGAAGAAGCCGGAACCGGAGATGGTGGAGATCGCCGGCGGCGGCCGCATCCGGTATCTGAAGCTGGGCGGCGGCGAGGGCGCGCCTGTCGTGTTCATCCACGGTTTCGGCGGCGATCTCAACAACTGGCTGTTCAACCAGGAAGTCCTGGCGGAGAGCCACACCACCTACGCCATTGACCTGCCGGGCCATGGCGGTTCCGGCAAGGATGTGGGCGCCGGCGATCTCGGCGCCATGACGGCCGCCGTTGCGGGCTGGATGGTGGCGATGAAGATCGACCGGGCACATCTGGTGGGTCATTCGCTGGGTGGCGCGATTGCGCTGCAACTGGCGGCGACGCAGCCGGACAAGGTGGCGTCGGCGACGTTGATCTGCCCGGCCGGCCTCGGGCCTGATGTCTCGATGGAATACATCAACGGCTTCATCGAGACGAGCCGCGGCAAGAAGCTGGAGCCGATCCTGCAGATGCTGGTGGCCAACCCGGCGCTGGTCACCCGCGACATGATCGAGGACGTGCTGAAGTTCAAGCGCATCGACGGCGTCGACGCCGCATTGAAGAAGATGCGCGATGCGATCTTCCCGGGCGGTAAGCAGGGGGTCATCCTGCGCGACGCAGCCGGCAAGGTGAAGGCGCCGATCCAGATCATCTCCGGCAGTCAGGACCGCATCGTCCCGGCGAAGCATGCGGAGGGCCTGCCGGGGAATGTGAAGGTGCACTCCATCGCCAATGCCGGCCATATGCCGCATATGGAGGCGGCCAGCGACGTGAACCGGCTGATCGCGGAAATCGCGAAGTAGTTTCCGCAGCGGAGCGGGGCACGTGGCGTCCCGTCGCGCCGGGGCGAAATCTGCGTACTTTTCGCTAGTTCCGCGCAAGAATTTCTCAGCTTGGGCAGGGCATTGAGCCCTAAAATGCAGATTCCCGGGGACCCTGATTCTTGGGAACGATGCCATGCAAGGGAATCCCAGGCTTGGGCATGACTGTTCATTCGCTCCAAGCTCGTCGTGAGCGGCATGCCGTATTCCGATAGTTTGTGTACAGGGGATTCCCACGGCTGAGCGCCGACAGGAACATTATCATATCAAAAGGAGCGGCACTTCTCAAGGAATTTGATCCTCTTGGTTGACGCCAAGGTTGTCATCCCGGAAACCGCGCGTCAGCGCGGTTGTCCGGGACCCATGAACACCTAGCGGTGGTCGAGATACCCTGACGAGTTCCGTGTGCTTGGGTCCCGGGCTCCGCCGCTGAAGCGGCGGCCCCGGGATGACAAACGGGAGGTGCGTTGATAAACCGTGCTTATGGCCGCAGAAACGCCCTCAGAACTTCATCGCTGCCTTTGCGCGCATACCCATGTTGGCGTGCGTGACGGCTAACGAACTCGCAATCGAACCACTTCCGGGATTGACCAATCGCAACTTCAAGATCATCGACGGCCAGCGGGAGCTACGTGTTCCGCCTGCCGGGCGCGGGCACGGAGAAATACATCGACCGCGCAGCTGAGGCCCATGATGCGGCATTGGCGGCGGGGGCAGGGCTGACGCCGGAGATCGTCTATGCCGATCCGGCGACCGGCCTGATGCTGACGCGATTTGTCGATGACGCCGAGACTCTGACCGCAACGGCGATGCATGATCCGGGCACGCTGCGCGACGCCGCGCAGATCCTGCGGCGGCTGCATGACAGCGGACTTGTGTTCCGCCGGGAAATGCGGGTTTTCGACAAGATCGACTCATATCTGCAGAAGAGCCCGCGAGCGGCGGCGCAGTTTGGCGAGGTTCGCAGGGCGGCGGAGAAGCTGCGAAACTTGGTGGACGATCCAAATCGCTGGCTGGCGCCCTGTCACATCGATCCGACACCCCACAACTTCATCCGGGGCCGCGGCGCGGATGGAGCGTCACGACTTTATCTCATCGACTGGGAATATGCGGAAATGAGCGAACCGGCCTATGATCTGGCGGGGTTGTCCATCGAGGCGGAGTTCAGCGACGCCGAGGATCGCGCTCTGCTTGCCGCGTATGGCGAGGGCGTGAAAGGCGCAACGCCTGATCGCTTCGCCGCCTACAAAGTGTCGCTCTATCTGATGGCGGGTTCCTGGGCGGCAATGGCGGTAGAATTCGGGAACAAGACGCCGGAACTGGAAGCAATGGCGCGCAAACGGCTAACGCAGGCAAGAACAGCGCTCGCAACCGGCTTGCACTAGCCGACCATCAGCCGCGTCACCGCCACCACCGCCACCGACGCAACGACGCTCACGAAATCGTTGCCGATGAACTTCATCGCCAGCACAGCCGTCACCAGGCCGAGCCATTCGGGCGGGCCGCCGTTGGCGGCGATGGGGCCGAGGATGGCGCCGATCAGGGCGACGGGGATGGCCTTGAGCCAGGCTTCGACTCGCGGCGTCACGGTCACGTAGCGCATGAGGAAGAATCCGCCGGCGCGGCAGGCATAGGAGGCCAGCCCCATCAGCAGGATGGCGGCGAGGGCGTCAGGCCGGATCAGCATTGCGGAAGGCGCCCACGAGGCTGCCCGCGAGCGCGCCAATCAGGATGTACCAAGGACCGTCCAGCAGCTTCTCGACGACGATGGCCACGATGACGCCCGTCGCCAGGGGCCAGAGCTGGCTGGATTTCCGGAAAAACACGACCGCCATGCTGGCGAAGAACGCCGCCAGCATGAAATCGGCGCCGAAGCGGTGAGGATCGCCGAGCAGCTGGCCGAATACATGGCCCGCCGCCGTTGTCCCGACCCAGAGAAACCAGATGAAAAAGGCGCTACCGATCAGAAAGGCGGCATCGCGCCGGCCCGCCTCATACTCCCGCATCTGCAATGCCCAATTGCCATCGCCCAAGGCGAACATCGAGAGATAGGCCTGATAGGCCGGCAGGCCGCGATACCAGGGGCGCAGCGTGGCGCCCAGCAGCATATAGCGGGCGTTCATCGCCAGGGTGGTGAGCGTCACCGCGATGAATGTTACCGGGTCGGTCCAGGCCTGAAGAGAAGCCATCTGCGCACCGCCGGCGAACACGATGCCGCTGAACAGCATCGACTCCGCGGTGCTCAATCCCGCGGCACCCGCCATGATGCCGAAGGCGATGCCGTACAGGCCGATACTCGGCACCAGCACCAAGCCGCGGATGGCGCCGGCGCGAAAGCCGGCCCAGGTGAAGGGCGGTGCCGTGGATGAACTCATTGGCGGGATGCGATGTTGCCGGTTGCCGGGGGAATCTATATAACCAGTAAACACTATATTTGATGGTTAGGTCAAATCCTATGCGCAACTATGGCTCCTATGCCCAGGCGCCACCCAAGTTCATCGCTGGCGCCCGCTGCCTGGATTTCCTCAATACGGTGGAATGGCGCGGCCGTCCCGAGGCGCGGGGGGAGCGGCTTACATCCTATGGGGAATTCGCGGCCTGGGCCAAAGCGGCTGGTGTGATCGACGGGCCGGAGAAATCGCAATTGATGGCGCGCGCCACGAAATCGCCGCGGCTTGCGGCTGATGTGCTTTCTGACGCTGTTACAGCGCGGGAAGCGCTGGCGGCGCTTCTCGGCACCGGGGATATCAAATCGGCCAAGGCGATTGCGACGATCAATGAAATTCTCGCTCGAGATCGCTTTGCCTTGCGGCTGGAAGCCAATAGTCTCGAGTTTCGCGAGGATTGGAACTTGGATTGCCCTGAGTTGCGGCGCCCCTTGCTCCTATTGCTCCGTGAAGCAGTGGCGCTTTTGGCATCATCGGACCGCGCGAGAGTCCATCACTGTTCGAACAACGAGTGCCAATGGTTCTTCCTCGATACCTCGCGCAACAGATCGCGGCGCTGGTGCCAGATGGAAAGCTGCGGCAACAACGCAAAGGCGCGGGCACACTATCATCGACATCAGACGGATGCCTAGCTTGCGACTGCAATCAATTCGAGTTGGGTCCGGTGCTTTCGGTGCATTTCACGCAGCTCCGGCTCGCCCATAAGGCTACCCGGCTCGTCGCGGTAGCTGCGGTTGCTTGTCATCGGTTCGCCCTGCCAGGCACGCTCGATCGCCAGTCGTTCGGGCTGCGCGGCGAACCAGCGGATGAACTCGTTGACCTTGGCCAGCAACCGGTAGGAAGCCGGCTCGGCCTTGACGCCGACGGCGTAGTGCCAAGGCGTCGATGCGATGTTTCCGGGCAGAATTTCAATGCGGCCACGCCACTTGCTTTCAGCTGCCGTGCACGCCCAATAATAAATCGGACGATCGACGGCGAAGGCATCGACGGCGCCGTCGGCCAGCGCGTCATGAATGCGGGTCTGGTCGCCATAGGCGATGAGATTCGCCAGTCGCACTTTGCCACCCGGGCGCTCGGCATTGGCGCGCCAGCGCAGACCCGCTTCCTCGAGCGTGGCAAAGGCAGCGGGATCGTTGATGCAGCCGAGGACTTTGCCCTCAAGATCGTGGAGCGAACCTATGCGATTGTCGCCGGTGCGCCGCGCGAGCACATAGGCGAGGTGGGTATAAGGCTCCGAGAAGGCGACCCCCTTGTAGGACTCGCTGGGCGGCAGCGCGGTCCAAACCAGATCGACCGGTGGTTCGCCAGGCCGGCGTCCAAAGTCGAGCAATTCGATGCAGCAGTCCCAAGGGTGCGTAATGAATTCACAATGCACGCCAAGCCAACGGGAGAACGCAACGGCGTAGTCAACATCGAGGCCGCGTAGGCGCTCATGCGGTTGCAGCCGGAACGAAAGACCGACGAAGGCCGGTTCGATTGCGATACGCAGCGTGCGGCGCTCCAGCACGTCGTCGAGCCGGTCATATGCCGGGTCCGCCACCAGGTGATGCTCCGCGAGGATATTCGCGAGTCTGGCGTCACCCCGACCATCAGTGCAGTCGCTGATCGACGCGGATAGAGCCTGGCACCAAGTGGCCTTGGCGGTCGCCCGCCGCGATGCCTCGGTACCTGCGCCGACCGCTTCGTGAATCACTCGATTATTCTCGCCGATTTGCTCCAGTTGCTGGCCCATTTCGTCGCAAATGATGCGAACTTGCGTCAAGGACCGGCCGACATGGCCAACCAAATCGTCGAGCAAGCCGTTTGACCGGTCGACCGACTGCGTCATGGCCGCACGCACATCTCCTAAGTCGATGCTTTTGGCGGCGCTGCGGGCGCCATCCATCGTCCGCTGGGCCAGGGTCCGCACCTCGCGCGCGACGATCGCAAACCCGCGCCCGTGCTCGCCGGCATGGGCTGCCTCGATGGCGGCATTCAGCGCCAGCAGATTTATGGCATTGCCGATTTCGCTGATCTCCGCGAGCACGTGCGCGGCCTCGTTGGCTTTGTATTCGAGATCCGCGGCGATGGCATTCAACCGTTCGCGGATTTCGGTGACGATGCCGGCAATCTCGGCGCTGATCGTGGATTCCAGGCCGTCGGCCGCTGCCGCACTTTCCCGCGAACGCTGGCCGGCGCCCGTCAGTGCTGCGTCGAGCAGGCGGGACCGCTCCTCGATCTCGGACATGGCGCGGCTGCCGGCAGCGCCGGCGCGCAATAAATGCTGCTGCAGGCTAGCGATGCCTCTTGCAGCGACTGCGATGCCCTCGAATTGCGTATCCGGATGCTGCTCTGGAGCTGAACCGGCCACTTTCACGACTGTCATACGCGTGGGAGCGTTCGACATCGAGTTTCCGATCTCTTCTAGTCCACAGACCTCGAGCCGACTTTGAACCGGCGAAGGGCCATGGCTACTTCATTCCGGCAAATGATCAGACAGAATACTGGCCGATCGGTGTTAAATCATGGTTACCAAAGAGTTAATACTTCATTCACAAAGCCATCGGGCAAGCATGAAGCGCCGATTTCCAGGGCCATTGCGACGCGGCGCCGGATCGCTATAGTAAGAGTCCTCAACGGGGTGCCCTTGTGGCTGAGAGGCGCGGTCTGCGCGCCAACCCGACGAACCTGATCCGGGTAATGCCGGCGGAGGGAGATGAGTCCGGGACTTCTCCAGACTATCTCCATGGGCCTCTTCCGCCGTCCTTTCATTGCGGAGGACGAAACATGCGCATTCTGATTGCGGCGCTCTGGTGCTGCTGGTGGCGGCCGGTGCGGCCCAGGCGGCCGATCCGCCGGTGCTGACAATTTATACCTACAACTCCTTCACATCGGAGTGGGGTCCGGGCCCGGCAGTGCAAAAGGCCTTCGAGGCCGATTGCGCCTGCAAGATCGAATACGTGGCCGTCGAGGATGGCGCGGCGCTGCTGAGCCGGCTGCTGCTGGAGGGCAAGAATACCAAGGCGGATATCGTTCTCGGCCTGGATACCAATCTGACGGCCGAGGCCACGGCGACGGGCTTGTTCGCGCCCCATGGCATGGACCTGTCGAGCCTGAAGCTGCCGATGGCCTGGTCCGATCCGGTGTTCGTGCCCTACGACTACGGCTACTTCGCCTTCGTCTATGACTCGCAGAAAATCGCAGCACCGCCGAAAAGCTTCGAGGAGCTGCTGAATGGGCCGGCGGAGTGGCAGATCCTGATCCAGGATCCGCGCAGCAGCACGCCGGGCCTCGGCTTGCTGATGTGGGTGCGCAAGCTCTATGGCGACCGGGCGCCGGAGATCTGGCAGAAGCTCAAACCGCGCATCGTCACCGTCAGCAAGGGCTGGAGCGAAGCCTATGGCCTGTTCCTCAATGGCGAGGCGCCGATGGTGCTGAGCTATACGACCTCGCCGGCCTATCACATCATCGCCGAGAACACGGACCGCTATCGCGCCGCTGATTTCAGCGAGGGCCACTATATGCAGGTGGAAGTGGCGGCGCGCACCGCGACGTCGGCCCACGCCGATCTGGCGGAGAAGTTTCTTGCCTTCATGACCGGGCCGGGATTCCAGGACGTCATCCCCACCACCAACTGGATGTATCCGGTGATCGCGCCGACAGGCGGATTGCCCGAGGCCTTCGCCCGGCAACCGGTGCCGAAGCCGGCGCTGCTCTACACGGCGGACGAGGCGGCGGCCGGGCGCAAGGCCTGGATCGATGAATGGCTGGCCGCGATGGGCAACTGATGCGGCCGCTATGGCCGGGTCTGGCGGTGCTTGGCGCGGTCGGCGCGCTCATCGCCGCCGCGCTGTCGGGCATGATCGCGGCATCAGGCGATCTCGATCCGGCATCGGTGCTGGCCAATCCCTACTATCGCGGCGTGATCCAGTTCACGCTGTGGCAGGCGGCGCTGTCGACGACTGCTGAGCATCGTCTTCGCGCTGCCGATTGCCCGGGCGCTGGCGCGTCGCGGCGATTTTCCCGGGCGCGCACTTTTGCTGCGGCTTCTCATGCTGCCCATCGTCATGCCGACGCTGGTGGCGATCCTCGGCGTTCTCGCGGTGTATGGCCGTGCCGGATGGATCAGTGAAAGCATCGCCGCGGCCGGCGGTACTTGGCGCCTGAACATCTATGGCCTGGCCGGGATCCTGATTGGCCATGTGTTCTTCAATCTGCCGCTGGCGGTGCGGCTGCTGCTGCCGGTCTGGGAGGGAATCCCGGAGGAGTATTGGCGGCTGGCGGGGCAGCTGGGCATGCGCTCGCGCGAAGTGCTCCGGATGATCGAGTGGCCGCTGGTGAGCCGCGCCATTCCCGGCACCGCGGGCGTGATCTTCATGCTCTGCTTTACCAGCTTTCCCGTGGTGCTGCTGCTGGGCGGCGGACCGGCGGCGACCACCATGGAGGTGGCGATCTTCCAATCCGTGCGGTTCGACTTCGATCTCGAGCGCGCGGCGGTGCTGGCGCTGCTGCAGATCGGCATCTGCGGCCTGCTGGTCGGCACGGGGTTCATGCTGATGCCGCCGCTGCCGCGGGGGCAGGGGCTGCGGCGCGCAGTGCCGCGGCCGGATGCGGCGGCGCGGGGTAGCAAGCTCAGTGATGGCGTGTGGCTGGCGCTGGGCCTGCTGTTCGTTGGCCTGCCGATCCTGGCGGTGCTCATCCACGGTGTTCAGGGGCCGGTCGCGCGGGTGCTGGGCGAGGCGAGTCTTTGGCGCGCGGCCGGGCTCAGCCTGCTGTTCGCGCTGGGGGCGAGCGCGGTCAGCCTCATCCTCGGCATCGGCCTGTCCGATACCCTGCGACATCTGCGTTTCCGCCGCTATGCCCACCGCCGAGCGGCGGTGATGGAGGCGGGCGGGTCGCTGATGCTGGTGGTGCCGCCGCTGGCGCTGGGCACCGGGCTCTATGTGCTGCTGTCGCCCCATCTGGATGTGCTGGCTTGGGCGCCGCTGTTCGTGGTGACGATCAATGCCTGCCTTTGCCTGCCCTATGTGCTGCGCAGCCTGGAAGAACCGATGCAGCTGATCATGGAGCGCCATGACCGGCTGGCGCGCAGCCTGGGCATCCGCGGCTTTGACCGGCTGCGGCTGGTGGAATGGCCGGTGCTGCGGCGCCCGCTGGGCCGCGCCGCTGCGCTGAGCGCCGCCCTGGCGGTGGGCGATCTCGGCGTCATCGCGCTCTTCGGCACGCCGCAGACGGCGACGCTGCCGCTGCTGCTCTATCAGCGCCTGGCGGCCTATCAGTTCGACGCCGCGGCGGTGGTGGCGCTGGTGCTGCTGGGACTTTGCCTGCTGTTGTTCATCGCTCTGGAGCGGGGGTTGGGCGGTCATGGCCGCGCTTGAAATCGAACATCTCCGCTTCCGCTACGAGGACATGCAGATGGAGTTCGATTTGCAGGTAGAGAGCGGCGAATTCCTGGGCGTGATCGGACCCAGCGGCGCCGGCAAGAGCACGCTGCTGTCGCTGATCGCCGGCTTCGAGCGGGCGGAGTCCGGCAGCATCCGCGTGAACGGCCGGGAGATCGCCGCCCTGCCGCCGAACGAGCGGCCGGTGACCATGCTGTTCCAGGACAACAACCTCTTCGCCCATCTGACCGTGGAGCAGAATGTCGGCCTCGGCATCCATCCGGGGCTGCGGCTGACGGCGGAACAGCGGGATGCGGTGGGCGCGGCGCTGGAACGGGTCGGGCTCGGCGGCTTTGCGCAGCGGCGGCCGGACCAGATGTCCGGCGGCGAAAGGCAGCGCACGGCCCTGGCTCGCAGCCTGGTACGCAACCGGCCGCTCCTGCTGCTGGACGAGCCCTTCGCCGCCCTGGGGCCGGCATTGCGGCGGGAGATGCTGGACCTGGTCGACGCGCTGCGGCTGGCCCAGGGGTTCACGGTCCTGTTCGTGACCCATCAGCCCGAGGATGCGCTGCATGCCGCCGGGCGGGTCGCCTTCATCGCGGGGGGGCGCGTGGCCGCCACTGGTCCGGCCCGAGAATTGTTGTTACACCCGTCTTCCGCCGCGTTGCGGGCCTATCTCGGCCCGGACTGGTTGGACGATCGCGGCTAGGAGGCGTACCGCATGCCCGTTGAACCGCTGCTGCCGGAACAGCTCTATCGCTGCTGCGCCGACGAATTGCCGAAGTTCACCACGACGGCGGAACTGGAAGATCTGACAGATGTGCCGGGGCAGGAGCGGGCGATGCGCGCCATCCGGTTCGGCATCGGCATCAAGCGGCCGGGCTACAACATCTTTGCGCTCGGCGGGCCGGGGACGGCGAAACATGCGATGGTGCGGGAGTTCCTGGACCGGATTGCCCTGAGCGAGCCGGTGCCGCGGGACCTTTGCTATGTTTTCAACTTCGAAGATCCGCACAAGCCGGTTGCGATCGAGCTGCCGCCGGGCAGCGCGGCCGGATTTCGCGCCGAGATGGCGCAACTGGTCAAGGACCTACGGGCGACCATGCCGGCGATGTTCGAGAGCGCCAACTACCGCTCGCGGCGCCAGATCATCGATGACGAGTTCAAGCAGCGGCAGGAGAGCGCCTTCGAGCATCTGCAGGAGCTGGGCAAGGCGCGCAGCGTCGTGCTGATCCGCACGCCCGCCGGCTTCGGCTTTGCGCCGGCGATGAACGGCAACGTGGTGAGCCCCGAGGAGTTCCAGAAGCTGCCTGAAGATGCGCAGAAGAAGATCCGCGATACGATCGAAGGGCTGCAGGAGGAACTGGAGAGAACGCTGGGCCAGCTGCCGCTCTGGGAGCGGGAGCGGCGCGAGCATCTGGTGGCGCTGAACCGGAAGATGACGACCTTTGCCGTCGGCAATCGCATCGACGATATCCAGGCGCGCCACAAGGATAACCCTGTCGTCCTCGCTTATCTCGACGCGGTGGAGCGGGACATCGTCGATCATGTGGAGATATTCCTGGGAATCGTGCAGGAGGAATCGGCGCAGCCGCAGCCGGGCGCGTCCGCCGGTTCGCGGCTCGGCGACGGCGACCGTTTCCGGCGCTATCAGGTCAATGTTATCGTCGACCAGGCCGGCAAGACCGGAGCGCCGGTCGTCTATGAGGACAACCCGACTTTCGCCAATCTGGTGGGGGTGATCGAACAGCTGGCGGAGATGGGCGCGCTGATCTCCGACTTCACGCTGATCAAGGGCGGTGCGCTGCATAGGGCCAATGGCGGTTATCTGATCGTGGATGCGCGCAAGCTGCTGACCCAGCCCCACGCCTATGAAGCATTGAAGCGCGCCATCCGCGCCCGGGAGATCCATATCGAGTCGCCGGGCCAGATGTATATGCTGGTGACGACGGTGACGCTGGATCCGCAAGCAGTGCCGCTGAATATCCGCGTCGTGCTGGTGGGCGACCGGCAGCTTTACTATCAACTCTCGGAGCACGATCCGGATTTCGGCGAACTCTTCAAGGTGGCGGCCGATTTCGAGGACGACATGCCGCGGCAGCCGGAGACCATGGTCGCCTTCGCGCGGCTGGTGGGCACCATCGCGCGGCGGGAATATATGCGGCCATTCGAGCGCGACGCGGTGGAGCGGATCATCGAACATGCCTCGCGGCTGGCCGACGATGCGCGCAAGCTGTCGATGCGCATCTCCGCCATCGCCGATGTGATGCGGGAGGCCGACTACATCGCCGAGCAGGGCAAGCGCGATACCGTGGGCCTGCAGCAGGTGGAAGAGGCGTTGGCGGCGCAGCGGGACCGCAGCGAGCGAGTCCGCGACCGCTCCCACGAAATGATCCAGCGCGGGCTGGTGCTGATCGCCACCGACGGTACCAAGGTGGGGCAGGTCAATGGCCTGTCGGTCATGACGCTTGGCACCATGAGTTTCGGCAAGCCGACGCGGATCAGTGCGCGGGTGCGCCTGGGCCGGGGCGAGGTCATCGATATCGAGCGGCAGGTGGAGCTGGGCGGGCCGATCCATTCCAAGGGCGTGCTGATCCTGGCAGGCTATCTGGGCGCCCGCTATGCCGAGGATCAGCCCCTGTCCTTGTCGGCGACGCTGGTGTTCGAGCAGTCCTATGGCGGGGTCGAAGGCGACAGCGCCTCGTCGACGGAGCTCTATGCACTGCTGTCGGCGCTGTCCGATCTGCCGGTCAAGCAGGGTTTTGCAGTGACGGGGTCGGTGAACCAGTACGGCGAGATCCAGGTGATCGGCGGCGTCAACGAGAAGATCGAGGGTTTCTTCGATATCTGCGCCAAGCGCGGCTTGAACGGGCAGCAGGGCGTGCTGATTCCCGCCGGCAACGTGCAGCATCTGATGCTGCGGCGGGACGTGGTCGATGCCGTGCGCACCGGCAAGTTTCATATCTATCCGGTGTCGCGGATCGACGAGGGGATCGAACTGCTGACGGGTGTCACGGCCGGCGAGCGGCAGCCCGACGGCAAGTTTCCCAAGGGAACGGTCAACAGGCGGGTCGAGGATCGGTTGCTCGGCCTGGCGGAACAGCGGCGGCGCTTCGGTCTCAGCGCCGAGCGCGCCGTATAGCCGTCAGGCGCGCCAATAGTCGATCAGCGTCCAGGCCCCGAGCGCAAGAAAGCCGACACCGGCGATCAGCTTGAGGGGTATGCGCGTGAGATAGGCGGCACCGCTGCTGCCTATTGCGACTGCCAAGGCGGTCGATAAGCAAAGAGCGCCTGCGGCGGCGATGAAGACCAGGATGGGGCTGTGCTTGCTGTCGGAAGCGAACAGCAGGGTTGCGAGCTGGGTCTTGTCGCCGAGTTCGGCCAAGAAGACGGCGCCAAAGATCGCGAAGAGCTTGTAGATGTCCGGCTGCATGCTTTTCCCGCCAAATGAAAAGCCGCTCCCTGACGGAGGAGCGGCTGCGCATTCCGCGCCTGATTGGTGAAAGGCTATTCCCCTTCGGTCAGCCGCTCCAGGGCTTCCCGGTCGAGAATGACGATCTGGCCGCGGGTCGCCACGGAGACGATCTTGTCGTCGCGCAGGCGCGAGATGGCGCGGCTGACGGTCTCCGTCGTAAGCCCGAGATAGTCGCCGATATCGGTGCGTGTCATCGGCACGACCAGACTAGTGACCGATTTGCGCATTCGCGCGGCTCGCTTCGCCAGCATCAGCAGGAAAGATGTAACCCGCTCCATCGCCGTCTTGCGCCCGAGCAGCAGCATCTGATCCTGCGCCGCCACCAGTTCATGGGCTGCTTCGCCCAGCAGGCGGCGCTCCAGGAGCGGATGGTCGGGCAGCAGAGCTTCGAGCCGTCGCCGCGGAAAGCGGCAGAGCTTCACGTCGGTGATCGCTTCGGCAGTGTAGGCATAGGTGTCATTGTAGGCGATGCCGAGAAAATCGCCCGTGGATAGAAATCCGGTGATTTGCCGGCGGCCGTCCGGCAGAAGCTTGTAGAGCTTCACGGCGCCGTTGATGACATTGAATAGATCCTGCGCCGGCTCGCCCTCGACGATGGCCGACTGACCGGGATGGAGGGTCAGCGTGGAAACGATGCGGCGGACTTCCTCAAGCTCTTCCGGCTCCATGGAATTGCAGACGCCGATTTCGCGAATTTCGCAGTCGGCGCACGGCTCCCCAAGATGGAAATGCTCCGACTGCATCTTCGGATGTCGGATGACCTGCACGTCTCTCCCCGCAAGAACAAATCATAACTAACCCATTGTTCTAATAAATGCGCCTTTCCAAGCGTCATGGCAAGTAAACTGCGACAATATGATCTAGGTCATCGTCAAAATCTCAAATTGTGTGATGAATTCATGGCGATAATTGGTAGATTGTCCATGACAACCAGCGCACATGGCACTTTTCAGGTCAAACTCCTGCCGGAAGGGGAATTGCGCCTTGCGCTCCCTCTTGCCCAGCTTCTGTACCCCTCTCTGTCGGAATCCGGCTGGGTCGCCTACGCCAGCGGACGTTCGGCTCGGCAAACTTGGCTACACCGCCGGGTTTTGGTGGCGGCTAATCCCAGCGGCTACCTGCATGGCCTCTGTACCTTGGTCGACGGTTTCGACCTGCGGTGCGGACGCACGCTAGATGTGGATGATCTGGTAGTCGCCAACTTTCTGGACTCCCGGTCCGTGGCGCAGGCGTTGTTGACGGGGGTTGAGGAAATCGCGCGGAGCGACAGCTATCATGCTGTCCGAGTCAGCTTGGCCTGCAGCAATCTGCCCCATCGGCAGGCGGTGGCTGACGCCCTGAACAGCATCGGCCATGTGCAAACCATGGCGCGCTTCGCCAAGCCGCTGGCACAGCCGTTGAAGCCGATCGTCGGACTCTAAGCCCGTTTCTTCAGGCGGCCCTGCAACTCCGCGAGCAGGCGCTCCCGATCGGCATTGCTCTTGAGCGACGCCAGATATTGGCGAAGATCCAGCACGAAGGCTGCGTGCTTGTTGTGCCAATCCTCGGTCGACACCTGTTCGGCCGGAAGGCGGGGCGCCGCCGCGCTGACCATGCGGCCGGCAACGAGATCGAACCGGTCGTCAAGCTCCGGCAGGAAGATCTTGCTGCTATCGCAGCCTGCCGCCGCCAAGGCCGCCTTGAAGGCCTGGCGGCCGTCCGGTTCGCCATGGGTCAGGAAGATGCCGTTTTTCACCGGCAGGCGTTCCTTGATCCAGGTCACCAGTTCCGGGCCGTCGGCGTGCCCGGAGTATCCCTCCAGCCGCCGGATAGACGCCCGCACCATCACCTCTTCATTGTGGATGCGCACGGTCTTCGCGCCGGAAACCAGCAGCTGACCGAGCGTTCCCGGCGCCTGATAGCCGACGAACACTACTGTGCATTCGGGCCGCCAGAGATTGTGCTTGAGATGGTGACGGATGCGCCCGGCCTCGCACATGCCGCTGGCCGAGAGGATGATCGCGCCGGCCTTGATCATGTTCACGGCCTTGCTTTGATCGACGGTCTCGACGAAATGGAAATTCGGCATCTCGAAAGGAGAGCCGTCGTCCATGTCCTCCAGGTCTTTTGCATGCTCGATGAAGACCTTGGTCGCCCGCACCGCCAGCGGCGAGTCGATATAGAGATGGCTCGCCGGCAACTCGTGATGGCGAAATAGATGGGCCAGGTCGAGCATCAACTCCTGGCTCCGTTCGATCGCGAAGGACGGAATCAACAGATTGCCGCCCCGATCCAGGGCCGCCTTCACTTCGTCGCGGAGGCGCGCGCGGCGCTGCTCCGGCGTGGCGTCCGGCCGGTCGCGGCCGCCATAGGTCGAACTCGGTGACGACATAGTCGAAGCCTTCAGGGGCTTCCGGGTCGGGATGGAAGGCCTTGTGACTGGGGCCAAGGTCGCCTGAGAAAAGAAGGCGGAGCGTTGGGTGCTGCGGTTCTCCGGTCTCGACCTCGATCTCCAGCGACGCCGAGCCCAGGATATGGCCGGCATTCCAGAAACGCACCCGGACTCCCGATGATACTTTCAGCCATTGCTCGTAGGCCACGTCGCGCATCTGCTCGAGGCATGCTTTGGCATCTTCGAGCGTATAGATCGGCTGCAGCTTCTCCTGCCCCCGTTGCTGGTTGCGCCGGTTCAACCGCTCGACTTCGGATTCCTGGATGCTGCCGGAGTCCGGCAGCATGAAGGTGAGCAGATCGCTGGTGCTGGGAGTCGCGTAGATGGGGCCGCGGAAGCCGGCCTTGGTCAGCCGGGGCAGCATGCCGCTATGGTCGATATGGGCATGGGTCAGCAGCACGAAGGTCAGTTCGCGGGGATCGAAGGGCAGGGGCCGGTGATTGAGCGCATTGAGAGTCTTCGAGCCCTGAAACATGCCGCAATCCACCAGGAAGACGCCCTTGGGATGGACGACGCGATAGCAGGAACCGGTGACACTGCCGGCCGCGCCGTGGAAATCCATAGTGACTGCCATTGAAGCCTCCCGTTTGGTCTTGCCCGTCGTTATCCGGTTGCGATGTCGAACTCAGCCACCACAGGCGCATGATGCGATCCCGGCCGCATGCCGCCGATGCCTTCAGGCTCCGCCGCATCTAGCAGTGCGTCGTTGTCGATGGTCACGCTGTGGCAGGCGACCGCCAGCCTGGCGGAGGCGAGGATATGATCGAGCATGATCTTCCGGCCGGCGAGAACCATAGTGAATTGACGCTCATTGGTCTCGTGCCCACCCAAGGGGACCAGCGCCCGCCAAGCCAGATCGGCGTTGCCCGTATCGTGAGGCGAAGCCAGAAGGATCTGCAGGGGCGTGTCGTTGACCTCGGCATTGAAATCACCGCAGACGATGATGGCCGCATGCCGGTCGCGATCGAGGATCGAGTCCGCGAGCAGGCGTGCTTCGAGCGCCTGTCCCGACCGTTTCATTTCCGCGACATAGTATCCCTCCGCCCAGGAGGATGTATCGCGCCAGGCGAGCGCCGACAGCTTTGCGCCGGGAACCGGCGACGCCAGCGGCGCACGGAGATGCAGATTGACGACATGAATAATGCCGCGGCCCGGGAGCTCGAAAGCCGTCAGCAAGAGCGGCCGTTCCCATCGGATTTCGATTTCCGGCTCCGGCTGCGGTACCGAAGCGAACCGATAGGCAATCGGCGGAACGTAGGCATGGAGCACCTGCCTCACCTCGCTGAAGGGAAAGCGGCTGAGGGTGACCAGATTGTGGGCGTCGAAGGCGCCGCCGGTACTCTCGCGTATGCTATGCGCCCGGTGGAACGCCTCATACTGCGTGCCGCGCAGTACGAGATCCAGCGCATCCAGCCGTCGGGCCTTGGCCCCCGGCGGTTTCTGGCCGTTCACTTCCTGAAGGCAAATGACATCAGCGTCCAGCCGACGCAGCTGCGCCTGAAGCGTGGGAATGCGCGCCTCGATCGGCGGATACTTGGGGCCGATGTCGAGATTCTCGATATTGAACGTGGCGACGCGCAGGCGCATGGCGGGAGGTTAGCCAGTCGGACCCCTGTGTCCAAGGACAACGGCATTTTCAGGCCCCAACAAAAACGCCCCAGTCCGTCGACCGGGGCGTTGTTTCTTGCACGCAATCGAAGCGTCGTCAGACGTGGAACGACTCGCCGCAGCCGCAGCGGCCCTTTTCGTTCGGGTTCTTGAAGACGAAGCCGGACTGCAGCTTGTCTTCGACATAGTCCACTTCGGTGCCGATGATGAACATGGTGGCGCGGGGATCGATGAAGATCGTCACGCCCTTGTCCTGCACGACTTCGTCGTTCGGGCCCTTCTCGTCGGCATAGTCGATGACGTAGGAGAGGCCGGAGCAGCCCTTGGCCTTCACGCTGATGCGCAGGCCGGCCGGCGGCTGATCGCGCTTCACCAGCAGCGATTTGAAGCGCTCGGCGGCAGCGTCGGTGATCTTGATCGCGTTCGGGGTCGGGCGCATTACAAGGACTCCAATAGCACCTAAGAGTTAAGACTAGAACATGCCCAATTCAAGCTGGGCGGCTTCGGACATGCGGGACTTATCCCAGGGCGGATCCCATACCAAATCTACGTCGATATCGTTAAGGCCCTCGACCTTGGCGACGGCATCCCGGACCATCTGGGGCATGGTGCCGGCCACGGGGCAGCCGGGCGCCGTCAGGGTCATCTTGATGGCCACATTGCCCTTGGGATCGATATCCAGGTCATAGATCAGGCCGAGTTCGTAGATGTTCACCGGGATTTCCGGATCATAGACGGTCTTGATCGCGTCCACGATTTGCGGGCGAAGGGCCTCGATCTGCTCGGCCGTGAGGTCGCTCCCGCCGGCGGTCGCTGCCGGTGCGACGTCGGGCGTGGAAACGGTTGTCGTCTGCTGTTCGGCGGACATGATCTAGGCGTTCTCCGTCGAAATCGCTGACTGCTTATGGTCCAGCGCCGCCATCAGCGTGTGCCAGGACAGCGTGGCGCATTTCACGCGCATGGGGTATTCGCGCACGCCCGACAGCACCGTGAGCTTGTCCAGCGCGCCGGCGTCGGCGCCGTGACAGGCGCTCTTGCCGGTCATGGAATTGTGGAAGCGGTCGAAGAGCTGGCGCACCTCGGCTTCCGTCTTGCCTTTGAGAACTTCAGTCATCATCGAAGCCGAGGCCATGGAGATGGCGCAGCCGCGGCCTTCGAAGGTGACATCCTCGACGATCCCATCCTTGACCTTGAGATAGACGGTGACCCGGTCGCCGCAGAGCGGATTGTCGCCCTTGGCCTCGCAGGTTGCCGCCGGCAGCTTGCGGAAGTTCCGCGGCTGGCGGCTGTGGTCGAGGATGACCTCCTGATAGAGTTCGCGCAGATCGGACATCAGCCGAAAATCTCCCGTACCCGCAGCAGGCCGTCGGCCAGCGCATCCACATCGTCGAAGCCATTATACAAGCCGAAGGAGGCGCGCGCGGTTCCCGCCACATTCATGCGGTCCATCAGCGGCTGCGCGCAGTGATGGCCGGCGCGGACGGCGATGCCCTGCCGGTCCAGGATGGTGCCGATGTCGTGGGGATGGGCGCCTTCCATGGTGAAGGAGACAATGCTGGCCTTCTGTTTCGCCCGGCCGACGATGGTGAGGCCCGGCACGTCAGTCAGTCGTTCCGTGGCATAGCGCAAGCAGCGCCTGTTCGTGCGCTTCAATCCGGTCGAAGCCGAGCGCGGTGACGTAATCGGCGGCTGCCGCCAGGCCGATGGCGCCGGAGATATGGGGCGTGCCGGCCTCGAAGCGGTTCGGGATATCGGCGAACTCGGTCTTCTCGAACGTCACCGAGCGGATCATGTCGCCGCCGCCCTGATAGGGCGGCATGGCGTTGAGCAGATCCGCCTTGCCGTAGAGCACGCCGATGCCGCTCGGCCCATAGACCTTGTGGCCGGTGAAGATGAAGAAATCGCAGCCCAGCGCCTGGACGTCGACGGCCCGGTGCGGCGCGGCCTGGGAGCCGTCCACCATCACATGGGCGCCATGTTCCTTGGCGATGCGGATGATATCGGCGAAGCGGCGTGACGGTACCCAGGGCATTGGAGGTGTGCGTCACCGCGACGAGCCTGGTGCGCGGCGTGAACAGCTTGGCATATTCATCCAGCAGGAATTCACCGGCGTCATTGATCGGCGCCACTTTCAGCACGATGCCCTTGCGGTCGCGGAGCAACTGCCAGGGCACGATGTTGGAATGATGTTCCAGGGCGGAGATGATGACTTCATCGCCGGCCTTGAGGAATCCCTCGCCATAGCTGAAGGCGACCAGGTTGATCGCTTCCGTGGCGCTGCGGGTGAAGATGATCTCCCGCGCTTCCCTTGCATTGAGGAACCTGGCGATCCGCTCGCGGGCGCCTTCGAAGTTCAGGGTTGCGCGCTCGCTCAGCCAGTAGACGCCGCGATGGACGTTGGCATATTCGGTTTCGTAGCAGTTCTTGATCGCGTCGATGACCGCGCGCGGCTTCTGGGCGCTGGCGGCGCTGTCCAGGAAAACCAGGCGATGGCCATGGACCGGCTTGGCCAGGATCGGGAAATCCCGGCGCACGCGCTCCAGGTCCAGGATCGGCGCGTTGCGGCGTTCGGACAGGGCGACGGCAGCGGCGGTCATGCGGCGATCCCCGGGCTCGGATGCGCCAGCCAGCCGCGCGCATGGGCGAGGAAGGCATCGCGCACCGCCTGAACATCCACGGCACCGATGAGGTCTTCGATGAAGCCCTCCACCAGCATCTGCCGGGCCTCAGCCAAGCCGATGCCGCGGGCGCGCAGGTAGAACACGGCGTTTTCGTCCAGTTCGCCGACCGTGGCGCCATGGCTGCACTTCACGTCGTCGGCGTAGATTTCCAGTTCGGGCTTGGTGTTCATCTCCGCGCGATCGGAGAGCAGGATGGTCTTGTTGAGCTGATGGCCATCGACCTTCTGGGCGTGGGGCTGGACGGTGATGCGGCCCTGGAAGACGCCATGGGCCTGCTCGTCCAGCACGCCCTTGTAGGTCTCCGAGCTCGTGGTTTCGGGTGCCGCGTGGCGGATGTCAGTCGTGTTGTCGATATGCTGCCGGTTGCGGCCGAGATAGCAGCCGTCGAGACGGCAGTTGGCGCCGGGTGCGTCCAGCGACACGGTGATCTCATGCCGCGATAGGCCGCCGCCGGTGGTCAGCACGAAGCTGTCGAAGCTGCCGGACTTGCCGACCGTGGCTGACAGGGCAGCCAAATGGATGGCCTGCGCGCCTTCGTCCTGGACCTTGAAATAGCGGCAATGGGCATCAGCGCCGACGGCGACATCGCTGTGATGATGGGTCCAATAGGGATCGGCTGCGGCGCCGGAAAAGCGCTCGACAATCGTACAGGCCGAATCCTTGCCGAGGGCGATGATGTGGCGGTGATGAAAAGCCCGTGCCTCGCCGCGGGTATCCGCAACATGCAAAATCTCGATCGGCGCGGACAACTGCACGCCGTCGTCAATTCGCAGCACGACGCCGTTGGACATGAATGCGAGGTTCAATGCCGCAAGCGGATCGTCGATTTTGGCCGCGGCGAGAGAGCGGTGCAGCCAGTCAGCATCGGCGGCGACGGCTTCCGGCATGCTCAGCAAGCGCACGCCCTTGGGCAGGCGGCCCGTATCCGAAGCCTGCAACATACCGTTGACGAAGACGAGGCGGGCGAGGGCGCTGGCAACAGCGGGCGCTACCGCCGGTGCCTTGTCATTCGCCGAGGCCGGGACTACCGCCGCAAATTCGCGCGCGGCGACCGGATGAAGGTTCGTATATTTCCAGCGCTCGACCCGCGTCGACGGCAGCTCCTGGCGTCGGAAACGTGCGAGCGCTTCCGTGCGCATGTCCCGTAGCCAAGGCAAGTCGCTACCCGGCAAGGACGCCGCAACCGCCGCAAAGCGGTCGGCGTAGGGCAGGGCGATGGAACGGTTCGAGGACGGCATCGGTCTGGGTCCTATGCCGCCGGCCTGTTCGCCTGATGGCGACCATAGCCTTCCTTCTCGAGCTGGTGGGCCAGCTCGCGGCCGCCGGAGCGGACGATGCGGCCATCGGACAGCACATGCACGAAGTCGGGCTGCACATAATCCAGCAGGCGCTGATAGTGGGTAATCACCAGCATCGAGCGGTCCGGGGATCGCAGCGCGTTGATGCCCTTGGCGACAACTTTGAGCGCGTCGATATCCAGGCCGGAGTCGGTTTCGTCGAGGATGGCCAGCGTCGGCTCGAGCAGGGTCATCTGCAGGATCTCCGCGCGCTTCTTCTCGCCGCCGGAGAAACCGACATTCAGCGGCCGCTTCAGCATCTCCTCGGCGACGCCAAGTTCGTCCCGCTTGGTGCGAATGAGCTTGAGGAACTCCATGGCGTCCAGCTCGGGCTGGCCGCGATGCTTGCGCACGGCATTGAGCGCCGACTTCATGAAGTTGTTGCTGCCGACGCCCGGTATTTCGACCGGATACTGGAAGGCGAGAAAGATGCCTTCGCGCGCCCGCTCTTCTGTATTCAGCTCCAGCAGGTTCTTGCCCTGATACTGGATGGAGCCGTCGGTGACTTCATAGCCGTCGCGGCCGGCCAGCACATAGGACAGCGTGCTTTTGCCCGAGCCGTTCGGCCCCATGATGGCATGGACCTCGCCGGTGCCGATCTTCAAGTCCAGACCCTTCAGGATCTGCTTGCCGGCGACGGTGACGTGGAGATTCTGGATTTCGAGCATTCTGACTACACTATTTCAGCGCGGCTTCAGCCGACGCTGCCTTCCAAGCTGATGCCGACGAGCTTCTGCGCTTCGACGGCGAATTCCATGGGCAGCTCCTGCAGCACTTCCTTGCAGAAGCCGTTGACGATCAAGGAGACCGAGTCCTCGGCCGACAGCCCGCGCTGGCGGCAATAGAACAGCTGATCCTCGCTGATCTTCGAGGTGGTCGCTTCGTGCTCGATGCGGGCGCTGCGGTTGCGGCTTTCGATATAGGGCACCGTATGAGCGCCGCACTTGTCGCCGATCAGCAGGGAGTCGCACTGGGTGTAGTTGCGCGCATTGGCGGCGCCGGGCAGGACGCGCACCAGGCCGCGATAGGTGCTCTGCGCCTTGCCGGCGGAAATGCCCTTGGCGATGATCGTGCTGCGGCTGTTCTTGCCGATATGGATCATCTTGGTGCCGGTGTCGGCCTGCTGGTAGTTGTTGGTGATGGCGATGGAGTAGAACTTTCCCACGGAATTCTCGCCCTGGAGGATGCAGCTCGGATACTTCCAGGTGATCGCCGAACCGGTTTCCACCTGGGTCCAGGAGATCGTGGAGTTCTTGCCGCGGCAGGCGCCGCGCTTGGTGACGAAATTGTAGATGCCGCCCTTGCCGTTCTCGTCGCCGGGGTACCAGTTCTGCACGGTCGAATACTTGATCTCCGCGTCATCGAGCGCGACGAGCTCGACCACGGCGGCGTGCAACTGGTTCTCGTCGCGCATCGGCGCGGTGCAGCCTTCGAGGTAGCTCACATAGCTGCCGCGATCGGCGATGATCAGGGTGCGCTCGAACTGGCCGGTCTGCGCCGCATTGATGCGGAAATAGGTGGACAGCTCCATGGGGCAGCGCACGCCCTCCGGCACATAGACGAAGGACCCGTCGGTGAAGACGGCGGAATTCAGCGTGGCGTAGAAATTGTCGGAATAGGGCACGACGCTGCCCAGATATTTGCGCACGAGATCCGGATGGTTCTTCACGGCATCAGAGATCGAACAGAAGATGACGCCGACTTCTTCAAGTTTCTTCTTGAAGGTGGTGGCGACGGACACGCTGTCGAACACGGCATCGACGGCGACGCCGGCCAGCCGCTCCTGCTCGCGCAGCGGGAATGCCGAGCTTCTCGTAGGTCTTCAGCAGCTCCGGATCGATCTCGTCCAGGCTCTTCGGCGTGATCTTCTGTTTCGGCGCCGCATAGTAATAGGCGTCCTGATAATCGATCGCCGGAAAGCCGATCTTCGCCCATTTGGGATCTTCCATCTGAGTCCAGGCGCGGTAGGACTTGAGACGCCAGTCCAGCAGCCACTGCGGCTCGCCCTTCTTGTCGGAGATGAAGCGGACCGTATCTTCGCTCAGCCCCTTGGGCGCCATGTCCGACTCGATGTCGGTGACGAAGCCGTACTTGTACTTCTCGCCGGCGAGCGAGTGGACTTTCTCGGCCGTTTCAGCCGTGCTGGCCATGAGGGTCCTTCCGGTCGGTTATGATTTTGCCAGGCTTGGCGCCGTTGCCGGGGGCGTCACGGCTTCGGCAGCGGGCCAGGGCAGGGGTGCGCGCACGGGCATGGCCGGCGCCAGCTCCGATATGGGAACGCTGGCGAGGGCGGCGCGGATCGCCTCGTTCAGGCGGTGCCAGCCATGGCGGGTCGGGCACAACGATTCGACGTCGCAGGCCCCGACATTGCCTTCCTCGAGGCAGATGGTCAGGGCGATGGGGCCGTCTACGGCAGTTACGATGTCGGCGGCGGTGATCTGGCCGGGATCGCGGGCCAGGCGATAGCCGCCCTTGGCGCCGCGGATGGAGGTCAAAATTCCTGTTTTTGCCAATGCGGCCAATAGTTTACTGACTGTTGGCGCGGGCAGGCCGGTAACTTCCGCGAGGTCATAGGCATTGTGGCATTGGCCGGGGTGTCCGGCGATATGACACGCCAGCACCACCCCATAGTCCGCCAGCCTGCTGACTCTGATCATCGCCGCCGCCTGTTCCGAAATACGACTAAATTAGTCGTATTTCAAAGATAGGCAGAATACCAGCACTGTCAAGCGGGATAGGGTAGCGGAAACAGGGGCTTCCCGGCGTGCCGGGGCCCCTAGGCGAGCTGGCGGGATTCGCCCACGGGACCGCCGCTACGGACCCGGCCTGGCGGGAAATACAAGGTGACGGTCGTGCCGTCGCCGGGGCGGCTGACGATGCCGAGGCTGCCGCCATGGAGCTCGATGTAGGATTTTACGATCGGCAGGCCAAGGCCGGTGCCCTGATATTTGCGGCTGAGGGAGCTGTCGATCTGGCCGAAGGGCTCCAGCGCGACGGCAATGTCCTGGGGCGCGATGCCGATGCCGGTGTCGCGGACCGCAATGCTGATGCCGCCGTCGAAGGTGCGATCGATCAGCACGGTGATGCCGCCGCCGGTAGGCGTGAATTTCAGGGCATTGGACAGCAGATTGCTCAGGCACTGGCGAACCAGGCGATCGTCGGCGAACAGCCGTGCCGGCGTGCCCTCGGCGAGACTGTGGGCGAGGGTGACGCCGGCATTGGCGGCGCGCTCGCGGAACAGCCGCTCGAGGCGCTGGATCATGTCGAGGATGGAGATTTCCGACTCATTGAGGCGGACGGCGCCCGCTTCCACCTTCGACAGGTCGAGGATCGTGTTGATGATATCCAGCAGGTGCGTGCCGCTGTCATGGATATCCTGGGCGTATTCCTGGTACTGCCGGTTGGGCAGAGGGCCGAAGAGCTGGCGCGCCATCATCTCGGAGAAGCCGATGATGGCATTGAGCGGCGTGCGCAGTTCGTGGCTCATATTGGCCAGGAATGAGGTCTTGGCGCGGTTCGCCAGCTCGGCCTGCTGCCGGGCGACCGACAGGCTTTTCTCCCGCTGCTCGATTTCCGCCAGCATCTCGTGGAAGCGGTCGACGAGCTCGCCCAGTTCGTCATTGCCATGCTTGGCAAGACGAACGGAATAGTTCCGGGTTTCGGAAACCAGCTTCATCGACTGCGCCAGCTTGTCGATGGGCACGGAAACCACGCGCTGCATCCAGGCGGAGAAGATCATGGCGATGACCAGGGATATGCCGAAGATGGCCGCGGCGACGCCGAACATCACGGCGAGCTGGTTGTAGAAGTTGGTCAAACTCGCGTTGACGACGATGAATCCGATCGTGTTGTCTTCGCCCTTGATTACCTTGATCAAGCGCAGATGGTCGCCGACTTGGATCGGCGTATCCACCGGGAAGATCTCCGGCAATGTCGTCATGGCGCCGGCCGGATAGGCCGCGAACTGCTCGCGCGTGGTCTTGAAGATGAAGGCCGATTCGATTTCGCTCTTCGCACTGAGCGATTCCAGCATCGCTTGGGCCCTCGGAGCATCCTCGAACAGGATGGCCGCATCGCTGTTGCGGCCGACGATCTCGGCCAGGGTGGAAATTTCCTGGATCAGGTTGGCGCGGCGTTCCCGGTACTCATGGACGATATTGATCAGCGTCGAGACCAGCAGCACGACGGCGCTGACGGAAATGATGATCAGCGTCAGCTTCCGCCGGATGGAGAGATCGCGGAACCAGGTCACTGCGGATTCCCATCCAGCGTGTTGCCGTCGACGGAATCGGCCAGGGCGCGGATCTGCGCACCGATCAGGAGGCCGCTGCGCTGCGCCTGCGGCAAATCGAGATCGAAGTGAAGGCGATTGTCGACCGACTTCAGTCGCAGGATTGCTTCGACGTTTGCCGGGGTCGCATCGTCGGCCACCGTCAGAATGGGGGATTCATCGATCGCCTGCGCCAGCATATTGGCTTCGTCTTCGGAGAGATCGCCGATCGCCAGGATCATGCAATCGCCAATTCTTTCCTTCGGCACATTCCGCTCGATCTGCAGCGGCCGTCCCTGAATGCGCTGATTGCGGATCTCGCCCCAGGCATCGCCGAAGGGGTCGGCGCCGAAGGTGCAGAGGCGGGCCACGGGGCCGACCGGATTGGGCCACTGCACCTGCCGGGCCACATCGAGAATAAATGCCGCCTTAATCTTGTACGCGCGCACCGGGGTTTCGGCGCGCGCAGTCGTTTCGACTGGGCCGAGCACAGCAAGTCCGGCAACGAGCAGTGACAGTAACAGCGCGCGCATCGATCTGGACGTTCGGGTACCGGTAAACAACAGGAGGCAAATGTGGCGGCGGCGCCTCCTATCCGCCTGAACTCACGCGGAAAAACCGCAGCCAATCATTTCACAATAATGGTTAATATTGAGTTTCAGCAAAATTTGCGGATTCGGGGAGCGGCGTAGCATGCCCGCTGCCGGAACTGTCCGTAAACAGTTGAATTGTTTACGATTAGACGAAGGCGATGTCTTGGTCGACGATCAGCGTCGCGGTGTTTGGACCCACCGCGTGGGTGTAGATGTTGTTGCCGTTGCCGTCCGAGACGGGCCCCGACCAGCCGCCGCCGCTGATGAGCGTGTCGCCGGCTTCGCCCGCGATGGTCATTGTGCCGGTTTCGGAGATTGCGAACACATCAAAGGCCGACACGGTCAAGACATTTGCCTTTCCATCGACCATGTTGATGACCTCGATGCTCGATATCGGCGCCAGTGTGATGTCGATATCAGAGCCATTCAACACCGCCAGCGTGTCTGTTCCCGTCCCGCCGTTGATACCACTATCCGCGGGGTCCCAGATAATCAGATCGTTGCCGTTGCCGCCGGAGATGCCATCACTTCCGTTGCCGCCGTCGAGCGTATCGCTGCCAGCGCCGCCATCCAGAATGTCGTTGTCATCGCCGCCATCGAGACTGTCGCTGCCGGCGCCGCCATCCAGAATGTCGGCGTCCTTGCCGCCGCTGAGCGTGTCGTCCTGGTCCCCGCCGGTCAGGGTGTCGGCGAGATCCGTGCCGATTTTGCTGTCGCCAGTCGTATCGTTCACGGTGATGACAAACGACTCGGAGTGCGTAAGGCCGCCGGAATCCTTTGCCGTTATCTGAACCGTGACGGTCGGTTCGGATTCAAAATCCAGCGTCGCGCCGGATTTCAGCTGCAGTTGCCCGGCGACAATCTCAAATCTGGTGTCGTCGACGGTCAAGTTGTGCGAGCCGGGGGCATCATCAGGATCGGTCACTGTAAGGACACCAACGATTGCGGCGTCGGTCTCCTCGTCGACGGTGCTATTGTCGAGAGTAATGTCGGTCGGCGCGTCATTGACCGGCGTGACATTGATGGTGACCGTGGCGGTGTCGGTGCCGCCTTTGCCGTCGTCGACCTGATAGTCGAACGTGACCGGGCCGTTGAAGTTCAGCGGCGGTGCGTAACTGAAGGTGCCGTCGGGGTTGAAGGTCAGGCCGACAATCGGTCCGCCGACGAGCGAGTAGGTCAGCGTGTCGCCATCCACGTCGGAGTCGTTTGTCGAAACCTTGCTGTTGAGGGTCGTGTCTTCCTTGGTGGTGAAGCTGTCGTCGCCGGCGACCGGCGCGTCGTTGACCGCGTTCACGTTGATCGTGGCCGTCGCGGTGTCGGTGCCGCCTTTGCCGTCGGCCACCTGATAGGTGAAGGTAACCGGCCCGTTGCTGTTCAACGGCGGCGCATAGCTGAAGCTGCCATCGCCATTGAATGTGAGGCCGGCGACCGGCCCGCCGACCAGGCTATAGGTCAGGGTACCGCCGTCGACGTCGCTGTCGTTTGCCGCCACCGTGTCCGCGAAGGGCGTATCTTCGTCGGTTGTGAAGGTATCGTCGCCGGCCACCGGGGCGTCATTGACGGGCGTGACGTTGATGGTGACCGTGGCGGTGTCCGTCCCGCCCTTGCCGTCGTCGACCTGATAGTCGAACGTGACCGGGCCGTTGGAGTTCAGCGGCGGCGAGTAGCTGAAGGTGCCGTCGGGGTTGAAGGTCAGGCCGACGATCGGTCCGCCGATGAGAGAAAACACCAGCGCACCGCCGTCGACATCGCTGTCGTTCGTCGCCACTGTTCCGCTGAGGAACGTGTCTTCCTTGGTGGTGAAACTGTCATCGCCGGCCACTGGCGCATCGTTGACCGGCTGGATGTCGAGGACGATGACTTCGACGTCGGTCTGGGCGCCGCCGGCGCCTGTATTGCCTTTGTCGTTGACCGATACGGTCAGACTGACATCACTGTCAATGTTCGGTGCCGTGGTGTAGCTGACATTGCCGGCAGCGATGAAGGCATTGATATCAGCCAGCGTGCCCGAGAGCGTGAGAGCGGAGGCCGTGCCGCCGACCGTGATGCCGCTGCCGCTGGCCGCGGCCAGGGTCCCGCTCAATACGGCTAGAGAGACGGTGATGCTGCCCGTACCGGCATCGACATCGGCGACCGAGATTCCGGTCACCGCCGTCGTCACATCCTCGTCGATGCTGATTGTCCCGGGGACGGTCAAGACCGGCGCGTCGTTCACCGGCGTGACGATGATGTTCACAGTCTCGGAATCGTTCTTGGCGCCGCCCGAGCCGGTGTTGCCGCCATCGTCGATTGTTGCCGTCAGCACCTGCGGGCTCACATCGTTGGCTGCGGTCGTGTAGTCGACATTGCCGCCGCTGATGAAACTGTTGATCGCGGCGACCGTCCCCGTCAGGATGACTGTGTTGGTGCCCGAGCCCGCGACGGTGACGCCGCCTGCGGTCGCTGCGGTCAAGGTGCCCGCGCTGACCGACAGGTTTACCGTGACGGTTCCCGCGCCGGCATCCACATCGCTGAAACTGATGCCCGTGATATCGGAAGCCACGTCCTCGGTGACACCGATGTTCGCTGGAACCGTGGCGACCGGCACATCGTTGACCGCGTTCACGTTGATCGTGGCTGTCGCGGTGTCGGTACCGCCTTTGCCGTCGGCCACCTGATAGGTGAAGATTACCGACCCGTTGCTGTTCAACGGCGGCGCATAGTTGAAGCTGCCATCGGCATTCAAGGTCAGGCCGGCGACCGGCCCGCCGACCAGGCTATAGGTCAGGGTATCGCCGTCGACGTCGCTGTCGTTTGTCGCCACCGTGTCCGCGAAGGGCGTATCCTCGTCGGTTGTGAAGGTATCGTCGCCGGCCACCGGGGCGTCGTTGACGGGCGTGACGTTGATGGTGACCGTGGCGGTGTCCGTCCCGCCCTTGCCGTCGTCGACCTGATAGTCGAACGTGACCGGGCCGTTGAAGTTCAGCGGCGGCGCGTAGCTGAAGGTGCCGTCGGGGTTGAAGGTCAGACCGACTATCGGTCCGCCGACGAGCGAGTAGGTCAGCGTATCGCCATCCACATCGGAGTCGTTTGTCGAAACCTTGCTGTTGAGGGTCGTGTCTTCCTTGGTGGTGAAGCTGTCGTCGCCGGCGACCGGCGCATCGTTGACCGGCGTGCACGTTGATCGTGGCCGTCGCAGTGTCGGTGCCGCCTTTGCCGTCGGCCACCTGATAGGTGAAGGTAACCGGCCCGTTGCTGTTCAACGGCGGCGCATAGCTGAAGCTGCCATCGCGATTGAAGGTCAGGCCGGCGACCGGCCCGCCGACCAGGCTATAGGTCAGGGTATCGCCGTCGACGTCGCTGTCGTTTGTCGCCACCGTGTCCGCGAAGGGCGTATCTTCGTCGGTTGTGAAGGTATCGTCGCCGGCCACCGGGGCGTCATTGACGGGCGTGACATTGATGGTGACCGTGGCGGTATCCGTCCCGCCCTTGCCGTCGTCGACCTGATAGTCGAACGTGACCGGGCCGTTGGAGTTCAGCGGCGGCGAGTAGCTGAAGGTGCCGTCGGGGTTGAAGGTCAGGCCGACAATCGGTCCGCCGATGAGAGAAAACACCAGCGCACCGCCGTCGACATCGCTGTCGTTCGTCGCCACTGTTCCGCTGAGGAACGTGTCTTCCTTGGTGGTGAAACTGTCATCGCCGGCCACTGGCGCATCGTTTACGGGCTGAAGATCCAGCGTAATATTCGCGCTGTCCGTTTTGGCGCCGCCGGCACCGCTGTTGCCCTTATCGTTGACCGTAACGCTCAGACTGACATCGGCATCGTTGTTGAGTGCCGGCGTGTAGGTGACGTTGCTGCCACCGAGGAAGGCATTGATGTCGGCGAGCGTGCCGCTGAGCGTGAGACTGGAGGCAGAGCCGGTGACCGCTACGCCGCCGCCGGACGCCGCGCTAAGGCCGCCGGAGAGCACCCCGAGCGTGACGGTGATCGTTCCCGTGCCGACGTCGACATCGGCGACGGATATGCCTGATATCTTCGTCGCCGTATCCTCGGTCACTGCAATGGTTCCCGGCGTAGTGAGCACCGGTGCGTCATTCACTGCCGTGACCGTCAGCGTAACCGCTGCCAAGTCAAAGCCGCCATTGCCGTCGGAAACCTGGTAGATGAAGGAGTCGGTCCCTTTGAAGTCCGCGTTGGGCGTATAGGTGAAGCGGCCATTGGAAAGAAGCGTCAATGTGCCGTTGCTGGGACCGCTGGACAGAGATACCGAAAGCAGATCGCCGTTACCGTCGGTATCGTTTTTCAGGACGCCGCTGCCGCCTACGATGAGCGTGCCATCCTCGGCAGTGGTGTATTTGTCGCTTCCGGCAATCGGCGAAACGTTGAACGGCGGCAGCGGTTGCACCGGATCGGGAACCGGCGGGAAGAACGTGTCTTCGCTGCTCTCTTCGTTCAGGTTCTCGCGGTTGTTGTTTTCGGCGTCATCCGACCGGTCGAACAGGGTATCGAGATCGACGGGCTGCAATTGCGGCAGGACGGGCGTCGGCTCGGCGGAAACGCGAACGTTCATCAGTTCGAGCAGACTCAATTCCGTCAGGTCGCCGATGCATGCATCGGATGAGTCCGGATTTTCCTGACCCTGACCCTGAAACTGCTGGATGTCGTCGACCGGCGCGTTGGGATCCGCCGCGGCAACAATCGCGGCTCCTTCCTCGGCGGCGGGTTCGAGTGCGCCAAAGATGGACGTATCCTGCACGCCTTGCGGGCAGTCAGTTTCGCCACCGCTGGATTCCGGCTCTGTCGGAGCGCCGGATTGCGGCGTCGCCGGCGTTTCTCCGCCCGGGACGAAATAGAGGTCGAGCTGCATCAGCTGCTCGGCCGTCATGCCGATAAATTCGTTCTGCTGCTCAGGAGAGACAGCGGCCACAAGCACGACGTCGTCCGAGTTCTGGGCGGCATTCTGCGCCACGGTCGCCGAGGGGAGCGACGTGCTATGGCCGCCAGCGAGATTCGCTGCGGGCGCGTTTTGCTGCGTTGGACTCACTCCCAAGACCTTAGACTCCGTCCTCTGTCGCTGACGGTTAACGCGGGCCTAACCCTGCGCTTATAACAAGCCACGGAACCCCTAAACGTTTCGTTAAGAAACGGGGCGGATTGGCAAAAAACGCGTCAACCTTTCTGGATTTTCGCCATGCTGGCAATGGCACGAAATCTTCAATATAATTATATATATCAATTAATTACAGTGTTATTCTAAGTAAGTAGATTATGATTAACAAAGATTACCGGCGCGCAGATTTCGCCCGCTTTGTGTCACAAATGTAAAGAATACAGCAGACAATCTATGGAAACGAAAGATGCCCGGAAGGCCATTTTAGCCCTCCAATTTGCGCCGCATCTGACCCGGTTGCCGGCCATGTCACTTGGCGAATCGCCCCTGCCGGGGCAGGTTTGAAATCTCAGCCGGTTCTCGCTCGTCACCCACCGGTCCGCCGCCTTCTAGGGAAAGTGCCGTTCCGTGATCGTGGTCTTCGGTTCAATCAATGTCGATCTCGTCGTGCCCGTGAAGGAGCTGCCGAAGCCCGGCGAGACGGTCCTTGGCCCGGGCTATCGGGTCGTGCCGGGCGGGAAGGGCGCGAACCAGGCATTGGCCGCACGCCGGGCGGGCGCTGAGGTCCATATGGTCGGCGCCGTCGGCGGCGACGGCTTTGCCGAGGCGGCCCTGGTGTCGCTGCGGGAAGCCGCGGTCGACCTGAAACATGTGCGCAAGAGCCAATCGCCCACCGGCGCTGCTTTCATCGCCGTGGATGGGAAGGGGGCCAACCTGATCATCGTTGCCTCCGGCGCCAACCAGGACGCGAGGCAGGCGGACGTGGCAGACAGCTGGCTTGGGCCGAAGACGGTGATCGTCCTGCAGATGGAGGTTCCGTTCGCTGAGAACTGGGAGCTGCTGAAGCGCGCCCGTAGATCCGGCGCGAGGACGCTCCTCAATTGCGCACCCGCGGCGCCCGATTCCCGCCGAAGTCCTGGCGGAGCTGGACTGGCTCGTGGTCAATGAAACAGAGGCCATGCATGTGGCGCAGGCACAGGGTCATGCGCCTGATGATGCCACCTCGGCCGCCCAGGCGATCGCCAGCAGCGGAAACGTAACCGTCATCGTAACGCTCGGCGACCAGGGTGCCAGGGCATTCCCACCCGCCGGGCCGGGTTGCGCCATCGGCACGCTGCCGGTCAACCCCGTGGATACGACGGCCGCGGGCGACGCGTTCGTTGGCGCCTTCGCGGCGGCGGTGGATCGCGGGCAGGATTTGGCGGCGGCTCTGCGCTATGGCAGCGTAGCGGGCGCCCTGGCCTGCGAAGTGGCGGGAGCGCAACCGAGCTTGCCGCTGCAGGCCGCCATCGAGCGCAGGCTACGGGACCTGCCGGCGGCGGTTCGCCTGTAGATCAAGAGAAAGGCATTGGGAGGGGGCCGATGGCCGCTCGCGAAGAGCTGATCCTGCTGGCGTGGAACGATCTCGTGGGAATTACCCGGGGGCGCGGCATTCCCGTCGCCGCCTATGCAGAGCGCAAGAAGCTCGGCATCAACTGGGCCATGGCCGGTCACGCTCTGACTCCATTCGAGGATATCGCTGACAATCCCTGGGGCGCGCTGATGGAAGCGCAGATGCTCCCCGACCCGTCGACGCGCGTGCGCGTGGAGATCGCCAAGGGCTATCCGCCGCTCGGCTTCGTCCTGTGCGATGGTTACAATCTCGATGGCACCGTCTGGGATTCATGCACGCGCGGATTTTACCGGGCGGCCCTTCAGGATCTGGAGAAAGAGACGGGCCTGCGGTTCTACAGTTCGCCGGAACTGGAATTCAGCCTGCTGGGCGCCAGCCTGCCCAAGACGACGCCGTTCTCGCTGGAGGCGTTCCGGCTCGTCCCGGACTTCGCTTTGCGCTGCATCGAGGCATTGCGGCAGGCCGGCACCGAGCCGGAGACCTTCGAACCGGAATATGGCGTCAATCAGTTCGAGGTCAGTTGCCGCCCCGCCGTCGGCATTGCCGCGGCGGACCGCACCGTCATCGTCAAGGAAGTGATCCGCGAGGTGGCGCGCCGCGCCGGCCATCGCGCAAGCTTCACGCCGAAGATCGCCCTCGACCGGCCGGGCAACGGAGCCCATGTGCATTTCAGCCTGCAGGGCAGGGACGGCAAGCCGGCGACCTATGATCCGTCCCGCCCCGGCGGCTTAAGCGAAAAAGCGGCGCAGTTTGCTGCCGGTGTCGTCCGGCACACGCCCGCGATCTGCGCATTCTCTGCACCGACGCCGCCATCCTATTTTCGCCTCGGCCCGCAACATTGGAGTTCGGGCTATGCCTGCCTGGGACTCAACAATCGCGAGGCGTCGCTGCGCATCTGCCCGCCGCCGAAGGGCGACGCTGTGCGGATGCGGCGGCTGTACAATCTCGAATACCGCCCCGTGGACAGCACATCGAGTCCGTATCTCGTGCTCGGGCTTCTCGTTCGCGCGGGCTTGCAGGGCATCCGTGAAAAACTGCCGATGCCGGAACTGACGACCGAGGACCCGCACGATCTGGGTGCCGAGAAGCGGCGCAAGATGGGCATCGCGGCGCTGCCGGGAACGCTGAGCGATGCGCTGGACACCTTGGAGCGGGACAAGGTGGTCAAAGGTTGGTTCTCCGATAATCTGTGGAAGGCCTACATATCCGTGAAGCGCAAAGAGGTGGATATGTTCAAGAACGCGACCGCCGAAGAAATCATGAGCCGATATGCCAATGCCTACTGAAATCGCCGCCGATCTGCCGCTGATCGATCATCATTGCCATGGCCTTGTGCCACGCGATCTCACGCGCAAGCAGTTCGAACTGATGATCTCCGAGAGCTTTGTCGATGCGCCCGCGGGGACCAGCCATTTCGATACGCCGCTCGGTTTGTCGATCCGGGCGAAATGCGCGCCGATCCTCGACCTCGATCCCTTTCCCGATCCCGACGCCTATATCGAGCGCAGAGCGGCATTGGGGGCCGCCGAGGTAAATCGGCGGTTCTTAAAGGCGGCAAACTGTGGCCTGCTGCTGATCGATAGCGGATTTCGATCCACCGATATTCTCACACCACCGCAAATGGCCGAGGCCGTCGGCGTGCCCGCGCGCGAAGTGGTGCGCATCGAGGCGATCGCCGAGCGAGTCGGCAAATCCGGCGTCGGCGCTGCCGGGTTCTCGCGTGCCTTTGCCGACGAGTTGGCGGCTGCCAGCAAGTCGGCCGTCGGCCTCAAATCGGTCATCGCCTATCGCGGCGGCTTCGACTTCGACCCGGCGCCGCCGAGCAAGGACGACGTCGTCGCGGCGGCTGGCAAGTGGCTGCCGGAGATCCAGGCCGGCCGCGCGCGCATGGAAGAGCCGACGCTGCTGCGCCATGGCCTGTGGGTCGGCGCCGAACTGGCCAGGCAGCGGAAGATGCCGATCCAGTTCCATGTCGGTTTCGGCGACCGGGATGCGATCATCCACAAGAACAATCCGTCGCTGATGATGCCGTTCTTGCAGTCGCTGAACGAGATGGGCGTCAATGTCACCATGCTCCATTGCTTCCCGTTCCATCGCGTCGCCGGATACATGGCGGAGGTGTTCCCCAACGTCTATTTCGACGTGGGCGTAATCCTTCATTACACGGGACCGTCCGCCTGGCGGATCCTCGGCGAGGCGTTGGAGATCGCGCCCTTCACCAAGCAGCTCTACAGCTCCGACGCCTTTGGAGTGGCAGAGTTCTACTATCTCGGGGCGCTGCTGTTCCGCTCCGGCCTGCAGCGCCAGATGGATCAGTGGATCGCAGACGGTTTCTGCAATGTCCGGGAAGCGGAGCGCATCGCCGGCCTGATCGCCGGCGAGAATGCACGCCGCATCTATCCGCTGGGCTGACCGCCAATGAAGCTGCTCGCTCCGGGGGATCCGCCGCCGTTCGAGCTGTTCAACGGCCAGGGCCGCGCGCCGATCATGCTTTTCTGCGATCACGCCAGCCGGTTCATCCCGGCTAACTTGCGGGAGCTGGGCCTCTCCGGTGACGATCTGACGAGACATATCGCCTGGGATATCGGTGCCGCCGATATCACGCGCCATATGGCCTTGCAGCTGGATGCGCCGGCGGTGCTCTGCAACTATTCGCGGCTGATCATCGACTGCAACCGGCTGCTGCGGGACCCGACGCTGGTCCCGCCCAAGAGCGACGGGAGCGCCATTCCCGGCAATATGAACCTGTCCGAGACGAACCGACGGGCTCGCCTGGACGCGATCTATGTTCCCTATCACCGGGCGATCGAGGATTTGGCGGACGCCATGCGCAGCCGTCATGGTGTGGCGGCCGTGCTATCGATTCACAGTTGCACCGATCGCATGAACGGCGAATTCCGGCCCTGGGAAATCGATATCTGCTGGGAGCGCGACGACCGGATCGCGGCGCCGGTCATGGCGGCATTGCGGAAGCTCGGTACCGTTACGGTCGGCGACAATCAGCCCTATGGACTCGTCACCGGCGAAGATTGCAGCCTGCCGATTCATGGCATGCGCAGAGGCTGGCCCCATTTGCTGGTCGAGTTCCGGCAAGACCTGATCGGGACAGAGGCTGCGGCTCAGAAGTGGGCGGACATCCTTTTGGCGGCAATCCGGCCAACGCTCGCCCGAGCGGATCTATTTCAAGTGCGCTTTTACGATCAGGCCGGGTAGGGAACAGATGAAAGAAACTCCCACGATCATCTTCCGGGGCGGACAGGTCATAGACGGTTCCGGCGCCGCAGCCATAGCAGCCGATGTTGCGATCAACGGAGATCGCATACTCGCGGTCGGCGATATCGGAGTGAGTTCGGGTGCGGAGATTGTCGACATCGGCGGCCATGTGATCGCGCCCGGCTTCATCGATGTGCATACCCACGATGACAGGTTACTGTTGAGCGCGCCGGATATGTCGCCGAAGGCGAGCCAGGGCGTGACCACGGTGGTCACCGGCAATTGCGGCATCAGCCTGGCGCCGCTGAAGCTCAGAGGATCGCCGCCGCCGCCCCTGGATCTGCTCGGCGACCAGTCCTGGTACCGGTTCGAAGTCCTTCGCCTCCTATATGTCTGCCCTGGATCGCGAGCCGCCGGCGATCAACGCCGCCTGCCTCGTCGGCCATTCGACATTGCGCGTTGGCGTGATGGACCGGCTAGACCGTCCGGCGACCCCGGCCGAAATCAAGGAGATGCAGGCCCGTTTGCAGGAAGCACTGGATGCCGGCGTCGTCGGTTTCTCCACCGGCCTCGGCTATGAACCGGCGGAATCGGCGCCGACCCAAGAAATCGTCGAACTGGCCAAGCTGCTCCGGCCCGCCGGCGCCATTCACACGACGCACATGCGCGACGAGTCCGACCATGTGCTGGAGAGCCTGGACGAGACCTTCGATATCGGCCGGCGCGCCGGTGTGCCTGTGGTCATTTCCCATCACAAGACGGCAGGCCAGCCGAATTTCGGACGTTCGGTGGAGAGCCTCGCCAAGATCGAGAAGGCGCTGGAGCAGCAGCCTGTCGGACTTGACGCCTATCCCTATTCAGCTTCCTCGACGATCCTCAGGGCGGACTGGGTCGGCGAAGCGACGAAGGTGATGATCGCCTGGTCGAAGAGCGCGCCGGAGCAGGCCGGCCGGCTGGTGGCGGACGTGGCGCGCGATTGGGGCGTATCGCAGGAAGAGGCATGTCAGCGGCTGCAGCCCGCCGGCGCCATCTACTTCTCCATGGATGAGGGCGATGTGCGCCGCATCCTCGCCTTTCCCCATACGATGATCGGGTCGGACGGATTGCCCCATGACAGCCATCCCCATCCGCGGCTGTGGGGAAGCTTCGCGCGGGTCCTCGGCCACTACAGCCGCGATGTGGGTCTTTTCCCGCTGGCGGAGGCGGTGCGCCGCATGACCGGCCTGCCGGCGCAGCAGTTCCGCCTGCGCGACCGGGGCTTGATCCGGCCGGGCTACTTTGCCGACCTGACGATCTTCGATCCGGCTGCGGTCATCGACCGAGCCACCTTTGAAACGCCGATCCAGCCGGCGGCCGGAATCCTGGGGGTCTATGTCAACGGCGTGCCGGTCTGGTCGGACGGCCGATCCACGGGCCGACGGCCTGGCCGAGCTTTACGGCGGGCCTAGGCCCGGCCAGGCACTGGCTGTTCGCCGCGAAACCATGATATAAGTCATTGATCCTAATATGTAGTCGTCAGATTAGATGTTTCGCTAAGACATTCGGCTAGCATGCCCGCCGGCTAGACCGAGGAATGTCAGAGCCTGTATCAAGAGTTAGGGGATGTGTGACGGCCGTGACATCGGACCCGGCGTCCGATCGGCGAAATTAACCATTCCATAACCGAAATCGTTAATAATCCGGTAGGTTTCATTTCGGCGCCCCCATGAAAGCAGTCATCGAACAATTTCCTATTCAGAATGCCGCTCCCGACGAGCGGCCGGCCGACGGTCTTGCTGAAGATCCGTTGCTGCAATGCCTCGTCGCGCTGTCGCGATACTATGGCGTGCCGCGCTCGGCAGCGGCGTTGCGCGCGGGATTGCCGCTCGCGGTTGGCAACATCAAGCCGTATCTTTTCATCCAGTCGGCTGAGCGCATCGGATTGTCGGCGTCGATCAAGAGCCGCAAGTTCATCGATATCGATCGCCTGTCGCTGCCCTGCGTGCTCCTGCTGAAGGACGGTGGCGCCTGCGTGCTGCTGCGGCTGATGGGGCCGGACCGGGCGGAAGTCATTACGGCTGATAATGTCGACGGCAGCCACGAAGTGCGCCGCGAAGAGCTGCAGCAGCGCTACGCCGGCAGCGTCATCGTCGTCCGTTCGAAGATCCGGCTGGATGCGCGCTCGGAAGACCTGGCGCCGACCCGCGTCAAGTCGTGGTTCTGGAGCAACGTCTTCTCATTCACGCCGATCTATCTCGAGGTCATCCTCGCGGCTCTGCTTGATCAACCTCTTCGGCGTCGCCAGTCCGGTCTTCACGATGATCGTCTATGATCGCGTCGTGCCGAACCAGGCGCTCGACACGCTCAACGTCCTGGCCATCGGCATCGGCCTGACGTTCTTCTTCGACTTCCTGCTGCGGACGATGCGCGGCTACTTCCTCGATCGCGTCGGCAAGAATCTGGACCGGAAATTGTCGTCGCGGATATTCGAGCATCTGCTCTCGATCAAGATGGCGGCCAGCCCGATGTCCGCCGGTGCGTTTGCCAACAACATCCGCGAGTTCGAGACGCTGCGCGACTTCTTCACGTCGGCGTCGCTCACGGCACTGGTCGATCTGCCGTTCCTGTTCCTCTTCATGATCGTGATCTTCTTCCTCGGCGGGCCTGTCGTTTGGGTGCCCGCGATCATGGTGCCGCTCGTTGTCATCGTCAGCTTGTGCGCGCAGATTCCCATGCGGGCGGCCGTCGAAAAGGGCTATCGCGAAGCCTCGCAGAAGCATTCGATGCTGGTCGAGACAATCAACGGCCTCGACGCCATCAAGGTCGCTTCCGCCGAAGGCCGGCGGCAGCGCGACTGGAATCACTATGTCGCCGCCGCCGCAAGCTCGTCGATGGCGTCAAAGTTCTGGGCGTCGATTTCCCTGAATTTCACCGTCATGGCGGCAAATCTCGCGTCCATCGGCGTGGTTTTCTGGGGCGTCTACCGGACGGGCGAGGGCCTGATGACAACCGGCGCGATGGTCGCCGTATCCATGCTGACCAGCCGTGCCATGGCGCCACTCGGCCAGATCGCCGGACTGATCGTCCGTTTCCATCAATCCTGGACGTCGCTCAAGGGCTTGAACCGTCTGATGGCGCTGCCGTCAGAGCGGCCGATCGGCAAGGAGTTCCTGCGCCGGCCGGACGTGCAGGGCTCGATCGAGTTCCGCAACGTGTCCTTCGCCTATCCCAATTCGAAGGTGGCGGCCCTGCACGGCATCAGCTTCAAGATCAATCCCGGCGAAAAGGTGGGTGTGATCGGCCGCATCGGCTCGGGCAAGACCACCATCGCCCGCATGATCCTCGGCCTTTATGAACCGACCGAGGGCGCGGTGCTGGTCGACGGCACGGACATGCGGCAAATCGACCCGGCCGATCTCCGCCACAATCTCGGCTGCGTCCTGCAGGATGGCGGCCTGTTCTTCGGCTCGGTGAAGGACAATATCACGCTCGGCGCACCCTACGTCGATGAAGCGGCCATCCTGAAGGCGGCTGCCATCGCCGGCGTCGATCAGTTCGTCAACACCCATCCCTCTGGATTCGATCTGCAGGTCGGCGAGGCCGGACGCTTGCTGTCCGGCGGTCAGCGTCAGTCAATCGTCATCGCGCGATCCCTGCTCATGGATCCGCCGATCGTCGTCATGGATGAACCCACCAGTTCGATGGACAACAGCACGGAGACCGGCTTCAGGTCCCGCATGGCGGAATCGCTCACGCACAAGACCTTCGTGCTGGTTACCCACCGGCATTCGATGTTGGCCCTGGTCGATCGGCTGCTCGTCGTCGACAACGGCAAGATCGTCGCCGATGGTCCGAAAGCCGCCGTCCTCGAGGCGCTCGTCAAAGGCCGCGTTGGCGCGGCGAAGCCATAGGAGCGCTGTCATGAGCAATGCAGCGCAAGGCGACTGGATCGACCCGACCGATGTGGACCGCAAAGGGTTCTGGTTTTTTGGCCATATACTTCTCTACGCCGTGGCGGCCTTTATCGTCGTCTTCCTGGTCTGGGCGGATCATGCGGTGTTGGACGAGGTGACGCGCGGCCAGGCCCGCGTCATACCGTCGAGCCAGGTTCAGCTCATCCAGAATCTCGAAGGCGGTATCCTCGCCGACGTCATGGTGCGGGAAGGCGATATTGTCGATAAGGGCGAGGTCCTGCTGCGGATCGACAACCGCCGCGCGGAGTCGGATCTCGCCGATTTGCACCAGCAGGAGATGCATCTTCTGGCTGTGACCTCGAGGCTGGAAGGCGAAATCGCCCGCAAGACGCCGAACGAAATCGTGTTTCCGGACAGGCTGATGAGTGACGCGCCGGATCTGGTCAAAGCGGAGCGGCTCAATGCGCAAATCCGCAGCGAGCAGCTCGAATTCTCAGATCGGCATTCTCCGCGAGCAAATGGCGCAGAAGCAGCAGGAAATCGAGGAGCTGACCAGCAAACTCAAGAACGTAAAGACATCGCTCGGCCTTGCACAACAACAGTACAAAATCAAGAAGCCGCTTGCCGAGCAGGGCGTCATCTCAAAGGTCGAGCTGCTGCAGGTACAGCGCGATGTGAATGAGTTGAAGACCGAACTGGATTCGACCGAGCTGTCGATCCCTCGCGCCCAAGCGGCGCTGAAGGAGGCGGAGAATCGCGTCAATGAGCGGACCAACACCTTCCGCAGCGAAGCGGCCGAGGAACTCAGCCGTCACCGCGCCGAACTGGCCAGCGTGCAGGAACAATTGACATCCAATACGGATCGCGTTTCGCGCACGGAAGTGCGCTCGCCGGTCCGCGGCACGGTGAAGGAAATCAAGATCCGGACCATCGGCGGCGTGATCCGCCCGGGTGAAGACCTGATGGAGATCGTGCCGATGGAGGACACGCTACTGGTCGAGGCCCGGATCAAGACCACGGATAGCGGCTTCGTCCACCTCGATCAGAAAGCCGTCGTCAAGTTCGATACCTATGACTACAGTATTTATGGCGGCCTCGACGCGGTCGTCGAATTCAAGAGTTCCGATGCCATCGAAGAGGAGATCGGCGGAAAGCGCGATCGGTTCTTCCGTGTCCGGTTACGGACCGACAGGAATTATCTCGAGGGCAAGGCCGGCAGGCAGCTGGAGATCGGCCCGGGTGACACGGCCATTGTGGACATCCTGACCGGACAGAAAACGGTCCTCCAATATCTGCTCCTGCCCATTCTGCGGACGCGTAACTCCGCCTTCGGCGAGCGATAGTTTTCAGGGGAAACAACAGATTAATCAGATTTTTACATAGTTTTGATGAAGTGCTTAGGTCGGCGCCTCGTCCGGACTCTCCGGTCGAGTCAGGAATTTGTTCTAACTCATTGAAGTGATGGAATATTACCATGCTGGATTATAAGACGCAGTTGCTGCGAAGCGTCGCGGCGGCCTGCTTGTTGGCCCTGCCGCTGTGGGCCGGCCCGGCACAATCGATGACCCTCAAGGAAGCAGTCGAGATCGCGATCACCACGAACCCGGAGGTGGGTTCGGTCTCCAACAACCGGCGTGCCATCGACGAAGAACTGCGTCAGGGCCGTGCGCTCTATCTGCCGCAGGTCGATCTCCGTGCCGCCACCGGCCCGGAATTTTCCGACAACGTGACCGTCGAGGCCCGCGGCAAGGACAACATCACGCTGCTGCGCAAGGAAGGTTCGGCTACCCTGAGCCAGTTGCTGTTCGACGGCTTCTTCGCCGATAGCGAAGTCGAAAAGCAGATTGCTCGGGTCGAATCCGCAGCCCATCGGGTCAACGAAACCTCGGAGTTTGTCGGCCTCGATGCCGTGGAATCCTATCTGGAAGTGCTGCGCCACCGGGCCCGCGTGGAGATCGCCGAGAACAACGTTGCGGTTCATCGCCAGCGTCTGGATCAAGTCCGCGCCCGCGCCGATGCCGGCGGCGGCAATATCGCCGACGTCCGCCAGGCGGAGGCTCGCCTGAGCAATGCCGAATTGAGCCTCAACCAGGTGCGCGGTGATCTCAAGGACGCCGAAGCGCTTTTCATCCGCGTCGTCGGCCAGGCGCCGGACACGCTGGAAGATCCCACCGTTCCCGCCGACTACGTACCGCAGGATGTTGAATCGGCCGTGGCAATTGCCATCGAGAACAGCCCGACCATTCAGTTCGCCCGCGCCGATGTGAAGGCGGCCGAGGCCGACATCAAGCAGCAGAATGCCAGCCTCTATCCTGACATCCGGCTGGAACTCGGCGGTTCGATCAATGACGACATCGATGGCCGCCGGGATACCGAGTACGATGCGACTGCGCTGGTTGTCATGCGCTACAACCTCTATCGCGGCGGCGCCGACGTCGCGCGCATCCGCGAGTTCAAATACCGCCAGGCTGAAGCCTTGGATCGCCTGCGCGTGAACGAGCGCAAGGTCGCCGAGGATACTCGCGTCTCCTGGAACGCAATGGAAGTCTCGCACAACAATGTCGTGATTCTGCGGCGCGAGGTCGAAGCGAACGAGCAAACTCGCGATGTCTACAAGCAACAGTTCGAGATCGGCCAGCGCGGCCTGCTCGATCTGCTGGATGCAGACAACGAGCTTTTCCTGGCGCGCGATTCACTGGTGACCGCGGAGTACACCGAGTTGTTCGCGAACTATCGCCTCCTGGCTTCGCAGGGTGCCCTGCAGAAGTCGCTGGGCCTGACCCCGGTCGCAGCCGCCAACCCGCAGGCGGCGGAAAGCTGGAACCCCTTCGACTAAGCCTTTTCCAGCATACGATAGCGTGCCAAGTCTGATCGCGGCACGGTTGGCGAATGAAGCCGGCCGTGCCGTTTGTCTTTGCGGCCCACGGCTTCTCGCGCGGCAAGGCGCTCAATCAGAGCGCAAAAGCCATGGCTCTGCTGAGTGCTGATCCGCCTTTGCAAAGTGGAGGCCCGGGCCGGAATCGAACCGACGTACGAGGATTTGCAGTCCTCTGCATGGCCACTCTGCCACCGGGCCCTCGTTCGCCTTTTGAGGGAAGGCCGGGACATTAAGGGCGGCGCGTGAGGGGGTCAAGCTGACGGGGTAGCCTTTCTACCGGGCTGTAACGCATTGTTTTTCCGGCATCTGCGGGCTATAAGCAGCAGATGCCGCTACGGCCGCGGGGTCGGCCATACGCGGCGTCCGTTCCACCGTCCAGCCGATGCAGTTCCGCAATGAAGTTTGAAGCCGCGCGCCGCAGCATGGTCGACAGCCAATTGCGGCCCAACAAGGTCACCGATCAAGCGCTGTTGGACGCCATGGCGGCGATTCCGCGAGAGCAGTTCGTGCCCGTCGCCTTTCAGGCTGCCGCCTATGTGGACGAGGACGTGCCGCTGGGCAATGGCCGCTCCCTGCTTGAGCCGATGGTGCTTGGCCGCCTGATTCAGGCGGCGGCGCCGTCGCGAAATGACTTCGTTCTCGATGTCGGCAGCGCCACCGGCTATGGCGCTGCGGTCTTGTCGCGTCTCGCCGCGACCGTCGTCGGGCTGGAAGTCGATGGAGCGATGGCCGATCGCGCGAATTCGGCGCTGTCAACCCTTGGACTTGGCAATGCCATGATCCTGCAAGGTCCGCTGGAGCAGGGGGTGCCCAGGCAGGCGCCTTACAATGTCATTGTCATTGAGGGCCTTGCCGACGAAGTGCCACCCATGCTGCTCGGCCAGTTGGCCGATGGCGGTCGGTTGGTCGGCGTTATCAGGGACCGCGGCGTGGGCCGAGCCATGCTACTCACGCGGAACGGCGAGGCCATTTCGACACGCGTGCTCTTCGATGCGTCGGTTTCAATGCTGCCGGGGCTGCAATGTCAGCCCGGGTTCGTCTTCTAAGGACCGGCCTATACCGCTGTGCTTCTCATTGGGGTATCGGGCAGATAAGATGCCAAACAGGGGCCTGTGACGGAGGTATAAGTGGCATCACGTCGGCGTCTTCATTCGATCGCCCTGTGTGCGGCGCTCGCGCCTGCGGCATATCTGCCGACACAGGCCTGGGCAATCACCTTGGAAGAAGCCCTGGCGCGGGCCTATGAGACCAATCCGACATTGCAGGCGTCCCGCGCCGAATTGCGGGCCACCGATGAGCAGATCGCGCAGGCAAAGTCCCTGCGGCGCCCGACGATCGACGTGACCGGCGAAGCTGGGAGTCGGTCTGTCGACAACGATTTCAACAGCGGGACCGACGGCACCGGCAATGTCGCGCTCAACTTGAACCAACCCCTCTATCGCGGCGGCAGTATCGACGCCAGCATCAGCCAGGCCGACAATGTCATCTGGGCTCAGCGGGCAACGCTGCTTTCCGTGGAGCAGCAGGTGCTGTTGCGGGGAGTAACGGCTTACTCCGACGTGTTGCGGGATCAGGCTGTGCTGAACCTTACGATCAACAACGTCGAAGTGTTGACAAGGCAGCTTGAGGCGACACGCACCCGATTTGAGGTCGGGGAACTGACAAAGACAGACGTAGCACAATCCGAATCCCGATTGGCCGGCGCCTATGCCGAACAAACCGCCGCCGAGGGCCTGCTCACGACGTCTCGCGCTATCTACCGGGAAGTAATCGGAGAGGACCCGGTTGATCTCGAAAGGGCCAAGCCGCCGGAGGACCTTCCTTCCAGCGAGGCGGAAACCGTGGCGCAGTCGGAGAGCAATCCAGACCTCATTGCCGCCAAGTATCTCGAACAGGCGGCCCGGGACGGGATTGACGTGGTCTTTGGCGAGCTTCTTCCCAGCGTCGATTTGGTCGGCCGGTTACAGTCTGGCGACGATACGCTGACCAATGACGGCAGCTTCGAGAACTCGGCCGCTGTCTTGCTGCAAGTGAGGATTCCGCTTTATCAGGCCGGCGGTGTCGGGTCGCGTGTCCGGCAATCGAAGCAGGTGGTCAGTCAGCGGCTGCAGCAGGTGCAGGAACAACGGCGCTCGGCCGAGCAACAGGCCACCAGTTCCTGGCGGTCGCTGGTAACGGCGCGCGCTCAGATCGTGTCCTTCAAGGCCCAGGTGGAGGCCACCAGGGTGGCACTTGAGGGTGTGCAGGAAGAGGCGAATGTCGGCGCACGCACCATTCTGGATGTCCTGGACGCGCAGCAGGAGTACCTGCAGGCGCAAGTCAACCTGGTGCGCGCATACAGGGACGAGGTCGTGGCCGCATATCTGGTGATCGCCTCGATCGGCAGGCTGTCCGCCAGCGGGCTCGGATTGCCGGCTCCCCGTTACGACGTGGACAAGCATTATGACGAGGTAAAGGACAAGTTCTGGGGGACCGATATCAACTCGGAGTGACCCGGTGACCAATTTAAGGAATGGCTTCCGGGAGCGCGGCCGGTCTGATAAATATGGCCCAGACGGGCAATGACCATGAACCAATCCGGCACCGACAGCGGCCAATCCATGGAAGACATCCTGGCTTCCATCCGGCGGATTATTGCCGAGGGGGAGCAGGACGCAAAGGACGGTACGCCCTCGGCCGCCACCGAGGCCGCAAAACCCGCGCAGGCAAAGGCCGAGATCTTCGAACTGACGCAGATCGTCCAGGATGACGGCAGCGTCGTCACGGTCGGCGAGGAAGCGCCAAAGGCCGCGCCGGCATCGGTCGATACAGCCCAGCCAGCCGTAGAGGCAGTCAAGGCGGAAGCGGCGGCCGTCGTCGAGAAGCTGGTGGCCGCCTGAGGTCCTGGCCGAGAAGGCACCGGTACCCGCGGCGACTCCGCCGGCACCGTCATCGGACACCAAGATCGAAAGCGCCATGGCGGCCCTGTCGCGCCTCATGGACATTGCCAAGACACCCGGCCCGGAAGCGGCCCCGGCTGAGCCTGAGAGGCTCCATTCCTCTCTGACCGTCGAGGAGCTGGTTCGCGATGCCGTAAGGCCGATGCTGCGCCAGTGGCTCGACGCCAATCTGCCGCCGCTTGTCGAACGGGCCGTCAAGGAAGCCGTCGACAAACTTGCCAAGCGCGCCGGCTGACTTAATCCTCCGTATTGATGACGGGACAACCGGCCGGATCAGGGCCTGACCGGATTTAGGGAAAACTGTTTGATGTTGGAAAAGACGTTCGAACCGGCCGAGGTGGAGAAGCGGCAATATGCGCGCTGGGAGTCCGCGGGCGCCTTCGCGGCCGATCCGCGCTCCGGCGCGCAACCCTATACGATCATGATGCCGCCGCCGAACGTGACCGGCAGCCTGCATATGGGCCATGCGCTGACCTTCACGCTGCAGGATATCCTGATCCGCTATCACCGCATGCGCGGCTTCGATACGCTGTGGCAGCCGGGCACCGACCATGCGGGCATTGCCACCCAGGCGGTGGTGGAGCGGCAGCTCGCCGCCAAGGGCATCGTGCTCGACCGGCCGGGCGCCGCGCGCGGGGCCGCGGCGAATGTCCAGACCATCGGGCGCGAAGACTTCATCGCCAAGGTCTGGGAGTGGAAGGCGGAATCCGGCGGCACCATCACGCGGCAGCTTCGCCGCCTCGGCGCGTCGCCGGATTGGCCGCGCGAGCGCTTCACCATGGATCCCGGCCTGTCCCACGCAGTGCGCAAGGTCTTCGTCGACCTGCACAAGAAGGGACTCATCTACCGCGATCAGCGGCTGGTGAACTGGGACCCGAAGCTGCACACGGCGATCTCCGATCTCGAAGTGCAGAACCCGGAGGTTCGCGGCAACCTCTGGCATATCCGCTATCCGATCAAGGGCGAGCCGGATCGCTATATCGTCATCGCCACGACGCGGCCGGAGACGATGCTGGGCGACACCGCCGTTGCCGTTCACCCTGACGATCCGCGCTACCGCGATCTCGTCGGCAAGACGATCCCGCTGCCGCTGGTCGGGCGCGAGATACCGATCATCGCCGACGCCTATGCCGATCCGGAAACCGGCAGCGGCGCGGTAAAGATCACGCCGGCCCACGACTTCAACGATTTCGAGGTGGGGCGCCGGCACAACCTGCCGCGCATCAACATCTTCGACAAGAGCGCCTGCGTGAACGAAAACGCGCCGGAGGCCTATCGCGGCCTGGACCGCTTCGAGGCGCGCAAGCGCATCGTCGCCGATCTGGAGGCGCTGGGCCTGGTCGAGAAGGTCGAAGCGCATACCCACAAGGTCCCCCATGGCGATCGCGGCAATGTGCCGTTGGAGCCCTGGCTGACCGATCAATGGTATGTGGATGCGGCGACGCTGGCCGCGCCGGCGATCCGCGCGGTGGAGCAGGGCGACACGAAGTTCGTGCCGGAGCAATGGACCAAGACCTATTTCGAGTGGATGCGGAACATCCAGCCCTGGTGCATCAGCAGGCAGATCTGGTGGGGGCATCAGATCCCGGCCTGGTACGGACCCGACGACAAGATCTTCGTCGAGATGAGCGAGGCGGAGGCCGCCGCCGCCGCGAAACAGCACTACGGCAAGGATGTGCCGCTGCGCCGCGACGAGGACGTGCTCGACACCTGGTTTTCCTCGGCTCTCTGGCCGTTCTCCACCATCGGCTGGCCGGAGCAGACGCCGGAACTGAAGCGCTATTATCCCGGCGATGTGCTGGTGACCGGCTTCGACATCATCTTCTTCTGGGTGGCGCGGATGATGATGATGGGCCTGCATTTCATGAACGATGTGCCGTTCCACACCGTCTACATCCACGCCCTGGTGCGCGACGAGCGCGGCCAGAAGATGGCCAAGTTCAAGGGCAATGTGATCGATCCCCTGGACCTGATCGACAAATATGGCTGCGATGCGCTGCGCTTTACGCTCACCGCCCAGGCGGCGCAGGGCCGCGACATCAAGTTCTCGGAGACGCGGGTCGAGGGCTACCGGAACTTCGCGACCAAGCTCTGGAACGCCGCGCGCTATGCGCAGATGAATCAGTGCGCACCCGATCCAGCCTTCGATCCCGGCCAGTGCAAGCAGACCGTCAATCGTTGGATCGTCGGTCGCGCCATCGATGCACGCGCAGCAGGTGGAAAGCGCGCTGGAGGCCTACCGGTTCAACGATGCGGCAGAACGCGCTCTATCATTTCGCCTGGGGCGAGTTCTGCGACTGGTATCTGGAATTCACCAAGCCGATCCTGGCCGGCGGAGACGCCGGCGGCGCAGAAGCGAGACCCGTGCGGCGACCGCCTGGGTGCTGGATCAGCTGCTGCATCTGCTGCACCCGTTCATGCCCTTCATCACCGAGGAACTGTGGGGCCAGAACCATGCCGGCAACGATGCGCTGATCAGTCGCGCCCTGGCCGAAGCATGACGGACCTCAAGACGACGACGCGGCGGCGACGGAGCTGGACTGGCTGATCCGGGCGATCACCGCCATCCGCGCCGTGCGTTCGGAGATGAATGTGCCGCCGGCGGCGCAATTGGCCCTGCAGGTCCGCGATGCCGGCGCCGCGACACAGTCGCGGCTTGACACCCACCGGATCTATTGATGCGACTGGCGCGGCTCAGTGCCATCGACATCGCCACCGGCGCGATCCGTCCAAGGGCGCCGTCCAGGTCGTGGTCGACGAGGCGACTTTCATGCTGCCCCTGGCCGGCGTCATCGACGTCGCCCGCGAGCAGGCCCGGCTGCAGAAGGAGACTGGAAAAGGCCGGCTCCGAGATTTCCAAATGGACCGCAAAGCTCGGCAACGAGGCCTTCGTGGCCAAAGCGCCACCGGAGGTCATCGAGGAACAGCGCGAACGTCTGGCCGAAGCGACGGCGTCCAGGGCCAAACTGGCCGCGGCGCTGGAGCGCCTCGCCGCGCTGTAGTCGGGAACTAATCCGGTCCTTTGCCAAGGCGCGCGGCGCTGTCAATAATAGCCGGATGGTTGCCCCGTTCCGGACGGCTCTGATCGCAATCGGTGTATTATTTGCCCTGCTTCTCCCGTCCGGGAGCGAAGCCGAGCCGATGCGCGTCAACGGCATCACCTTCAGCGACGAGCTCGGCGGCTTCGAGATCACCGGCGTCTCCGGCGCCGGCACGCCGGCCGATCCCTTTGTTGTCCAGCGAGAACATCACCAGCGTCTCCACCGACGTGATCCTGGTCATCAAGGATATCGATCCCAGCATCGGCAACCTGGTCGGCACCCACCATGCCTTCGCCTTTGTGCTGAACAAGGTGGTGACCAACAAGACCCCGCGCGCCTGGACGCGTTTCGCGCTCGAGTTGCGCGAAATGGTCGAGACCTACAGCCCCTATGGCGACGGCCTATCCTTTGGCCAGGCGTCCACCGCGGGGCGGCCCTATGTCTCGCCCCAGTTCCTCACCAGCAACGAGACCGAGGAGCCCTACGATCAGCTGGAATTCACCGGCGGCCGCATCGAACCCGGCGCTACGGTCTCCATGACCTTCGTCATATCCGATGCCTCGCCGGAGGCGATTTTCTACCTGTTGCAGCAGCCGGGACAGGTCATCGCCGCAATCCCGGGCGCACAGATCGCCCAACGGCCGGAAACGCCTCGCAAATCCCAGTAATTGCATTGATGCCATGCGCCGAAACCCGTTGGCGAGCGGCTGGGCGCGCCATATCTTGCCCGTCTCGTTTCCGGCCCCGTCGAAGGAACCGCCATGCCTGCCAACGCGAAATTCGATAAATCCAAGCTGCCCAGCCGCCATGTCTCGGTCGGCCCGTCCAGCGCGCCGCACCGCTCCTACTACTACGCCATGGGCATGACGGAGGAGGAGATCGCCCAGCCCTTCGTCGGCGTGGCCACCACCTGGAACGAGGCGGCGCCCTGCAACATCGCGCTCGCCCGCCAGGCGCAGGTGGCGAAGCGGGGCGTGAAGGCCGCCGGCGGCACGCCGCGCGAATTCACCACGATCACCGTGACCGACGGCATCGCCATGGGCCATGCCGGCATGAAGTCCTCGCTGGTCAGCCGCGAGGTCATCGCCGACTCCGTCGAACTCACCATGCGCGGCCATTGCTACGACGCGCTGGTCGGCCTCGCCGGCTGCGACAAGTCCCTGCCGGGCATGATGATGGCCATGGTGCGGCTCAACGTGCCGTCCGTGTTCATGTATGGCGGCTCGATCCTGCCGGGCCGCTTTCACGGCCGCGACGTGACCGTGCAGGACGTCTTCGAAGCGGTCGGCGCCCATTCCGCGGGCAAGATGGACGACGAGGATCTGCACGAACTGGAATGCGTCGCCTGTCCGTCCGCCGGCTCCTGCGGCGGCATGTTCACCGCCAACACCATGGCCTGCGTGTCCGAGGCGATCGGCCTGGCGCTGCCCGGCTCGGCCGGCGCACCGGCGCCCTATGAGAGCCGCGACGCCTATGCCGAGGCGTCGGGGCAGGCGGTCATGGACCTGGTGGCGCAAGCAGATCCGCCCGCGCGACATCGTCACCCGCAAGGCGCTGGAGAATGCCGCGATGGTGGTGGCCGCGGCCGGCGGCTCGACCAATGCCGGCCTGCATCTGCCGGCGATCGCCCACGAGATCGGCATCGAGTTCGACCTCCACGACGTCTGCGAAATCTTCCGCCGCACGCCCTACATCGCCGATCTGAAGCCCGGCGGCCGCTACGTCGCCAAGGACATGTACGAGATCGGCGGCGTGCCCGTGCTGATGAAGGCGCTGCTCGAGGGCGGCTTCCTGCATGGCGACTGCATGACCGTCACCGGCAAGACCATCGCCGAGAATCTGAAGGGCGTGAATTTCCCCACCAATCAGGACGTGATCCGCCCGACCGCAACGCCGCTGTCGACGACCGGCGGCGTGGTCGGACTGCAGGGCAATCTGGCGCCCCAGGGCGCGATCGTGAAGATCGCCGGCATGAAGAAGCTGGCCTTCACCGGCAAGGCGCTCTGCTTCGATTGCGAGGAGGACGCCTATCGCGCCGTCGAGCAGCGCAAATACAGCGAAGGCGATGTCTTCGTCATCCGCTATGAAGGGCCGCGCGGCGGCCCGGGCATGCGCGAGATGCTGGCGACCACGGCGGCCATCTACGGCCAGGGCATGGGCGACAAGGTGGCGCTGATCACCGACGGCCGCTTCTCCGGCGCCACCCGCGGCTTCTGCATCGGCCATGTCGGGCCGGAGGCCGCGGTCGGCGGCCCGATCGGCCTGCTGAAGAACGGCGACACCATCCGCATCGATGCGGAGAAGGGCACGCTGGAAGTCGACCTCAGCGACGCCGAGCTGGCCGAGCGCCGCGAAGCAGTGGAAGCCGCGCAAGCACGACTATCAGTCGGGCGCGCTCTGGCGCTATGCCCAGACCGTCGGCGATGCCGAGCAGGGTGCGGTCTGCCATCCCGGCGGCAAGGCCGAGACGCAGTGCTTCGCCGATATCTGACCGGCAAGCGCCAATAGAAATTGGGCATGCGATCCATGCCCAAATCCTATTTTTGCCGGCGATGCCCGTCATGGGACACTGGGGTCATGATCGATCCCAGGAGAACCTCCCATGTCCGTTGCAACAGCGCGCAGCGTCGTTGCGCCACCCGCGGCTGAGTTCCGGGTTCCCAGTTCTGAAATGGCAGCGTCGGCGGGCAAGCGGCCCCGGGTTGTCATCGTCGGTGCCGGATTCGGCGGGTTGACCGCAGCCAAGGCGCTGAAGAACGCGCCTGTCGATGTGACGATCATCGACCGCCGTAACTATCATCTCTTTCAACCCCTGCTGTATCAGGTGGCGACCGCGGGCCTATCGCCCGCCGATATCGCCGCGCCGATCCGCGGCATCCTGCGCGATCAGCGCAATGCCGAGGTGGTCATGGGACGGGTTGAGTCTGTCGATCGCGACCGCCGGGAAGTGCATATCCTGGGGAACGGCGTTGTCGCCTATGACTATCTGATCCTGGCTGCCGGTGCGCGCCACGCCTACTTCGGCCATGACGAATGGGAAGAGGTCACGCTCGGCCTCAAGAAAATCGATGATGCCACGGCCATCCGCCATGCGATCCTCATGGCGTTCGAGCGCGCCGAGCGCGAGACCGATATCGACGAGCGTGAACGGCTGCTGACCTTCGTTGTGGTCGGCGGTGGTCCGACCGGCGTGGAGATGGCCGGCGCCGTTGCGGAACTTGCCAAAAAAACGTTGGCCAAGGATTTCCGCTCAATTGACCCGACTTCGGCGCGCATCCTGCTGATCGAGGCTGGACCGCGAGTTCTCGCCACCTTTCCGGAGCGGCTGTCGCGCAAGGCCGAAGAGTCGCTGACAAAGCTTGGCGTCGAGGTGAAACTGAATTCACCTGTTGAATCCTGCGATGCCGGCGGCGTCATCGTGCGGGACTTCCGTTTCGCCTCGCGAACGGTGATCTGGGCCGCAGGCGTTCAGGCATCTCCGGCAGCGAAGTGGCTGAAGGCTGAGCATGACCGCGCCGGGAGAGTCGTCGTGAGGGAAGACCTGTCACTCATCGGCGCTCCTGAAATCTTCATCATCGGCGACAACGCCGCCGTGCGCAGTGCCGACGGCATGCCGGTGCCCGGCGTAGCCCCGGCGGCGAAGCAGATGGGCGCCTACGTCGCAAAATTGATTTCCCGCAACGTAAAGCGGCAATCGGCGCCGCGGCCGTTCCGTTACCGCAATTACGGCAACTTTGCCACCATCGGCCGCCACGCGGCCGTCGCGGACTTCGGCTGGCTCAGGCTAAGTGGCTTCCTCGCCTGGTTGCTCTGGGGCGCCGCCCACGTCTTTTTCCTGATCGGCTTCCGCAATCGCCTGACGGTGATGCTGAACTGGCTGTGGGCCTATGCGACGTTTCAGCGGGGCGCACGGCTCATCACGGGGCCGGGCAGCGAGTCCTAGCCGATATCCAACTCGCACCAGACCGGCGTGTGATCCGACGGTTTGTCCTTGCCGCGCGGGATCGCGGTCGACGCCGGACTCCGACAGCAGGTCCGCGGCCTGGGGCGACAGCAGCAGGTGATCGATGCGCAGCCCTTCGTCGCGCTGCCAGCGGCCGGCCTGATAGTCCCAGAAGGTGTAGAGATGGGGCTGGCCGTGCAGCGCCCGGATCGCGTCGGTATAGCCGAGATTGACGATCATGCGTAGCGCGCGGCGCGACTCGGGCCTGCATAACGCATCGTCGCGCCAACCCTCGGGATCGTAGACGTCCTCATCTGTCGGCGCGACATTGTAGTCGCCGCCGAGCACCAGCACTTCCTCGAGTTTCAATAACTCCGCTGCATGGGCGTGCAGCCGCTCCATCCAGGCGAGCTTGTAGGTGAATTTCTCCGTGCCCGACGGATTGCCGTTCGGCAAATAGATCGAGGCGACGCGCAGAGCGATGCGCTTCCCGTCTTTGCCCTTGGGCGCTTCGATCAGCCCTTCGATGTAGCGCGCGTGATCGTCGCCGGGATTTCCGGGCAGCGCCTTCTGCTCCACGGTCAGCGGATGCTTCGACAGGATGGCGACGCCGTTGTAGGTCTTCTGCCCGACGGTCGCGACGTTGTAACCGAGATCCTCGATCTCCAGCCGCGGAAAACCGTCGTCGGTGCATTTGATTTCCTGCATCAGCACGACGTCGGGCTTGGCCGCCTTCAGCCAGCCCGTCACATTGACGATATGAGCCTTGATCGAATTGACGTTGAACGTAGCGATGCGGATCACGCGCGGCTCCTGGAAACAGAAAGGCCCGCCGGAGCGGGCCTCTTACCTAGCGCCTGAACCGGCGTCAGATCAACCGACAGAGAAGGACGTGCCGCAGCCGCAGGTCGAAGTCGCGTTGGGATTGCGCACCTGGAAATAAGAACCCACGAGTTCTTCCACGAAATCCACCTCGCCGCCGCGGATCAGTTCCAGCGATGTGGTGTCGACCACGACTTTCACGCCGTCGCGCTCGAACGTCACATCGTCGGCCAGCTTGCTGTCGTCGAGGCTGAAGCCGTACTGGAAGCCGGAACATCCACCGCCGGACACGGCGATGCGGAACATCAGCCCGTCGCCGGCTTCTTCCGCGATGAGCTTTGAGATGCGGCTGGCGGCGCGGGCGGAAATGCTGAGTTCCTGGCTGCGGGGATCGGTGATTGCGTTCATGGAATCATCCTAACTCAAATCGGCGGCGGCTCCTACAGCCGTTTGCAGATCGTTATGTAAGTGTTTGAATCGCCTTGTCAATCACACTGCAACCCATTGATTTGCCAGGACTGCCCGCGTAGGGTCGGCCCATGAGCGTCGCCGCGCCCCAGCGCCACCCCGTTGCCAGCCGCCCGGAGGAGAGCCGCGGACGCCTGGTGCCGGAGCCGGCCAGCGCCACCCGCAACCCGTTCCAGCGCGACCGGGACCGCATCATCCACTCCACTGCCTTCCGGCGCCTCAAGCACAAGACCCAGGTTTTCGTCTCCCATGAGGGCGATCACTACCGGACGCGCCTGACCCATACGATCGAGGTGGCGCAGATCGCCCGGTCCATCAGCCGCGCCCTGGGCTTCGACGAGGATCTGGCGGAGGCGCTGGCGCTGGGGCACGACCTCGGCCATCCGCCCTTCGGTCATGCCGGCGAAGACGCTCTCGACGAATCGATGAAGAACTATGGCGGTTTCGACCACAATGAGCAGACATTCCGCATCCTGACGATCCTGGAGCGGCACTATGCCGACTTCGACGGCCTCAATCTCACCTGGGAGTGCCTGGAGGGCGTGGTCAAGCATAACGGTCCGCTGACCGGTCCCGCCGCATCGGAGAAGGCGAAGCGGCGCCCCGTTCCCGCCACAATCGCCGCCTATTGCGCGGAGCAGCGGGACCTGGAGCTGTACAGCTTTCCCGGCCCTGAAGCGCAGGTGGCCGCCATCGCCGACGACATCGCCTATGACAATCACGATATGGATGACGGCCTGCGCGCCGGCCTGTTCGGCATCGCCGATATCGGCGAGTTGCCGCTGGTGGGACCGGTGCTGAAATCGCTGCAGGAGAAATACCCGGGCCTGGAGGCGCCGCGTCTCATCCATGAGACTGTCAGACGCTTGATTGACCTCATGGTGACCGACCTGATAGAGGAAACCCGCCGCCGGCTTGAAAAGGCCCAGCCGCAATCGGCTGCGGAAGTTCGCGGGTTGGGCCATGCGCTCGTCGCCTTTTCGCCGGCCATGGTGGAGCACGAACAGGTCATACGCAGGTTCCTGTTCGAACGGATGTACCGGCACCATAGGGTAAACCAAATGACATCCCGGGCGCGGGATGTGGTTCGGAATCTGTTCGGGTTGTACATGACTCATCCGCAACATCTGCCAGAGGGCTGGCGCCAGTATTGCGACGGCAAAGATGCCGCCGCGATGGCGCGCGTCGTCGGCGACTACATCGCCGGCATGACCGACCGTTTTGCGCTGGACGAGCAGCAGCGGCTGGCGCAGGGCGGCGCGGCCTGATGAATCTCTTCTCCTATTTCCTTGGTGAAATCGGCGCTGCGCTGCGCGGGCTTCAGGCCGCCGGCAAGATCGCGGGCGATGTCGATATGGCCCGCGTATCCGTCGAGCTGCCGCGGGATCCGACCCATGGCGATCTCTCGACCAATGCGGCGATGGTCCTGTCCAAGGGTCTGGGGATGAAGCCGCGGGACCTGGCGCAACTGATCGCCGATGCTCTGAAGAGCCACAAGGATGTGCGGAAGGCCGACATCGCCGGTCCGGGATTCATCAACCTGCATCTGGCGGAATCGTTCTGGCAGGCGCGAATCGGCGATATCCTTGGAGCCGGGATACGTTACGGCGACTCAGAGATCGGACAAGGCCGCAAGGTGAACGTCGAGTACGTTTCGGCAAACCCAACGGGCCCTCTTCACTTGGCCCATGCCCGGGGCGCGGTGTATGGCGACGCGCTGGCCAGCCTGCTGGCCAAAGCCGGTCATGGCGTCACGAAGGAATACTACATCAACGACGCAGGCACGCAGGTCGATGTGCTCGCGCGCTCGGCCCATCTCCGCTATCGGGAGGCCTTGGGCGAAACCATCCCGGAGATCCCGGAGGGCTTCTATCCCGGCGAGTATCTGATGGATGTCGGCCAGGCGCTGGCCAAGCGCGATGGCAAGAAATGGCTGGATAAGCCCGAGAGCGAATGGCTGGTACCGGTCCGGCAGTTCGCCATCGATCAGATCATGGCTGGCATCCGCGAGGATCTGGAGGTCCTGGGGATCCGCCAGGACGTGTTTTCCTCCGAGCGCAAGGTCGTGGAATCGGGTGCGGTGGAACGCGCCCTGAAGAAGCTTGAAGATGATGGCCTGCTCTATGTCGGCGTGCTTAGCCCGCCGAAAGGCATGAAGCCCGACGACTGGGAGCCGCGGCCGCAAACTTTGTTCCGCTCCACGGATTTCGGCGATGATGTCGACCGGCCGCTGCGCAAGTCGGACGGAAGCTGGACCTATTTCGCGTCAGACATTGCCTATCACTATGACAAGTTCCTCCGCGGCTGCCCGGAGATGATCGATGTCTGGGGCGCCGACCACGGCGGCCATGTGAAGCGGATGAAGTCGGCGGTGAAGGCGGTAACCGGCGGCAAGGGTTCGCTGGATCTGAAGCTCTGCCAGCTCGTCACCCTCCTGCGCGACGGTCAGCCGGTGAAGATGTCGAAGCGCGCGGGAACATTCGTCACGCTGCGCGAGGTCGTGGACGAAGTGGGCAAGGGCGCCGTGCGCTTCATCATGCTGACGCGCACCAACGATGCGCCGCTCGAATTCGACTTGACGAAGGTTGTCGAAAAGTCACGCGAAAATCCGGTCTTCTATGTGCAGTATGCCCATGCCCGGGCATGCTCTGTGCTACGTTTTGCGCAGCGGGATTTTCCGAGCATGGATATTTCGCCGGCATCACTTTCAAATGCCGATCTTACAAGGCTGACCAGCGACGCCGAACTAACTCTCATCAAGCAGTTGGCGTCCTGGCCGAAGATCGTCGAGGCCGCGGCCGAGGCGCATGAGCCGCATCGTGTTGCCTTCTACCTTCACGATGTGGCCTCTGCATTTCATGCGCTTTGGACTAGCGGAACAGAAAACGCCGACCGGCGCCTCTTGCGTCCAGACGACTTGCCGCTGACAGCGGCACGGCTGGCGATGGTGCAGGCAATGGCGTTCGTCATCGCCTCTGGGTTGGAAGTCATGGGGGTAGAACCGGTTGAGGAGATGCGCTGATGATACCCAAGGACCCGGAATTTTCCCCACGGCCGATCCAAGGCGGCCCTGCCTTGCAGCGGCGACAGCCCGTGCTTGACCCTGTCTATAGCCAGGATCGGATTCTGACGGCAGCCGCGCGAGCGGCGATGGCCGCAAACCAGCCTGGCGAGAACATCCAAGAGCCGCAGCTTTTTCCCGACCTGGCCGTCGATGACGGCGACAGCGGACCGGAGATTCCGCCGAGCCCCAGCCATGCCGGCCCGGCTGCCGGGCCGGGAGCCTCGGCATTGCCGGATGGTCCCGGCCGCACAAAGCCGCTGCTCTGGATCGGCATCGTTTCCGTCTGCGCCTTCGCGATCGTAATGCCGCTGCTGATGCTGATAAACAAAAGCGAGCGGACCGTCGTCGCCGACGGGGATCTGCCCGTTGTGGCTGCCGAGCAGGGACCGGAGAAGGTGCGTCCGACCGATGAAGGCGGCATGCAGCCCCTTAATCAGGACGTGGCGATCTATGACACCTTGAGCGGCGAGGCGAAGTCGCAAACCGAAGTCCTGCTCGGACAGCCGGAGGCGCCGATGCCCCTGCCGCCGGCGGCGCCCGCGGCGACCCCGCCGGCGAGCAGCGATGACTCCTCGGATGCGTCCGGCGCCATGCCGCAGGTTCCGGCGCCGGCCTTCGATGTAACCGAGGATGCAGCGGCGGCGGCGGCGAAGGTAGAGCCGAGTGCCGGCGGCGGCGCTGCAAGCGAACCCGCAGTGGAGGCGCCTGCCGCACCGGCTGCGCCGACCATCTCCGACGTGGTGGAACAGACCGCATCCCTGGGCGAGGCCTACCGCGTTCAACTCGCGGCGGTGAAGACCAAGGACGGCGCGCAGGAAACCTGGACCAAGCTGCAGAAGAAGCATGCCCAACTGCTCAGCGGCAAAGAACTCACCGTGGTCGAGATCGACAAGGGCAGCGACGGCAAGTTCTACCGCGTGCAGGCGGGGCCTTTTGCGGATCGTGCCGCCGCCACCGATGCCTGCGTGGCGCTGAAGAAGCTGGAGCAGGGCTGCATGGTCGTAAAGCCGTGAGCGTTTCCTGCTGATGGCTGCACCGCTGGCCTGCATCTTCGGTTGTTTGGGAACGGCACTCACGGATGAGGAGCGGCGTTTCTTCCGTGCGACAAAGCCGCTCGGCTTCATCCTGTTCCAGCGTAACTGCGAGTCGCCGAAACAGATCCGTGCGCTGATCGCCGATCTGCGCCGCTGCGTCGGCCGAAGCGACGCCCCCGTCATGATCGATGAGGAGGGCGGCCGGGTGCAGCGGCTGAAACCGCCGACCTGGCGCAAGCGGCCGGCGGCCGCCGCGATCGGCGAATTGGCCCGCCGCAATCTCGCGGCCGCACTTGAATGCGCGCGGCTCAACGCACGTCTGATCGCCGAAGATCTTGCCGCGCTCGGCTTCAACGTCGACTGCGCGCCCGTGCTCGATCTGCGGCTGCCGATCACTCATCAGGCCATCGGCGACCGCGCCTACAGCGACGACCCGGCTGTTGTCGCTGCACTGGCCCGCGCCGCCTGCGAAGGCTTCCTCGATGGCGGTATCATCCCCGTCATCAAGCACATGCCCGGCCATGGCCGTGCCGTCGCCGACAGCCATGTGGAACTGCCACGCGTGACGGCGCAGGCGGATGAACTGCTCCGTACCGACTTCGCACCGTTCCGGGCCTTGCGCGACATGCCCTGGGCGATGACCGCGCATATTCTCTTCACCGCCCTCGACGCCTCAGCGCCGGCCACCGCCTCGAAGACGATCATCGACAAAACCATCCGCGGCGCGATTGGATTCCAGGGCCTCCTGTTCTCCGACGATCTTTCGATGCAGGCGCTGGAGGGCAACTTGCGCCAGCGGGCCGAGCGGGCCCTGACGGCGGGCTGCGATGTGGCTCTCCATTGCAACGGCAATATGGACGAGATGCGGCAGGTGGCCGAGGCTGTGCCGCCGCTGACGCCAATGGCCCTGGAACGGGTCGAATCCGGTCTCAGGATCGTTAATACGCGAGAACGAATCGACATCGCCGCCGTACAAGCGCGAGTTGATGCGCTGCTGGCCGTTTGACGGGGTAGACAGGGCCGCGGCAAGGCGGTAATCGCTGGCCATGGTCGCGATTCTGGGCGGCCTTAGACCCAGGCCGGAAAGGTCCCTTTTTCCGGGGAGAACAGGTTGATCGACGAATTCGAAGACAGACCGCGGGAGCCGATGAGCGACTCGCAATTCCTGCTCGATCTCGACGGGTATGAGGGACCGATCGACGTCCTGCTGACCCTGGCGCGGGACCAGAAGGTCGACCTGAAGAAAATCTCGATCCTTGCCCTGGCGGATCAGTATCTCTCCTTTGTCGCCCGCGCGCGGCGGCTGCGGCTGGAGCTGGCGGCCGACTATCTGGTGATGGCGGCATGGCTCGCCTTCCTGAAGTCGAAGCTGCTGCTGCCGGAGCCCGAAGTGGAGGGCGGCGAGCCCACCGGCGCCCAGATGGCGGCGGCGCTGGCTTTCCAACTGCAGCGGTTGGAAGCCATGCGGAACGTCGCCGGCAAGCTGATGGAACGGCCGCAGTTGGGCCACGACTTCTTCCACCGCGGCGCCGCCGAGCGGCTGCCGGTGAAGCAGAAGGTTGTCTACAATGTGAAGCTCTTCGAACTCCTCCGGGCCTACGGTTCGATCGCGACGCGGCGCCAGCAGGGCATGCTGCGCATCATCCCGACCGAACTCTACTCGATGGACGAAGCGCTGAAACGGCTCGGCGACATGCTGGGTCATACGCTGGAGTGGAAGACGCTCTCGACCTTCCTGCCGCAACAACTGAATGACGGCATGGGCGGGCGCTCCGCCGTCGCGGCGATGTTCGCGGCAACCCTGGAGATGGTGCGGTCGGGGAAGGCGGAGTTGCGTCAGGAGCAGATATTCGGCCCGATCTTCCTGCGTGGCCGCACGAGAGTGGAGCAATGAGCGAAGAGCGCTTTCAACAGATTCGCATGGTCGAGGCGCTGATCTTCGCGTCGACCGACCCCGTGTCCGACGCCGGCATCAAGTCGCGGCTTCCCGAGGACGTAGATGTTCGCGCGTTGATGGAGGAGGTGGCGGGCCTTTACGCCAACCGCGGCGTCAATCTGGTGCGGCTCGACGGCAAATGGATCTTCCGCACGGCGCCGGATCTGGGCTCGCGGCTGCAGATCGAGGCCAAGGTCACGCGCCGCCTGTCCCGTGCCGCGTTGGAGACCCTCGCGGTCATCGCCTATCACCAGCCGGTGACCCGGGCGGAGGTTGAGGAGGTGAGGGGCGTCGCCCTGTCAAAAGGCACGCTGGATACCCTGCTGGAGATCGGCTGGGTCCGGCCGAAGGGCCGCCGCCGCACCCCCGGCCGCCCGGTGACCTGGGTGACGACAGACGCCTTCCTGGGGCAGTTCGGGCTCGACAGCCTGGACGCCCTGCCTGGCGTCGAGGAATTGCGCGCCGCCGGCCTGCTGGATGTCCGCTCGGCCCTGTCGGCCCTGGGTGCCCAGGCCCTGTCCGATACCGCCCGGCCGGCCAATCAGGACAATCCCGAGGGGGAAGAGGGCGATAGCGACGATACGGACGATCACGAGGAGCTGGTGGCCATGGGGGACTTCGACGAAGCCTCCCTGGTGGGCGACCTGGAGCAGCTCCCCGACGAGGATTAAGGGCCGGAATCGGACCAAAGAAACCGGCCTAATCCCTTGATTTTCCCTTGAACCCGGCTGGCCCGGGCCAAATTATAGAGGCAGAATGTCGTATTGCGGGGGTTATGGCGTTTTGCCATAGTCCCGCGCGCCGCGAAAATACGGGCTAGGAGGTCCGCCATCATGGGTAGCTTGAGCATTTGGCACTGGTTGATCGCTTTGGCCGTCGTCCTGCTGCTGTTCGGCGGTAAGGGCAAGATTGCGCAGATCATGGGCGATACCGCGCAGGGCATCAGAGCCTTCAAAAAAGGCATGAAGGACGACAAGGAAAAGGTCGAAGCCGACGCCGCCAAGGTGATCGACAATACGGTCACCCAGAAAGACAACGTCGCCTAAGGCGTTCGGCGGCCGCGCACCAGAGGCGGCGCGGGGAGCAGCATGTTCGACATCGGTTGGTCCGAGATGGCCGTTATCGCCGTCGTAGCCCTTGTGGTCATCGGCCCCAAGGAGTTGCCGGGCGCGCTCAAGACATTCGCTTATTGGATGAAGCAGGCGCGCAAGATGGCGCGCGAGTTCCAGAGCGGCGTTGACGAGATCGTTCGCGAGGCCGAGCTGGAAGACGCCCGCAAGGCGGTCACCTCGGTCACTGGCCGCAGCGTCAACCAGATGCTGGAGAAGACCATCGATCCCACCGGCGAGATGAAGAAGGCGCTGAACGAGGACGAGCTGAAAAAATCCATGAGCGTCACAGCGCAAGCCGCGACACCGATTGCTGCTTCCGGCAATTCTTCAACCACTACATCAACGCCATCGGCCGGCACGCCATCGATCCCGGTCGTTGCGCCGGCCGCGCCGGCACCGGCTGCTGAGCCCACAGCTACGCCGGAAGCCAAAACGGCATAGTCGTCATGGCCAAGCCGAAACCCGACGAAGATCCTAACGAGGCGAAGAAGATGCCGCTGCTCGATCACCTGATCGAACTGCGCAAGCGCCTGATCATCGCCTTCCTATTTCTCATCGTTGCTTTCATCGGCTGCTGGTTCATCTCCGAGCAGATTCTCGCCTTCCTGGTGAAGCCGCTCAACGATGCCTGGATCGGCAAGTACGGTACCGATATCCCGAGGATCATCTACACCAGCTTGACCGAAGCCTTCTTCACCCGCGTCAAACTGAGCGTGTTCGGTGCCCTCGTCGTCGCCTTTCCCGTGATCATGGGACAGGTCTGGGCCTTCGTCGCGCCGGGCCTCTACAAGCAGGAGAAGGCGGCGTTCCTGCCCTTCATCATCGCTACGCCGTTCATGTTCCTTCTGGGTTCGGCGTTGCTCTACTACCTGATGCTGCCGGCGGCCTGGGCGTTCTTCATCGGCTTCCAGACCGTTGGCGCGCCCGGCGATCCGCCCCTCGAGCTGATGCCGAAGGTCGGTGAGTACGTCTCCCTGGTGATGTGGCTGATCTTCGCCTTCGGCCTGTCATTCCAGTTACCGGTGTTGCTGACGCTGCTGGCGCGCGTCGGCATCCTGTCGTCGGAAACTCTTCGCAGTAAGCGGCGTTATGCGATTGTCTTCGTGTTTATCTTCGCCGCCATCGTGACGCCGCCGGACCCGATCAGCCAGCTCAGCCTCGCAATCCCCCTCTGCCTGCTGTACGAGGTCTCCGTGATCGTCGCCCGCATGGTCGAGAAGAAACGCGCGGCGGAAGAGGCGAAAGAAACGACCGCCGCCGCCGAATAGCGCCGCCGCCGCAGACCCCGTAGACGGACTCCCAGCCAAGCCCTATACATTTACGCCGTTGATTCGGCACGCATAACGGCTGGCAATGCACGACCTCAAGACCATACGCGACGATCCCCAGCGCTTTGACGCCGGCCTGCGCAAGCGCGGCCTCGCCGTGCAATCGACGGAAATCCTGGCGCTTGACCTGGCGCGCCGGGGCGCCCAGACGCGGCTGCAGGAGCTGCAGGCCAAGCGCAATGAGGTCTCCAAACAGGTGGGCGCCGCCAAGTCCAAGGGCCAGGACGCCGGCGCCCTGATGGCCGAGGTGGCGAGCCTGAAGTCGGCCATGGAAGAGTCCGAGGCGCAGGAGAAGTCCCAGTCCGAGAAACTCGATCAGCTTCTGTCGGCGATCCCGAACCTGCCGGCCGAGGACGTGCCGCCGGGCGCCGATGCCGACGCCAATGTGGAGATCCGCCGCCACGGCAATGTCAGGAATTTCTCCTTCGCGCCCAAGCAGCATTTTGAGATCGGCGAGGCTCTGGGCCAGATGGATTTCGATGCCGCGTCCAAGCTTTCGGGCGCGCGCTTCGTGGTGCTGAAGCACAATCTGGCGCGCATGGAACGGGCGCTCGCCGCCTTCATGCTGGACATCCATACCCGCGAATTCGGCTATACCGAGATTCTCCCGCCCTACCTGGTGCGCGATAGCGCCGTCTACGGCACCGGCCAGCTCCCCAAATTCGCTGCCGATCTGTTCCATACGGAGGAGGGGTTCTGGCTGATCCCGACATCGGAAGTGCCGCTGACCAACCTGGCGGCCGACAGCATCATCGACGAGGACAAGCTGCCGCTGCGTTTCACCGCCCACACGCCCTGCTTCCGGTCCGAAGCGGGTGCCGCCGGCAAGGACACCCGCGGCATGATCCGCCAGCACCAGTTTTCTAAAGTGGAGCTGGTCAGCATTGCCCATCCCGATCACTCCGCCGCCGAGCATGAGCGCATGACCTCCTGCGCCGAGGAGGTGCTGAAACGCCTCGGGCTCTCCTACCGCGTGGTCACGCTCTGCACCGGCGACATGGGATTCTCAGCACAGAAGACCTACGACATTGAGGTCTGGCTGCCGGGCCAGGAGGCCTATCGCGAGATATCGAGCTGCTCCAACTGCGGCGACTTCCAGGCCCGGCGGATGAAGGCCCGCGCGCGCAAGTCCGGCGAGAAAGGCACCCGCTTCGTGCATACCCTGAACGGCTCGGGTCTGGCGATCGGCCGCACCATGATCGCGGTGCTGGAGAACTACCAGGAAGCCGATGGGCGCGTGGCGCTTCCGGAAGTGCTGGTGCCCTATATGGGCGGCGTGAAGGTGATCGAACCCTATGCTTAAGGCGCCCTTGAATCTATCGCGGGCCCGCATCCTCGTTTCCAATGACGATGGCATCAATGCGCCCGGCCTGAAGATCCTGGAGCAGGTCGCCAAGAAGCTGTCGACGGATGTCTGGGTGGTAGCGCCGGAGATCGAGCAGAGCGGTGCCGCCCACTCCCTGACCCTGCGGCGCCCCCTGCAGGTGCGCAAGCTTTCCGCGCGCCGCTTCGCTGTCGACGGCACGCCCACTGACTGCGTGCTGGTGGCGGTCAATAAGCTGATTCCCGGCCGGCGTCCGGACCTCGTGCTGTCAGGCGTCAATCGCGGCGCCAATCTGGGCGAGGACGTCACCTATTCCGGCACCATCGCCGCCGCCATGGAAGCGACCCTCCTGGGCATTCCCGCAATCGCCCTGTCGCAGCTCCGCGACGGGCTGAACGTGCATTGGCAAACCGCCGCCGATCATGCGCCGAAGGTCATCCGCAAGCTGGTTTCCGTCGCCTGGCCAAACGGCATTCTGATGAACGTCAACTTCCCCAAGCTGATGTCCGATCAGGTCAAAGGCATCCGCGTGGCGCGCCAGGGACGGCGTCCCAGCGGCATCGAGATCGTGCCCATCAAGGATCCCGTCGGCCGCGGCTATCTCTGGATCGGCGACTATCTCAGTGACGATGCGCTGAAGCCAGATACCGATCTTGCGGCCACGCGCGCGGGCATGATTTCGGTCACGCCCCTGCATCTGGATCTCACCCATCAGGCGACGCTGAAGAAGCTCAAGCGGGTCTTCCCATGAGCCTGGCGGCGCGCAAGATCCGATTGATCATGCAGCTCCGCCAGTCCGGCATTACCGACACGCGCGTGCTGTCGGCGATCGAGCGCGTGCCCCGGGAGTTGTTCGTGCCCGCGCCATTCCAGGATCAGGCCTATGAGAACCGGGCGCTGCCCATCGGCCATGCGCAAACCCTGAGCCAGCCGGAGGTCGTGGCCATCATGACCCAGGCGCTGCAGATCGGCCCCCGGCACAAGCTGCTGGAGATCGGCACCGGTTCTGGTTATCAGGCCGCCGTGCTGGCTATGCTGTGCCGCCGCCTCTACACCATCGAGCGGCACAAGCCCCTACTGCAGGAGGCCGAGGCCCGGCTCCTGTCACTGCGCCGCCATAATGTTACCACAAGGCATGGGGATGGTAGCGCCGGCTGGAAGGAGCAGGCGCCGTTCGACCGAATCATGGTAACGGCTGCCGCGGCAGAGGTGCCGCAGGCTTTGCTTGCCCAGTTGGCGGTCGGCGGCATCCTCGTGGTGCCTGTTGGGCCGGAACGCGGCAACCAGGAGCTGATCCGGGTGACGCGAACGGAAACGGGGTATGAGCACGAGCGGGTGTGCGATGTGCGGTTCGTTCCCTTGATCTCCGGTGCCTTGCCGGAGGAGGGCGGTGCGGATCAGCCGACATCCCGCAAGCGTGCGCGGAGTTGAAATGATGACAGACTTCATTCGCAGAGCACCGGTTACGGTGCGCATCGGCTTGGGTCTCGGCTTGGCGTTGCTGATCGCGGGTTGCAATTACTCGGGCGCGCCCGAAGGTGCGAAGATCACCACGACGGGCGACGGGCAACCGACCTATTCGCAGTCCACAGCGGAGGGATCGTCCGACTATGCGGCGGCGCCTGCCAACGCCGCGCCCTATACCGTCGTGCCCGGCGATACCATCTATGGCGTCGCCCAGCGCATGCACGTATCCACTCAAGCGCTGATAGATAGCCAATGGCCTGAAGCCGCCATACCGGCTGACCCCAGGCCAGCAGCTGGCCGCGCCCGGCAGCGGCAATTATGACCCCGATCTCGCGGTAACGACAGCCGCGCCCGGCGCGTCATCCACGGCCAATAATGGAGATACTTACAGCGGCTCGCCGCCGCGCGTGACAACTTCAACAGGCGGCTCGATCGCCATGGAAGACCTGTCGCCTGCGGCGGGCGGAACGAGCACTTCGACGCGCACGCCCGCGGCGGCGACGGCACCAGCGGCCACGCAATCCACAGATGCGTCCTTACCGCCGCCGCCCATAGAAGACGCAACGCAGAGCGATCTTCCTCTGACTCCCAGCGTGAAGCCGGCGGCATCGGCTTCAGAATCGAAGGAGGTCGCGGCAATTCCCGGTACGACGTCTTCGGATGAACGCTTCCAATGGCCGATACAGGGCAAGATCATCTCCCGTTTCGGCGCCAAGAATGGCGGCCAGCATAATGACGGCATCAACATCGCCGCCAAGGAAGGCGCCAAAGTCTACGCCGCCGACAGCGGCACCGTCGCCTATGCGGGAAACGAGCTGAAAGGCTTCGGCAACCTGCTCCTGATCCGCCACACCGATGGCTGGATCACCGCCTACGCCCATAATGAGAAGCTGCTGGTGAAAAAGGGCGACAAGGTCACGCGCGGCCAGCCGATCGCCCTGGTCGGCGCCACCGGAAATGTGGACTCACCGCAATTGCACTTCGAGATCCGCCGCGGGTCCGATCCCGTGGACCCGCTGCAGCATCTGGCGGCCCAGGGCTAGGGTGTCAGCGACTGCGTACGCTCGTCATGGCTGACCCGGCGCACGCCTAGCCTGCCGAAGCACGAGAACGAACAGCGACGGGTTCTTTTGTTTCGCGTGCGGTCCGGCAGACCAGGTCCAGCGCTTCCGCCAGCGAGATCACCGATAGCTCGACACCCGTGCCCGCAATGGCCTCGGGCCCAATCGTATCGCGGTCATGGGTCCAGAATCCGACGACAATCGTTGTCTTCGGAAACTTGCGCCGCAGCCGCCGGGCGAGAAACCGGACATGGGTCGAGAGCCGGGGATCCAGGCAAGATAGGAATAACATCTGCACGCCCGTCGGATCGAGTAGCGGCAGATTGCCGATCGATACCGCCTCCCAGGGAATCACGTTTGCACCGATGCCATGCTTGCGGAGCAACTGCGCCAGCATCGAGGCAGCGGCCGCGTCGAGATCGGTACGGCTGGCGATGCAAAGCACGGGACTGCCCTGCCAGGACGGCGGCAAGTCTTCAGGCGCAAAGGACGGCGCGAGGGGTGCGAAAACCTTGACCGCCGGCTGCTTTGCGCCCGGACGCACGCCTTTCGGCAGGACCACCTCCGTGAGCGACTTTTCGGGCTGCGGCACAGCGTCTTCATGATCGGAAAGATCATCCAGCACTTCATCTACGGCGGCGCGGATGCGTGCCTGCTGTTCGCCGCCGAGCACGCCGCGGCGCACATCCTCCTGCGCCAGCGCTAGCGCGCGGATCATCACCTCGTCATAGAATGCGGACAGCGGCTGCAGCTTCAGCTGATCTTCGGCCTGGGCAGCGGCTTCAGCGGGATCGCCGGCCAGCAGACGCTGATAGAGGCTTTCCTCCGGCGCCAGCGCCGGCCGGTCGCCGAGCGCCACCTCGAGGAATTTCAGCTGCGGCACATGTCGGCCGAGGACCACGAGACTGGACGTGAGCGGGGTCGACAACAGCAATCCAATCGGCCCCCAGAGCCAAGTCCAGAATGTGGCGGCGATGATGATCGCCAAGGAGGACAGGCCGGTGCTGCTGCCATAAAGCCGCGGTTCGACGACGTTGTTGCTGATGAGTTCGAGTGTCACGAACAAGGCGGCGGTCCAGATCAGCATGCTCCAGCCGGGATCGACGGCGACGGATAGGAGAAGCGGGAAAAAGGCGGCGATAATCGGGCCGATATAGGGCACGAAGCGCAGCACCAGGGCGAGGATCGCCCACAACAGGGGGTTCGGCACGCCGATCAGGAACAACCCGATGCCGATTGGCACCGCGTAGGTCGCGTTGACGATGGTCTGCATCAGAAGGTACCGGCTGACCCTGTCGCCGGCATCGGTGATCGCCAGCGTGGTTCGCTGCAGGTCGTGAACGCCGGCCAGGCGAATCAACCGGTCGCGCAGGTCTTCGCGCCGCAAGAGAATGAAGATGACAAAGACAATGACCAGGCCGATCGTCGCCATGCGCCCCAACACCGGGCCGATGACATTCAATACAATCTGAAGCGGGCGCAGCGCCGGCTCCTCGATGCGAACGGGAATCACCTCTTGCGGCGCCGCACTACCGGCCACAGCTGTCTCGGCCAACTCTTGCTGCTGGTCCGTCTCATCGAGCCCGTTCGTAATCTGGCGCAGCATATGCGACGCGCGCTCGACGAAACCGATCTCGCCGAGCCCTCCCTGGAGAGCACGGATTTTGCCGGTCACCGTCAATTCATATCGGGGCAGGTTTTCGGCCAGGCTGGCAACCTGCGTCGCCAGCACGGCGCCGATGCTGAAAATAACGACGAAGGCGACGGCGACCATGAGAAGAACGGAGGCAATCCGCCCGACATATCTGGTTAGCCAGCGTACGCCCGGAGACAGCACGAAGCTGAGGAGGATCGCGAGCGCAATGGGAACGAGGACTTCCTGACCGAAATACAGCCCGGCGATGACAATCGCGCTCGAAATGAGCGTGCTCAGGTGGGTATTCGGATTGGCACGCGAGGTAATCTCACGCTTCTCCGCAATCGCAGCGGCCGGAGATTGAGTCAATCCCATCGAAGCAGGCGCCATGTCGACTACACGGGTTCGCATAAATGCCGGACGAGTACATTAGAAGATCCAGAGATCTCGCTTTGATCACTTATTGGCATGATTTCATGTCGTGCTGGTTCTGATTCGCCGGCGCTCGGCCATGGATCGACCTGCTGCGGCTGCCATTTGACTCCCTGCGCCACAACAGTAAGCCATTACGCGGCGGATTGTTCCCGCATGCGGCGAGAACATTTTTGACCTCAACAGACCGCCGAAATCGATTGTCGCGCGTTATTCGTCTCTAGTTGCCAATCTGGCGTGCTGGCCGACGCGCCCCGGCTGCCACCGCGTTTTTGGAACCGATCAATGTCCATGCAGGGGCACAATCCAAAGCAAATTCAGAGGTAAATTCATTGAGCAGCAAAAATCGAGTTTCTCGAGACGGGCGCCGTGTTCGCCGTAGCCTTGCCGCGGCCGGCAAGACAAGTTTGAAGTCAGCCGCGCTTGCAACGGCAGTCAGCCAGGTCGTCGCGCGGCGAACCGCGCTGGCCATATCGGCGCTGAGTGATCCTGCCCGCGCCGATCATCTGGAGTTGAGTCGCATCGTCCCGGAAAAGCTTAATGCCATCAACAACGCCGCGGTCGGCATTGCCCTGCGATCCGGCGAGATTGCGCAACAGATTGTCCGCTATTCCGGCACGGAGACTGTGATGCTCGCAAGCGCCGTGGGCGCCTTGGCACGATGCCGTACGCCGGCAGCTATTGCTGCTATCCAGACACAGTTTGCGACGGCTTGGTTCTTCAGGACACTTTCGCATGCCATTGCGGTCAGTGAGCTTGGCATGCGCGCCTGGGGCGGCCTTGTTGCGCCGTTGCATCGGACGGTCATGAGCAACGCCCAGCGGCTTCGTTGAGTCGCCACTCTATTCTGCCGCGTGCAGGCAAGCGTTTCGCTCGGCCAACCGCCGCAGGTGCCGTGGAAGTCCGTGCAGCGGGTCATTGCCGTCAGGTGCTTTGGCGGCGTCGACACCCGGCAGGACATGCAGATCGCTGAACTCGCCGCTGATTTCGACCGGCACATCCAACGCAAAAAAGCCGGTGGAGGCGGCAACGGACTGAATGATCAGATCGAGGCGCTGAGCCAGGAAATCCACCTGCCCCTGGCCGACGATGGTCCCGTCGGCGGTACGCAGCCGCAATGGCCAAATTCTCCCGAGGCCGTTCCGGAGATCGACGATTCCGAGAAGACAGGTCAACTGCACCATGTCTTCCTGCGTGCGGAACAAGGTGCGCAGATCGGTCGAAATCCGTTCGATCAGGTCGCGTGCGATATGAGCCTCGGTAACCGCAAGCACGATGTGGCCGGCGCCCACCTTGAGCGCGGACTTCACGGTATCGCCGGTCATGTCGAGCGTCAGGCCGCCATCGAGCCGGCCCGCAATCTGTCCCGCCTCCCCGTCGGCAAATCCCGCAAGTTGGGCCGCGTCGATCCCGGCGAGCGTCGCCACCATCGCTACATGGCCGCCGTCGGCCGCATTCTTGACCGAGCCCGATACGTCGACAGAGCCTCCGGCCATGGCGAACTTCAGCTGTTCAAGGTCGATCGCGCCGGAGGAAAGACGGCCGTGGCTATCGACATCGACGATTCGCATCTTGCCGTATTTCAGCAGCGTGGCGGCAATGTGCCAGGCAATGTTCGTCCCACGCTCCTCCTCAACGCGCAGCGGGAGTGCGCGCCAATCAGCTACTTTCACGCTGTCGGTGCCTTCTGCACCATTCAGCAGTGGGTCCAGGTCGAGTTTGGGAAAGGCAAGATCGAAGCCGACATCATCAGGTTGACCGCGGACCGCCTCATCCAGTTTTAGCCCGCCGCTGAATGCGCTGCCGCCCAGTTTTCCCTGGACTGCCGATAACTGCCAATGATCGTCCTTCCGTTGCAGATCGCCGGCGAATTGGACCGGCGGATCGATGCCGCTCTCCGCACCGAAGATCCGCAGCAAGCCATCGAGTTTCTGTGCGTCGATTGCCAGCGACCCCAGCACGCCGTCGAAATCCAGGGGGTCTTGCAGAGTGCCCTTGAACTCGATGGAAGTGGACGCATTCGCAATCGAGAAGTCGATACCGTAGGGGCGGGAGGTGTCCCGCATGGCGTCGAAGGACTGCCCTTCGGCCGTCAACTTGGCCTGCAGATCATTGTATGCGCCGTCCAAGGCGATCGTCACGGGCCGGTCGGCGCCGCTGGAGCGGATCTTGAGGTCGTCCAGCGCCACGCGCAGCCAATTGCCGCTGGTGGTGCGATAACTGACATTGCCGCCGCGCAGGGCCAGATCGATCAGCGTCGGAAACTGCGAGCGGTTGGCGGAACGGTCCGATGACGAATTGGTTTTCCCGATCTTCCAGTTGCCCATGCCGTCGGCATCGCGCTCGAGGACGACCACCGGCTTGACGACTTCCAGCTTCTCGAACCTGATGGCGCCGCCAAAGAGGGACCAGGGGTCGATCTCCGCGCTGACGCTTTCGATCCGAACCATGTCGGGAGAACTCCCCCAGCCCGCGTTGGCAAGGCGAAAATCCATCATTTCGAGAGACAGAGGATCGCCCCAGCCGATCCGCAAAGTGCCGATGGTCATCGGGCGGTCGAACGAGCTGCTGCCGTATTCCTCGATCCAAGGTCGCAGGTCGACCGTGACGAGCAGCAGGACGGCGCCGGCGAGAATCAGGACGACGGCTCCCAGCAGTCCGAACACCCAGGCAATCAAGCGCCGGCGGGATGAGCGGAGGCCTTGAATCTTTGTCCCATCCGGGGAAATGGCGCCGATTGGCAGGACAGAAGTAGCGGCCGCCGCCTTTGATGGGCCGGTCGGACGTACGCGCCGGACGCGAGTGGGCAGGTGTTTTGGGTGGTGAACGCGGTTCGATGAGCCGGATTTTGCAGCCGATGCCGCGCGCGATTTTGGTGCAGCCATCCGCTCTGCCTGTCTCCCTGCTCGCGCCACCCGGCGGCGTCGGCCGCCATCATCGGCAGCGAGATCCTTTTGCAGGGCAGTAGCTGTACGCGGTCGGCACGCCATCCGCTGTTCAATATTGCTCACGCGGCGCCGAGCACAGCCCGGCCGCAATCCGGTTTCCAAGCGCGGATCGAGGCGAAAAGCATGAGATCAGGCGGCCGCCGGGGAAATGGCGTGATTCTCTCCGAGCGGCCGTTCCTACGCCTGATACGACGGTTCGGAATTGCCTATGCCCGCACATGGGGGCAAGCTCAACTGGACGAGCGGCTCATCCGGTGGATGCTGGCCAAGATGACGATGACTTCTGCGAAGCGACGACACGGGGAATACCAGATGATTTTGACGGCCGCGCACAGAACAAGGCAGCTCACGAGCTACGCATTGCTGGCGATGGGGCTGCTCATGCTGCCCGCGCCGCTTGATGCCGAGACGGTGTTCAAGCCGATTCCGACCCAGTATATCGCGGCATTGGGCGATTCCGGTGCAACCTCCGGGACTGGAGCGGAATTGTGGGGTCTGTGGCCCGTGGATCCCGGTCCGCGGGGCGTAGAGCTCAGCAGCTACGAGACATTGAAGGCTGAAGGAGGCGTTGCGCCGGCACAATGGCAATTTGACGGCTCGGACTGGTGGCTGGAGGAACATGGCCTGATCATGGAGCAGCCGCAATTCCCGATTCCTCCCGGCAGATACGTCGTCACCGGCGGCCGCGCAATAACGGCGATTCTGACCGTTCATCCCAAGGGCAGTGACGGTGTCCAGCATTGGGAACTCGACAGAGGCGCCACGCTCCATGATGTGACGCATCTGCGCTGCCGCTCCGCACGGTACACGCCGGCGGCAGGCGCCAATTCCTGCTCTCCTGCCAAGGCGCAGATGACGGCCTTTCCGGTCGCTCCAGGCGGTCCGATGCCGCCGGTCGAAGGCTGCAACAAGCAGGACTACGAGGTTCTCATTGTGATCGGCATGGCCGTGGATAGTTGATTGCGGCATACCCTGACGTGCCTTCGATAGCAGTAAGCGGAAGTTCCGCTCGATAGACACGCTAACGCGGCGTACGTACAATTGGCCGCACAGCACATGAGCGACTATCTGGTCGCCTATCTGAACGGCGAAATCGCGCGCCGTTTAGAACAGAGTGCGATGGGAGACCAATATGGCCGAGAACGGCGATTCGAAGTGTTGCGGGCCGGGCTACGCCTCGCCGGCCGAGGCGATGAAGGCGCCACGCGAGAAAATTCTTTACACGGTCGCACTCTATATCGGCACGGGCATTCAGAAGCCGGACTATGTAGCAACGATCGACGCCGACCCGCAGAGTCCGACCTACTCCCAGGTCATCAGCCGGCTCGAGATGCCGGGCATCGGCGACGAGCTGCACCACATGGGCTGGAACGCCTGCTCGTCCTGCCATCACGACCCCACGAAGGAGCGGCGCTATCTGATCGTGCCGGGTGTGCGCAGCACCAACCTGCATATCGTCGACTGCGCGACCGATCCCAGGAAGCCGCGCCTGCACAAGGTGATCGAGGGCGCCGAGATCAAGGCCAAGACTGACCTTTCGGCGCCCCACACCGTGCATTGCCTGGGCTCCGACATCATCATCTCCATGCTGGGCAATGCCAAGGGCGAGGCGCCCGGCGGCTTCCTGCACCTGAACGAGAACTTCGAGATCGTCGGGCGCTGGGAGAACGACATCACCGGCATGCTCTTCAACTACGACTTTTGGTACCAGCCGCGCCACAACGTCATGGTCTCCAGCGAATGGGCCGCCCCCAACACCTTCATGCCGGGTTTCGACCTGGAGGAGGTCGGGCGCCTCAAGTACGGCCGCCGCATCCACTTCTGGGACTTCCAGAAGAAGAGCATCGTGAAGACCCACTACTTGGGCGAGGACGGGCTGCTCCCGCTGGAGGTTCGCTTCCACCACAACCCCGATTCCGACCACGGCTTCGTCGGCGCCGCGCTCTCGGCCAACATCATCCACTGGTTCAAGAAGGACGGCGAGTGGGTCTGGGAGAAGATCATCGACGTCGAGAACGAGCGCCACCCGGAATGGCCGATTCCGCTCCCGGGGGTGATCAGCGTCATCTTGATCTCGATGGACGACCGCTTTCTCTACTTCTGCAACTGGCTGCACGGCGATATCCGGCAGTACGACATCACCGATCCGCACAATCCGAAGCTGACCGGCCAGGTCTGGATGGGCGGCTTGCTCGGCAAGGCCCCCGTCGTCAACGGCCGCAAGATCACCGGCGGCCCGCAGATGATCCAGCTCTCGCTCGACGGCAAGCGGCTCTATGTCACGACCTCGCTGTTCTCCACCTGGGACAACCAGTTCTATCCCGAGATCCGCGAGAACGGCGGCTGCATGGTGATGGTCAACTGCAACGCCGAGGCGGGGGGCATGGAGATCGACAAGGACTTCTTCGTTGACTTTGGCAAGGAGCCGAACGGACCCGCCCGCTGCCACGAGACCCGCTATCCGGGCGGCGACTGCACCTCGGATATCTGGCTGTGAGAGAACGGGCAGTCACGATAACCCTGGCCAACCGGGCGGGCGCAACCTACCGGGTGGATCGCGCCAAGCCGCTGCTCACCACGCTGGAGGCGGCAGGGGTCTCGCTGCCCTATGGCTGCCGCTACGGCGGTTGCATCTCCTGCGCGGCCAAGTTGCTCGCGGGCGAGGTGGACCAGCGGGCCGGGGTCGCGCTCAATGGCCGGCAGCTGTCCCACGGTTATGTTCTGCTGTGCGTGGCCCTCCCGCTCGGCGATTGCACTCTTGACGTCGGCGTGGAGAGCCATGACAAGCTCTATCGAAATCCCTTCGCCGACCCGCTCGCGCCCCACGAGCTGAAGCCGGATATCGCGCGCCCACGGAGGGACGTGCCATGACCGCTGTTGCCCACATGAATCACGACGAGGATTACCCGGCCGACTACCTGGCCACGATCCTGAAGGAGGTCAAATCCATCGCGGTGGTCGGCGCCAGCTCGGACCCGACCAAGTTCAGCTATGGGGTGATGCGCGTGCTGCACGAGACCGGTTACGAGATGATCCCGGTCAATCCTATGGAGGCCGGCAAGGAGATCCGCGGTCTCAAGGTCTACGAATCGCTCTCCGCGATCGGGAAGCCGGTCGACATGGTCCAGGTGTTCCGTACCTCCGAGGCCGCCTTGGATGTCGCCAAGGAGGCGGTCCAGATCGGCGCCAAGGTCCTCTGGATGCAGATTGGCGTGCGCAACGACGAGGCGGCGCAGCTGGCCGAGGATGCAGGCCTCAAGGTGGTGATGAACCGCTGCCCCAAGATTGAACTGTTCCGGCCCTTCTGGAAGCCTCGTCTCAATCAAAATATTTGAGTGGTTGCCGCTATTGGCACAACGGAGCCTTACAAGAGCGCCAGTCCAGGTCCGGTATTCTAGCCTATCGGACGAAAACCGCAGTCATTTCCGGTTCACAACTGAAAGCTGACGCTGCAGTACGGCGGCGCCCGGCCGCTTCTGACTCAACTCGGACATCGCCCCCGGCGCCTATGCTCCAAACCGGTGGCATGGCTCATGGGCAAGAAGTCGGCGTCGGGTCAAGCATCCCGCAACAATGGTTGCACCCTCCGCCGTATCTGCGCGAAGAAGACGAACCATTTTCCGCCCGTTATTTTGCCGCCATGACTCTTGGCGACACTCTTGTCGCTTTGTAGCATCCAAGCTCCTGCCTTTAGCCTATAGTTCTGATACTTATACGGAGGGCGCAGAGGTGGACGTTGCGGGCTGGCTGCGGAGCCTGGGGCTCGGACAGTACGAGGAGGCCTTCCGCGACAACGACATCGAGGGGGAGGTTCTGCCACATCTGACGGCAGACGACCTCATGTCGATCGGCGTGACCTCTGTGGGTCATCGCCGAAGGCTTCTTTCGGCCGTTGCCGCTCTGGTCTTGGCTTCGCCAAAGCCTGCGGGGGATGCGGCGCCGGGGGGGCCGCCTACAGTGACGCGGCCGGCGGGAGCCGAGCGCCGTCAGCTCACCGTGATGTTCTGTGACCTCGTCGATTCGACAGCGATTGCTGCACGGCTCGACCCGGAGGATACACGCGAGGTGATTTCCGCGTACCAGAACGCGGTCAGCCAGCAGGTCGTGCGCTTCGAGGGCCATGTCGCTAAGTTCATGGGCGACGGCGTGCTCGTCTACTTCGGCTGGCCTAAGGGGCACGAGGATGACGCGGAGCGCGCCGTGCGCGCGGGATTCGCGATCGTCGATGCGGTGGCCAAGCCTCACAACATCGGCGAACGCGCCGCTGGAGGCGCGGGTTGGCATCGCGACGGGCATCGTCGTCGTGGGTGATCTCGTCGGCGAAGGTTCTGCGCAGGAGCAGGCGGTCGTCGGTGAGACACCGAATCTGGCCGCAAGGCTGCAAGCATTGGCCGAAGCCGGCAACGATCGTCGTCGCCGAATTCGACGCACAAGCTGCTTGGCGGATTGTTCGAGCTTGCCGATCTCGGCACCCGGGACTTGAAGGGCTTTGCCAGCGCCGATCCGTGCTTGGCGTGTCGTCGGCGAGCGCCAGACCGAAGGCCGCTTCGAGGCTCTCCATGGGCACCAGCTCACACCACTCGTCGGTCGCGAACACGAAGTCGGACTTCTGCTTGAGCGCTTCGAGCGGGCCAGAGATGGCGAAGGTCAGGTCGTGCTGCTCTCCGGCGAGCCCGGCATTGGCAAGTCGCGTCTCGCCCTTGCGCTCCGCGAGCGTCTGGATCCCAAGCCGCGATGGATCCTGCGCTATCAAGGGTCGCCCTATCATGGGAATAGCTCCCTGTGGCCGATTGTCTGCCAGCTGGAACGGGCGGCGGAGATCGCGCCAGACGATCCACCCGAGGTGAAGCTCGACAAGGTCGAGCGGCTATTGGGCCTGGCTGTCGCCGATGTCGCAGACGTGGCGCCGCTGATCGCCGAGCTGCTGTCGATCCGGGGCGATGGACGCTACGCCCCCTTGGATCTTACGCCGCAGCAACGGAAGTCCGGCACGTTCGCAGCACTGCTCGCCCAACTCGAGGGCTTGGCAACGCAGAATCCAACGTTGATCGTGCTGGAGGACGCCCATTGGCTCGACCCGACGACGTTGGAGTTCTTCGGCCTCGTGGTCGAGCGCATCCAGCGCCTCCCTGTGCTGCTCGTTGTGACCTTCCGGCCCGAATTCAGTCCGCCCTGGACGAGCCATGCCCACGTGATGGCGTTGGCGTTGAGTGGACTTGCGCGAACGCAGGCGGCAGCCGTCGTCGCACGCGTAGCCGGCGGCAAGGCGCTGCCGGCGCCGGTTATGGAACAGATCTTGGCGAAGACGGAGGGGCTTCCCCTGTTCGTCGAGGAGCTGACCAAGGCCGTGCTGGAGTCCGGGTTGCTCGCCGATTGCGGACGACCACTACGAGCTCGCCGGACCCCTCCAGCCGTTTGCCATCCCGGCCACGCTGCGCGACTCGCTGATGGCGCGCCTCGACCGACCCGGGCTCGTCCGGGAAGTGGCGCAGATCGGGGCGGTCATCGGGCGGGAGTTCGGCCATGATCTGCTGGCAGCGGTCGCCGGTATCGATGCGGCACGCCTCGAGGACACCCTGTCGCAGCTGATCGAGGCCGAGCTGCTGTTTCGCCGCGGCATCCCGCCGGAGGTCACCTACGTCTTCAAGCACGCCCTCGTGCAGGATGCCGCCTACGGTGGGCTCCTCCGTGCCCAGCGGCAGGAACTCCACGCGCGCGTCGCCCGCGAGCTGGAAAGCAGATCGCCCGAGCTGGCCGAAACGGCGCCGGAACTGTTGGCGCACCACCTCACGGCTGCTGGGTTCGCGGACCGGGCGGTCCCCTACTGGCAGCGTGCGGGTCACCGAGCAGCGCAACGCTCCGCACATGTTGAAGCGATCGCCCACTTCACCCAGGCCCTCGACCTGCTGGCATCGCTACCTGACGATCGGACCCGCGTGAGCCGCGAGCTGAACCTCCTTCTGGATCTCGGTCCGATGTACATCATCGTCCACGGCATGGCCTCGCCACAGGTCGCCGATGTCTATTCCCGAGCCCGCGAGCTTGCTCGGCAGGTCGGCGCGCCGGATCAGGCCTACGTCGCGACCTGGGGATTGTGGCTCTCCCATCAGCAGCGCGGACGCCTGTCGCAGGCGCGTCGCTTGGCAGACGAGGTGCTCGAACTTGCCGCCACACTGAACGATCCCGATCTACAGCTTCAGGCGCACCACGCGGCGTGGACGACCCAGTTTTTCCAGAACGATATCCAGGCCTGCCTGGAGCACACCGAGCGGGGAATTGCGCTCTATGACATCAACCGTCACGGCCGGCACGCGCTTCGCTTCGGCGGACACGACCCGGGGAGTTGCGCTCGCTCCACTGGTGCCCTTGCGCTGTGCCTCTGCGGGTACCCGGACAAGGCCGTCGAGCGATCGCGCGAGGCCATCGCGCTTGCGCATCGACTTGAACTGCCGGGCAGTCTTTCGAGTGATCTTTTCTTCGACGCTATGCTGCATCAGTATCGCCGGGAACCGGACGCCGTGGCGAAGCGTCTGGATGAACTAGCCGCTGTGTGCGCGGAGCATGGCATTCTGCACTACGAGGGCTCAGCCGCAATGCTGCGCGGGTGGACGGACGTGACGCGTGGTCTGGTCGAGCAAGGACTTGCCGAACTTCGGCGCGGTCTCGCGATCCACGACCGCTCGCCCGTCGGCCTGCGCAAGGCCTACTATGCCGCGCTGCTTGTCGAGGCTCACCTTCGCCGAGGCGACTTCGAAAGCGGGCTCGCCCAGATCGAGGAGAGCCTGGCGCGTGTCCACGACATTGGAGACCACCACTGGCGTCCTGAATTGCTACGCCTCAGAGGTGAACTGCTCTCCCTTGCTCCGTCCGGAGACCAGGAGCCTGCCGAGAAGGCGTTTCAGGAAGCGCTGGCCTGCGCTCGGGAACAGAATTGCCGGCTGCTCGAACTGCGTGCCGCCCTATCACTTGGCCGTCTTTGGGCGACCAACGGTGAATCCCAAAGAGCCCATGGACTGCTCGCGCAGGTCTACGCCGAATTCACCGAGGGCTTCGATACCGCCGACCTCAAGGACGCCAAAACCTTCCTGGACGAACTCGGACGGTGACGAAGTGGACGCACAGACCCGGTGGCTCACTTATTCAGGCGCGTTGGGCCCGATACGGTCCAACTCGAGTGTAGGACGGCCGCTGCTGGCACATCTGGGACATCGCGCGATGTCCAGCTCGAGGCCGCAAGTCACTTCCATGCAGGTATTGGCCGCTGCTGCCGATAATCCTCGACTCCTTGAGCGTCCTAGTTCTCGATCTTCTTGCCCAGCCGTCCGGCCAGATCCTGGATGAACTGCCAGGCGACGCGGCCGGAGCGGGCACCGCGGGTGACCGACCATTCCACCGCTTCCGCCCGCAATGTTTCGTTGGGAACGGAGAGGCCGTAGCGCTTCGCATAGCCCTCGATGATCGCGAAATAGGTGTCCTGGTCGCAATTGTGGAAGCCGAGCCAGAGGCCGAAACGATCTGACAGCGACACCTTTTCCTCGACGGCCTCGGACGGGTTGATCGCGGTCGAGCGCTCGTTGTCGATCATATCCCGGGGCATCAGGTGGCGCCGGTTCGAGGTGGCATAGAACAGCACATTGGCCGGCCGACCCTCGATACCGCCTTCCAGAACCGCCTTCAGAGATTTGTAGCTGGTATCCGCACTGTCGAATGACAGGTCATCGCAGAACAGCAGACAACGCCGATTACTCTCGCGCAGCATCTTGAGAAGGCTGGGCAGGCTCGCCAAGTCTTCTCGATGGATTTCCACCAGGGCAATCTGCCGATCCTTCTTGCCGCCGGCCTCGCGGTTGACAGCCGCGTGGGCCGCCTTGACCAGGGAGCTCTTGCCGGTGCCGCGCGCACCCCACAGCAGCGCGTTGTTGGCCGGCAGGCCCGCAGCAAAACGCAGGGTATTGTCGATCAGGATGTCCCGGGCCCGGTCGATGCCGCGCAGCAGGTCGATATCGACCCTGTTGACGCTATGGATGGGCTCCAGCCATTCGCCCTGGCTGTGCCAGACGAAGGCGTCCGCGGCCCACAGGTCGGGCGCCGCGCCCTGCTTGGGCGCCAGACGCTCCAGGGACGCGGCAATGGATTGCAGCAGGGGCAGCAGGTCGGATTCGGTCATCGCCCTTGGCCTCGCGGCCTCCAGCCGGCAAAACGGGAGAATCCGAAGGGCCGGGAACCATTCGAATCCATATGCTTACAGACTATTCTGCCTGTAACCTATCAACATTGCAATTCAGTGAATGGCCAGTATAGTCCGCCGGCTTAGCGCGGGACGAGGAGCCCAATAATGTTTATTTCGCCAGCTTATGCCCAGGCCGCCGGTGGCGGCGCCCCCGGCTTCGATCCCATGTTCCTGATCATGATGGGACTGATGCTCGCGGTCATGTATTTCCTGATGATCCGCCCGCAGCAGAAGAAGGTGAAGGAGCACAAGGCGCTGATCGCCGCTATCAAGCGCGGCGACCAGGTGGTGACATCAGGCGGCATCATCGGCACGGTCGCCAAGGTGCGCAGCGATACTGAAATCGAGCTGGAAATTGCCGACGGCGTGCGCGTGCGCATCGTGCGCGGCATGATCACCGAAGTCCTCGCCAAGACGGGCCATCTGAGCAAGACGGTCGCGGCCGAGGAAGACGAAGAAGAAGCCGCCGAATCCACGGCAAAGAAGTAACGGAGCCCGACGCGCGATGGCGCAACCACCGAAACCCCGCGGCGGCGGCTTTGTCTATTTCGCGAAGTGGAAAACCTATCTCAACTTCGCGGTGCTGATTCTTGGCATTCTGTTTGCGTTGCCGAACCTGTTCACCGATGAGCAGTTGGCGTCGTTGCCGAGCTGGATAACGCCGCGGAAGATGAGCTTGGGCCTGGATCTGCAGGGTGGATCCTACCTCCTCATCGAAGTCGATGTCCGCTCTGTGATCCGCGATCGCCTTGAAACGACGAAGGACGAGATGCGCGAATTGCTGCTCGGCGGCGGCATCAAATACACGGGACTCGATGTCAGCGGCAATGCCGTGATTGCGACGCTGGTTAACCCAGCCGACGCCGACAAGGTCCATGAGGTTCTTAAATCCGAAACTGAAAGCGACATGCCGCTGAGTATCGACGGCGCGGGCAACCTGCGACTGGAGATAACCGAAGCAGGTATCATCGCCCGGCAAACGCGGGCGGTCGAGCAATCGATCGAGATTGTTCGCCGCCGTGTTGACCCGGCCGGCGTGAAGGAACTGACCATTCAGCGCCAGGGCGCCGACCGCATCCTTGTCCAGGCACCGGGTGACGACGATCCAGTAAAGCTCAAACAGCTGATCAGCACGACAGCGAAGATGACTTTCCACTTTGTGGATGAGCGTACGCCGGCGTCGTTGTTCAAACTCCCGGATGCGCAGGTGCCGCCGGGCGATCTGCAGCTTCAATCCAAGGAGCGTGATGGCGGCGGCGGCGGTCTGTGGTACCTGATTGAAAAGCGCGTCATGGTCAGCGGCGAAAACCTCGTCGATGCGACTCAGACCTTCCAGCAGAACAGGCCCGTTGTTGCCTTCGAGTTCGATTCCGTCGGCGCCCGCAAATTCTGCGATGCGACCACCAAGGGGGTCGGCAAGCTTTTCGCGATCAAATTGGACAATGACATCATCAGCGCTCCGGTGATCAAGAGTTCGATCTGCGGCGGCAGCGGCGTCATCGAAGGTGGTTTCACGCCGGAAACGGCGCAAGAGTTGGCGCTGCTTGTTGCGCGCCGGTGCACTGCCGGCAACCCTTACGCCGATTGAGCAGCGCAGCGTGGGTGCCGAACTCGGCGCCGACTCGATCGTCGCCGGCACCAATGCAAGCTACATGGGATTGGCGCTGATCGTCGTTGCCCTGGTGATAGTGTACGGTCTGTTCGGATTGTTCGCGACGGTCGCCCTGGTGTTCAACTTCATTCTGTTGATTGCCGCCATGTCGCTGTTGCAGGCGACGCTGACACTTCCTGGCATTGCCGGCATGGTGTTGACGCTGGGCATGGCAGTCGATGCCAACGTGCTGATCCACGAGCGAATCCGCGAGGAAATACGTGCGGGGCGGGGACCGGTCATGGCGATCGACGCCGGCTACAGATCCGCGTCCGGCACGATCACGGACTCCAACCTGACCGTGATATTGTCTTCGATTTTCCTCTACATATTCGGGTCGGGCACGGTGAAGGGATTTGCCATAACCCTGATCATCGGCACGATTATTTCCATGTACACGGCCGTGGTGATCGCACGCATGTGCACCGTGGCCTGGCTGCGCCGCGTGCGGCCGTCCGAACTTCCGATCTGAGGCATCCATCCATGGCCTATCGCGGACTTCACGTAATACCCCATGACACGCGCATCAACTTCATGCGCTACCATCGGATTACGTTCGCCATCTCGGTGCTCATGGTTGTGGGCTCGCTGGTCCTCATCTTCGCCAAGGGGCTCAATTTCGGCGTCGATTTTGCCGGCGGCATTCTCATAGAAGTCGGCAACAAGTCGGGTCCGGCCGATCTTGCGGACATGCGTGCCAAGCTGAGCGAAGCCGGGCTAGGCGAAGTATCGCTGCAGCAGTTCGGCGATCCCGAGTTCGCCCTGATCCGGCTGCAGCATCAGGATGCGACGCCGGCCGATCTCGACAAAGCCCGCAAAGCGCTCGAGGACAAGAAGCCGTCCATTCCCCAGGATGAAATCGAGCGGCGGATGCCGATCGATGCCGACACGGTGGCCCAGGAACGGGCCATGCAGTCCGTCCGCCAAATCCTCGGTGACGGCTTCGACTATCGCCGTGAGGAATTCGTCGGCCCCAAGGTCGGCAGCGAGTTGATCCAGGATGCGATCCTGGCGTCGGGTCTCGCGCTGCTGGCGATCATGGCCTATGTCTGGTTCCGCTATGAATGGCAGTTTGCCGTGAACTGTATCGTCGCGCTGTTCCACGACTGCATAACGACCGTCGGACTATTCTCGCTGCTGGGGCTCCAGTTCGACCTTACGACCGTGGCGGCGGTGCTGACGATCGCCGGCTTCTCGGTGAACGACACTGTCGTCATCTACGACCGGATCCGCGAGGAGCTGCGCAAGTACAAGAAGATGCCGCTGCCCGAGCTCCTGAACATGTCGATCAACCGCACGCTGTCGCGCACGACCATGACGTCGGGCCTGGCCTTCTTGTCGGTGGTCGCCATCTTCCTGTTCGGCGGCGAGGCGCTCAATGGCTTCGGCTCCGCCATGATGTGGGGCATCATCGTCGGCACCTATTCGACGATCTTCGTCGCCGCACCGATGCTGGTCTACATGAACCTCCGGCGCGACCGGACACCTGCGGAGAAGCCTGCAGATGCCGAGAAGGCGCCCAGCGGCGCCTGAGCGCGGCCCGTGGACCTGACGCCGCTCATCCCCGCCGGCCGGCAGATCGTCGAGTCCTACGGCGGCGGGCGGTTCCGGGTTACCGGCGTGACATATGAGGGTTCCGTCCTCGTGTTTCCCGCGCGGACGATGCCCTGGCCGGTGGCGGCAATGGGCGAGATCAATGAACAATCGCTGGAGCCCGTTGTGACCGAGGCGCAGGGCGGCGGTATCGACCTGCTCCTGCTGGGCTGCGGCGCGCGGATGGCGATGGTTCCGGCCGGAGTGCGCCAACACCTGCGCGCAGCCGGCGTGGTCGTCGAGAGCATGGATACCGGCGCCGCCAGCCGCACCTACAACATCCTGATGGCCGACGGCCGGCGTGTCGCCGCCGCGCTGATCGCCTTCGACAACTGATCCCCAAACGAGAACGGGGCCGTTGCCGGCCCCGTTCGATATCAAACGTTACTGATCTGCGATCACGGCATATGCGCCGAGGCCATGCCGTAGAGCATGGGGATCGACAGCATGGTGTTGAACCGCGACGTCAGCATGGCCATGCGCGCGGCTTTCTTCTTGCTGTCGGCATCGACCTCGACCAGGCCCAGGGCCTTCTGCTGGTTCGGCCAGATGATGAACCAGACATTGTAGGCCATGATCAGGCCCAGCAACATGCCGATGGCCAGCGACGTATTCTCCCACGACTTGTTGTAGACCATGACGATCAGGCCGAAGAGCACCGTGCCCGCCGCCGCCCAGCGGAAGAAGAATAGCGCTGCCGGTGCGATGACCTTGCTGATCGCCGGCTTCTGCTCGTCGGGAATCTTCGGCATCGACGGGATCTGCACGAAGTTGAAGTAGTAGAGCAGGCCGATCCACAGCACGCCGAAGAAGATGTGAATCCAGCGGAAGAAGAAGGACCAGAATACGCTGTCGCCGAGCCAGCTCAGGTGGCCCGAGACCACCAGTACGATCAGCGCCAGGACCAGTCCAATCCCCAACGCGACATGTAAATTTTCCCAAGGTGTTTTCATTGATTGATCTCCGCTCGTCCGTTCCCCAATAGACAGTAGGATGATTCCAACCATAGCACCGGTGCGGCTGATTGCAACATGGCCCGCCCGGTGGTTTGCTGCCGCCGACTCCCATGGTTACCGCAACATCCGCGACCGCAGCCGCCGAGAGCGACGCCGCCTACTGCCTGGAGCAGGTGCGGCGCTTCGATCGCGACCGCTATCTGGCGGCCTTGTTCGCCCGCAGCGGGCCGCGCGCCGATCTGCTGGCGCTCTATGCCTTCAACCTCGAACTGGCCAAGATTCGCGAGCTGGTGCGCGAGCCCATGATGGGACTGATTCGCCTGCAATGGTGGCGCGACTGCATCGCCGAGATCTATGCCGGGAATGTCCGCCGCCATCAGGTGGCGCAGCCGCTGGCCGCCGCCGTGGCGCGTCACGGTCTGCCGCGCGAATCGTTCGACCGTCTCATCGACGCGCGCGAGGCGGACATGGACGCGACGCCGCCGGCGGATCTTGCCGTCCTCACGGCCTACGCCGAGTTCGACCGGCGGCACGCTGCTGGCACTGGCGGCGCGGATTGTGATGGATAGCGGGAGAGCGAAAGCGCCGGTGTTGTCGGCGGCACGGGACCTCGGCGCGGCTTGGGCGCTGATCGGGCTGGTGCGCGCCATCCCGTTCCATGCCCGCGCCAAGCGGGTCTATGTGCCGCAGGCGCTGATGGCAGAGGCCGGCGTTGCGGTCCATGACCTGTTCGAGCTTCGGCCGGGGCCGGGTCTTGCCACCGCCGTGCGGCGCATCTGCGGCGAGGCCGGGCGGCTGATGGCGGAGGCCCAGGCCGCGCTGCCCGGGCCGCCACGCGGCGCCTTTCCGGTCTTCCTGATGGCGGTGCTGGCACGCCGGCATCTCGCATCCCTAGCGACCGCTGGGTTCGATGCCTTCGACCGGCGGTTCTCAGACCAGCCGCCGGCAACGCCATGGCCGCTGGCGGGGGCGTGGCTGCGCGGCAGGGTCTGGTGAGCTAGGCGGCGACCGGCCAGGTGGTCTTGAGCCAGCGGTCGAGATCGGCCAGGGCGCGGGCGGAGAGGGCGGGCTTGCGGGCTTCCTTGGCCCGGCGCTTGTCCATCGGCTCCGGCAGCGGCGGGAACAGGCCGAAGTTCACGTTCATCGGCTGGAAGCTCTTGGCGTCGGCGCCGCCGGTGATGTGGGCCAGCAGCGCACCGAGCGCCGTGGTGGGCGGCGGCGGTTCGCTGGTCGTGCCCGATCTCTCGGCCGCGGCGAAGCGGCCGGCCAGGAGCCCGATGGCGGCACTTTCCACATAGCCTTCGACCCCGGTGATCTGGCCGGCGAAGCGCAGGCGCGGCAGGGCCTTGAGGCGCAGCCGCCCGTCCAGCAGGCGCGGGCTATTCAGGAACGTATTCCGGTGCAGGCCGCCGAGCCGCGCGAACTCGGCGCGCTCCAGGCCGGGGATCATGCGGAAGACGCGCGCCTGCTCGGCATATTTCAGTTTGGTCTGGAAACCGACCATGTTGTAGAGCGTGCCCAGCGCGTTGTCCTGGCGGAGCTGCACCACAGCGTGGGGCCGGATCGTGCTGCGGGGGTTGGTCAACCCGACTGGCTTCATCGGGCCATAGCGCAGCGTGTCGAAGCCGCGGCCGGCCATCACCTCGATCGGCAGGCAGGCCTCGAAGTATGGCGTCGACGCCTCCCACTCCTTGAACTCAGTCTTCTCCCCATCGAGCAGCGCCGAGATGAAAGCCTGATACTGCTCCCGGTCCATGGCGCAGTTGATGTAATCGGCATCGCCGCCGGCGGGGCCGCGCTTGTCATAGCGCGACTGGAACCAGGCCTTTTCCATGTCAATGGATTCGCGGTGGACGATCGGCGCGATGGCGTCGAAGAAGGCGAGGGACTCTTCGCCGGTCAATTCATGGATGGCGGCCGCCAACGCGGCGGAGGTGAGGGGGCCGGTGGCGACGATCACCTGATCCCATTGCGCCGGCGGCAGCCCGGCGACCTCGCCGCGTTCGATGCGGATCAGGGGATGGCGCTCGAGCCGGCTGGTGATCTCCAGGGCAAAGCCATCGCGGTCGACGGCCAAGGCGCCTCCCGCCGGCAGCTTGTGCTTGTCGCCGGCCGCCAGGATCAGCGAGCCGCAGCGCCGCATCTCCTCATGCAGCAGGCCGACGGCGTTGTTCACGGCATCGTCGGAGCGGAAGGAGTTGGAGCAGACCAGCTCGGCCAGCTGGGCGGTCTTGTGGGCGTCGGTGCCGCGGACCGGGCGCATCTCGTGGAGCACCACCGGGATTCCGGCCGAGGCCAGCTGCCAGGCCGCTTCGCTTCCGGCGAGGCCGCCGCCGACCACATGGATGGGAGGGATCGCGTTGCGCGTTGTCATGGGCTTGAAGTAGCGTCTCCGTTCCGGTGATTCAACAAAAGGTAACCCCCATGGCACGCCGTTCCACCAAAGCCGCCAAGCCCCGCAAGATTCCAGCCCGCCGGCCGCGGCCACCGCTGCGGGCGAAGCCGAAGAAGCCCGCCCTGGCGCGGAAGATCAAGTTCCTCAATCCGGAGGGCGTGGTGAAGCCGTTCAGCCGCTATAGCCAAGCCGCGGACGCGCCCGGCGGATTCCGTTGGCTCCATATCTCCGGCCAAGTTGGCGCCACGCCCGACGGCAAGATCCTCGAAGGGTTCACGGCGCAGGCCGAGCAGACCTGGAAGAACATCCTGGCGATCCTCGCCGCAGCGGGAATGGGCGTACAGGATCTGGTGAAAGTCAACTTGTTCCTGACCCGCGCGGAAGACATCGCGGACTCGCGGCGGCTGCGGGACGAGGCGCTGCAGGGCGCGGCGCCGGCTTCCACCATGCTGATCATCTCGGCTCTGGCTCATCCGGCACTCCTGGTGGAGATTGAAGCCGTCGCTGCGAAGGCGGGCTGATTTTCACCGCAAGCCCAAGTCAGTGAGCGTTTTTTTCAATCGTTGCTCGACCGTAGCATCAAGTGCAATGGCGCGGTCGATGTCGTCTTGAGCCAAGTCCTGTTGCCCTAGTTTCTGTCGAGCGAACCCACGTAAATACAAGCTATCGGATGCATACGAATCAATATCAGTCGATCGATCCAGGTCGACTATGGCGGCTTCCCAGTCGGATTTCATGAGCATGACGAAGGCACGGTTGTAGTACCCGCTTGGCTTTTCGGGGGCGATCGCGATGTACCTTTCGAAATCCGCGAGCGCTTCGTCGACTTGTCCTTTGTACAATCGTGCGACACCGCGCGCATTGATCGGATTTGGAGAAGCGGGGTTCGCCAGCAAGGCAGCTTCGGCATCGGCCAATGCTTTGTCAATTTCGCCCAAGGCAATGTAGTTCCATGCACGACCAGTGAGCGCAGGTTCATATGCAGGATCGATTGCAAGCGCTGAGTTGAAATCCTTAGAGGCGGATTTGGAGTTCTCCAGAAGGAAGTATGCCAAGCCGCGGTTTGAATAAGCCATCGCGGTGTCATTTTGCGACAGTTGTCCATGCTGAAGGGCGAGACTGAACTCAGATATCGCCTCCTGACGCTGCATTCTTGAAACATAGATGGCTCCGAGATTTAGATGCGCGGAACTGTGGCTTGGGTCGATATCGATTGCCCGTTCGCAATCACCAAGAGCTGCATCGATCGCTCCGGAAGCAATCCGGACAGCACAACGACGAGTCAGCGCTGTGGCCAGCAGGTGCTTTTCACCGTCGAGTTTGCCTGAATCGATCACCTCGGATAGCAGAACCTCAGCGGTTGTAAGATCCCCTTGCTTGAAGGCGTCGGTAGCAGCCTGCAGGTCCGTCAGAGGATCGGCCCGCGCTTGGCCGGCCAGCATGGCTCCGCACAGTGCCAATGCAGCGACAATCCTCATCGCCAGGCCGCCGCCGGGTTGTTGAGGATCTTCGGGTTCAGCGCCAGGCAGTAGGCGCCGATGTTCCAGAGATGCTTGCAGGCTTTACCGGCCTGTTTCTGCGACAGGCCGACGATCAGCGCGTTGTAGCGGCGGGCGCCTTCCCATTTCCGGGCGATGATGACCGGCCGTCCGGCGGTGAGTACGCCGCGCAGGCTTTGCCGCGCCTGGCGGATGGCCGTCTGCGCCTGCCCCTTCTTGGGGAAGGAGCCGAAGATGATGCCCCAGCCGCCATATTTGCCGCCGAGCGCGGCTTCCATGCCGCTGTTGCCGGTGCCAATGGTGCATTGAAAGGCGGCAAGCTGGAATGGCGGCGGCACCGCCGTGTCGTCGCGCGCCGGCACGAACTCGGCCAACAGCGTCTTGCCATTGCCGCCATCCGGGCCGGCTTTGTAGGCCTTGTCCAGGAGCGCGATCATTTCGCCGTGGCGGTCTTCGTTGCTGATGCCGCCCAGCAGCACGCCGATTAGCCGCCTGTTGTCGCGCACCGCAGACGCCAGAAGGTTGTAGCCGGAACCGCAGGTGAAGCCGGTCTTGATGCCGTCGGCGCCGGGATAGCGCGACAGGATGCCGTTGATCGTACCGAAGGTATGGCCGGCATAGGTGAAACTCTTGGTGGAGAAGAAATGGTAGTGCTGCGGAAAATTGTCGAGCAGCGCCTTGCCGAGGATCGCCATGTCGCGCGCCGTGGTCACCTGGTCGGGATCGGGCAGGCCGGTGGCGTTGCGGAACTGGGTACGGGCCATGCCCAGCTCCTGCGCCTTGGCGGTCATCATCTTGGCGAAGGCTTCCTCGGTGCCGCCGAGCCGCTCGGCCACCACGACAGCCACGTCGTTGGCGGATTGCAGGATGATCGCCAGGATCGCCTGCTCGACCGTGATCTTGTCGCCGGCGCCGACGCCCAATTCCGTCGGCGGCTGGGAGGCGGCGTGTTCGGAGACGGTGAGCTCCTCATCGAGTTTCAGCCTGCCGGCCTCGATCGCTTCAAGGGCGAGATAGACCGTCATCACCTTGGTCAGCGAGGCGGGATACCAGCGGGCATGGGCATCGATCGATTGCAGCACCACGCCGCTTTGGGCATCGACGACGATGGCCGCGTAGTCCTGGGCGCGCGCGGATGGCGCCAGCACGGCGAGGGCGCCGGCGATCAGGCAGATCAGCAGCTTGCTCGGCCGCTTTCGCATCGACTTTAGAGCACCCACATGAATTGACGCAGTTTCATTATCAGCAGGAGAATAGCCCGCTATTATATTGATCTAGTGTGAAAAATTCCTTTTCCGCGCCGGCCGGTTCAAGCGGCGATATCGCCGGTCCAGGTGATGCCCTCGGACTTCATCATGCGCTGCCAGGCGGGACGGGCGGAGACGAGATCAACCAGCCGCTTCAGTTCCGGCCAATCGGTGGCCGGCTTCTCCATCTTGCGGGTCCAGCGGCAGAGCATGACCAGGAAGATATCGGCGGCGCTGAAAGTCTGGCCCAGCAGGTAAGGCCCGGGATCGGCCAGAGTTCTTGCAGATCTGCGTCCAGATGCCGGCCAGGCGCCGCTCGGCAATGCGCTTCAGTTCGGCGCGGCCGGCCTCGCTGTCCATGTAGTAGTCGGCGTGCCACCAATGCATCATCTCCTCCTGCACCGTGTTGGTGCAGAAGACCAGCCATTGCAGGAAGAGGCCGCGTTCGGGCGAGCCGGGCAGGGGCATCAGCTTGGCATCGGGATGGCGTTCGCAGAGATAGAGCAGGATCGCCGCGGATTCGTACATCGCCTTCCCGTCATGGATCAGCGTGGGCACCCGGCCGTTGGGATTCAGCCGCAGATACTCAGCACCCTTGTGCTGGTTCCGGTCGAAATCGAGCTCGGCAAGTTCGTAGGTTGCGCCGATCTCTTCCAGCGCCGCGTGGGGCGCCATGCTGGCGCTGCCGGGATTCCAATAGAGCTTGTACATTCGCTGATCTCCGTCTGCTGATTTCAGCTGGGTTAACTGCCGCAAAGCGTCGGGGCCGGCAAGGCCGAGCTATGCGTGAAACGCATGACCCGCAACTGGACCAACTCAACCCCATGGAAGCGGAAATCCACGAATGAAAATTGCGTAGCTATGCGTTGCGTGCATGGCTCGCAGGATACCGGACGAATGAAATCTGTCATATCGCGTTCACTGCAATTTCTGTTGACGAGATACGTATAATACGTTATATTTGCGTTTAGATCAAGCTTAGAAGCGGCGAACTTGCCCGCGGAAGGTCGAGGAGTGCATCAATGACGGAAAATACCGATCATCGTCTAAAACGCCACAAGCGTACAGTGAACACAGTCGCGCGCGATGCCGGTCTCGGGGTAGCCGCGGAGGGCGCCAGCGCCGAAACGGAGGTTGCCGCGAATCTGCTGGCCGAGCGGACGGCGCTTGCAGCGATGTTGCTGACCGATCCAACCCTGGAGCAGCGGCCCGCGATCTGGCAGCAGGCGAGCGCCCTGTTCCGGCAGGGACTGGCCGAGCTGGGGTCTGCCGACCTGTTTCAAGGCCTGATCGCTTCGCAGATCGTTGCCATGAATGGCGCGCTGATGACCTGCATAGCCCGGGCGCAGCAGGCCGGAGACGAGAGCCGCGCCAAGAAGACGGAACTGCGATTGGCGCTACTGCTGCTGCGGACCTTGATCCAGCATACGCGGGCTCTCGACAAATCGGCGCGAGGCCGCCCCCAACGGCGTGAGCGCGCCGTGCGGCCCCTGGAATCCGGCACCGCATCGGAAGTCATTTGAGACGATGCCACGATGCGGTGCACGCACCCGGGGCGGCGGCAACTGCGGCAAACCGCCGGCCACCGGCAAGCGCCGCTGCCGCCTCCATGGCGGCTCCGCCGGCAGCGGTGCGCCGAGAGGCAACTCCAATGCGCTGATCCATGGCGGCGAGACGCATGTGGCCAGAGCGCATCGCAGCGCGGCACGGAAGCTGGTACAGCTTGGCAAGGAGACATCGAGGATAATGGGGGAGAGCCAGGCAATTCCGACGGCGGCTCGCGGCCGATCTTGATTTCGACAATAGTTACTTCCGCTCTGTAACGTGGAGCGGTCAAGTGCGTAATGATTTAACATGGCGGCCTTTGACGCAATTCGGAAGTTCGGCTCGATAGACTCGCCGACGGGGCGCCCATACAATTGACCGCGTTGTCCTTACGGAAGGCATTCGCCCGAAATGGCCGAAGCACGCGTCCAACGCCGCCTTGCCGCCGTCCTCGCCGCCGATGTGGTCGGGTACAGCCGGCTGATGGAAACCGATGAGGCCGGCACACTTGTTGCTCTCAAGGCCCGGCGCCGTGACGTGTTGGACCCACTAGTTGCTAGGCACCAGGGTCGAATATTCAAGACCACCGGCGACGGCGTGTTGATCGAGTTCGCCAGCGCCGTCAATGCCGTGCAGTGCGCGGTCGAGCTGCAACAGGGAATGGCCATGGCGAACGGTGGTCAGCCTGAAAATTGGCACATTGTTCTGCGCATCGGCGTCAACCTAGGCGACGTCATAGTCGAGGGCAGCGATCTCTACGGCGACGGTGTCAACGTCGCAGCCCGCCTCGAGGCCCTCGCCGAACCGGGCGGCATTCTCGTATCCGGCACGGCCTATGACCACGTCCGAAAAAACGTCAAGACTGACTTCGACGATCTTGGCCCTCAAGCGTTAAAGAACATCACCGATCCGGTGCGTGCCTATCGCGTCGCCGGCACTCCGACTGTCACTGTATCTATGCAGAAAGCCGGGACAGACAAACCCTCCATTGCCGTGCTGCCTTTCGCCAACATGAGCGGCGATTTGGAACAGGAATATTTTTCCGACGGCATCACCGAGGACATTATCACCGAGTTGTCGCGATACCGCGAGTTGTTCGTCATTGCGCGCGACTCGACGTTCCAGTTCAAGGGACGCTCAAAGAGCGTCACTGCGGTGGCAGCCGAACTCGGCGTTCGTTATGTGCTCCAAGGTAGCGTGCGCAAGGCGGGTGACCGTGTCCGCATTACGGCCCAACTCGTCGTCGCGGAGAGCGGCCAGCACATCTGGGCCGAGCGCTACGACCGCAATCTCAGCGACATCTTTGCGGTTCAGGACGAGGTCGTACGCTCGATTGTGGCCGTCCTCCCGGCTCATGTCGAAGCCGCTGACCTTGAGCGCGCCAAGCGCAAGACGCCGGCAAGCCTTCGCGCCTACGACTACCTGCTGCGGGCGAAGGAACACCATCATCGCGCCACCGAAGAGGACAACGCGCGAGCACTTGAGTTACTCGAACAGGCCATCGCCCTCGAGCCCGGATACGCCCATGCTCACGCTTGGCTCGCCTGCGTTTACGGCCAGGCTTTTACCATCGGCTTTCGGCCCCCGGCGGAACCGGATCTGGGACGCTGCATCCGGGCGGCGGAAACGGCTTACGCTTTCGATTCCGAGGACAGCGAGGCGCATCGAATCCTTGCGGAGGTTCGGCTCCAGCACGGGCGACCGGACGAGGCATGGCATCATCACGATCGTGCACTGGCGCTCAACCCCAACGATGCCCGAATTGTCTCGCAGCGCGGCGAGTTTCTCACCTGGCTTGGGCGGCCCGCGGAAGGCATTGAGTGGATCGCGAACGCGATCCGCCTCGATCCGTCCGGAGCTGAGCGCCGAGCGGTCTATCTTGGGCGCGCCTACTTCCTTTCCGGCCGCTACTGGGAGGCGATTGAGGCTTTCGCCTGCTGCGGGCGGCAAACTTACGCCGTGCAAGCCCTCAAGGCCGCATGCTACGCCGCACTCGGCCAAGAAGAGGAAGCGCGCGCGGCCGCTGCCGAAGTTCTCGGCCTTAGGCCCAACTTCTCAATCGAAACCTACCTCGCCACCCAGCCATACCGCGACCCAGTGCTGCGTGAGCGCTGCGCCGAGATGATCGCGGCCGCGGGCTTGCCGCGTTGAGTGCAGGCGAACCCTACCCGCGCCGAACGTGTCCGCCCAGGTGATGTCAGTCTCCGCTCACGCCGCCGACAGCCCCGCTCTAGCAGCGGGCGCGATGGCTCGAGACCCATGGATGTGTGCGCAGCCCAATGGCGGCGAATAAGACCCGAAGATAGCGCCTCGACCGGACGTTGCATTTAACAAGGAATCGGCCGCCTTCTTGACGAGTTTGAGCGTTCTCCTGGCCGGCGGCGTGTAGATCACCGCATTGAATTGACATCTTGCGGGCGATTTGTTGCCGAACATTTGATGCGGCGCGGAAAATGTCCGGAATTGGCACATCGGCGACATTGCACGCGTAGCGAAGTGGGCAGCAATCGGCTGGGAAGCGGACATTGTTGAAGTGACACATTTGGCGCAGACATCTGAAATTAGGCCCTAACGCCTTGGCGCGTAGGTCACCCGCCAAGCCATCGCCAGCGCTGCCGCCAGCAGCAGTGCCGATAGAAAAAGCCGGCGCGCCCGGTGAAGCGGCGTGACTCTGCACTGGGCGTGGTAGACTCGCCAATGGACGGCTCCTACTATGCAATCTGACTAGACAGTCGAAGGCCATTGCCCATCATGGCAGAGGAACCTGTTCAGCGCCGCCTTGCCGCGGTCCTCGCGGCCGATGTCGTCGGCTACAGCAGCCTGATGGCAGCCGATGAGGTCGGCACCTTGAGCCTACTCAAGGCGCGCCGCCGTGGTGTCCTGGAGCCGCTGGTCGCGAAGCACCAGGGCAGGGTCTTCAAAGTCGCCGGTGACGGAGTCCTGGTCGAATTCGCAAGCGCGGTGAATGCAGTTCAATGCGCCATCGAGCTGCAAGAGCAGATGGCCGCAGAGAATGAGAATTCGCTCGATGCGCAGGCCATCATTCTTCGCGTTGGCGTCAATCTCGGCGACGTCATTGTCGAGGGCAGCGATCTCTATGGCGATGGCGTCAATATCGCTGCCCGGCTGGAAGCCATCGCCGGGCCGGGCGACGTGCTGGTCTCGGGAACGGCGTATGACAATGTCCATAACAAGGTGAGAGCCGGTTTCGAAGATCTTGGGGTCCAGAGCCTCAAGAACATGTCCGATCCGGTCCGAACCTATCGCATCACCGGCGCACCGTCGATCGCGGGAACGGTGCGGAAGGCCATCGCCGACAGGCCATCGATCGCCGTCCTGCCGTTCGACAACATGAGCCGGGATCCCGAGCAGGAGTATTTCTCCGACGGAATGGTGGAAGAGATCATCACAGCTCTTTCGCGGCTTCGCTGGCTGTTTGTGATTTCGCGCAATTCAAGCTTCGCCTATCGAGGGCGCGCGGTTGACGTGAAGCGGATCGGGCGCGAACTGGGGGTGCGCTACATTCTCGAAGGCAGCGTGCGCAAGGCTGGCAACCGCGTACGCATCACCGGGCAGCTGATCGATTCCTCGACCGGCATGCATCTGTGGGCCGACCGGTTCGACGGCGCGCTGGCTGATATTTTCGATTTGCAGGACCAGGTGACGGCCAGCGTGGTGGGAGCGATCTCGCCCAAGCTGGAGCAGGCGGAGATCGAGCGCGCCAAGCGCAAGCCGACCTCGAGCCTCGACGCCTATGACTACTATCTGCGCGGGATGGCGGCAGTGCATCAGTGGACCAAGGAGGGGAACAGCGAGGCGCTGCAGCATTTCAAACGCGCGATCGAACTCGATCCCGGTTTTGCCTCGGCCTACGGTATGGCGGCGCGATGCTATTCCCAGCGCAAAGCCGGCGGCTGGGCGGACGGCAGCGCAGCGGAGGTTTCAGACGCCGAACGCTTGGCACGGCGGGCCGTGGAGTTTGGCAAGGATGATGCCCTTGCACTATCAACGGCTGGCATTGCACTTGCCTATGTGGTCGGCGATCTCGACGAGGGAGCTGCATTCATCGAGCAGGCATTGGCGTTGAATCCGAACCTGGCCTGGGCGTGGCTGTTCAGCGGCTTCGTCAATGTATGGCTCGGAAATCCGGAGATCGCGATCGAACGCGTGGCGCGCGCAATGCGGCTGAGCCCGCAGGATTTTCAGTACTTCAACATGCAGGTCGCTACCGCCGGCGCACATCTGATGGCCGGTCGATTTGTCGAAGCGCTGTCCTGGGGGAAGGCGGCTGCGCGCGCGCATCCGAGTTATGTTCTCTGCGACGGTATTGTCGCTGCGAGCGCCGCACATGCCGGCCAGCTGGACGAAGCCAAGCAGGTCGTCTCGCGCATGCGCCAGCTCCAGCCACAATTACGCATTGCCGATCTGCTGGGCGTATTCCCTGTCCGGCGGCCGGAGCATCGCGCCAAATGGGCTGAAGGCCTACGTATGGCGGGGTTGTCGGATTAATCCTTAGCGGCGCTGGCGTGTCGCGGCACCCAAAGAGGCTATGGATACCAGACAAGAGTCACTTCCACTCTGCAATGTGGAGTGGCCAGTTGCGTTATGATTTGACATGGCGGCCCTTGGCCTGAAGCGGCCATCAGACGATGAAGCAGACAATGCCATTCTTGTGGTTCCAACCGGCTGGAACACGGATTGAATTTGCACCGTCTCCGATGCGCAGAACTCCTATTGGACTTTGGTCCAATTGTCACAGTGCGACACTGAGAAGATTGTGGCTCGACATGGTGAAATGCGGGCCATGCTTGGCTTTCATCATGGCGCGCTCGGCTGTCGGTTCTCCCGATCAATGCACCGACCATCCGATTTAAGAACGCTATGCCCGCAAGCCCATATTTGAAAACTTAGGAGTCGGAAAATGATAGCAAATCTGAAATGCAGCGCTTTGCTGCTCTCTCTAGTCGCGCCCATCTTCCTGTCCGGCTGTGCCAGCGACACCGGCGTCTCCCAGGCCGAGTACGACAACGTCGTGGCGGAAAATCAGCAGCTCCGGCAGCAGGCCGCTCTTGACCAGGACCACATCAAGCGGCTCCAAAGCGCGATCAAGTATACCGTCAACAGCGACTTGCTGTTCCCGCCGGGCGGATATGAGCTGTCGGATGCCGGAAAGGACATCATCGCCAAGATGGCAAGAGTTCCTGGCGCCGCATCAACAGGAGAAGCTCGTGGTGAACGGCTATACCGACGATGCTCCCGTTGGTGCGACCCTACAGAGTGAGGGAGTTGATTCGAACCAAGTCCTGTCGGAGATGCGCGCCGATGCCGTGAGGAAGTACATGATCTCACAAGGCGTGAAGCCGGAATATGTCAGTGCAAAGGGATGGGGCGAGGCTGATCCGGTTGCCCCGAACACGACGGCGCGCGGCCGCTCGCAGAATCGCCGCGTCGAGATAACGATCGAAGGAACCTGACGGCACCGCCGGGGTGACACCCGGCCGAGGGTCTGAGCTGAACCGGTAGAGTGGTCGGACTGCCTGGCGCGCTGGGCTTACCTGGCGCGTTAGATTCCTAGTTGCGCTGGCGTGCCGCGTTGTCCGTCACACGCCACGTCAGCGCGAGCGCCGCGGCCAGCAGCAGGGCCGACAGGAAGAACGGCGCGCCGGGGAGGTGGACCGGCGCGGCCGGACGGATGAAGTGGGCGAAGGTGAGGGTGAAGAGGCCGGGGCCGAGGATGTCGGTCAGGCTGCGCAGCGAGGCGGCAGCGCCCTGGAGCTGGCCTTGCTCGTCAACGCCGACGTGGCGCGACATCAGCCCCTGGCTGGCCGGGCCGGTCATGCCCCAGATCGACATGATGGGTATGCCGATCAGGAACAACAGGCCGGTGGGAGCAATGCCGTAGAGGGCGAAAGCGACGATACCGGCGGAAAGCGAGATCAGGAGCGTTCGCGCCTCGCCCAGCCGCGCCACGATCGGCCGCACCAGGCCGGCCTGTGCGATCATTGAGCAAATTCCTACCGCCGCGAGCACATATCCCACATCGGCCGCCGACCATCCGTAACGATAGGCGGTGGCGATCACGAAAACCGATGGCAATGCCGCATGGGCCAGATTGCTGAGGAAGTAGACGCCGGCGATCCCCAGCAACTCGCGATGGCGGCGCAGCAGCTTGAGCGAGCCGAGCGGGTTGGCGCGCCGCCAGTTGAAGGCCATGCGCTTGTCGGATGGCAGGGATTCCGGCAGCACGAAAGCGCCATAGAGAAAGTTCGTCAGGCTCAGGCATGCCGCAACCCAGAAAGGCAGGCGCGGCGCGATATCCGCCAGGACGCCGCCCAGCGCCGGGCCGAGGACGAATCCCAATCCGAATGCGGCGCCCAGCAAGCCGAAGGCCCCGGCGCGCTTCTCCGGCGCGCTGACATCCGCGACATAGGCGTAGCTGCTGGCAATGCTGGCGGAAGTGACGCCGGAGATCAGGCGGCCGAGCAGCAGCCACCATAGCGACGGCGCCAGGGCCATCACGATGTAGTCGAGTCCGAGCCCGAGGTTGGACAGGAGAATGACCGGCCGCCGGCCGAAGCGGTCGGACAGCGCGCCGATGATCGGCGAAGCGAAGAACTGCATGATCGCCCAGCTCGTCCCGAACAGGCCGATATACTCGGCCGCCCGCGCCGCATCGCCGGCGACGAAATCCTGGATCAGATGGGGCAGCACGGGAATGATGACGCCGAGCGCCAGGATATCCAGCAGCACGGTGACGAAGATGAACGCCAGCGCGGCGCGGCGGACGGGTCGGTGCGTCTCGGCGGTCATGGACGGGAAAATCTCTCGTAGCGCCGCGGGGATGCGGCGCCGGTTGGCGACGGGCTTTGTCCGCTAGGTGTTCTCAGAGGCGGCCGAGTTGGTCAAGCGGCTACGCAAGTGCCCACGCTTGTCATCCCGGGGCCGGCGCGTCAGCGACGGAGCCCGGGACCCAGGAACATGGGCTCATCCGGGTTGTGGTGAAATTTGCGTGGCGTCGAAAGTAAGCCCGTGTTCATGAGAGCCGAGGATCTGTCAGCGCAACTTGACGGGTTCCGTGTTCATGGGTCCCGGATAACCGTGCTGACGCACGGTTTCCGGGATGACAACTATTTTTGCACCGGCAACTACGCCCGCTTCTTCGCCTTCGCCGCGGCGTTGCGGAGATAGGGCGCGAGGTATTGGCCGGTGTAGCTTTCGGCTACGCGGGCCACGTCTTCGGGGGTGCCGGCGGCGACGATGCGGCCGCCTTTGTCGCCGCCTTCGGGGCCGAGGTCGATGATCCAGTCGGCGGTCTTGATGACCTCGAGATTGTGCTCGATCACCACCACGGTGTTGCCCTGCTCGACGAGCGTGTGCAGCACCTCCAGCAGCTTGCGGACATCCTCGAAATGCAGGCCGGTGGTGGGCTCGTCCAGGATGTAGAGCGTGCGGCCGGTGGCGCGGCGCGAGAGTTCCTTGGACAGCTTGACGCGCTGCGCCTCGCCGCCTGACAGCGTGGTGGCCGGCTGGCCGACATGGATGTAGCCGAGGCCGACATGCTGCAGCGTCGTCATCTTCTCGCGGATCGACGGCACCGCCTTGAAGAAGTCGGCGGCCTCGTCGACGGTCATGTCCAGCACGTCGGCGATCGACTTGCCCTTGAAGGTGATCTCCAGGGTCTCGCGGTTGTAGCGCTTGCCCTTGCAGACGTCGCACTGGACGTAGACGTCGGGCAGGAAGTGCATCTCGATCTTGATCACGCCGTCGCCCTGGCAGGCCTCGCAGCGGCCGCCCTTGACGTTGAAGGAGAAGCGGCCGGGCTTGTAGCCGCGCTCGTTGGCTTCCGGCAATCCGGCGAACCAGTCGCGGATCGGCGTGAAGGCGCCGGTATAGGTGGCGGGGTTGGAGCGCGGCGTGCGGCCGATGGGCGACTGGTCGATGTCGATGACCTTGTCGAGGAATTCCAGGCCTTCGATGCGGTCATGGGCGCCGGGCGTTTCGCGCGCGCCGTTCAGGCGGCGGGCGAGGGCCTTGTAGAGCGTCTCGATGATCAGCGTCGACTTGCCGCCGCCGGACACGCCGGTGACGCAGGTCATGGTGCCCAGGGGAATGTCGACGCTGACATTCTTCAGGTTGTTGGTCTTGGCGCCGACGACGCGGATGCGCTGGCCGCGGGCGCCGGGGCGGCGCTGCTTCGGCACCTCGACCTGGCGGAAGCCGGTGAGGTACTGGGCGGTGATGCTGTCGGGGTTCTGCATCACCTTGTCCGGCGTGCCGATGGCGACCACGCGGCCGCCATGGATGCCGGCGCCGGGCCCCATGTCGATGAGGAAATCGGCGGCGCGGATGGCCTCCTCGTCATGCTCGACCACGATCACCGTGTTGCCGATATCGCGCAGGCGCTTCAGCGTCACCAGCAGGCGCGCATTGTCGCGCTGGTGCAGGCCGATGGAGGGCTCGTCCAGCACGTAGAGCACGCCGGTAAGGCCGGAGCCGATCTGCGACGCCAGGCGGATGCGCTGGCTTTCGCCGCCGGACAGCGTCGCGGAGGCGCGGCCGAGGGTCAGATATTCCAGCCCGACGCTGACCAGGAAGCCGAGGCGCTCGTTGATCTCCTTGAGGATGCGCGCGGCGATCTCCCGCTGCTTGGCGGTGAGCTTCTTGTCCAGCCCGAGGAACCAGTTCATGGCGTGGTCGATGGAGAACTCGGTGACTTCGGAGATGTGCAGCTTGTCGATCTTGACCGCCAGCGCCTCGGGCTTGAGGCGCATGCCCTTGCAGGTCTCGCAGGGGCTGGAGGACTGGAACTTGCCGAGTTCGTCGCGCACCCAGTCGCTGTCGGTTTCGCGGAAGCGGCGATCCATGTTGGGGATCACGCCCTCGAACGGCTTGGTGGTCTTGTAGCTGCGCAGGCCGTCGTCGTAGTTCATGGTCACCGGCTCGTCGCCGGAGCCGAAGAGGATGATCTTGCGGATGCGCTCGGGCAGATCCTTGAAGGCCGAGTTGGTGCTGAACTTGTAGTGCTTGGCGAGGCTGTCCAGCGTCTGCATGTAGTAGGGCGAGGTGGAGTTGGCCCAGGGCGCGATGGCGCCCTTGCGCAGGGTCACGGAGTTGTCGGGCACCACCATCTCCGGATCGAAGAACATGCGGGTGCCCAGCCCGTCGCAGGCCGGGCAGGCGCCGAACGGATTGTTGAAGGAGAAGAGGCGCGGTTCGATCTCGTCGATCGTGAAGCCGGAGACCGGGCAGGCGAAGCGGGAGGAGAAGGTGATGCGCTCCGGCTGCGCCTTGCGCTTGCTCTTTGCGTCCCCCTTGGCCTCGCTCTCGGCGCCGTCGGCCTTTTCGGCGAAGATCAGGCCCTCGGAGAGATGCAGGCCGGTCTCCAGGCTGTCGGCCAGGCGGCTCTGGATGCCGTCGCGCACGACGATGCGGTCGACCACCACCTCGATGTCGTGCTTCAGCTTCTTGTTGAGCGCGGGCACGGAATCGATCTCGTAGAAGGTGCCGTCCACCTTCACCCGCTGGAAACCGCGCTTCTGGTAGTCCTGCAGCTCCTTGCGGTACTCGCCTTTGCGGCCGCGAACGACGGGCGCCAGGATGTAGAGCCGCGTGCCCTCCGGGAGCGCCATGATACGGTCGACCATCTGCGAGACAGTCTGGCTCTCGATCGGCAGGCCGGTGGCCGGCGAATAGGGCACGCCGACCCGGGCGAACAGCAGGCGCAGATAGTCGTAGATCTCCGTCACCGTGCCGACGGTGGAGCGGGGGTTCTTCGAGGTGGTCTTCTGCTCGATGGAGATGGCCGGCGACAGGCCCTCGATCGAGTCCACATCGGGCTTCTGCATCAGCTCCAGGAACTGGCGCGCATAGGCCGACAGCGATTCGACATAGCGGCGCTGCCCTTCGGCATAGATGGTGTCGAAGGCGAGCGACGACTTGCCGGAGCCCGACAGCCCGGTGATCACCACCAGGCTGTTGCGCGGCATATCGACATCGACGCTCTTGAGGTTGTGTTCGCGGGCGCCGCGTACGGAAATCTTGTCCAGCATCTGTTACGCTTGATTTGAGGGGGAGGGGGATATTAGCGGTCCGGCCGGCAAAATCGACCCCTAACATCGCCGCAGGAGGACCCTACTGACATTTTCTGCAGACGCCACAATGCCGCCGACTTGTCTGCTAAGTCAAAGCCTTGTACGGTCCTTATCAACGAATTTCATACAACAAAACGAATTGGGCGGAGACGCGACAATGGCAGGTTCAGTCAACAAGGTAACTCTGATCGGCAATCTCGGGCGCGACCCCGAGATTCGCAGTCTGCAGGACGGCAACAAGGTGGCGAACCTGTCGGTGGCGACCTCGGAAAGCTGGCGCGACAAGGCATCGGGCGAGCGGCGCGAGCGTACGGAATGGCACCGCGTGGTGATCTTCAACGAGCGGCTGATCGACGTGGTCGAAAAATACTTGAAGAAGGGTGCGAAGGTTTACCTGGAAGGCGCGCTGCAGACGCGCAAATGGACGGATCAGTCCGGCGCCGAGAAGTACACAACCGAAGTGGTGCTGCAGCGATTCCGCGGCGAGCTGGTGATGCTGGATGGCCGCAGCGGCGGTGGCGTCAGCGAGGGCGCCGGCGAGGGTGGCGACGAGGGCGGCGGCTACAGCAGCGGTCCGTCATCGCGCAGCGGCGGTGGCGGCGGCCGGGCGCCAGCCGGCGATCTCGACGACGATATTCCGTTCTAAATCCTGCCGGTTCCCGGCCAATCAACAAATTCTCCAATCAATGCAAAAACGGGGAGGTTCCATGAAGGGGCGTATCATCGATGCATTGCGCCGGCCGGGTTTCTCGCGCCGGGATTTCAACCGGATGCTCGGGGCGGCAGGATTGTCGCTGGCGGCCATGCCGATTTTGTCGAAGTCCGGCGCGGCGGCGGGCGACCTGCTGTTCTTCACCTGGTCCGGCTATGACGTTCCGGAAATCGGTCCGAAATATGTGGAGAAGTACGGCGGCCCGCCCGACTTCGCGATCTTTGCGTCGGAGGAAGAGGCGCTGCAGAAGATGGTCGGCGGCTATAACGTCGATCTGGCCCATCCGTGCCACTACAACATCAAGCGCTGGAAGGACGGCAAGGTCATTCAGGCCTTCGACACCTCGCGCATTCCCGAGTATGGCAATATCTGGGAGCGCTTCCGCACCATTCAAAACACCTCGTTCGACGGCAAGCCGTACTTCATTCCCTGGGATGCCGGCACCGCGTCGATCGTCTACCGCACCGACCTGGTGGACCCCGCCGATGTCGCCGATCCGTCCTGGGCGCTGCTGTTCAACGAGAAGTACAAGGGCCGGCTGTCGATGTACGACACCGACACCACCTTCATCGAAATCGCCGCGCGCATTTCCGGCATGTATGCCGACTATCAGCATCTGAGCGACGAGCAACTCGCCCAGCTGAAGCCGCTGCTGGTGAAACAGAAGTCGCTGATGCCCTATTTCTGGTCCGACAATACGCAGATCGAGAACGGCATCGCCTCCGGCGAGCTGGTGGCGGCCTATGCCTGGAGCGGCTCCTACGCGACGCTGAAGTCCCAGGGCGTGGCCGTGAACTACATGACGCCGAAGGAAGGCATCCTCGGCTACTCCTGCGGCCTGGTGCGCGGCGCCAATCCGCCTGGCAGCGAGGACGCCGCCTATGACCTGATCAATGCGATGCTCGACCCCGAAGTGGGCAAGTATCTGATCGAGACGCTGGGCTACTATCACTCCAATCACAAGTCCTACGAACTGGTCCCCAAGGAGACCCTCGCCAACATGGGCGTCGAGGATCCGGCGAAGACGTTCGGCGCCCTGACACTGGATCCTGAACCGGAGGAGCCCTACCGCAGCAGGTACATCCAGTTCATCACGGAGATCAAAGCCGGCAGTTCTTAGGCCACGGCAGCGCGAAACAATGGACAGACGGGAGGCCGCGGCAGAGTCCGCGGGCCTCCCGTTTTGCCAGGAAACGGCTGTCAAAAAACGACATCGGGCCGTTGTTAGCACATGCGAAATTTGCTACTTTTGGCATCGAATCGGGGGGCCTTCCGCGGGCCGTTCTACGGCCTCCGCCGCCACAGCATAACATACTGATCTAACGGTATTTTTCTTGACTGAACCGACGGGTACGCCCGGCCACGACATTATGCCCGTGACGCTCGAGGAGGAGATGAAACGCTCCTACCTCGATTACGCCATGAGCGTGATCGTTTCCCGGGCGCTGCCGGACGTGCGCGACGGTCTGAAGCCAGTCCACCGGCGCATCCTCTACGGCATGAACGAGGGCGGTTTCGGCCCCACCAAGGGCTACAACAAGGCCTCGCGCATCGTCGGCGACGTCATGGGCAAATACCATCCCCATGGCGATATGGCGATCTATGACGCGCTTGTGCGCATGGTGCAGGATTTCTCCATGCGCCTGCCGCTGATCGATGGGCAGGGCAATTTCGGCTCTATGGATGCCGATCCGCCGGCGGCCATGCGGTACACCGAGGTCCGGCTGGCGCGGTCGGCGATGACGCTGCTTGACGACCTGGACAAGGACACCGTCAGCTTCCAGCCCAACTATGACGGCCGCGATCAGGAACCGACGGTCCTGCCCGCGCGCTTCCCGAATTTGCTGGTCAACGGCTCGGCCGGCATCGCCGTCGGCATGGCGACCAATATTCCGACCCACAATTTGGGCGAGGTGGTAGATGCCTGCATCGCCTATGTGGACAATCCCGACATCACCATCGAGGGGCTGATCCAGCATCTGCCCGGGCCGGATTTTCCCACGGGCGCGCTGATCCTCGGCCGCAACGGCATCCGCGAGGCCTATCATTTCGGCCGCGGCTCGATCGTCATGCGCGGCCGCACGCATATTGAAGAGCTGCGGAAAGACCGGGAAGCCATCGTCATCACCGAGATTCCCTATCAGGTGAACAAGGCGCGCATGATCGAGCGCATGGCCGAATGCGTGCATGAGAAGATCATCGAGGGCATCGCCGAGCTGCGCGACGAGTCCGACCGCGACGGCGTGCGCGTCGTCGTGGAGCTGAAGCGCGACGCCATGTCCGACGTGGTTCTGGCGCAGCTCTACAAGCACACGCCGCTGCAGACCTCGTTTGGCGTCAACATGCTGGCGCTGAATGGCGGCCGCCCGCAGGTACTGACGATCAAGGACATCATCGTCGCCTTCGTCGCCTTCCGCGAAGACGTCATCGTCCGGCGCACGGTCTACCTCCTGGGCAAGGCGCGGGAGCAGGCACACATCCGCGTCGGCCTGGCGATTGCCGTGGCCAATATCGAAGAAGTGATCGCGCTGATCCGCAAGTCGCCGGATCCCAACACCGCGAAGACACAGCTGATCACGCGTGAGTGGCCGGCGAAGGACATGGCGCCGTTCATCCAGCTGATCGACGAGCCCGGCCGCGGCCTGTCGCCGGAAGGCACTGTGCGCCTGTCGGATGCCCAGGCGCAGGCGATCCTGGAACTGCGGCTGCAGCGGCTGACCGGGCTGGAGCGCGACAAGATCGGCGCCGAGCTGCAGGAGCTGGCGACGACGATCAAGGATTACCTGGATATCCTGGGCTCGCGGCCGCGGCGCCTGGATATTCTGCGCACCGAGCTGCGCGATGTGAAGGAGCAGTTCGGCACGCCGCGCCGCACCGAGATCATGGATCTGGAATTCGAGCAGGACATCGAAGACCTGATCCAGCGCGAGGACATGGTCGTCACCGTCACCCATGGCGGCTATATCAAGCGTGTGCCGCTGTCGAGCTACCGCGCCCAGCGCCGCGGCGGCAAGGGCCGCGCCGCCATGGCAACCCGGGAAGAGGATTTCGTCACCCAGCTCTTCGTGGTGAACACCCACACGCCGGTCGTGTTCTTTTCCACGACGGGTATCGCCTACAAGATGAAGGTCTACCGCCTGCCCCTGGGCACGCCCCAGGCGCGCGGCAAGGCGCTGGTCAATCTGCTGCCGCTAAAAGAGGGGGAGACCATCTCCACCCTGATGCCGCTGCCGGAGGACGAAGCCAGCTGGGCGGATATGTCCATCATGTTCGCCACCGACAAGGGCACGGTCCGCCGCAACAAGCTGTCGGACTTCGTCGACGTGAAGGCCAATGGCAAGATCGCCATGAAGCTGGAAGAGGGCGACCGGCTGATCGCCGTGCAGACCTGCACGGAGAACGACGACGTGCTGCTGGCTGCGGCGGGCGGCAAGTCGATCCGCTTCCCGGTCAACGATGTGCGCGTCTTCACCGGCCGCACCTCCGTCGGCGTGCGCGGCATCAAGCTGGAGGAGAACGACCACGTCATCTCCATGTCGATCCTGCGCCATGTGGATGCCGACACCGGCGAGCGCGTGGCCTATCTGCGCATGCGCCGCAGCGCCACGGGCGACGAGACCCCAGTGGAAAGCGATGGGGTGGAGAGCGACGGCGAGGAGACGGCTGAGGCCGCGACGATATCAGCCGAGCGTTACGCCGAGTTGGAGGGCAAGGAGGAGTTCATCCTCACCGTCACCTCCCGCGGCTATGGCAAGCGCAGTTCGGCCTATGAGTACCGTATCGCCGGCCGCGGCGGGCAGGGCATCGCCAACATGGACATCACCGAACGCAACGGCCAGGTGGTGGCGTCCTTCCCGGTGGCCGAGCGCGACCAGATCATGCTGGTGACCGATGGCGGGCAGCTGATCCGCTGCCCGGTGAACGACATCCGCATCGCCGGCCGCAAGACCCAGGGCGTGACGCTGTTCAAGGTAGAGGGCGGCGAGCGCGTGGTCTCGGTCACCCGCCTCAGCGACGAGGCGGAAGGCAACGGCAATGGCGACGCAAACGGCGCCGGCAATGGCGCCGCCAACGGCAGCGCGAACGGTGCCGAGGGGAACGGCAGCAACGGTGCCAACGGGAACGACAACCATGGCTGACCATTCGATCGCGGTCTATCCCGGCACCTTCGATCCCATCACCAACGGCCATATGGACATCATCCGCCGGGCCGCGGACCTGACCGATCACCTGATCATCGCCGTGGCGAAGAATGCGGGAAAGAACCCGCTGCTGACCGTCGACGACCGGCTGGCGCTGGTGCGGGCGGAGATCGCCGACCTGAACAAGCCCGGCCGCAAGGTGGAGGCGCGCACCTTCGACACCCTGCTGATGCATTTCGCCGAGTCCGTCGGCGCCGGCATGATCGTGCGCGGCCTGCGAGCGGTGTCTGACTTCGAGTACGAGTTCCAGATGGCGGGCATGAATGCGCGCCTGAATCCCCGGGTGGAGACCGTGTTCCTGATGGCCTCGGAGACCCACCAGTTCATCTCCTCGCGCTTCGTCAAGGAGATCGGGCGGCTCGGCGGCGATATCTCCTCCTTCGTGTCGCCGCGCGTGGCGGCGCATCTGAACAAGCGCTTCGCCGCCGAACGGAAAGACGGCGATCACGCCAAGGGGCGGGTGCAGACGCTGGAAGATTCGGTGTGAGGAACGGGGTGTAAGTTGTTTTCCGGCCACGGTAATCCGTAGGGGCGACCGGCGGTCGCCCGCGGTGGTCCAGCGCCACATTGGCGGCGATCTAAATAGGTTGCCAGGGCGACCGCAGGTCGCCCCTACTAGATTATCGGAGACATCGCGCAACCCATCGGAAAATCCGGCTTTTTCCTTTGCTCCCGGCGCATTGGGTGATACATCGACGCCGCCTCCCCGACCGACAGGCGGGCGCGTAGCTCACCGGTAGAGCAGTTGACTTTTAATCAACGGGTAGCGGGTTCGACTCCCGCCGCGCTCACCAATTACCCGGACAGCGTCAGGACATGCGCTTGTGCCGGATTTTTACTTTCTGCCCTCGAATTCCCGGAAATCGTACTCTTCAGGGCGAACTGAATGCGCGAAACCTTGGCACTATCGCAGGTCAGATCGTCGTGATTGACTAAGGCGATCCCTAGCCTTTCCTACGCAATCCGCGCGATCAGTTCGGCCGCTACCGAATCCATCCGCGGTTCGCCGTCCCCGGTGATCTATGTCACTGCGGCGGATGGGCGACGATGTAAGTAATCAGGCCACACGTAATTGTCGGCGCGATCAGCGCGGCACTCTCCTGGCAGCAAAGTCCCAGGCAGCGGCCGGCTCCCGGAGGCCTTCATGCAGCGGATCGGCGTGATTGGCGTAGTCGCAGCGTTCGCGGGCGTATTCCCTCTTTCAGCCAATGCGGAGGAATCATGCCCAGGTCTGCTTGCCGGAAACGGCCAGGCCGAAAGCCAACGTGAACAAGGTGATCGGCTCTCTTTATCCGGCAATCGATGCGAGGCCGCGACGAAGCGCGAGCTTCGCCTGTCGCTGTTCGAGATACCGCAGGAAGAGGAAGACCCCATGTCGGTCTCGGTTGGCGTGAAACAGGGCGGCGGGATTCTCCGCTTCAGGATACCGTTCAGTTTCTGACAATACTGAGTCCACAGATACTGGTCTGAACCTCAATCCTCCGTCCGCTTGATGATCTCCAGTGTCGGCGGATCGAAGGGGACGGGGTTGTCGCATTCGGTGCAGACCGTGACGGTCCGGCCGTCGGATCCCGTCACCATCAGAAAAGCATTGCCATGACAATGCGGGCAAACGAGTGGCATGAGTGTCCTCCCCGGATACGGGCATTCATGCCGACATGAACACCTGAAGAGGTGTTCGGGTTCCACTTCGTCCGGGTTGAGATTGGCGCCGGCGCAATCGCGTAGCGGGAGATCGCGAGCGGTCTTAGGCGAATGCATCCATCCTTCTGCGAATAGAATCCGGGCGGCATGGGGGCGGACCGCCCGGATTCCGTCGCGCATGCCACGGCAAGTGGGGGTATGGGCAGCGCGAAACAGTCCCGTAAAAAAATCCTCCTGAGAGCAATCTGACGATGACGTCTAATGGCACCTTCGTTGATTGAAATCGCTTCAGACCTTCCCCATGCCCCTCTTTATGGAGGGACTGCAAACAAGACCCCGATGCATCGCCTCCGATGAGGGCAAGGCGAAAATCAGACTAATACCGTATACTGGAAGAAATACTGTGCCCGGCACAATTGGACCTTGGTCCAACAGCGGCCGCCCCGTTTGATCGCCTAAACCGGCTCGGCTACGCTGCCGGCCCGCATGGAGGCGCAGTATGAGCATCGAGTTCCTGATCACATCCCTCATCATCATCGCATCGCCGGGCACTGGCGTGCTCTACACGCTGGCGGCCGGGCTGTCGCGCGGCTCGCGGGCCAGCGTGGTGGCGGCATTCGGCTGCACGCTCGGAATCATCCCGCATATGGCGGCGGCGATCATGGGGCTGGCGGCGCTGCTGCACACCAGCGCGGTCGCTTTTCAGACCCTGAAGTATCTGGGCGTGGCCTATCTGCTGTACATGGCCTGGAACGCGCTTCGGGAGCGCGGCGCGCTCCGCGTCGAGCAGCAGGCCGGCGGCCGTTCGGCCCTGCGGGTGACCGTCGACGCGATCCTGATCAACATCCTCAATCCCAAGCTGTCGATCTTCTTTTTCGCCTTCCTGCCGCAGTTCGTGCGATCGGACGATCCGGCCCCGCTGTCGCACATGCTCCTGCTGAGCGCGACGTTCATGCTGCTGACCTTCGTGATCTTTGTCGGCTATGGGCTGTTTGCCGCCGCGGTGCGCAACCATGTGATCTCGCGGCCGCGGGTGCTGGCCTGGATGCGGCGCGCCTTTGCCGCCGCCTTCGTCGCCCTCGGCGCGAAATTGGCGTTGGCCGAGCGCTAAGAGCGCGGTCCGGCTTTCACGAAAGCCTCAAAGGCCCGCGCATAGTCCGGGTGCCAGCGGGAGAGGGGCGGGCGGTTCTCGACGATGTCGCCGGCCGACCAGAGGATGCGCCGTTCATCGAGCGCGCGCGGGACGTCGTTGTCGGGGCAGAGGATGTAGAAATCGCCCGCCTCCAGACGCTGCAGCATGAAATCGACCGTCTGTTCGGGCGTCCAGGCGGCAGCCGGTTTTTCGGTCCGGCCATGGGCGGTGAGCCCGGTGAAGACGAATCCGGGGATCAGCAGGTGGGCGGTCACGCTGCATTCGGCGTTGCTGCGCAGCTCGTGCTGCAGGGCCTCGGTGAAGACCCTCACGCCGGCCTTGGCGATATTGTAGGCGGGATCGCCCGGCGGCGTGGTGATGCCCTGCTTCGAGCCGGTGTTGATGACGAGGCCGGGCCGGCCGCGGTCGATCATGCGGGGCACGAAGACCTGGGTGCCGTGGATGACGCCCCAGAGATTGATGCCGAGGATGCGCGCCCAGTTCTCGGGCGGACCGAACATGCCGCTGCCCGGCTGGATGCCGGCATTGTTCATCAGCACATCGGTGCCGCCGAAACGCTGGCGCACCGCCGCTTCCAACGCCGTCACCGCCGCGACATCGCCGACATCGCTTTCCATGGCCATGACGCTCCCGGCACCGCCGGGGGCAACAGCGCCGATCTCCTTCGCCGCCTTCTCCAGCCGGTCGCGGCCGAGATCGGCGATGCAGATGCGCAATCCCAGGGCAGCGAAGCGTTTGGCCGCTGCCAGCCCGATGCCGCTCGCGCCGCCGGTGATGACGGCGACAGCGCCTGATGCGAGAGCGGGATGGGGCATGGATGTTCCTCCGGCGGACTACAGATGCGGCTCTGGCGGGCGCGCAGTTGTAGGGCACGGGTGGCAATGTGGCCAGCGCAGGAAGCTTTGTCGGGTCCTGCGATTATTTCTAGAAGCGGAATGTGACTTCAGCGGGCAGTAGCCTGTCCCTACTGCACCCGATTGGCTTCGTAGATCTTCAGAGCCTGCGGCATTTCCTTTTGCAGGCGGGCGATGCGGTCGCCGTGGGAGGGGTGGGTGGACAAGAAGGCCGGAGGTTCGGCGCCACCGGCAGCGGCGAAGTTCTGCCAGACCTGCACCGCCGCTCGTGGATCGAAACCGGCGCGCGCCATGTATTGCAGGCCGATGACATCGGCTTCCGACTCTTGCTCGCGCGAAAACGGCAGGATCAGGCCCAGCGTAGCGGCTGCCGATGCGAGGCCGGCAAGATCGGGGGCGGCAGCGCCGAGCACGGCGGCGCCGGTGCCGACCAGGGCCTCGCGGGAAATGCGCTCTTCCGGATGGCGGGCGATGACGTGGGCGATCTCATGGCCCATCACGGCCGCCAGCTGGTCTTCCGTCTTCACGACCTGGAACAGGCCGGTATTGACGCCGACATAGCCGCCGGGCAGGGCGAATGCGTTGGGCGTGTCATCGTTGATCAGGTTGAACTCCCAGTGCTGGGCAGCCATCCCATTGGCGGCAACGAGCCGCTCGCCGACGCGCTTCATCATCGCGGTCTGCTGCTGATTGGATGCGATTCCCTTTTCTTGCAGGATCTGGCTATAGGCGTCACGGCCCATGCCCGCAGCTTCGGAGCTGGACATCAGCACCAGCTGTTGCCGCCCGGTGACGGGGGCGGAGGAGCAGCCGGCCAGGATGGCGGCGGCAAATGTCAGCGACAGAACAACGAGCAGGGGGGAGCGGCGCATGTAAGGCCTCCAGTGGTGCATGGTGAGAATGGCCCAATACCGAAAAGGTTCCACCGCTGCCGAAAAATCAGCCACTTAAGCACCGCGTACCCAAGGCAAGCCGGAACATTCGGTGCGAGCCTGCGTTCATCTGACATTACAACGAATACAGATTTTCCATGGAGGAGAATATGGTGCGCATACTTCCCGCGTTGGTTGGAGCTGTCGCGTTGGGCGCCGCGTCCGTGTTGCGTGGCAAGAAACGCGCGGCGAAGAAAAAGGCGCCGGCACGCACTAAAGCAGCGGCGTCGAAGCGGACCAGAATGGCCGCTGCATCCAAGTCCCGCGCCCGGAGAGCACGCTAGGGCTGCCGCCTGGAATTGATCTTATAGGAGGTTGCGTTCAAATCTCGCCGCGACCCGACGCATCATCAGGTGCGGCTGATGGCGTGCTAGAGCTTTTCGTCCTCGATCTTCATCGCCTTGGCGCCCGGCACATTCGCCAGCTTCCGCATCAGCTTGGCCACGTCGCCATTGGCCTTGCCGCCCTGCCACTCCTTCACCGCGGCCTCGTTGCCGGGAGCCGCGATGTGGCGGGACCAGGTGGTCCCATCCGCCTTCAATGTATAGGTCAGAACCAACTGCGTCGGATTGGGCATCGTTTCCCCTGCAACTCTTGAATGGGCGATGGGCGGGCGCAGGCCGTTCTAGCGATTTGTGGTGAATCAGCCCTTAACGGCCGGAGCCTCATGGCGTCAGCCCCGACCTCGCCGCGCTAACCAATTCCTAAGCATGCTGAAGTGCCGGGAAGTGAAACGCGGGCCGCGACAGAGTGATCGACGTGAGGACAGGGCCGCTATTGGCTCAACTACCCATTGCTATTAAGAGAATAACCAGAATTTCTTGCTATCTCTATGAGCAGAGTCTGGCGCTGTCTGCGCACCGAAGTTGCGGCTCGCTCGAGGCAATTGCCCGCACCCGTCGCACCCAGCGCCCTTCGATCGAGAATGCGGGAGGGACAGATGGCTTATTGGGTTCAGTTGAAGCAGCGGGACGGCCTGATCGTGGCGCCCTTCGATGGCGGCGCCGGGCCGACGCCAAAGGTCGGCCAGCTTGTGGAATGCCCTATCGGCGGCCGGAACATCCAGGCGACCGTGGCACGCATCAATCAGGCGTCAGGACCGGTCGCCGGCGGCCAGCGCGCCGATATGGTCGACGCCGTCGAACTGTAAGCGCCGCTAAGGACTACTTGCCGATCAGCGGAAAATAGGGCGCGTCGTCGGCGCCGCTGTCGGCCTCCGGCCGCGCCGGTGCCACGGCAATCAGCCGGATCGGAAACAGCGCGGTAAACCGGAAGCGCGTGCGCGCCGGAATGCTCCACAGACTGCCGCCACGGAAATAGTGGGTCGTCTGGGTCTCCAGATTGCGATAGATCGCTTCGCCGCTGAGGCAATAGTAGGCCGCCGGCGTGCTGCCGGTTTCGCCGATGGTGCTGTAGCCGGCTTCGATGGCGATCTCCGCCATTTCGACGCCGATGGCGTCGCCGCCGGTCAGCAAGGGCGTGATCGCCCAATCGCCGCCGAGGACGTGATCCGTCGCCGGTAGAATTTGTTCCTTTTGGCGCGATATCATCTCGGCCTGACCTCGTTTCGATTTAGTGGCGGTCCCCGCATAGCGGTCCGCGGTGTTGGCGGGCGGCCGAATGGCGCGGGGACCTTGTGTAAGCCTGCCGGATTGAACGCTGGCGGCGGCCGCATTGGACTGTCCGGCCCCTGTCGCGGGCACGGCTTCATAAGCTAGGCGCATGGGTACACATCCGTCTTTGAAAGGGTGGCTGGCCCACCGGCAATCAAGGGTGCCCCAGATGCCGGCCACCGGCCGGATGCGCAGCGCCACGAGCTATTCAGTCACCAGTAGAAATCCCTCAACGGGCTTTCGGTTCCGGTTCTCGGGGAACGGCGTATAATGCGTCTGGGTGTCTGCCGTTCGAGATAGAGAGTGCCATCGCCAGAGACAAGTTAGACACCCCTGCCTAACAGTGAAAGATTAGATATTTCAGTAGGTTAATTGAACCCCGCGCTGCAGCTTTTGGGACTTCGGGCAGCGTCCGGCGGCCAGGTCTGGGCGACTAGCGGGACGGGATTGGGAACAATGTCCGAGGATTCGGCCACCGGAGGCCTGGCTCCCGAGCAGATTCGCGCCGCCCTTGGCAGGGTGGCCGCCAGCACCGCCTTCAGCGCCTCGCCGCGAATGCAGGATTTCCTGCGTTATGTGGTCGAGGAGACGCTGGCCGGCCGCGGCGACGAGATCAAAGGCTATTCCCTGGCCCTTGAGGTGTTCCGCCGGGGCGACAGTTTCGACCCCGCCAATGACTCCGTGGTGCGGGTGGAGGCCGCGCGGCTTCGCCGGACGCTGGCAACCTATTATGAGGGCGAGGGTCAGGACGATCCGGTCGTCATCGGCATCCCCAAGGGCGGCTATGTGCCGGACTTCCAGGCGCGCGCCAACGGCGCGACAGCGCCAGAACCGTCGCCGTCCACGCCGGCGGCACCCGCGCCGGTGGCTGTTCCCGATAAGGAATTGCCGGATCGTCCGCCTGCCCGAACTGTCAGACCCCAGAGGGCAGCCTTGGTGGTTCTGGCACTCCTTGCATTGGCGACGGTAATGGCGGGCGGCATCTATTGGCTCGGCATCGGCATGGACACGACGCTCCCGCCGCTGAATACGAAGGACGAACTTTCGCGGCCGGCCCGGCCGACCATTGCGGTGATACCCTTTGAGGCGACCTTCGGCACCGAGCGCGACGCCCTGCTGGGCCGCGGCCTCGCGGCTGAAATCAGCGGCGCGCTAACAGGGTTTCACGAACTGATCGTGCTCTATGCCGAGAACAGCGATCCGCTGAAGCCCGAGTCCGTCGGACCGCTGGATGTCAGCCGCTACCGCCTGCAGGGAACGGTGGCAAGCCAGCGGGGCGATGTGCGGGTTCTCGTGCAATTGCTGGATGCCCGCAACAATCGCAGCCTGTGGGCGCAAAGCTATGAGCGGCAGCTCAATACCGAGAGCCTGTTCGAATTGCAGGACGAGATCACGCAGCAGGTGGCGGCCACGATCGCGGATCCTTATGGCGTGATCTGGCAGTCTGAGATCACCCAGCCAAACCGGCCGCAGAGCGTATCGGCCTATTACTGCGCGCTGCGCGCCTATGATTACTGGCGCGAACTATCGCCGGAGCTGCATGCCAAGGTGCGCACTTGCCTGGAAGATGCAGTCAAGGTGGAACCGAACTATGCGGTGGCGTGGGCGGCGTTGTCCTATTTTTACATGGATGAGTACCGCTACGGCTACAATCCGCGCGACGACAGCCCGCCGCTGGAACGCGCCCTGGCGAGCGCGAACAAGGCCGTCGCTCTCGATCCCTTCGACGCCCGCGCGTATCAGGCGCTGTACACGGTGCAATTCCTGCGCGGCGATACCAAGGAATTCCAGCGGATCGGCAAGAAGGCTCTTGAGTTGAACCGCAACAGCCTCGATCTCGTCGGCGACTATGGCGCCAAGCTCGCCATGAGCGGCTTGTGGACGGAGGGGATTCCATTGGTGCGCAATGCGGTGGAGCGGAATCCGGCGCCGCCGGGCTGGCTGTTCACGCCGCTGGTCTACTACGAATACATGAACGGCAACTATTCAGCGGCCCTGTCCTTTGTCGATCGCATGAACACGCCGGACTACTACCGCACCTACGTCCTGAGGGCGATGATCTACGGGCAACTCGGTGATACGGCAAAGGCCAAGGCCGCCCTTGAGCAAATCGAACGTCTGAAGCCGCAATTCCTGAACGATCCGGTCGCCGACATGAAACATTGGGGGCTGGCGGCGGAAATCCTGGCGCAAACCGTCGACGGGCTGCGGAAAGCGGGGGTCATTATCCCAGCGTCTCAAGGTTGATCGCCGTGGCTCTCGGACCGATACTAGGGTGGACAGCGGTACTTGACCCTTTAAGCGACACACTAGCGAGGGAGTAGCGGAATCATGGGTTGGATTGGCTTGATCATCATCGGCCTGCTAGCAGGAATTGTCGCCAAGTTCATAATGCCGGGGAAGGATCCGGGCGGCATTATCATCACCATTTTGCTGGGCATCGGCGGTTCGATCCTCTTCGGCTATCTGGGTCAGTATCTCGGAATTTATCCCGAGTCTGGTCTTGGCAAATTCGTCGGCGCCGTGATCGGCGCCATCATCATTCTCGTCATCTACCGCGCAATCCGCGGCCGGCAGCAGGCACAGCCCTAAGCGGCTGTCGAACCAAGACGGCGCAGACCGCCAAGAGGGAGGATTGCATGCAGATCGTCATCGAAAATACTGACTGGCGCCGCCTTTCATCAGGTGCGCGGGAGGAGTTGCTGCAGCTGCTGGAGGAGCCATCCTCGTCGGCGCCAGCAAAGCAGCGGACTGCGGTACCGGCCGATAACAACAAAGGCTTCCGCTGGCGCGTGCCGTTCGATCTGACGGCGGACCTCGGGCGCAAGTTGCTGCGCGGTCTCACCGACGATCAGATGAAACGGCTCAAGCTGTTCGCGAAGGGCGACGGGCGGGTGTCGCTCAAGACGATGCTGGCGGCGACCAAGGACGCGGATCTGCATGTGCTTTCGGCGTTCGAAGGCGCGATTACCCGCAAGCTGCGCCGGCTGGTCGGCGACGATAACCGCATCATCTCCCTGATCATGTGGGACTACGATGCCGAGAAATGGGACAAGGGGCATAATGAGCTGGTCGACGGCGTGTTCTATGTCTCGCCGGCGACCGTGCAGGCGTTGCGGAAATGCTTCGCGGGGCGGTAGCGGCGGAATAAGACAAAGCCATCAAGCGTTAACTAAACTGAATTCGCCACCCGAAGCGGCCGGCGGGTTATTGCCAACCCACTTTTGTGCTATCATTTGATCGGCACGCGATGCGATCGCGTGGCTGCAGGTCATAGGTGCGATATGCCGTTCGGCATCAGCGCGAGATTTCTTCGGAGCGGAATAGCGCTAGCGACAGCTTTGCTGTTGCTGTCGGCTTGCAGCAGCCACGAGCCCACACGCGCGGCAATGGTGCCGCATTCGACCAATGGTGAGTACGGCTATAGCGACACGCCGCTCGATGCGACGCGCTACGAAGTCACTTATGTCAGCCCGCGGCTGCACGCCGATACCGACAGCGACAACGATCACGGTCTCGAGGCCGAGAAGCAGCGCGTCTACGAATTCGCGCTCTGGCGCGCTGCGGAACTGGCGGACAGCAAAGGCTATCCTGCATTCAAGGTGACGCAGGAAAGCCGTGACGTCGACGTAACCGTGAACCGGCAGCAGGCCGTTGCGCCATATTATGGGCCGTGGGGCGGCTGGGGGTATCGCCACTGGCCATATGGAGCCTTACGGCTATTGGCCCTACGATTATGGCTACGGCTGGCCCGGCTATTACACCTACACCACCGCCTCTGGCCGGATCACCGTGAAGCTGACGGTGCAATTGTTGGCTGCGCTGGAAGAAGGCGCACTGGAAACCAACAGCACCTTGGAGCATCTGCGCAAGACCCACGGCTCGGAAGGCTACACTGCGACCTACTGATCCCCGCGCCCTATGGACGACGCGCCAAGAAACCATTTTCGATGCGAATGCGCCATAGCAGTACCGCGCCGTTGAGTAGCGAAAAAATGATTGCTGTCCGCCAAAGGCCGAACACCAGAGGCAGAACCGCGATCTCTCCGGCAACAACCAGGTAGTTCGGATGCCGCAGGAACCGGTAGGGCCCGCTTCGGATCGTAGGCACGTTTTCAAGGTGGAACAGTCGCGTCGTCCAATAGGCTCCAAGGGTCCGTAGGACCCAGATGCGTCCGGGTTGCAATAGTATGTAAGCCGCGAGGAAATCCAGCTGTATTGGCGTCGCTCCATCGATACTGACAGCCATTGCAAGAAACCAGGCCGCATGGACAGCCACCAGCAGCGGATAGTGACCCGCGCCGACTTCGACCGCACCGCGTGCCTTCAGGGTTTTCGCATTGTGTGCCGAATAGATCAGCTCAGCGAGACGTTGCAAGCCGACCAGACCGAGAATGACGTAGGGCCAAGTCAACTGCACATTCACGATCTGAAATCCTGCCGTGAATCCTGGACCCAAGGCGGAAATCAGGTATAGCCCGCGCATTCCCTGACCCAGCATCTTCTGCAGGACAAACAGGACTGTTGCTGCCGACATATTGCCGTAGCGCCGGAGTATCTCGCGGGCCGGGTGCAAGCTTTGCGGCGCGAGGCCGATACTCTCCTCGAAAGCGTCGAGCACCTTGGCGCCGCCGGGATGCACGACAAAACCCGCCAGATCCTCCAATCCCACCGCCTGCGACTGGAGGAAATTCAGCAACGGCTGGCGGAACTCCCGCCGTATCAATGTCGGTATGTCGCGGGAAAAGAGCACACCGAAACCATCATCCTCCACTCTCCAACCCATGACGTCGAGCGAATGCGGCCAGGTGTGTGACCCGCCGCCCAGCAGTTCCGGCCCGTCGCCATCATTTTCCAGGAGCAGTGCCGCGGCGCCGTCGCCGAACAGGGCGGCCGCTATGATATTGCCCTTGGTTTGGTCGTTGCTGCGAAATGTGAGGCTGCAAAGTTCCACAGTCAGCATCAGGGTCTTTCCGCGGGAACTCATACGCGTCAGATCGGCAGCGCGGGAAAGCCCCACCACGCCGCCGACACAGCCGAGCCCGAACAAGGGCAACCGTCGAATATCGCGCCGCATGCCGAGCCGCTCCATGACCAGCGCATCGAGGCTGGGCGTCGCGACGCCGGTGGTGGATACTGCCACGAGAGCATCGATATCGGCGATATCGCAGCCGGCAGTCTCAATCGCTTCTTGGGCAACAGCGACCAGAAGATCGACCGCCTGATCGACAAAAAGACGGTTTCGCTCCGCCCAGCTATGCGGCTTCATGTACCATTCGATCGGCATGCAGAAGTTTCGGCTGTCGATACCCGCATGGGAAAAAACCGGCAGAAGCCGCTCAATCTCGGAATGGTGCCCGTCGAAGACCAAGCCGCTGAGAGCGGCAATCTCTTCCTGTGTGATCGCAGACCCGGGCACGGCGGTTGCCACAGCCTTGATCCGAACAGGAGCGGCCCAGTGCGGTTCAACGATTGATAGGTTTCGGGCATGCGCCCGGGCATGATGCTGCACGATCTGCATCGCCTTGCCGCCAAATCGGTTTCATTGCGTCACCAGAGGAACAGTCAAGCAGTCGGCAATATTCCTGCATCAGATTGCGAGTTTGCGCCTGCTTGCGCCGCCGGACAAATTAGCGGGTTCGGGTCAAGCATTTAGCTCCGGCTGTTCAAACAATCGTGAGGCGGGTATATCAAGAGCCACGTGCCGCAATGAAAGGGACTATGAACTTGAATTCGCAGAATCAGTTCCTGGGGTTGCCCGCGCCGGCATCTGCGCCAAAGGCGCCTCGCGCGGGTATCCTGGCGCGCCTGCGGGACTATTTCCTCGCGGGCCTGCTGGTGACGGCGCCGATCAGCATCACGATTTATCTCACTTGGTCGTTCATTGCCTGGGTCGACGGCAATGTCCTGCCGCTACTGCCGGAAGCCTACAATCCGGAAAGCTATCTGCGATTCAACGTGCCGGGAATCGGTCTTGTCCACCTGACCTTGCCGGGTATCGGCCTGATAATCGCCGTCTTCGTGCTCATCATCATTGGCGCGCTGGCCGCCGGGTTGGTGGGCCGTCTGTTCGTCGATTACAGCGAGCGGATCCTCAACCGCATGCCTATCGTGCGCAGCATCTATGGCGCCACGAAGCAGATCTTCGAAACCATGCTGACGGAGAAGTCCGACGTGTTCCGCGAGGTGGTGCTGGTGGAGTTTCCGCGCCTGGGAATGTGGTCGTTGGGATTCATCGCCGGCCGCACCGAGGGCGAGATCCAGGAGCTGACGGAAGACGAAGTCTTGAACGTTTACATACCTACGACGCCCAATCCGACATCAGGCTATCTCTGCTTCGTCGCGCGCAAGGACATCGTGCCGCTGTCGATGTCTGTGGAGGAGGGGATCAAGATGGTGGTCTCCGGCGGCATCGTCACACCGCCCGACCGCCGGCCATTGTCGGAACGCAAGCACCATATTCCCTCGCACCACGGCGCGACGACCGGCTCCTGAAGCAGATTCTAGCCGGCCCGTGTTGTGCGCACGGCGGCATCCTGCTCGAACAGATACAACAGCGTCCGCAGCGCCTCGCCCCGCGCTGTCGCCAGATCGGGGTCGCGCTCGACGATCAGCCGGGAATCGTCCCGCGCCGCCGCCAGCAATTCGCCATGGACCGTGATATCCGCGAGCTTGAACTCCGGCAGTCCGCTTTGCCGGGTGCCCAGCAGTTCACCCGCGCCGCGCAGGCGCAGATCCTCCTCGGCAATACGGAATCCGTCGTCGGTCTCCCGCAGGATGTTGAGACGCGCCTTCGCGGTTTCTCCCAGCGGACCCTGATAGACAAGCAGGCAGGACGAACGTTCCAGTCCGCGGCCGACACGCCCGCGAAGCTGATGCAATTGCGCCAGACCGAAGCGCTCTGCATGCTCGATGATCATGACGGTCGCGGCCGGCACATCGACGCCGACCTCGATCACGGTCGTCGCCACCAGCACCTGCAGTTTGCCGGCAGCGAATTCGGCCATCACATCATCCCGCGCCGGGCCTTTCATGCGGCCATGGACCAGGCCGACCTTGCCGGGAAACATCTCGGCCATTTCCGCATAGCGCTGCTCCGCGGCGGCGAGATCGACCACTTCGGACTCGTCCACCAGGGGGCAAACCCAGTAGGCGCGGGCGCCGGCGGCAACGGCGCGGCGCAGGCCGGCAATCACTTCATCCAGCCGTTCGGCCGGCAGGGCGCGGGTGTCGATGGGCTGCCGCCCGGCGGGCTTGTCGATCAGCCGCGAGACGTCGAGATCGCCATAGGCGGTCATCATCAGCGTGCGGGGAATCGGTGTCGCGGTCATGACAAGCATGTCCGCGGCGCGGCCTTTGGCTGCCAGGGACAGCCGCTGATGCACGCCGAAGCGGTGCTGCTCGTCGACCACCGCCAGCGCCAGATCGTCGAATGCCACATCCTCCTGCACCAGGGCGTGGGTGCCGACGACGATCTGGATCTCGCCTGACGCCAGTCCGCTCACGACGGCTTCCCGCGTCGCGGCCTTGTCGCGTCCGGTGAGAATGGCGCCGCGCACTCCGGCTGCCTCCAGCAATGGCTCGATGGTGGCAAAGTGCTGACGGGCAAGAATCTCCGTTGGTGCCAGCAATGCGGCCTGTGAGCCTTGCTCCACGGCGGTCAGCATGGCGAGCAGCGCGACAACGGTCTTGCCGCTGCCGACATCGCCCTGGAGCAGCCGGAGCATCCGCGAGTCCGATTCCATGTCGGCTTTTATCTCGGCAATCGCCTGTTCTTGCGACGCCGTGAGCTTGAAGGGCAGAGCGGCGATGACCTTCGCCGTCAGTTTGCCTGTGCCTTTGATACTGCGCCCGGGCATCCGGCGCTGATGGGCGCGGACCAGCGCAAGCGCCAGTTGATTGGCCAGCAGCTCATCGAATGCCAAGCGTTGCCTTGCCGGCGTTGACGGCAGCAGGTCGCCCTCATCCTTCGGGTGATGCGCCGATTGCAACGCTTCATGCCAACTGGGCCAGGCCTGCCGGCGCAGGTAGTGCGGGTCGAGCCATTCCGCCAGATCGGGTGCGCGGGACACGGCTTCGCGAATGGCCTTGCCCAGGACCTTCGGCGTCAGGCCGGCCGTCATCGGATAGATCGCTTCGACCGTCGGAATGGAATCGGCCTGGTCCGGCGCCACGATGTAGTCGGGATGGGTGATCTGCAGTTCGGAGCCGAAGCGCTCCAGCTTGCCGCTGACAATGCGCGTCTCGCCAACCGGCAGCGTCTTGGTCAGATAGTCGGCGTGGGGATTGAAGAAGACCAGATGGAGGAACCCGGTCACATCGCGGCAGCGCACCTTGTAGGGCTGCTTCGGGTTGTACGGCTTCACATGTCCGTCGACGATCACCGTCACCGTGACGACGCGATCCGCCGGCGCCTCGGCGAGACTTGCACAGGGGCGGCGATCCACCAGCCCGGTCGGCAAGTGCCAGCACAGCGAAACCACCTTGTCGCCCGTCAATTTCTCGACGAGTTTCCCCAGCCGCGGCCCGACGCCGGGCAGCGTTGTGACGGGCGCAAACAGCGGAAACAGGATTTGCGGGCGCACGGCAAATCTTTGGGTCAGTTCGGCCCGGCTGACAACCGGCTTTCCAGGCCCTATATGCAGTCGGGGCCGGAGTGAAGGCGGATGACGGATAGTGACAGTGAAGTGGCAAAGCGCCGGCGGCAGCTGAAATTCCGCAGCTGGCACCGGGGTACGCGCGAGATGGATTTCCTGATGGGCCGATTTGCCGACAGCCATATCGATGGGTTCGGGCCGGAACAGCTTGACCTTTACGCCCGCCTCCTGGAGAACAGCGACCCTGAGATCTATGACTGGATCACCGGCAAGACGCCTGTTCCAGGCGATAGCGATTCGGACATCCTGACCCAATTGCGCAACTTCACCCTGAATCACAGCCGCTCGTGAACAAGGATTTCGCCACGCTAGACCGGCCGGGCAGGTGGACCCTGACCGGCGTGCCCGAAGGCTATGATGCGCTGGTCCTGACGGAATTGGCGCGTCAGGCTCGCGGCCGTCCGGTGCTGCATGTCTGCCGGGACGACGCGCGGCTGTCGAAGCTGGACGATTTGATTCCATTCTTCGACCGGCAGGTCGAGGTCTTGCAGGTGCCGGCCTGGGATTGCTTGCCCTATGACCGCGTGCCGCCCCATCGGGACATCGTGGCGGCGCGAATCGATGCGCTGGCCGATCTTGCAACGGGGGAAGCCGGCGCAGCGCCCGGCCGCATCGTTCTGACGACTGTCGCGGCGATGCTGCAGCGTGTGCCGCATCCGGAGTTCCTCACCGAGGTTGCGCTGACGATCAAGGCCGGCGACCGGTTGAAGCCGGAGACGCTGTTCGCATATCTCGGCCGCAACGGCTATGTCCGCACGGGCGCGGTCAGCGAGGCGGGCGAATATGCCATGCGCGGCGGCATCGTCGATCTGTTTCCGCCGGGCCAGGCGCAGCCGCTGCGCATCGATTTCTTCGGCGATGATGTGGAGTTGCTGCGCAGCTTCGATCCCCTGAGCCAGCGCAGCACCGAGAAGCTCGACTTCATCCGGCTGCGGCCGGTGAAGGAATTCCGCCTGGACGAGCAATCCATCGAGCGGTTTCGCACGAGATACCGCGAGCGCTTCGGCGCCGGCTCCGCCGACGATCCTTTGTATGAGTTGGTGACCAGCGGCCGCTACTACGCGGGCATGGAGCATTGGCTGCCGCTGTTCCATGACCGGCTGGTCACGCTGTTCGACTATCTGCCGGGCGCCCTGGTCAGTTTGGACCCGCAGGCCGATGAAGCGCGGGATGCGCGGCTGGAACTCATCGCCGATCTGCACGAAGCCCGGGTCGCCCATCAGAAGATCGAGGAACCGGGCGGCACCCCGTACCGGCCTTTGCCGGCGGAGATGCTCTATCTCAACAAGGGCGATTGGGACGAGGCGCTGGCCGGGCGTACCGTGGCGCTACTGTCCCCGTTCAGCCTGCCGGAGGGGCATCAGCATGTAATTGCGGTGCCGGCCCGCAAAGGGCACGATTTTGCCGAGGCCCGCGCCCAGCCCAACGTAAACCTTTATGATGCGGTCCGCGCCCATGTGCAGGAGCTGCAGGCCGCCGGAAAGCGGGTGATCGTCAGCGGCTATACCGCCGGCAGCCTCGATCGTCTGAGCCATGTGTTCCGCGATCACGGTCTCGACCGGCAGCAGGCCATTCAATCCTGGGCCGACGCGTCAAAGTTAGAGCCGGACGAACTAGGCCTTGTGGCGCTGCCGCTGGATTCCGGGTTCGAGACCGCCGATGCCGCCATTATCGCCGAGCCGGAGATCCTGGGCGACCGCCTCAGCCGGCCCGCGCGCAAGCGCAAGCGGCCCGAACAGTTTCTGGCTGAATTGGCGACCTTCGCCGAGGGCGACTATGTCGTCCATGTCGATCACGGCATCGGCCGCTATGACGGGCTGGAGACCCTGGATGTGGGTGGCGCGCCCCATGATTGCCTGCGCCTGATCTATGACGGCGGCGACAAGCTCTATATCCCGGTCGAAAATATCGACGTCATCTCCCGCTACAGTTCCGAGGATGCCTTCGTCCAGCTCGACAAGCTGGGCGGCCTTGCCTGGCAATCGCGGAAATCGCGGGTCAAGCAGCGCATCCGGGAGATCGCGCAGCAACTCATCAAGACCGCCGCCGAGCGGCAGGTTCGGTCCGGGCAGACCATGCAGCCGCCGGAAGGGCTGTATGAGGAATTCTGCGCCCGCTTCCCATATATGGAGACCGAGGACCAAGCCCGGGCAATCGAAGACGTCATCGAGGATCTAGGGTCCGGCAAACCGATGGACCGGCTGATCTGCGGCGATGTCGGCTTCGGCAAGACCGAGGTGGCGCTGCGGGCCGCCTTCATCGCGGTCATGGCCGGCTTCCAGGTCGCAATCGTGGCGCCCACGACGCTGCTCTGCCGTCAGCATCTTAAGACCTTCAGCGAGAGATTTAGCGGGCTACCGGTCAGGGTGGCGCAGCTGTCGCGTCTCGTCGCCAGTAAGACGGCAGCGGCGGTGAAGGCCGATCTGGCCGACGGCAAGGTCGACATCATCGTCGGCACCCATGCCTTGCTGGGCAAGAGCGTGGCCTTCAAATCGCTGGGCCTGATGATCGTCGATGAGGAGCAGCATTTCGGCGTGTCGCAGAAGGAGCGGCTTAAGGAGCTGCGCGCCGATGTGCATGTCTTAACGCTGACGGCGACGCCGATCCCGCGCACGCTGCAGATGGCGCTGTCGGGCGTGAGGGAGATGAGCCTGATCGCCACGCCGCCGGTCGACCGGCTGGCGGTGCGGACTTTTGTGCTGCCCTATGACCCCGTGATACTGCGCGAGGCGATCCTCCGCGAGCATTACCGCGGCGGCCAGCTATTCTACATCTGCCCGCGCATCGAGGATTTGGACCGCGTCTCCGAGCGGCTAAGGGAGCTGGTGCCGGAAATCAAGTTCGTCGTCGCCCACGGCCAGATGGCGCCGACGCAACTGGAAGCCGCCATGACGGCATTCTATGACCGGCAGTACGACATGCTGCTCTCCACCAGCATCGTCGAGTCCGGCTTGGATATTCCCACGGCCAACACCATCGTCATCCACCGGGCCGAGATGTTCGGTCTGTCGCAGCTCTACCAATTGCGCGGCCGCGTCGGCCGGGCAAAGCAGCGCGGATACGCCTATCTGACGCTGCCGCCGGGCAAAGTGCTGATGGGCACGGCGGAGAAGCGGCTGGAGGTGATGCAGACCCTGGACCAGCTCGGCGCCGGATTCACGCTGGCCAGCCACGATCTGGACATCCGCGGCGCCGGCAATCTGCTGGGCGAGGAACAATCCGGCCATATCCGCGAAGTGGGCGTCGAGCTGTATCAGCATATGCTGGAGGAGGCCGTCTCCGAAGCGCGCGGCGCGGTGCGGACCGAGACCGCCGAAGCCTGGGCGCCGCAGATCAATCTGGGCATGCCCGTGCTCATTCCCGAGAGCTATGTCGCCGATCTTGGCGTGCGCCTCAGCCTCTATCGACGGCTCGGCGGGCTGGTGGATGCGGCGGAGATCGAGGCCTTTGCCGCCGAGCTGGTGGATCGCTTCGGGCCCCTGCCGGCGGAGGTCGACAACCTGCTGGAGGTCATCGCCATCAAGCGGCTGTGCCGCGCCGCCGGGATCGACAAGGTGGAGGCGGGGCCGAAAGGCTGCCTGCTGTCGTTCCGCCAAAACCGCTTCGCCCGGCCGGACAAGCTGGTGGCCTATATCGGCCAGCGGGCGGCGAACATCAATCTGCGGCCGGATCACAAACTGGTGGTGCGGCAGAACTGGGAAAGCGCTAAGAGCCGGGTCGCCGGCATCCGCAGCCTGATGAAGGAGATCGCGACGCTGGCGGCGTAGCGGCAAATGTTAACCGCCGCTTAACTTTCCGGAATCCGTTCCGCAACCGTGGCGTAGCGCTGCCGGCCTATCGTGGGGCAGATGCCGGAGACTTGCCGGCCCCTGCATTTGATATCCGGGTGGCGCCACGGCGCGATCCCGGCGGTAGGCCACAGTGGATCGCGAAGACCCGACGCTCATCGACAGCACGGACTCCGGTGTGTCCGTCAAAACCATCAACCTGGCACTCCAGGGTGGCGGCGCCCATGGTGCGTTCACCTGGGGGGTGCTCGACCGGCTGATGGAGGATGAACGCGTCGCAATCGACGGCATCAGCGCTACCAGCGCCGGTGCGATGAATGGCGCCATCCTGATTCATGGCCTGCAGCTTGGCGGCAGGGCAGGGGCGCGCGGACTCCTGCGGCAATTCTGGCGCCGCGTCGCCGACTGCGCGCAGATGAGCCTGATCCAGCCGACGCTGTTCGACCGGCTGACCGGCAATCACAATCTCGATCATTCGCCGGTCTATCAGGCCTTCGACCTGATGACGCGGATGATGTCGCCCTATCAGCTGAATCCCTTCGATTACAATCCGCTGCGCGACATTCTCGTGGATCTGATCGATTTCGACGAATTGCGGCAGGCGGCGCCAAACAAGCTGTTCGTCAGCGCCACCAATGTCCGCACCGGCAAGATCCGCGTCTTCGATCCCAGCGAGATCAGCGCCGATGCGCTGCTGGCGTCAGCCTGCCTGCCGACCATCCATCGCGCGGTCGAGATCGACGGCGAGCATTACTGGGATGGCGGATTCATGGGCAATCCCGCCATGTTCCCGCTCCTCTACAAATGCCAGGCCAGCGACATCATGCTGGTGGAGATCAATCCCATTCGCATCGACGAGGTGCCGACCACGGCCCGTGCGATTGCCGACCGGATGAACGGCATCAGTTTCAACGCGACGATGATGCGGGAGATGCGGACCATCGCCTTCGTCACCCGGATGCTGGACCAGCAGCAGCTTCTCGGCCGCACCCGCTACCGGCGTATCAACTTCCACATGATCCAGGCGGAGCGGGAGATGGCGGCGTTCGGCGTTTCCAGCAAGCTGAATGCGGATTGGGGATTCTTAACCACGCTGTTCGATCTCGGCCGCGCGACGGCGGATGAATGGCTCGACCGCAATCTCAATGCCATCGGCAACGAGTCGTCGGTCGACCTGCAGAGCCTGTTCTTCTAGCCATGATTCAACCCATCGCCCGCACCATTATCCCCGACGTGATCCAGGAACAGGAACTCGCGACCCTGCCGCCATCGGCGACAGTGGCCGCGGCAATCGAGCTGATGGTCACCAGGCGCATCGGCGCGGTGCCGATTTCCGATGGCGGCCGCCTGATCGGTATCTTCACGGAGCGCGATGTCGTAACCCGCGTCGTTGCGGCCGGATTGGATGCCGCCAAGACAGCCTTGCGCACGGTGATGACGCCGGACCCGGCTGTGCTGGCGCCCGGCGACTCCGTGCGGTCGGCGCTCGATCTCATGAATCAGCGGCATTTCCGGCATTTGCCGGTCATCGGCGGTGGCCGGCTCATGGGGATTGTCTCGATCCGCGATCTCTATCGCAGCGTCGTCGATCAGATGGAGTCGGATATCATCCTGCTGGCGGAAGGCCTGCTCCAGGGCTAACGGCCGCTAGGCTGACGCCGCCTGCTCGGCCTCCATGGTCTCATGTTCCCGGGCGAGATCGAACATTTGCAGGAAGGCTTCGGGCTCCTGCGCGCCCGAGAGGGCGAACTTCCCGTTGAAGATGAAACAGGGGACGCCGTTGATGCCGGCCCGTCGGGCCACCGTGTCCTCGGCGATGATGGCGTCGGCATCATCGTTCCCCTCAAGATACTCCAGGGTCGATTGCTCCCCCATGCCGACGGCGTCTGCCATCTCCGCCAGGACTTCCATGTTGCCGATATCCTGCCCTTCCTGGAAGTAGCCGCGGAAGATCAATTCCATCAGCGTGTCCTGCTGGCCTTGCGCCATGGCCCGCCGCAGAAGCCGGTGTGAGAGCAGTGTGCTTGGCGTCCGCTTGATGAGATCGAAGCGGAAATCGATCGATTCACCCGCTCCGGCGGCGCGGACCGTATCGTAGAGGGAGCGGGCTCGATCGCCGCCGCCGAACTTGGCTTCCAGATAGGCCTGCCGCTCCATGCCCTCGGCCGGCATGGCCGGATTGAGCTGAAAAGCGCGCCAGCGGACCCTTAGGCCCGATTGCGGCCGGATCGACAGCGCCCGCTCGAAGCGGCGCTTGCCGACAAAGCACCAGGGGCAGATCGTATCGGAGAAGACATCGACTTGCATGGCCGCGTTCCTTCCGTGGCCGGCTGCCTTGCTTGTGCCCTTGACCCGCAGCACCGGCGCGCCGACCATACCCCAAAGAGCATCGTAAAGGGGAGGGGTGAAATGCCGTCCGGGATCTATGACCGGGATCTGGACAAGAACGCGGCGAACTATGTTCCGCTGACGCCCCTCAGTTTCCTCGAGCGCGCCGCCGCGGTCTACCCGGACAAAGCAGCGGTCGTTCATGGCGAGCGCAGCTATTCCTATCGGGAGTTCCGGGAGCGTTGCCATAGGCTGGCCTCAGCATTGGCCAAGGCCGGCGTCGGGATCGGCGACACGGTGGCGGTGCTGTCGCCGAATATTCCGGCAACGCTCGAAGCCCATTACGGCGTGCCGATGGCCGGCGCCGTGCTCAACGCTCAGAACACGCGCCTGGATGCCGCCACGGTAGCGTTCTGCCTTAACCATGCGGAAGCGAAGGTCTTCATCGTCGAACGGGAATGGGCGCCAATCGCGCTCGAGGCCGTGGCGAAGCTGGACCGGAAACCGCTGTTAGTGGAGGTGAACGACGCCGAGGCGCAGTATGCGCCGAATGCACCGCGGCTCGGCGGCATCGACTATGAAGAATTTCTCAGGGGCGGCGACCTCGACTATGCCGGACCGCCCATAGCGGACGAGTGGCAGGCGATCAGCCTGAACTACACCTCGGGCACCACCGGCGATCCCAAGGGCGTAGTCTATCATCACCGCGGCGCCTACCTGAACGCCATCGGCGACATCTTGACCTGCGGCGTGAACCGGCAGTCGGTCTATCTCTGGACGCTGCCGATGTTCCATTGCAACGGCTGGTGCTTCACCTGGGGCGTCACCGCCGCCTGCGGCACCCATGTCTGCCTGCGGAAGGTTGATCCCGCGTTAATCTATCCCCTGATCAAGCGCCACGGCGTCACCCATATGTGCGGGGCGCCGATCGTCATGAACCTCCTGGCGAATGCCCCGGCATCCGTGAAGATCAAGTTCGACCATCGGGTGGAGATCACCACCGGCGGCGCGGCGCCGCCAAGCGCCATCATTGAGGCCATGGAGAATAGCGGCTTCCGCGTCACCCACATGTACGGGCTGACCGAGACCTACGGTCCAGCGACGGTCTGCGCCTGGCAAACGGAGTGGGACGGCATGGCGCTGGGCGACCGCTCGCGGAAGATGGCGCGGCAGGGTGTACCGCAGCCGACCATGGAAGAGATGATGGTTGCCGATCCGGAAACCATGGCGCCGGTGCCGGCGGATGGCCAGGTCATCGGCGAGCTGATGCTCCGCGGCAACACGGTGGTGAAGGGCTACCTGAAGAATCCGAAGGCGACCGCGGCGGCATTCCGGGGCGGCTGGTTCCACACCGGCGATCTCGCCGTGCGCCATCCCGATGGTTACGCGGAGGTTAAGGACCGCTCGAAGGACATCATCATCAGCGGCGGCGAGAACATCTCCAGCCTGGAGATCGAGGAGACTCTCTACCGCCATCCGAAGGTTTTGGAAGCCGCCGTTGTCGCCAAGCCTGACAGCCATTGGGGCGAGACGCCCTGTGCCTTCGTCACGCTGCGGGCTGATATCGGCGAATGCGCACCCGAAGAGATCATCGACTTTTGCAAGAAAAACATGGCGCATTTTAAGGCACCACGCACCATCGTGTTTGGACCGCTGCCGAAGACGTCGACCGGCAAGATCCAGAAGTTCGTCCTGCGGGAGCAGGCGAAGAGTCTTGGATGAGCGCCGCGAAGGGAGACTCCTATATATGAGGACTCCATTCTCGCTCGAGGGAAGCGTCGCGCTCGTCACCGGCGCATCCAGTGGGATTGGCGCGCATTTTGCGCAAACTCTCGCGAGTGCTGGCGCCAAGGTCGCGATCGCCGCGCGGCGCGAGGCAAAGCTTGTCGTACTCGCCGAGCAGATCCAGAAGAGCGGCGGCCGCGCTCTACCTGTCGTGATGGACGTGACCGATGGCGCCAGCATCGATCATGCCATTACCGAAGTCGAGACCGAGCTGGGACCGATCGCCATTGTCGTCAACAACGCGGGCATCGTCATGACGGCGCCCGCACTTGATCTCTCGCTGGCGGATTGGAACTCCGTCATCGACACCGATCTGAAGGGCGCCTGGCTGGTGGCACAGTCGGCTGCACGCCACATGGTTAAGCTCGGTCACGGCGGTTCGATCATCAATGTCGGATCGATCCTGGGGTTGCAGGCCGTGGGACAGGTCCCGGCCTATAGTGCCGCCAAGGCGGCGCTGCATCAGCTTACCCGCGTACTGGCCGTTGAATGGGCGAGGCATGGCATTCGCGTCAACGCGCTCGCGCCGGGATATATAAGGAGTGATCTCAACCGCGAGTTCCTGGATAGTCCGGCCGGCGCGTCGATCCTGAAACGCAATCCGCTGCGGCGGGCCGGCGAAGCTGGTGAGCTCGATGGCGCCTTGTTGTTGTTGGCGTCGGATGCCGGCAGCTACATCAATGGCGCCGTCCTGGTGATCGATGGCGGTCACAGCATCGCGCTGTAGTTAACGCGCATAAAGAAAAGGCCGCACCAACCGGGTGCGGCCTTCTCCTGGGACGTGTGGTGGATAGACTTGTTGTCGCTTGCTCCCGGGACTACTGGACCGACGTCGTGGACGACGCCGTCGGCGAATTGTTCATGCTCATCTGCTTGGCCTCGACGACCATGCATTCGATCGAACGCTTCTTCAGGCTGTTGCAGAGCGACTTGGCTTCCTTCATGTCGACGAAGCTGCCGGCCTGCAGGCGATAGTAGATACCCTTGTCTTTACCAAGATCCGCCTTTTCCACATTGTGGGGCAGGGCGGCGAAGAGATCCTTCTGTGAGCTGGTCAGCATCTGCCAGGACGCGGCCGCTTCATCTTCCTTGCGGAAGGAAGCGATCTGCACAGTATAGATCTTGGCCGCATTGACCGATTGCTCGGTGATCGGCGTCCCGTTGGCAGTCGTCAGCTGCTTCGGCTCGCTCTTCGCCTCGGTCGAAGCGGTCGCGGCCGGTGAAGCGGTGTCGGTCGCCTTCGGCTTCTCGGTCCCGGCGGGCGGCAAGGCGGCAATCTGCACGGAAGACCCCGCAGTTGTGGCCGTCGTCGTCGCTGTCGTGGCCGATGCTGTCTCTGTCTTAACCACAGGCGTGGCAGCCGGCGTTTCCCGGGCGGTCATGCTGTCGGTGTCCCGGGCCGTGCTGGTCGCCAGCGAGGCCGTCGCAGTTACCGGCGTCGTCGTCTGAACCGTCGAAGCGGTGGCCGGCGTTGAAATGGCGCCCGCAGCCCGATCCTTGTTCTCGGCAACCTGTACCGGAGCGTTGGTATTGTCCGCAGGCGTATCGTTAACGGGGCCAGCGCTGGCCATCGGCAGGTTCTCGGGTGTCTCCGACTTGATCGGCTCGGCCTTTACCGGAGTCGCCGTGGCCTGTGATGTCGTCGATGTCGAGCCGGCAGTCGCGGGCAGCGGTTCATTGCCGCTATCCGATGCCGTCGAGCTGGGCGGCGTGTCCGGCAAAGCGGCGATGTCGGCCGCGTCAACCAGTTCCTCGTTCCAGTCGTCAGCCCAATCTTCGTCCGCAACCTTGCCCTTTGAAGCGGTCGTGGTCGTGACTGATGGCGTGGACCCCGGCACGTTGGTCTTCACATTGATGATTGTGGGCGCCTGGGTCTGCGGAGCCGTCGCGACGTTTACGTAGTTTTCAGTATACGGCGTCTGCTCTTGAACGCCGGTGACCACGGCGATCTGCTGGCTCGGGGCGACGAACTGAGTGCCATTGAATTCGATGCCGAAGGCCCGGCGGAGGAGGATGGCCTTGTCTTCATTGGTCTCCGCGTTCTCGAGAGCGGCAACCTGCTGCGCCGTCCCGGCCGTTGCACCGGAGTGCGCCGTCTGCATCGCATCCTGGGTCCGGCCGGCGGCCGCATAGACCAAGGCGAGGTTTTGTTTGGTAATGGGAGTCGATTTGGTCGAGGAGGCGATCTCCTCCAGCAGCTTGATCGATTCACCATGATTGCCCGTGAGGGCGAGGGACAGGGCCAGATTGTTCTTGGCCGAGTAGTTGCCCGGATTGATCTGCAGCACCCGGCGGTAGGCCGCCTGCGCTTCGCTGTGCTTGCCCAGCATATCCTTGGTCACGCCGAGCGTGTTCAACGCCTTGGTATCGTTACCGTCGAGCTGCACAGCCTTCTCGAGATGCGCCACGGCGAACTGCGGCTCGCCCTTCATCATGCGGGCGCTTCCCAGGCCGCGCAGGCCGCGGCTGCTGTTGGGATTAATCTCTATTGCCCGTGCGTAGCTGAGAGCCGCGTTGTCGAGCGAGCCGATCGCCAGATAGCAATCGCCCATGCCGAGCAACGCATCGATGTTGCTGGGATTGGTGGCGGCAACCTGCTGATAGATGTTCACGGCGTTGGCGTAGTTGCCATCCGCCTGCAGTTTCTGCGCCAAGGTCATCGCGTTGACATCGTTGGGCACCGACGCTGTGGGAGCGGACATCTCGTCCTGGTACCCGGTCTGCGTGCAGCCGCTGACGATGAGTGGCAACCCAATGGCGAGGATGGCTGTCCAATGGGTCTTGGTTGGAAATGGCATAAATAGCCTCCGCGTGGAGCAAAAATGGGGGCAAGTCCCTTATCGACGCGGATATTGCGGCAAAAGTACTTAGCAGTTGGTTAACAGCGATTAAGCCTAAGTATTTGTTACTCAAGAAAAGTTGGTCCCTGCGCGGGCCAAATGCAGAAAAAATTCCCGGGGATGCCGAGTTTCGCGGCAACCCCGGGTTCCGATATCGAACGCCTGGATCTCCAGGCATCGTCTCTGCTAGCCGGCGGATCAGGCCCGCTTCATCAGGTCGCGAATCTCCTCGAGCAGGACCTCGGAGCGCGGCGGCGCCGGCGGCGCGGCCGGAGCCGGTGGCGCCTTCCGCATCGCCTTGTTCATCGCCTTGATCAACATGAACATCACGAAGGCGACGATGATGAAGTTGATGACCAGGTTGATGAAGACGCCCAGATTGAGCGTTGCCGCACCGGCCTCCTTTGCCGCCGCCAATGTGGCGTACTGATCCTGTGGGCCGCTGAGGTTGATGAAGATGTTGCTGAAATCGACGCCGCCGGTGACGGCACCTACAATCGGCATTATCAGATCGTTCACCATGGAATTGACCAAGGCACCAAAGGCCACGCCAATGATGATGCCGACGGCCATGTCGATAAGATTGCCGCGCATGGCAAAGTCGCGAAATTCCTTTAGCATTTGGTACTGTCTCCCCTGTGACGAATTGAATCCTGCAGGAACCGGCGACGGCGGCACAGCCGTATGCAATCCGGCCGCCATCGATGAAGGCCTGCGCACCATAATCCTAACTGCCTGATCGCTGATGTCACGGAGGGACTGCCGCCGGCACGGCGTTGCCACGAGATCGGTGTGCTTCCGTGGAACTGGCGGATGGGGTGGGATTCGAACCCACGAGGGGCTTGCACCCCTGCCGGTTTTCAAGACCGGTGCCTTCAACCGCTCGGCCACCCATCCCCTCGAGGACGGCGTTACATACACAGGCAGCCTGGACTTTACTAGGCTTCGGCCTCGTTATCTGAGTAGCCGACCCAATCCATTGATTACATTCGGCACATGACTACTATAGGCAGCAGATTCGGGAATCTGGATCGAGGACATGACGCGCTTTCCCCGACTGAGACTGGTGTTGGCCGCGCTCGCTGTGGTCGCGCTTGCCGGCTGCGCCGGCAAGTCGCCAAGCTCGGCGACCTCCTCGGGCTATAAGGTCGGCAAGCCCTACCAGGTCGCCGGTGTCTGGTATTACCCGCATGTCGACTACGAATACGACGAGACGGGCATCGCCTCCTGGTACGGCCCTGGATTTCACGGGAAGAAGACGGCCAGTGGGGAGACCTACGATCAGAACGGTCTGACCGCCGCGCATCGGACATTGCCGCTGCCGAGCCTGGTCCGGGTGACGAACCTGGCCAACGGGCGGCAGATCACCCTTAAGGTTAACGACCGGGGACCGTTCGCCCATGGGCGGATCCTGGACGTTTCCCGGCGGGGCGCTCAGCTCCTGGACTTCGAGAAAACCGGCACCGCGAAGGTGCGGGTCGAGATCCTGGCGGAAGAAAGCCGTCAACTTGCCTATCAGGCCGGTGCCTATAAAGTCGCGCCGGAGGTCTCGAGCGGGACCGGCGGCTCGACTACTGCCAGCCAGTCGGGCAGTCCCCAGGTCGCCGCTGCACCTGTCGGCGATCTGGCGCAGGAACCGCTTCCGCCACCGCCGGGCGGCCAGGCGGCGGCGCCAAAAGTCAATCAACCGGTAACCAAGCCGGTGCAGCCGGCGGCGCCTATCGAGGACAAAGTACTGGCGGCAGCGCCGGCCCCCGACGGCAAGGTCACCAAGGTGCCGGTCAAGGCGGCAAACATGTATGTCCAGGCCGGCGCCTTCACGAGTCAGGGCAATGCCAACCGCCTAGCAAGCCGGTTGGCCAAGTTCGGGCAGGCGCGGATCGTGCCCGTGGTCGTGGACCGGCAGAAATTCTACCGGGTCCGGGTCGGTCCGATCGCCTCGTTGGAGGATGCCGATCGAATCCTGGATCAGGTCGTCGGCGCCGGCAATCCGCAGGCGAAGATCGTCGTCGAGTAAACGGGAAGCCGCACCGACGTTAACACAATTTCGACCAAATTTGCTTCTATTGGCCCTGTGGCTGCGTGCGAGATTTCCGGCCGGGTCGAAACAGGCCGGACCATACTGACTCAGAGGGATAAGATGCTGTCAGGCTTATTGAAACGCGATGTATTTGCCGCCATTGCGGCGCTCATGACGATGTTTGCGGCCGGCGCGGCGGGGGCTGTAGATACGCTCGCCAAGCAGGCGATCATCGTCGACTACCAGACCGGAACCATTTTGATGGAGAAGAACGCCGACGAGTTGATCCATCCGGCATCCATGAGCAAGCTCATGACCCTCGAGATCCTGTTCCAGCAGCTGAAGAAGGGACAGATCAAACTCACCGATACATTTCCGGTCTCGGAGCGAGCCTGGGCGCATAACGAAGGCTCAACCATGTTCGTCGGCATCAACACCCAGGTCCCCGTGGAGGATCTGATCCGCGGCATCGTGGTGCAGTCGGGCAATGACGCTTGCATCGTGGTGGCGGAGGGGCTTGCCGGAACCGAGGAAGCCTTCGTCGAGCTGATGAACAAGCGGGCCGCCGAGCTCGGGCTCGAACATAGCCACTTCCGCAACTCACACGGCCTCGAAGACCCGAATCACAAGATGACCGTGCGCGATCTGCTCAAGCTCGCCGAGCATATTTATCGCGAATACCCGGAGTATTATCACTATTTCTCCGAGAAAGAGTTCGTCTTCAACGGGATCAAACAAGAGAACCGCAATCCGCTGATCTACAAGAACATTGGCGTCGACGGCCTGAAGACAGGACATCTCAGCGTCTCCGGATTCGGCGTCGTGATCTCCGCTCAGCGCGACGGCCGCCGCATCTTCATGGTGCTGCACGGCATGGAAGACATGCAGCAGCGGTCCGACGAAGCGACGAACATGGTCGAGTGGGCATTCCGCGAGTTCAACAACTATGCGCTGGCAAAGCCGGGGCAGGTCATCGACGAGGCGCCAGTCTGGTATGGTAGCGAGCCGACGGTGCCGCTGACGGTGGCGACCGATCTTGTCGCCACGTTGCCGCGCAGCGGCCGGGACCAGGCGCAGATTAAGGTTATCTTCGACGGACCGATCCCGGCGCCGATCGCCCAGGGTCAGGAAGTGGGCAAGATCGTCATCGAGACCCCTGGCTACGGCAAGACCGAGGCCCCCCTGGTGGCCGCGGCCGCGGTCGATCGCCAGGGATTTGTCGGCCGCGCCTTCAGCAATCTGGAGTACTTCCTGTTTGGCATGTAGACAGGGAGCGGGCTCTTGATTGCATGAGTACATCCCATGGCATCGAACGCCGGCGGACGCGGCCGGTTCATTACTTTTGAAGGCGGGGAGGGCGGCGGCAAGTCGACCCAGACCAAGCTGCTGCTGCCATGGTTAAGCGAGCGGGGCGTGCACGCCGTGGCGACACGGGAGCCGGGGGGCTCGCCGGGCGCTGAGCGGATCCGCGAACTGCTGGTGACCGGCGATGCCGGCCGCTGGACTCCGATTACCGAAGTTCTTCTCCACTACGCGGCACGGCAGGACCATATCCAGCGGACAATCGAGCCGGAGCTGGCAAGCGGACGTTGGGTTGTCTGCGATCGGTTCTTCGATTCCACGCTGGCTTACCAGGGATATGGACATGGCGTTGCGTTGGATTTTATTGAAACACTGCGCAATGCGGTTGTTGGCGAGCGGTATCGGCCGGATCTCACGCTGATCATGGACTTGCCAGCCGCCGAGGGACTCCAGCGCAGCCAGAGCCGCGTCAATACGGAGCGCCGTTACGAATTGATGCCGGTCGAGTTTCACGAACGGCTTCGCGAAGGGTTCCAGGCGATCGCGCGGCAGGAACCGGAACGCTGCCAGACCATCGACGCGCGGCAGAGCATCGATGCCGTCCAGAACCAGATACGCGCTGTCATCTCCAAGCGCTTCGAGCTCGCGGCTTAACCATGGCAGAAGACGAACAGGAAATCCTGGAGCCGCGGCGCAACGGCCACTTCCGTGGGCACGATGATGCGGCGGCGGCGATCCTCCGTACCTGGTCTTCGAGCCGTATCCCCCACGCATGGTTAATCACCGGGCCGCGCGGCATCGGCAAGGCGACGCTGGCCTATCGTTTTGCGCGCCTGGCGCTTGAGTGGGCAGGGCGGCGAAGACGGACTGTTTGGCGCCACGGGACCTTCCCTCCAGGTCGAGCCGGCTTCGCCGGTGTTCCGCCAGGTCGCATCCGGCGCTCATCCGGACCTGATGGTGGTCGAACGTGGTTACGACGACAAAAGGGATCGCCTGCGGACCGAGATCGTCGTCGACGACATCCGCCGCGCAGTGGATTTCATGCATCTGAAGTCGGCGATGGGCGGCTGGCGGGTCGTCATCGTCGATTGTGCCGACGATATGAACCGGAACAGTGCCAACGCACTCCTCAAAATCCTCGAAGAACCGCCGCAACGGACTCTGCTCCTGCTTGTGAGTCACGCTCCCGGCGGGTTGCTGCCGACGATCCGCTCCAGATGCCGGCGTCTGGAGCTGGCGCCGCTGCCGGATGCGATCGTCGGCGAGCTTATTCACCATTACGAGCCGGGTCTCGATCCCACGGAGGTGCGCCAGCTGACGGAGATCGCCGGCGGTTCCGTCGGCCGTGCGCTTTCGGTGGCCAGCGCCGGCGGTCTGGAGATCAATGCCGAGCTGAACCGGCAGCTTTCGGCGCTGCCCAACCTGCCCATGGGCGAAATCCACGCATTTGCCGAAAAAGTGGGGAAGCCCGGCGGCGAAAGCCCGTTCGAACTGGCGTCGGAACTGCTGCTGATCTGGCTTGGCCGGGTCGTCCGGCAAAGGGCGACCGGGGCAGGGCGTCCGCCATCAACCGCCGTGGCGGGGAGGGGGAGTCTTGAACAATGGCTGGCCCTGTGGGAAAAGACCGATAACCTGTTCAGGCGGACCGACGCCATCAATTTGGACCGCAAGCAGGTATGGATCGGCGCCATGGTCGACATCGCCCAGTTGACGGCGGCGCGGTAACCTCAAGACATCGTTTACCGGAGTCAGTGCGGGTCAGCGCCCGATGACGCTTCGGTGCGCGGGAGAAGACTGGCGTGCGCGACACCTATTACATAACGACGCCCATCTACTACGTGAATGATGCGCCCCACATCGGGCATGCCTATACGACATTGGCGTGCGATGTGATCGCCCGATTCATGCGTCTTGACGGCAAGCGGGTGAAGTTCCTCACGGGCACCGACGAGCATGGGCAAAAGGTGGAGAAATCCGCCCAGGCCGCCGGGCTCGAGCCGAAAGCTTTCACCGACAAAGTTTCGCAAAATTTTCGCGATCTGGCGAAGGCGATGAATTTCAGCAATGACGACTTCATCCGCACGACGGAGGAGCGCCATTTGAAATCCTGCCAGGCTTTGTGGCGCCGGCTCATCGCGAACGACCAGATCTATCTCGGGAAGTATGCCGGCTGGTATGCCGTCCGCGACGAAGCCTTCTATGGCGAAGACGAACTGCGCGACGAAGGCGGCAAAAAGATCGCGCCGTCGGGCGCCGAATGCGAATGGGTGGAGGAGCCGAGCTACTTCTTCCGGCTCTCCGCCTGGCAAAAGCCATTGCTCGAATTTTATGAAAAGAATCCGGACTTCGTGGCGCCAACTTCAAGGCGGAATGAGGTCATCAGCTTCGTGAAAAGCGGGCTCGCCGACCTGTCGGTCTCGCGGACCACATTCAGTTGGGGCATCCCCGTGCCCGACGATCCGAAGCATATCATGTATGTCTGGCTGGACGCGTTAACCAACTACATTACCGCGGCCGGATTTCCAGATGTAGAGAGCGAAGACTATAAGTCGTTCTGGCCGGCCAATCTGCACATGGTCGGGAAGGATATCCTGCGCTTTCACGCCATCTACTGGCCGGCCTTTCTAATGGGCGCCAAACTGGCGCCACCGCAGCGCGTATTCGCCCATGGCTGGTGGACGAACGAGGGCCAGAAGATCTCGAAGTCACTCGGCAATGTCATCGATCCCCACGAATTGGTTAAGCAGTTCGGGTTGGATCAGGTGCGCTATTTCCTGTTGCGGGAGGTGCCGTTCGGCAATGACGGCGATTTTTCCCGGCAAGCCATGATCAACCGGATGAACAACGACCTCGCGGACAAGTTCGGCAATCTGGCCCAGCGTATTCTGAAGATGATCCAGAAGAACTGTGACGCCAAACTGCCGGCGCCATCGGAGACGTTCGCCGCCGAGGATGTTGTCTTGTTGACCGCGGCCGGAAAGTTGCTGGACGATGTTCGAACGGAGATTAACCAACAGTCCTTCCACAAGGCGCTGGATGCGATCTGGCTGGTCATCGCTGATGGCAACAAATACGTCGACTCCCAGGCGCCTTGGACTCTACGGAAGAACGGCGATCTGGCACGGATGAACACCGTGCTCTACGTGGTGGCTGAACTGGTCCGGCAACTGGCGATCCTGTGTCAGCCGTTCATGCCCGAGTCCTGCGGTCGCATGCTGGATCAGCTTGCGGTGCCACAGGCGGAGCGCACGTTCAGCGCTTTAACCAAGGCGCATGCGTTGAAGCCCGGCACGGCGTTGCCGGATCCGGCGGGCATTTTCCCGAAGTTTGTCGAAACGGGGAGCGCGGCCTAGGGCCGGGCAGGGCGCATGCTGGTCGACAGCCACTGCCATCTGGACTTCAAGGACTTCGACGGCGAGCTCGACGCCATCATGGCGCGGGCCGCCGGCCGTGGCGTTCACACCATGGTAACCATAGGCACCAAGCTGCGGGAGTTCGACCGGGTGCGGGCGATCGCCGAGCGGTATGACCACGTCTACTGCACCGTCGGCGTCCATCCCCACGAGGCCGAGGCCGAAGATGCCGCCAGCATCGACCGGCTGGTGGAGCTGGCCCAGCATCCAAAAGTGGTGGGCATTGGAGAGACCGGCCTGGATTTCTACTACGACCACAGCCCCCGGGACCGGCAGGCCAAGGTCTTCGCCATGCATATCGAGGCGTCACGGCAGACCGGGTTGCCGCTGATCATTCATTGCCGGGATGCCGACGTGGAGATGGCGGAGACTTTGCGGGCGGCAAACGGGAAGGGGCCAGTTCCCGGCCTGATCCACTGCTTCAGCTCGACGGAGACCCTGTCGGAGGCGGCGCTCGAGATCGGCTTCTCGATCTCGCTGTCGGGCATCGTCACGTTTAAGAATGCCGTGGAACTGCGTAAAATTGCAGAGAAAATCCCCATCGAACGGATGCTGGTGGAGACCGATTCTCCCTACCTGGCGCCAGTGCCGCATCGGGGCCGGCGGAATGAGCCGTCCTTTGTGGCGGACACGGCCGCCTTTATCGCCCAGCTCCGCGGCATTACGCTTGAGGAACTGGCTGAGAAAACCACCGACAATTTCTTCAAATTGTTTGCAAAGACGGTCCGGCCGCTGGCTCCGGCTGGAGCCTGACCATGCGGGTGACGGTTCTCGGCTGCGGCGGTTCGGGCGGCGTGCCGCTGGCCAATGGCAATTGGGGTACCTGCGATCCGGACAATCCGAAGAACCGCCGGCGCCGGGTATCCGTCCTGGTCCAGGACCGGGGCGCCAATATTCTGATCGATACCTCGCCGGATCTTCGGCTCCAGCTTCTGGACGCCAAGATCAGCCGGATCGATGCTGTGCTCTATACCCACGACCACGCCGACCATTGCCATGGCATCGACGAGCTCCGGGCGCTGAGCTACGACAAGAACAGCCAGCCGATCGACGCCTACGGCACAGCGGCCACCATGGCGGCATTGCGCCAGCGGTTTGCCTACATTTTCAGTCAAGTTGAAGGCAGCGTCAGCGGCCTGTACCGGCCAGTGCTCCAGGCCCATGAAATCGGCGGGGCGTTTTCGGCCGCCGGAGTCCAGGTCATTCCATTCGACCAGGATCATGGCTTTGGAGCGGTCAGCACGGGATACCGCATCGGCAACTTCGCGTACTCCACCGACCTGGTGGAGCTGCCGGCTGGCGCCAAGGCGGCATTGGGCGGCCTGGATCTCTGGGTGGTGGATTGCCTCAGATTTGAGCCGCATCCAACCCATACCCATTTCGAGCGGACCATCGGATGGATCGCCGAGCTGAAACCGAAGCGGGCGATCCTCACGCATCTGAACCACACGGTGGACTATGACGCAGCTGGCGCGCCGGTGCCCGCCAGGAGTGGAACCGGGGTACGATGGATTGACGGTGGAGCTGTCGTGAGACGGGCGCCGCAGCGCTATATATAAGGACTCCGATTCCTGATATCCGTCTGATATGGATAATGTATTATTAATTTCCCATAATATACATTATGCGATAATCCGATGGGCGTAGGGCGGCTTTCAATCCCGCGGCGCCTTCGCTAACGTCCCGCCTCCCTAGAGACCCCGAATCAATCCGCAGGCGGCCGCGATGAACAACGAAGGCTTGGAGTCCGCGATCAAGAAGCTGGTGGCTGTCATGGCGCAGCTGCGAAATCCCAAGGGTGGCTGCCCGTGGGACCTGGAGCAGAACTTCGGGACCATCGCGCCCTATACGATCGAGGAAGCCTATGAGGTGGCGGACGCCATCGAGCGCCAGGACATGCCGGCGCTCCGGGACGAGCTTGGCGACTTGCTGCTCCAGGTGGTGTTCCATGCCCGCATGGCCCAGGAGGCCGGCCAGTTCGATTTGAGCCAGGTGGCCGACGGGATCTCCGAGAAGATGGTCCGCCGCCATCCCCATGTCTTCGGCGATACCGTGGTCGAGACCTCCGAGGCCCAGACCCGCGCCTGGGAGGATCACAAGGAGACCGAGCGGCAGGCCCAGGCCAAGGCCGCCGGAAAGCCGCCCAGCGCCCTGGATGGCGTGGCCGTCGGCCTGCCCGCCCTGCTCCGCGCCCTGAAGCTGCAGCGCCGCGCCGCCCGGGTCGGCTTCGACTGGCCGGATGCGCGGGATGTGCTGGCGAAGATGCAAGAAGAACTGGACGAAATCCGCGCCGAACTGGACGGCGGCGGCAAGCCGGAACGCGTGCTGGATGAGGTCGGCGATCTGCTGTTCGTCTGCGCCAACCTGGCGCGCCATCTTGACGTGGACCCGGAGGCCGCCCTGCGCCACGCCAACGGCAAGTTCGAACGCCGGTTCCGCCATATCGAACAGCGCCTGGCCGGCCAGGGCCGATCCCTGGCGGACTCCAACCTGGATGAAATGGAAAGCCTCTGGCAGGAGGCCAAGAAGACCGAGGGTGGCGCCAAGTAGGCGGCGCCCTCACCCTCAATCGTTGGCCAAAAGGTGGATCAGGCTGGAGGTATCCCAGCGTTTGCCGCCGCGGGCCTGGACCTGGGCGTAGAACTGGTCCACCAGGGCCGTCACCGGCAGGCGCGCGCCGTTGCGCTTGGCCTCCGCAAGGCAGATCCCCAGGTCCTTCCGCATCCAGTCCACGGCAAAACCGAAATTGAACTTGCCCTCGAACATGGTGCTGGCGCGGTTCTCCATCTGCCAGGACTGGGCGGCGCCCTTGGAGATCACGTCGATCAGGGTCTTGCCGTCCAGGCCTGCCTTGGTGGCGAAGTTGATACCTTCGGCGAGGCCCTGGACCAGGCCGGCGATGCAGATCTGGTTGACCATCTTGGCGAGTTGGCCGGAGCCGGTCGGCCCCATCAGGGCGCAGGCCCGGGCGTAGCTGTCGATCACCGGCTTGGCGCGGGCGAAGATGTCGGCCTCGCCGCCCACCATCACCGTCAGCTTGCCGTTCTCCGCGCCGGCCTGGCCGCCGGAGACAGGCGCATCCAGAAAGCCGACCCCCTGCCCCTTGGCCTTGGCGGAAATCTCTCGCGCCACTTCGGCTGATGCCGTCGTGTGGTCGACCAGGATGGCGCCACGGCTCATGCCGGCCAGCGCGCCTTTGTCGCCAAACACCACCGAGCGCAAATCATCGTCATTGCCGACGCAGACGAAGACGATCGAGGCTCCTTTGGCGGCATCGGCGGGCTGCGGGCAGCTCTTGCCGCCATGCTTGGCGACCCAGGCCTCGGCGCGGCTTGCCGTCCGGTTATAGACGGTGACCTGATGGCCGGCGGCCGCCAAATGGCCCGCCATGGGGAAGCCCATTACGCCCAGGCCCACGAAGGCGACGGTCTGCTTTTCGCTCATGAATGCGTCCTTTCGATTGATGGCGCGATGCTAACGGCCGTGGCGGGACCGGACAATCCGCAGGCGCGCCGCTAACGGTCTTCAGCGAGCAGGGTGGCGTGCAGCTTGCGCCAGGCTTCCGGGTCTGGCGCCACCAGCAGTCCGGGGCGCGCGATGTCGGCCGGCATGTAGGCGTCCCCGCGGTCGATATAGCCGGCATGGCCGCCGGCCTCCCGGTGCAGCAGCACGCCGGGCGCGTGATCCCAGGGCATCAGCTTCGTAAACACCGAGAAATGCAGATCGCCGGTCAGCAGGCGCCAGTACTCGATGGCCGCGCTATGGCTGCTGCGGACCGACTGTACACGGTCGCGCCGTTGCTGGAGGCGCTTGTTGTAGAGCTTGTCGCCATAGGTGCCGGCCAGCAGGGTGCCGGTCATCTGTGCCGCGGCATCCGGCGGTTCAGAAAGATGAACACGGTCGCCATCGATCCAAGCGCCGCCGCCGGCTTCGGCGATAGCGGTGGCGCCCGTCACCGGCCGGTGGATCCAGCTGGCGACCAACTCGCCCTTCCGCGCCAGGCAGACCATCACCGCGAACTCGTTGCGGCCTTCGATGAAATTGGTCGTACCGTCGATTGGATCGATGATCCAGACATGCTGCTCGCCCAGCAGGCGGTCGAGCAGCGCGGCGTCGGCGGCCACCGCCTCCTCACCCACGACGGTGGACCCCGGCATCAGCTCGTGTAGCGCCGCCGTCAGCCGTTCCTCCGCGGCCCGGTCGGCAATGGTGACGAGGTCGCCCGCCGCCTTCTCGATCACATGGCCGGGCTCCAGCTTGCGGAACCGCGGCATCACCTCCGTGGCGGCGACGTCGGCGATCAGCCGGGAAACCTGATCCAGACTTGGTCTCATGGCGGCGCGATCGTCAGGCCAGGGGCGCTTGCGACTTCCGCCGCTGCATCTGCTCGAACCGGCTGAGATCCGCCGGCGACAGCCGGACCGAGAGGTACGAGAAATCATCGTCGTCACGGCGGCTGATCACTTCGCCATGATCATACAGCCAGGCCATGGTGCTGCCGTCGCCATGGGCCAGTTGCACATCGACCATGGTCTGCTGGCGGCCGATGACTTCGTCGATGAGTTGCAGCAGGCGGTCACAGCCCTCGCCGGTCAGCGCGGAAATCGGCACGAGCAGCGGGTCGCGCGCGGCCTGTTCGGCAATCACCTGACGAGCGTCCGGCGACATTTGATCGAGTTTGTTGAGAACCTGAATCAATCCGCGATCCACCTGTTCGCCCATACCGAGATCGCGCAGCACGCCCTCCACATCCTGCTGCTGCAGGATGGTGTCGGGATGGGAGATATCGCGCACATGCAGGATGATGTCAGCCTCCAGCACCTCTTCCAGCGTAGCGCGGAAGGCGGCAACCAGGTCGGTCGGCAGATCGGAGATGAAGCCGACGGTGTCGGACAGGATGATTTCCCGCCCCGACGGCAGCTTCACTGCCCGCATGGTCGGATCCAGCGTGGCGAACAGCACATCCTTGGCCAGCACATCGGCCCGGGTCAGCCGGTTGAACAGCGTCGACTTGCCGGCGTTGGTGTAGCCGACCAGGGCGACCACGGGATAGGGCACCCGTTGCCGAGCCTTGCGATGCAGGCCGCGGGTCCGGCGCACATCCTCGAGGTCGCGCTTGATGCGGATGATGCGCTCGCCGATCAACCGCCGGTCGATTTCCAGCTGGGATTCGCCGGGGCCGCCGATGAAGCCGAAACCGCCGCGCTGCCGCTCCAGGTGGGTCCAGGACCGCACCAGCCGGCTGCGCTGATAGGTCAAGGCAGCCAGTTCCACTTGCAGCTGGCCTTCCCGGGTGCGCGCCCGCTCGCCGAAGATCTCCAGGATCAGGCCGGTGCGGTCGATGACCTTGCACTTCCACTCCTGTTCGAGATTGCGCTGCTGGACCGGACTGACGGCGGCATCGACCACCACCAGCTCGATGTGATTCTCGGCAATGAGATCGCGATAGGTCTCCACCGCGCCGCCGCCAATCAAGGTGGCCGGACGATAGCGGGTCACCTTCACCACGGCGGCATGCACCACATCCAGGCTGATGGCGGCGGCGAGTCCCACCGCTTCCGCCAGCCTTGCTTCAGGCGAACGACCCTTCCCCGCGTCCTGGCGCAGGACCGGGCTGAGGATCAGGGCGCGACCTGAGGTCGTGGATTTGCCGTTGCGTAAGACGCTGTGTCCGTTGGGCGGTGACGCCGTCAACTCATGCCTCTTCGCCCTCTTTCGCCCCCTCGAAGAGCTGGATCGGGCCGGCCGGCATGACCGTGGAGATGGCATGCTTGTAGACCAGCTGCGAGTGGGCGTCGCGGCGCAGCAGCACCGAGAAGTTGTCAAACCACGTGACAATTCCCTGCAGTTTCACGCCATTCACCAGGAAGATCGTCACGGGGGTCTTGTTCTTGCGGATGCTGTTCAGGAAAATATCCTGAACATTCTGAGACTTTTCTCCAGCCATCGGCTCCCCTCTTTGTTCAATGTTATCGGGGCCTGGTTTCTTATAGGGCCTCCCCTGGCGGAAGCCGTCAACCTACCCGTCCCAAGTACCGTTTACACAACAACAATTCACCCGGAAAGGCAAACCGTCGTCAAGAGGCGCGCGAAGCCGGCGCAGTCCGCGACATGATGTGCCGGCCCTGCCGCAGCCATCTCGGCCGACGGTGCCTCAAGATTGAGCAGGATGCCGGTGCAGCCGCTGGCGCGGGCGCAGAGCATATCGATATCGGTGTCGCCGATGAACCAGACATCCGGACCGGGGCTGACGCCGCTGTCGCCCAGCGCGAGATGCACGGGGTCCGGCGCCGGCTTGTCCCTGGCAGCATCGGTGGCGCCGACGATGCGGGAGAAGCGCGGCGTCCAGCCCAGATGCTCCACCTCCTGCCGCAGGTTGGGCCCGGTCTTGTTGCTGACGATGCCCAGATAGAGGCCGATCTCCTGCGCGGCATCGAGCATGACGCCGGCGGCCGGCATCTCCGCCAGATGCTGCAGATGAATGCGCTCATAGGCGTCCAGATATGTCTGCAGGGCGAGGTCCGACTGTCCGGCGAACAGGCGGGGAAAGGCATCGCGCAATGACGTTTTGACGCGCGCCTTGCACTGTTCGACCGTCCAGGTTTCCTGCCTGAAACGGCCCAGCGTGACGTTCATGGCGGCATGGATCGCCGTCCAATTATCCACCAGCGTGCTGTCCCAATCGAACAGCAGGGCCTTGGGCCGCGGCAGTTTGCCTTGCGAACCGCTCTTACTTGCCGACATAGGCGAGTATGACCTCCCGCATCTTGCGGGTCATCGGGCCCGGCTTGCCGTCGCCGATTCGCGTGTCGTCGATCTGTGTCACCGGCAATACCAGCGACGTGCTGCTGGTAAGAAAAGCCTCGGCGGCGGCCTTCGCCTCGGCCAGGGTGAAGGGCCGCTCCTCCAGCTTGTAGTTTTCGGCGGCGATGAGCTTGAACAGAGAGGCGCGGGTGATGCCGGCAAGGATCGCGGTGCTGAGCTGGCGTGTAATCACGCGCTTGTCCGCCGTGATAATCCAGGAGTTGGTCGAGGTGCCTTCGGTGACATTGCCGTCCCGGTCCACCATCCAGGCCTCGAAAGCGCCCTGCTCCGCCGCCTGCTGCTTGCCGAGGACGTTGGGCAGCAGAGACACCGATTTGATATCGCAGCGGGCCCAGCGGATATCGGGGATGGTGATGACCCGCGCACCCTCTTCGATCATCCGTGCCGTGGGACCCCCATAGTTTTTTGTGGTGACGACGAGAGCCGATTTCGCCGCGACGGGAAACTTGTGGTCCCGGGGCGCGACGCCGCGGGTGACCTGGATATAGAGGATGCCACGCCGCAGACCGTTCCGCTGAAGCATTTCGCGACAGACAAACCGCAGTGTGGCGCGCGAACAGGGCGGCGCAATCCTGAGTTCGCCGAGCGAATAGTCCAGGCGATCCAGATGCGGCTCCTCGTCCACCAGGCGGCCGTTGAAAACCGGCACCACTTCGTAGACGCCATCGGCGAACTGATAGCCGCGATCCTCGATATGGATGCTGGCTTCGCGATGGGCGACGTAGCGTCCATTGACATAAGCGATACGCGGCATGGGAACTATACCTTGGGATTTGACTGGACGGATGCGGTCATCGGCAGGCTTGCGGAGAGTTGCGGCTATTCTTCGTTCGCGGCGGCGCGGTCGTTCGGCGTCAGGCCCAGGGACCGCAGCTTGCGATAGAGCGCCGACCGTTCCATGCCGATGAAGGCGGCGGTCTTCGCGACATTCCCGTCGAAGCGGGTGACCTGCGCCTCGAGATATTGCCGTTCGAACAGCTCGCGCGCCTCGCGCAGTGGCACCGCCATGATCTCGCCATCGAGGCGGTTCGGCTTGTTGTGGTCGGACATGGCGCCGATCACGCCCATGATCGCATCGGCATGGATCGATTCGTTCGGTTCGCCCGGCGCCATGATCAGCATGCGCTCGATGACATTGCGCAGATCGCGCACATTCCCGGGCCAGTCATGGGACATCAGCACCGCCATGGCATCCTCGCCGACCATGCGGGAATGCAGGCCCTGGGTTTCGGACAGGCGGGAGACGAAATAGCCGGCCAGGATCGGAATGTCCTCCCGGCGCTGCCGCAGCGACGGCACGGGGATGGGCACCACATTCAGGCGGTAATAGAGATCCTGGCGGAAATGCCCCTCGTTCATCTCCCGCTGCAGATCCCGGTTGGTCGAGGCGATGACGCGGACATCGACGGAAACCTTGTCCTTGCCGCCGACGCGCTGAAAAGTCTGGTCCTGCAGGATGCGCACGATCTTGCCCTGGGTTTCCAGCGGCATGTCCGCGACCTCGTCCAGCAGCAGCGTTCCGCCATGGGCCTGCTCGAAGGTGCCAATTTTCGCCGGGCCATCGGTGCCGGCTTCGCTGCCGAACAGTTCCATCTCGAACCGTTCGGGGCGCAATGCCGCGCAATTCAGGATGACGAACGGCCCGTCGGCGCGCTTCGAGCGCTGATGGATCATGCGCGCGACGACTTCCTTGCCGACTCCCGCCGGACCGGTGATGAGAACGCGGCTGTTGGTCGGCGACACACGCTCGATGAGCTGCCGGACCGCATTGATCCCCGTGGACTGGCCGAGGAGATCGCCCTCGGCTCCCAGCTTGCTGCGCAACTCCGCGACCTCGCGCCGCACCCGGGCATCTTCCAGGGCCTTGGCGATGCGGACCAGCAGATGCTCGGACTTGAAAGGCTTGTCGATGAAGTCTACAGCGCCCAGCCGCATCGCTTCGACCGTGGTTTCCGTGCTGCCATGGCCGCTGATCATCAGGACGGGCAATGTGGGATATTCCTTCTTGATGACGTCAAGAATCTGCAGGCCATCAAGGGCGCTGCCCTGCAGCCAGATATCCAGGATCACAAGATTTGGCTGACGGTGCCGGATGGCGGCGAGCGCCTCGTCGCTGTTGCCCGCTTCGCGCGTGGCGTAGCCTTCATCGGTCAGCAAGCCGCCGATGAGCATGCGGATGTCGGCTTCGTCATCGACGATTAGGATGTCAGCCGCCATGCGCCGTCCTGACCGGTTCGGTATCCGTCTCGACCGGCACAGCCGTGTCGGTTTGCTTGCGGAAGATCATGCGGATGGTGGCACCGCCGCCTTCCCGGTCGCCCAGCGCCAGCAGGCCGCCGTGATCTTCCATGATCTTCTTGACGATGGCGAGACCCAGTCCGGTGCCCCTCGCCCGCGTCGTGACATAGGGCTCGGTCAGGCGCTCGCGGCCCTGCACCGGCAGGCCGCGGCCATTGTCGCTGATGATGATCGACAGATCTTCGGGACTTTCGGAAATCGCGATCTGGATCTTCCCGGGGCCGCTGCCGCCATCAGCCCCCGAAACGCGGCCTTCGATAGACTCGCCGGCGTTCTTCAGCAAGTTGGTCAGCGCCTGTCCGATCTGGCGGCCATCGCAATTGAGCGGCACCGCATGCTCCGGAAAATCGGTCGTGAACTCGATTTCGGGATTGCCCGTGCGCTGCAGGAATATTGCGTGACGGCAGAGTTCGATGGCGTCGTTGGGCTCCATGACCGGTGCGGGCATGCGGGCAAAGGCCGAAAATTCGTCGACCATACGGCCGATATCGGCGACCTGGCGCACGATGGTATCGGTGCAGGCCGCGAAAGTCTCGGGATCGCTGGTGATCTCCGTCAGGTATTTGCGTTTCAGCCGTTCGGCGGATAGTTGGATCGGCGTCAGTGGATTCTTGATCTCATGGGCGATGCGGCGGGCGACATCGGCCCAGGCCGCCTTGCGCTGCGCCGACATCAGCTCGGTGACGTCGTCGAAGGTGACGACGAAGCCGATAAGGCGCGAGGCGATGAATTCGGCGACGATGCGCACCAGCAAGGTGCGGGTTTCGGCGCCGCGTTCGAGATTGATCTGGGATTCGGCGATCCAGGATGGGCGCTGCCGGGCGGATTCCACCAGGGGCGCCATTTCCGGGACGATCTCGGCAATGGGCTGGCCGATGCGCGTTGAGAGATCGACCGACAGCAGATCGGAGGCGGAGCGGTTCGGCAGGTTGATGCGCGCCTGATCGTCCAGTCCGATAACGCCGGCGGACACGCCGGCCAGCACGCCTTCGGTGAAGCGGCGCCGTTCCTCAAGCTGCCGGTTGGCATTCACCAGTTCTTCGCGCTGGGAGCTGATCTGTTCGATCATGCGGTTGAAGGCGCGGCTGAGGGCGCCCATCTCGTCGCCGGGCTCGCCTTCGGGCACGCGGGTATCCAGTTTGCCGGCGCCGATCAGGTCCGCCGCGGCGACGACGGTGCTGACGGGACGGAACAGACGTGCGGCGAAGGCCAATGCGGCCCAGATGGCGACGAACAGCAGGAGCAGCGCCATGGCGATGACGACGAACGCAAAACGCGCCTGGACGGTCAACCGCTCCAACTTCAACCGGTCATAGTCGTGTGTCGCCTTGGCCAGCGTCTCCAGATGTTTCACGACCGCCGGCGAAATCGGCCGGCCGGTCAGCAGATACCTGCCGCCAGTGGAGTCCAGGGCGACCAGAGCGCGCAAGCGGTCATTGCCCGCGGTCGGGAAGACGAGCACCTGTCCCGCATTTGCCCGGGTGATCGCATCGGTGGGAAGCGTCAGTTCAAACTGGACGGCCATGCTCATTTCAGCGCTCGCGAGAACGCTATTGTTGGCGTCGATTATCACCGCTTCGTCGATTGGCCCGCCTTGGGTCCATCGCGTCAGCACAGGTTCCATGGCACTGCGGTTGAACTCGTCGGCGCCGATGCGTTTCCTTAGATCGGCCGCCAAGCCCGCGGTGCTGTTGGCGATGATGTTCTGCTGTTCCTTGGCGTAAGTCTTGGCGACGATGTCCGAGCTCTTCACGAATCCGCCGATTTGATCCGAGAAATACTCGTTGATGGCGAAGATCACGAACAGGACCGAGAACAGCGAGATCACGATGGTCGGCACCATGGCGATAACGCTGAACCACAACACCAGGCGCAAATGCAGCCGCGCGCCCAGGAGGCCGCGGCGGCGCTCCAGCCAGAGGGAGACCAATTGCCAGCTGACCACGGCCCCGAGCAGGAGCAGCAGCACCAGATTGAGGACCAGCAGCAGATTGACTGTCGTCGGGCTGACGTCGGCGCCGAATTCGCCGGTTAGCGCGAGATAGGTGGCAAATCCCGATAGTACTGACGCTACCAGCAGCGCTATGGCCAGGACGCGCGTGATCGTCGGCCGGTGGGCGAGTTCGCCCAGCCTGCCGAGAATATCCGCCTTCGATTGACTGAAGAATGTCATGTTCGATAGGGCCCTACGCTCTGCCGCCAGCCCCGGATGCTGGCGGCGGACTGCCGGGCCTCTCTGCCTTTATCGCACGCTGCGGATGACCTTGATATCCAACTCGCGGATCTTCTTGCGCAAGGTGTTACGATTCACGCCGAGCAGCTCTGCCGCCCGTATCTGGTTCCCGCGCGTGGCATCCAGGGTCAGGGCGATCAGCGGCCGCTCGATTTCGCGCAAGACCCTATCATAGAGACCGGCCGGCGGCGAACCCTCACTATGGGCGGCAAAATAGGCCCGAAGATGGCGTTCCGCCGCCTCGCCCAGTGATTCGCGGACATCAGGAGCACTGCCGCTGTTCTCAACAACACCGGTCGCCTCGCCTAATTCCCGTTCGATGATGTCGGCGCCGATGACGTCTTCGCTGTAGAGGACCGCAAGCCGCCGGACCAGGTTCTCGAGCTCCCGGACATTGCCCGGCCAATGATAGTCCCGCAGGCGATCGAAGGCGGTGATATCAAGCGATTTGCCGCCCAAACCCTCCTGCTCCGCCTGGTCGAAGAAATGCCGCACCAGCTCCGGAATATCGTCCGCCCGCTCGCGCAAGGGCGGCAGGCGCAGCGGCACCACATTCAGGCGGTAGAACAGGTCCTCGCGGAACAGGCCCTGGCGGACCAGCTGGCGCAGGTCGCGGTGGGTCGCGGCAATGATTCGCACATTGGCCCGGATCGGCGTGCGGCCGCCGACGGTGGTGTATTCGCCTTCCTGCAGCACGCGCAGCAGGCGGGTTTGCGCTTCCGTCGGCATGTCGCCGATTTCGTCGAGGAACAGCGAGCCGCCCTCGGCCTGCTCGAAGCGGCCGCTCTTGCGCTGGAGGGCGCCGGTGAAAGCGCCCTTCTCATGGCCGAACAATTCGCTCTCGATGAGGTCGCGCGGGATCGCGGCCATGTTGATGGCGACGAAAGGCCCGGCACGGCGCGGCCCGTATTCGTGCAGCACCCGCGCCACGATCTCCTTGCCGGTGCCGGATTCGCCGGTGATCAGCATGGTCAGGTCGGTGCGCATGACGCGGCCCAGCGCGCGGTAGAGATCCTGCATCGCCGCCGAGCGGCCGACGATCGGGAGCTGCTCGTCGCGGCTGTTGTTATTGGCGATGGTCTGGTTCGGCGTCGACAGCGCGCGCTGCACTACCTCGACCAGGTGATTGAGGTCGAATGGCTTGGGCAGATACTCAAAGGCGCCGCGTTCCGAGGCCTTCAGCGCCGTGAGCAACGTGTTTTGAGCACTCATGACGATGATGCGCAGGCCCGGCCGCCGCCGCTGGATCCGCGGGATCAGGTCGAGACCGCTTTCATCGGGCATCACCACATCGGTGATCACGAGATCGCCGATGCCTTCGTCGATCCAGCGCCAGATCTGGGCGGCCGTGCCCGCCGTGCGGACCTCATGGCCGAGCCGGGACAGCGCCTGGGTCAAAACCGTGCGGATCGAGCGGTCGTCGTCGGCGACCAGGATGGTGGCGGGGCCGGCCATGGTCAGTCCGCCTCCGCCGGGGCTACGGGCAAGCGCACGTCGAACTGGGTCCGCCGGCCGCTGCTGCGGCATTCGATGATGCCGTCATGGTCGCGCACGATCTTGGCCACCAGGGCTAGGCCCAGGCCCTTCCCTTCGGTCTTGGTGGTGAAGAAGGGTTCGAACAGGCGCGGCAGGTGCTCCTCGGGGATACCCTTGCCGTTGTCCTCGATGCTGATGCAGAGCGGCAGGTCGACCCGGTGGTGGCCGCCCGGCGCCTGGACCCGCACGCCGTGCTGATAGGCCGTGCCGAGAACGATCGTTCCCGATTCATTATCAGTGGCTTCCGCCGCGTTCTTCACAAGATTCAGGAACAGCTGAATCAGGAGATCCCGATGGCCGAGCACGGAGGGCAGCGACGGGTCGTAGCGCTCGACAATGCGGCGGTCCCGGGCGAAGCCGGCCTTGGCCAGCTTGCGCACATGGTCCAGCACCTCGTGGATATTCACCGGCGTGCGGCCGATGGGCCGGTCGTCTGCGAAGATGTCGATGCGGTCGAGAATGCCGACCACACGGTCGGTCTCATCCCGGATCAGGCGGGCCAGTTCGCGGTCCGATGGCGGCAGGCTGCCCTCCAGCAGTTGGGCGGCGCCGCGGATGCCCGACAGGGGATTGCGGATTTCATGGGCCAGCATGCTCGCCATGGACGTCACGGTGCGCGTGGCATCCCGCTGGTTGAGATGGCGGTCGATCTTGCTGGCGATGGTGCGCTCGTGGAGATTGACGATGTAACGGCCAGGCCACTCGCTGACGGGGGCGATGCTGATGCCGACCAGGCGGCGGCCCAGGCGCGGCAGCTCCAGGGCGACTTCATGCTCGGACAGGCTGCTGCCATGCTCGCGCGCCTGCTGCAGTAGCAGCACCAGCGGGCTGTCGGCGCCGGCAAGCTCATCCAGCTTGCGGCGCAGGAGTGCGTTGGCGCTCAGGCTGAAGAACTGCTCCGCCGCCGGATTGGCCAGCAGGAAGGCCAGATCGTCGCCGACGACGAATACAGGCGTCGGAATGGCATTGAGCAGCGACATGCCATCCGGCCGTTCGGGCACGGCGGTTTCATCCGGGATATGCAGGCGGAGGGAAGTCTGAGTGCGGATCATGCTTCCCTCGTCCGTCAGGCGGCCAGCCGCTCCAGCAGCGGCGTGTAGAAGCGGCGGATGGTTTCGATGACGGTGGCGGGCTCATCGATGCGATTCACGGTGGCGCGGAACTCGCCGGACGCCGGCAGGCCCTTGCTGTACCAGCCAAGGTGCTTGCGGGCGATGCGCATGCCCGTCGAAGCGCCGTAGTGGCGCAGCATGCCCTCGTAATGCTCGAGCAGCGTGGCGAGTTGCGCCGACAGCGAAGGATCGGGCAGACGCTCGCCGGTTTTCAGGAAATGCATGACTTGCCGCAGGAACCAGGGCCGGCCATAGGCGCCGCGGCCGATCATCACGCCGTCGGCGCCGGATTTGCCGAGCGCGTCCTTCACGTCCTCGAGCGTGGTGATGTCGCCGTTCACGACCACCGGCAGCTTGACGCTCTCCTTGACCTCGCGGACGAAGCCCCAATCCGCCCTGCCCTCATAGAACTGGCAGCGGGTACGGCCGTGGATGGTGATCATCTTGATGCCGCTCTCCTCGGCGATGCGCGCCAGGTTCGGCGCATTGCGGTTGGCGTGGTCCCAGCCGGTGCGCATCTTCAGGGTCACCGGCAGCTTCACCGCCTTCGCCGTGGCCTCGAGAATGCGGCCGGCATGTATCTCGTCCCGCATCAGCGACGACCCGGCATGGCCGTTGACCACCTTCTTCACCGGGCAGCCGAAATTGATGTCGATGAGCGCCGCGCCGCGATCCTCGTTGAGCTTCGCCGCTTCCGCCATCACCTCTGGCTCGCAGCCTGCAAGCTGGACGGCCATCGGAAATTCTTCAGGCGAGTTCTGCGCCATCAGCATGGTCTGGCGGGATTTGCGGATCATCGCCTGGCTGGCGATCATCTCGGAAACGACAAGGCCCGCCCCCGACTGCTTCACCAGACGGCGGAACGGCATATCCGTCACGCCCGACATGGGCGCGAGGATGACAGGCGCTTCAAGCTGAACGGGCCCGATCTGAATGCCCATAATTTAGGCAGCCTCGATATCTGCTCAGGAATTGGGCGGGATAATGGTCTGGGAGACGGCGCTTGGCAAGGGAAAAGCCAAGCCGCGCAAGCCGTTAACCTATAAGGATATCCTGGACAAACTTGACCCCGGGATAGGCCAAAGTCAGCAGCAGATAGATCACCAGAACCACGCGCGCAGCGCGGCGACCGCGAAGGCCAGTCAGGTTGTGGACGATCAACAGGGCCACGATCACGGCGAATGCTGCGACTGCGAAAATCGTCTTGTGGGTGAAGGTGAAGAGCTGGCCAGTCTCGCTGTAGAGCGTGCCGACTCCCGTGAGCAATCCGGCGGCGAGGACGATGGCCGACAGCCAGAGCAGGCGATTCTGCAGCCGCTCGGTATCGGCGATGGCGGGCAAGCTGGCCGAGAGCGGACTTGGCTGGCGGCGTTTGAGGGCCCGCTCCTGCTGGAAAATCGCGAATGCGGCGATGCCGGCGATCGTCGCCAGCCCATAGGTCAGGATCGAGACAAGAATATGGGCGTCGAGCCAGACCGGATTGCCGGGCACCGCCGCTTCTGCATGGGGCCGAAAGCTGATCGCCGCCAGCACGGCCAGACAGAGGCAATATGGCAGGAGCAGCACACTGAGGCCCCGCGCCGCCGGCCAAACGAGCGCGCAGAGGATGAAGAGCAGAAGCGTCGCCGCGTTGCTCATGGTCAGCGCACCGCCGAGTTCGGCGAACTCATTGCCGACCAGCAGCCGGAATGCCGGCAGCGCCACACCGGCGCCGGCGACCAGAAGCAGCGGCCAGAAGAGCCCGCCGCTGGCTGATGCGCGGCGCGACTGGATCAAGGCGGGAATCACCGCAAGAATTGCAACAATGGACGCGAAGGATACCGGCATATTCCGCTGCAGGGATTTTGTGGAAGCCCGCAGCCCGCTATCAGCTTTGCCGCTGCTTGGCAACCTGGGCGGTTGCCTATAGCGTCTGCCGCCACGGAGAATTCATGGCTGGAAATGCAGTGTTGATCGTCGCCGCCGGCAGCGGCCAAAGGCTCGGCGGCGAATTGCCGAAGCAGTATTTGCCGCTGGCGGGACGCAGCGTGCTGCGCCGCTCGATCGATGCGTTTGCCGGACATGCGCGGATCGATGCCATCCGTGTGGTGATCAGCGGGGATCACGGCGATCTGTACCGGCAAGCCACTGAGGGCTTGAAGATCCTGCCTCCCGTGAACGGTGGTGCTGCGCGGCAGGAATCCGTGCGCAACGGACTCGAAAGTCTCGCGGAACTGAAGCCGGACAAAGTGCTGATCCACGACGCGGCGCGGCCCTTTGTGACTGGAGATGTTATCGACGGCGTCTTGACTGCGCTGGATCACCATCCAGGTGCAATTCCGGCGGTGCCGGTGATCGATACGTTGAAGCGCGGCAGCGACAGCATCATCGTTGGCACGGTTGAGCGCGGCGGCCTGTGGCGGGCGCAGACTCCCCAGGGTTTTCGCTTCGACACGATCCTGGACGCGCACCGGAAACTCAGGGACAAGCAACTCACGGATGATGCGGCTCTTCTGGAAGCGCAGGGGCTAAGTGTCGAGTTGGTGCCGGGTGCAGAGGGGAATTTCAAGATCACGACCATGGAAGATTTCGAGCGCGCCAAAAAGCTCTTGGGTTCCGGCCAGATCTTCTGCACGGGCAACGGATTTGACGTTCACAAATTCACGGCAGGAGATCATGTGACGATCTGCGGCGTGCGCGTCGCGCACAGCCATGCCCTCGAGGGCCATTCGGATGCGGATGTCGGGCTGCATGCCATCACCGATGCCATCCTCGGCGCGATCAGCTCCGGCGATATCGGCCAGCATTTCCCGCCGACGGATGCGCGCTGGAAGGGTGCGGACTCCGCCGCGTTCCTCAGCCATGCCGCCAGCCTGGTACGCGATCGCAGCGGCAGCGTCGTTCATGTGGATGTGACGATCATCTGCGAGCGGCCGAAGGTCGGGCCACACCGTGACGCCATGGTGCGGCGCGTGGCGGAGATCCTAGGGCTCGATCCGCAGCGCGTGAGCGTGAAGGCGACGACGACTGAGGGGCTGGGATTTACCGGCCGGCGCGAGGGCATCGCCGCCCAAGCGACCGCAACGGTCGCCCTGCCCGCCTGATCGATGGTCACGCCGGACGAATTGCGGACCCGGGCGGAGGCGCTGTTGAGCCTCTACCGCGCCAAGGGCGCAAAGATCGCGACCGCGGAGTCCTGCACCGGCGGCCTGATCGTGGCGACGCTGACGGAGATTGCCGGTTCTTCCGACGTCGTGGACCGCGGCTTCGTGACCTATTCCAATGGCGCCAAGACCGACCTTATCGGCGTGCCGGAAGCGCTGCTGGCCGCCCATGGCGCCGTGAGCGCCGAGGTTGCGGAAGCGATGGTCCGGGGCGCCCTCGCCCGCTCGGCGGCCAACGCGGCCGTCGCGGTCACCGGCATCGCCGGGCCCGGCGGCGCGACGCCGACAAAGCCGGTGGGGCTGGTCTATCTGGCAGTGCAGCGCCGCGATGGAAAACCAATCGTGGAGCGGCAGGTCTTCACCGGCGACCGCACCGGCGTGCGGCTCGCCACAGTCGCCCGGGCCTTCGACCTCCTTGAACAAGCGATCAACTCCTAGACGCATCTTCGGCGTCGATTTCAGCGGTGCCGCCGATACCGCGCGCCGGCTCTGGGTCGCCGAGGGGCGGATGAAAGCCGGCCGGTTGTCGATCACTGACTGTGCGCCGATCGGACGATGGGCCGGGGCACGCGCCGGACGGGAGGATTGCCACAGAGCTTTCGTGGAACTGATCGCAGCCAGTCCCGACGCCGTATTCGGCTGCGATTTTCCCTTCAGCCTGCCGGACTTCCTGATGCAGGGGCGGAACTGGAACCGTTTCGCCGAAGACTTCGCGCAGCAATTTTCAGTGCCCGAGGATTTTCGCGAGCATTGCCGGAAGCTGGCGGACGGCACAGAGCGCCGCAGAGTTCTGCGATCGCGAAGCGCGCGTGCCGTTCGCCGCCTACAACCTGCGCATCTATCGCCAGACATTCTATGGCGTCCGGGATGTCTTGGCCGCGGCAGTGGCGCGGCAGGCTGCGGCCGTCATTCCGATGCAGGAGTATGCGGCCAACAAAGCCTGGATCGTCGAAGCCTGCCCGGCCTCGACGCTGAAATCGCTGGGTGTGTACCGGCCTTATAAGGGTGCAACGAAGGCTCAATGCGCGCAGCGCGCCCGGATACTCGATTGTTTGCATGAAACAGGGCTTATCGCGGCTGTTGATGGCAGACTGCGTGCGATGCTCCTGGCGGATCAGGGCGGCGACGCCCTGGACAGCGTGATTGCCGCAGCTGCGACCGCGCGCGCCTACAAAGACGGCAGACTGACCAAATCCGCCGAACCGCTCGAACTGATCGAGGGCCGGATCATCTGGTAACGGCGGCGCCTGCCCCATAGAGCTTATTGGCGCGGCTCTCGAATGCCGCGACCATGCGGCGCACGGCTTCGTTGAACAGCACGCCGATCAGCTTCTGCAGCATCGCCGAGCGGAACTCGAAATCGACGAAGAAGTCGATACGGCAATGATTGTTGCCGTGGGGCTCGAAATGCCAGTGATTGTTGAGATGGCGGAACGGGCCATCCGCATAGGCCACATCGATGCGCTGTCCGGGCCGGTCGAGCTTCACATTGCTGGTGAAACGCTCGCGGAACATCTTGAAGCCGATGACGAGGTCGGCGACCACTTCATCGGCTTCGCGCTTGCGGATGCGGGCGCCGACGCACCAGGGCAGGAACTCCGGATAGCGTTCGATGTCCGCGACGAGATCGAACATCTGCTCCGGCGTATAGGGCAGTACCCGTTGTTCAGCGTGGGTCGGCATATTCAGGAGCTTAGGGCTGAATTCCCTGAAGCTGTGCCAGCCTGGCGGCGCGCAATTGCCGCGAAATCGTCACCGGCATGATAGGACGAGCGCGTCAGGGGCGATGCCGACACCTGCAGGAACCCCTTGCCCAGGGCATGGACGCGGAACTCCTCGAATTCGGCGGGCGGCACGAAGCGGTCCACCGGATGATGGCGGGGCGTCGGCTGCAGGTACTGGCCGATGGTCAGGAAATCCACATCGGCGGATCGCAGATCGTCCATCACCTGCAGCACCTCGTCGCGGGTCTCGCCGAGGCCGACCATGATGCCCGACTTGGTGAACATCGCGGGATCGATTTCCTTGACCCGCGAGAGCAGCCGGAGCGAATGGAAATAGCGCGCGCCCGGCCGCACCGGGCGGTAGAGCCGCGGCACGGTCTCGAGATTGTGGTTGTAGACATCGGGCCGCGCCGCCACGACCGTCTCGATCGCGCCCGGCTTCTTGCGCAGGAAATCCGGTGTCAGCACCTCGATGGTCGTGCCCGGCGCGCGTTCGCGCACCGCTCGGATCACCCGGGCGAAATGCTCTGCGCCGCCATCGTCCAGATCGTCGCGATCCACCGACGTGACCACGACATGGGACAGGCCGAGTTCGCCACCGCCTCCGCCACATGCTCGGGCTCATGGGGATCGAGCAGGTCCGGCTTGCCGGTGGCGACATTGCAGAAGGCGCAGGCGCGGGTGCAGACGCTGCCCAGGATCATCACGGTGGCGTGTTTCTGCTTCCAGCATTCGCCGATATTGGGGCAGGCCGCCTCCTCGCAGACCGTGTTCAGCTTCAGCCGGCGCATCAGGTCGCGGGTCTCCTGATACTCCGGCGACGTCGGCGCGCTGACCCGGATCCACTCCGGCTTGCGCGGCGTCTGGGTGGCCGGATTCTTGGCCTTCTCCGGATGGCGCGCGGCGGCGATGTCGGAGACGTTGCTCATGGTCTAGATGTGGATCGGCCGGCCATAGGCGGCAAGGACCGCTTCATGCATCATCTCCGACAGGGTCGGGTGCGGGAAGACCGTGTGCATCAGCTCGGCCTCGGTCGATTCCAGGGTCCGGGCGATGCGTATAGCCCTGGATCAGCTCGGTCACCTCGGCGCCGATCATATGGGCGCCCAGCAGCTCGCCGGTCTTGGCGTCGAAGACGGTCTTCACCATGCCCTCCGGTTCGCCCAGGGCGATCGCCTTGCCGTTGCCGATGAAGGGGAAGCGGCCGACCTTGACCTCCCGCCCCGCCGCCTTGGCCGCCTTTTCGGTCATGCCGACGCTGGCCACCTGCGGCCGGCAATAGGTGCAGCCCGGAATGTTCGTGGATGTCCAGCGGATGCAGCGCCCTTGAGCCCGGCGATCTTCTCGACGCAGATCACGCCCTCATGGCTCGCCTTGTGGGCCAGCCAGGGCGGACCGACGAGATCGCCGATGGCATAGACGCCAGGCTCGCCCGTGAAGCCCCAGGGATCGATCACCACATGGGTCTTCTCGACCTTCACCTTGGTGCCTTCGAGGCCGATCTTCTCGACATTGCCGACGATGCCGACGGCGAGGATGACGCGGTCGACGGTGATCTCCGATGTCTTGCCGCCGGCCTCGATGGTGGCCGTGACGTTGTCGGTGCCCTTCTTCAGCGCCTTCACCGTGGCGCCGGTCATGATCTTCATGCCCTGCTTCTCGAAGGCCTTGCGGGCGAAGGCCGAGATCTCCTCGTCCTCGACCGGCAGCACGCGGTCGAGCACCTCGACCACGGTCACCTCGGCGCCGAGATCGCGGTAGAAGCTGGCGAATTCGATGCCGATGGCGCCCGAGCCGACCACCAGCAGCGATTTCGGCATCGCCTCCGGCACCATCGCTTCCTTGTAGGTCCAGACCAGCTTGCCGTCGGGCTCCAGCCCCGGCAGCGCTGCGCGCCCGCGCGCCGGTGGCGAGGATGATGTTCTTGGCCGTGAGGTCGGCGACCGGCTTGCCGTCCTTCTCGACCTTCAGCTTGCCGGTGCCGGCCAGCCTGCCATGGCCGTCGAACACGGTGACCTTGTTCTTCTTCAGCAGGAAGCCGACGCCGGCGACTGAGCTTGCCTGCGACATCGCGGCTGCGCTTGACGATCTTCTTGAGGTCGAAATTCACGTCCTTGGCGGTGAAGCCGTAGGCCTCGAGCATGGTGCAGGAGGTGGCCGACCTCGGACGTGCGCAGCAGCGCCTTGGTCGGGATGCAGCCCCAGTTCAGGCAGATGCCGCCGAGATGCTCGCGCTCGACCAGCGCCGTCTTCATGCCGAGCTGCGCGGCGCGGATCGCCGTGACGTAGCCGCCGGGACCGCCGCCGACGACGATGAGATCGAAGCTGGTATCGGCCATCGTCGTCTCCTACAGCAGCATGCCCAGGGGTTCTTCGATCAGCTTCTTGAAGGCGGCCATGAATTCGGCGCCGACGGCGCCATCGACGACGCGATGATCGACCGAGAGCGTGCAGCTCATGACAGTGGCGACCGCGAGCTGGCCGTTCTTCACGACAGCGCGCTGCTCGCCGGCGCCGATCGCGAGGATGCAGCCCTGGGGCGGATTGATCACCGCCTCGAACTGCTTGATGCCGAACATGCCGAGATTGGACAGCGAGAAGGTGCCGCCCTGATACTCCTCGGGCTTCAGCTTGCCGTCGCGGGCCTTCGCAGCCAGGGCCTTCATTTCGGCGGAAATCTGCACCAGGCCCTTGTTCGCGGCATCGAAGATGATCGGCGTGATCAGGCCGCCGGGAATGGCGACGGCGACGGAGACGTCGACGCGGTCGTACATGACGGTGCCGTCATCGCTCCAGGAGGCATTGGCGGCCGGCACCTTCTTCAAGCGTCATCGCCGCCGCCTTGATGACGAAATCATTCACCGAGAGCTTGTAGGCGCCCTCGCCTTTCTCCGGCGCCGCGGCGTTGAGAGCCGCGCGGCCCTTCAGCAGCGCATCGATCTCGCAATCGACCGTCAGATAGAAATGCGGAACGGTCTGCTTCGATTCCGTGAGGCGCTTGGCGATGACCTTGCGCATCATCGAGTGGGGCACAACGTGATGGGGAGTTGGGCCAGCCACGGCCGCAGCGGCAACCGGCGCCGCCTGCGGACGTCCCGCCGGTGCGCCAGCGGGAGCGCCGCGCGCCAGGGCGCTGTCGATATCGGCTTTGACGATACGGCCATGGGGACCGCTGCCGGTGATGCGGGCAAGGTCGATGCCCGCCTGCAGGGCCATGCGCTTGGCCAGCGGGCTGGCGACGATCCGCGCGCCCTGGTCATGGCCATTGCCCTTCGCAGCGGCTGGCGCCGGAGTCGCAGATGCCGGAGCCACGGGTGCCGATGCAGGCGCCGCAGCCGGCTTGGCTGCAGGTGCGGACGGCGCAGGAGCGGCAGCGGGCTTGGGTGCGGCCTTGGCGCCCGCGCCGGCGAGCGCATCCGCGCTCTCACCCTCTTCCAGGATGAGCCCGATCAGTTCGTTGACCTTGACCCCCTGGGTGCCGCTGGCGACGACGATCTTGCCCAGCGTGCCTTCGTCGACGGCTTCCACTTCCATGGTCGCCTTGTCGGTTTCGATCTCGGCGATGACATCGCCGGCCTTGATCTTGTCGCCTTCTTTCTTCAGCCACTTCGCCAGATTGCCCTCGGTCATCGTGGGCGACAGCGCGGGCATGAGGATTTGGATCGGCATTGCGTCCTCCTTCCGGCGCTAGCTGCGGTAGCAGACGGCTTTTGCCGCCGCGACGATCTTGTCGGCATCCGGCAAAGCCAGTTTCTCAAGATTGGCGGCATAGGGCAGCGGCACGTCCTCGCCTGCGACCCGCGCCATCGGCGCATCAAGATAGTCGAAAGCCTGTTCCATCATGACAGCGGCAAGTTCCGAGCCGATGCCGGCGAACGGCCAGCCCTCCTCCACGGAGACCAGCCGGTTCGTCTTCTTGACGGATTCGACGATAGTCGCGGTATCCAGGGGCCTGATGGTGCGCAAATTGATCACCTCGGCATCGATACCTTCCGCGGCCAGCTTCTCCGCCGCCGCCAGCGCAAAGCTGACCGGGCGGGAGAACGCGGTGATCGTCACATCCTTGCCCGGCCGCTCGATCTTGGCGCGGCCGATCGGCAACACGAAGTCTGCCGCTGTCGGGACTTCAAAGCTCTGGCCGTACATCATCTCGTTCTCGAGGAAGATCACGGGATTGGGATCGCGGATCGCTGCCTTGAGCAGGCCTTTCGCGTCGGCCGCCGACCAGGGCGAGATCACTTTCAGGCCGGGGCAATGGGCGTACCAGCTGGCGTAGCACTGGGAATGCTGGGCGCCGACACGCGACGCCGCGCCGTTTGGCCCGCGGAAGACGATGGAACTGCCCATCTGGCCGCCGGACATGTAGAGCGTCTTCGCCGCAGAATTGATGATGTGGTCGATCGCCTGCATGGAGAAATTGAAGGTCATGAACTCGATGATCGGCCGCAGGCCATGGAACGCGGCGCCGACGCCCAGTCCGGCAAAGCCGATTTCGGTGATCGGCGCATCGACCACGCGCTTGGCGCCGAATTCCTGCAGCAGGCCCTGGCTGACCTTGTAGGCGCCCTGATACTCGGCCACTTCCTCGCCCAGCAGGAACACGGTGGGATCGCGCCGCATCTCCTCGGCCATGGCATCGCGCAGCGCTTCGCGCACGGTCATGGTGGTGGTGGGACCGGCGAAGGTCGGCTCGGCGGCCGCCTTTGGCGCAGGTGGCGCAGCGGCAGGCTTTGCCGCGGCGGGTGTCGCCGCCGGCGCGGAAACAGGCGCGGCGGCAGCGGCCGGCGCCTTGGATGCCGACGGCTTCTCGCCTTCACCGGCCAGCAGCGCGATCGGCGTGTTGACCTTCACATTCTCCGTGCCGGCCGGAATCAGGATTTCCGACAGCTTGCCCTCGTCGGCGGCCTCGACCTCCATCGTGGCCTTGTCGGTCTCGATCTCGGCGATGACATCGCCGGAGCGAACATTGTCGCCCACGGCTTTCAGCCATTTCGCCAGCTTGCCCTCGGTCATGGTGGGCGACAGCGCGGGCATCAGGATTTCAATCGGCATAGAAACCTCTTCGGGCGGCAGGCCCGCCTCAGGCAGTCGCTTCCAAGAGAATGTCGGTGTAGAGCTCGGCGGGATCGGGCTCGGGGCTGGTCTGCGCGAACTCTGTCGCCTGGGCGACGACTTCCTTGATCTTGCGATCGATGTCCTTGAGCGATGCTTCATCAGCAACGCCGTCGGTGAGAAGCAGCTTGGTCAGATGCTCGATCGGGTCGTGCTTCTCGCGCATCTTCGCCACCTCCTCCTTGCTCCGGTACTTGCCGGGATCGGACATGGAGTGGCCGCGATAGCGGTAGGTCAGCGCCTCGAAGATATAGGGCCCCTTGCCGCCGCGCACATGGGCAACGGCCTTCTCCGCCGCCGCATGCACCGCCACGACATCCATGCCGTCCACCTGCGCGCCAGGAATGCCATAGGCCTCGCCGCGGCGGTAGAAGTCGGTCCGGGCCGAAGCGCGCTCGATGCTGGTGCCCATGCCGTACTTGTTGTTCTCGATGACGTACATCACCGGCAGCTTCCACAGCGCCGACATGTTGAAGGATTCATAGACCTGGCCCTGATTGACCGCGCCGTCGCCCATGTAGGTGACGCAGATAGCGCCGTCCTCGCGGTAGCGATGGGCGAATGCCAGGCCGGTGCCCAGCGGCACCTGGGCGCCGACAATGCCGTGGCCGCCGAAGAAGTTCTTCTCGCGGCTGAACATATGCATGGAGCCGCCCTTGCCCTTGGAATAACCGCCGCGGCGCCCGGTGAGCTCTGCCATGACGCCTTTCGGATCCATGCCGCAGGCGAGCATATGGCCGTGGTCGCGGTAGCTGGTGATGACCGTGTCCTTGGGCTCCAGGGCAGACTGGATTCCCACGACAACCGCTTCCTGGCCGATATAGAGATGGCAGAAGCCGCCGATCAGCCCCATGCCATAGATCTGGCCCGCCTTCTCTTCGAAGCGGCGGATCAGCAGCATGTCGCGGTAGAATTTCAGCAGGTCATCGGAATCGGGCTGTCCATCATCGGGCCGCCCCTTGCGCTTAGCCCCAGAAGCCATTGCGTTCTCCCGGAAAATCGCAGGCCCTTGATACAGGCCCGACGTCAGCGTTAGGCAGAAACTAACGCCCCAAGGCCGGTATTACAAGCGAGGTTAAACGCCTGAATCAACTCATGAAACAGTCGATTATACAGAGTTCAGTTAAATGAGAAGTTCAGTGCCCGGAGGCCGACGGCAGAAGCAGGCTCCGGTCATCGGGACCGGCGAAGTTCAGCATGGTGCGGGCCTGCTCTTCCAGCATGTCCGGGTCCAGGCTCTCGGCGCGGAGTTGGGAAACGCGATGCTCGAGCGTGGCGCGTTCGGCTGCAAGATTTGCCAGCACCGTTTCGCTTTCAACAAGCTCGCGCGAATGCTGCAGCCACGCGATCAGTCCGCGATCGCCTTGCACCGCGTGATACGCGAAATAGATGCAGATCGCCGCGCCGAGAATTTGCGGCAGCAAAGCGCGCAGGCCTTTGCGAAAATCAAGGGTACCGAGCATGTGGGCACGGAATCACAGATGATTCCCCGGCGTCAACAACTATTCGAAATCAGCAAGCAGCCGTGCTGCATCGATCTCCGTGCCGTCGACATCGAACATTCGGATCTTCGGCCAGCGCCGATGCCAGCCTTTTTCTCGC